>NZ_AP043847.1:0-77506 GCF_055398025.1 Halopelagius fulvigenes | reverse complement strand
AACGCCAAGCACAGACCCCCAATCCCACGAAATCAGCATATTCCCACGTCACACGATTCTAATACACCAAATACCGCTATATAGGATTTCAATATCCTCGCAGAGAAGATTCGGAGGATGGAAAGATTCTGGCCCGATTCCTCCGAGAAGAGACTGAACTATGGCGGCGACAGTAAGCAACAATCCACTACTCACTCGGCACTGCACCAGATCTCCAGAAAATCGGAGCAGAAACGGCTACTGTTGACAGTGTCACCACTCACAACGGGCGACCCGAGATTGATCCTGTTCAGTTGGGAGGTGGAATCCCCGAGGAGACAATCTCGACACACTCTCCACCAGTCAACACTGGTGCATAGTCCATTTCTCCAGTGACAGCAGCGCTAAGCAGAAAGTCAGTGACCCTCCAGATATTGTGGAGGAGGACCGCGAACACAAAGTAAAACAGCCGGACGCGGTAATCCTTCGACGATGTCTTCGCGAGGAAATCGTTCTTGATCGACTTATACCCATTCTCGATCTGCCACCGTGAACTGTACCGACAGCAGACTGCCTCAGCTTCATCCGCGCTCACTCGCATATTTGTCGAGAACACCGTTCTCCCGTTTCCTGACGCCGCGGGGTTGTCATCCCACGGTGGACTCTCTCGAACTGGCTCGATTGCGAGAACAAGAGGAACGTTCCGACCAACGACACACAGTGTAGCGAACTTGAATGCTCTTTCCTCGTGGTTCATTGTCCCGCTTACCATCGGCATTCCATCGACGTCGCCGTAGTATCGAACCGTCGTGATGTCTATCGCTGCGGTGACCGGGCGACGAAACGACGACTTATTCTGGATCGGCCAGAGTAACTGCTCTGTTGCGTTGTGGAACGCGTTGATCAGCCCTCTTGGCTTGAACTGTTTAACTGTCCTCAGATACGTGTCGCCATGTGGTCCGTACATCTTCGTGTCTTCCCTTGACACGGACATCCCAACTCGCGAGCAACCGTCGTCTACGACTTATTCCCCACCGAACCTCTCGGAGACCGTGCCAGCATCAACCATACGCCTTAATCTCCGAACCTCAGCCTAGCCCGTACACAGTATAGATATTCCGTGTGACTCAAACAGCGAATGCGACCACATTATGCATAAGAAGCTCCTACGAGTGGCTCGGTACTGCTTGTAGTCGGCACTGGAATAGAGACTGGTTGACGGTTTTCGAGAACTGGGTCAAGTGGTCAATCATGTCCCGTCTCCGGTGTCTGACGGGCGTAGATTGTCACCCACCGAGATTTGGTCCACTATCTCGGAGCTAAAGTTCTATGCTTAGGTCAATCCAGATCTCATATCGACAAAATATTCTGACCGCGCTGGAACCTAGTATTCCCACTGATGAATTCTATCGTTACAAGAATAGGATTGTAACGCCATATCAACTATATATTCTGTGTCGGGATTCTGAAGTATGTCTATTGAACAAAGCGGCAACATGCATTCGGTCCTCCAATCGATTCGGCGCATCAGGTCTTTATCGAAGACGCCTTTCTCGCACACTCATGCACCATTCAGCCACGAAACCGGCGACCGATCACAGAACCGAGTCGCCCGCGTCACCGCCGACGCAGGCCCGACCATCGAGACCTACACGCTGAGTGAATCTCTTGCCAGTTTACACGGTATATAGCTTGAGCGGACTGATTCGGCTGCTCCAGATCGTCGCCTATGACGATATCATCCCTTCTATTTCGAATAGACGAGCATCACAGTCTTGACAGGCCGAGACGACCACATCATGCGACCGACAGCACGACTCAACGACTTCCTCCTCTACCTGTACGGGACCGTCGCAGTCAGGGCACTGTTCAATGAAGATGCGGAGGCTCATCAGTACGCGCGCGATCTCAGCAGGAGCGAGGTTCTGCCAGTCGGAGAAGCGTTCGCTGAGTTCGGTCGCAGCGGTCACATCGGCGACGGCCGCAGCCTGTGAACCCCATTGTCCAATGACAGCATCGTCGGTATGGGCGACGAACGATTCGCCGTGTTGCTCCACTGTGATTTGGTCGTCTGTAGTCGAGACACCGAGCGCACCCATGAGGTGGTCCTCGCCAAGGTCGTGTGCGCGGGCAGTATGGAGGCGTTCGCGCCATGCTTCCTGAAAGTCCGTGGTGAGACAGAGGTCGATTCCTTCACGACATGGTTCGACCGCACCAGCGTTGAGGAGTATCTGCTCAGGGTCGATCTCGACGGTCTCGTCTGTCATCGCCGCCGTAGTGATATCCTTGTCGAACCATCGGAGGACGCGCTCAGGGAAGTAACGTTTCGTGAGCGTGGGCGTGCCAGGAACGAGATAGCCACGAAGGTAGATAGTTCCGAGAGAGGTGATGAACGCCATACTGCCAAGTCGTCGTGATGTGAGTTTGGCAGCCAGAGCACTGCCTGCTGCCGCGATAGCGATATTGACGGAAGTACATGGGATACAGCGATTCTCGCCGGTATATTCAGGTTGATGAAGGCGATCAATGACTGACATTATAGTAGACTACAGACGTCGTAGGTTTCACTTTATCTGCTGAGCAGTTGCGCGCTATGTGGGCACTGGCTAAGGTGGTGAGTAGAAACCTACTAGGTAAACACTTATCCAGAGGCTGGGCAGATGCTCACCAGTAGGTAGTTGCTCACTGGGGAGGAAATCGCCCACGCAGTAAGGTAAATATGCGGACGAGTGTAGGTCGAACTGCGATGTCCGAAGAACACAGAGTGGACGAAAACGAGGAAGGCACTGACTCGATCAACCGACGCAGCTTCGTCAGGGCTCTCAGCGGAGCGGGAGGGGTTGCTATTACTGGCAGTGTCTCCCCCTCAACAGCGCAGGCCGCTCCCCCTGAGCAATCCCCCTCTAAAAGTAGAGAAGCGATCCCTGTCGACGAGTTGGATCAACTAGCACGCAAGGTCACGGAACAGGAAGATGTCGCAAACATCATGGACGCGACGATGCGAGAGACAGTGCAAACTGGGACAGTAGTAGAAGCGTCTCATAGTAGTTCGGCGAGTGGGGGGATCATTACCCGAAACTCCCCTCAAGTCGCAAAAGAGAACAGTGTGGACGATCTCGCCAAAGACGACATTTTTGTCTCTGGAGTGCGGCATACGCTTGAAAATGGGAACGAAATGACTGCGCTGGCCTATGCAACCGACAATGAGGCGATTTGGTGGAGAGAATTCAGTAAGGTCGAGGGTGGAATAAAAACAAAAGCAACCCGTTGGAAGATTAAGGGTGAAACAGTAGAAGATGCACGTCTTGAGCTTTCACAATTGAGTGCTAACGGAAAGCTGACGAAACCGCAGTCTGATTTCACCACGATGTCGCATTGTTCCGGGTGCTCTGCTATTTCTAGCGGCTGGCTCCATCATAGAAAATGCACGAACTACAATGTCGTTTGTTTATCGGCCTGTTCCGCCTGTGGCACGGTTAAGAGCTGTCTTCCCTGTCTCATAGCTTGTGTAGGCACCTGGTGTGTTTGGTTATTGGAAAGATGTTGCAGGAACTTTGAAAGGACTTGCATAGCTTGTCAATAATATAAGTAGTAAGCCAACGCATGTAGGGACATCTACTCATATGATCTCCCGAATACAACGAACAAGTGATGTAGGATTGTCATTGATCTCAGATTTCTCGTGCCATAGGTCATCGACTTGGTGAGTTCAGCATGCGAGATACACTCTCTTATGAAAATCTCGCATTTCCTGATCCCACACTGCTGACAGGGCACTGTAAGATCGAGCGCTGAAATGATCCCAACAGAACACAATCATTCTGTCGTGGCCATTTAACGAAAGGAAAATACTTAATATATTGTAAATTATATACGTCCCATATCGTGCATTCTATCCAACGAGTTGGTGCAATTGCAATCCTTGGAATCGGCACCCTCCTGATTACGTTTGTCCCAGCAGCACTTGAGTCACGGGTGACCACGGACCTCATTGTGGTGCTCGCCATCGTTGGTGCTGTTCTCATTAGCAGCGGCCGACTCTGGTTCGAGAGGATACTCGCTAGTGAGGGTGATTATGACGAACGGCAGATGGAAATCCGCTATCGATCGGGATGGGTTGTCTTCTGGATCCTCCTGTCGACTATCTGGGCGATTTGGAGTATCGAGTTCTTCACCGATGTGAGACTGCCGGAAGGATGGTTTGCGTTGCTCGGTGTGGGAGGGTTTTTGCTTCAGGGAGCAAGTCAGGTCCTATTCAAACGATGGGTGTGACTGGAGCACCTATGGATAACACACTGAAAGATCTGGCGGGCAAAGCGGGGCCTTACTCAGAAGGAACTGGCAACTGAAGTTGATGTCTCGCGACAGACGATCAATGCAATTGAAGGAAACCGATACGACTCGTCGCTCGAGCTCGGTTTCAAACTGGCGACATACTTTGACTGCTAGATTAAGGATGTATTCAATTTTGATTATAATTGATGCCTACCGGGGCAGTCGTCGGCGCGCGTCATCCGGCGGGTGGTGGGAGACGCCCGCGCGGAACTCGACCACGATTCACGCCCCGTCCAGATGCTCCGCAACATGGCCGGAGGGGGTCTCATGTTCGAATGAGATCCCCCAGCGATCCTCCTCATCGGCGTCAAGTACTGGAAATGCGCCCGTCCAAGATCGGGATGGTCCTCGTCCTGATGCCAGCCAGCGTGAAAGCCCGTGTTCGGGTCGGTATAGTTGATACGGAACCAATCGTGTGGGTCCTGTCGATACCACTTGACGGTCAGTTCCGGCGAATCAGGGCCTGTCGGGGATCCAGGCGAGCTGGATCGAAAATCGCTCGCAGTTGCCTGGCCTCGATATCGTCAGGAACGTGCTCGACGGCCGTGATCTGTGGAATACGGTCGAGGACGTCTCGCTTTAGCTGGGCGTAGAGGTTCGCGTTCGGATCACCACCTGGATGTGGGACCGACATCCGTTAGCTGCTGGCCTCGGCAGGCTCTGTCGTCGGAGCGAGGAAGTCCCATTCGCGGATGGCGAAGCCAACGATCTGGATACGCCGCTGAAGGTGCTCCCACTCGCGGGCAATCTCACGGCGACGGTCTTCCTCGTCAGCGTCGAGGGACTCGTCAGCGAGCGTCCCGCGAAGCTGGTTCGGTGATTCGACATCGAATTCATCCTCCCAGTCGCGGATCTGCGTCTTCATATCGGCGAGACGGCCTGTAAGCTCCTCGACAGTATGCCCGCTGTCTCGAAGTTGTATCGCTTCTTGGATCGCTTGGCGGCGGTAATCAGGGTAATACGTCGTGTGAGTCCCGCTTTCGTCACGATGGAGGATGCCATCGTCGACGAGGCGTTCGAGGACGCGCTTGGTCGGCTCGTGTGACTAGCCCGCTTCGGAGGCGATCCAGTTGGCCGTCCGCGGCTCCGATAGCTGCCGGGCGGTCATCCGCACGCGGTCTTCGCCCGTGGTCTGGCGTTCCATCAGGTCCCCGGAATTCGATTCGTCTTCGGTCATACTACACAGTTCGTGCTTTGTCTCAATATAGATTGATGTCATTAGTCCTATATCGAGCTTGGTCCTTTGCTATCGCCCGACCTCAGCTGAGGAGAACTAGCGTATACTCGGAATCGAGTGAAGTAGCGTCGTGAAGTGGTTGCAGCATTCGTGCTTACTCGACGGTGTCAGGGAGCGTGGACGTGATCGTGATTACAGGCAGAATCCGGATCACTTCCAAAACCAGAGATATCATTGAATTTCTATGTGTAGAATCTCATATGGCCGAGTATCGTACAGTAGAGTATCCGCATATTGTATTCCGCTATATAAATTCTCGGCCGGGACTCCACCAGAGAATTACCCTCGGCACCAAAATCGAGCCAAACTGTAATTCCGGCGCTCACCGCTGCTATTCGTCGCCGAGTTTGGAAAGCCGTGTCCGGATTTCATCAGCATCCGCCTCGGAGAGCGCCTCAAGCCCAAACTGCACAAGGAGCGGGTAGAAATGGCGGTTCTTCTTGAACTCGTCCCGACCGGCTTTTCGGAGTTTCAACTGGGACTCGAGGTACGTATCCTCCATATCACCGAGGATGTCGTCCGGAATGTAGATAGTCCGCCCGTTCCATTCGTCCTTGATATTCGTCTTCGTTTTGTTCGTTTCGTTCGTTCCGTTCGTTTCAATCGTTGCGTTCGATTCAGGCGTTTCAGTCGACGAACGGGGTTCCTCCGGTTCGTTCACCTCACTCACTTCGCTGGAATCGCCCTCATCGTCCTCATCTTCGTAGTTACCCTCGATGCCGGAGGCATCTCCCCAGCCGTCGGTCATGCTTCTACCTCCTGAGGAGCGGGCTTCTCAAACGTCTCGTCGAACAGGTCGGCAATCTCGTTGAACAACTCGCGAGCATCCTCCACGCGCTTATTCTCCTTACCAAAGCCGAAGACGGACACGCCTTCACCGATGGACTGGGAGAGGTCAGTCCGCTTCGGGATTTCGAAGACAGGGAGCGAATACGCCGAGTTGATCTCCTCGATAGTCTTGCGGTGCTCCGCGTTCTGCTCAACACGATTGCAGACAATTGCGAGACGGTTGATGTCACCGTACGCCTGTTCGAGTGAGCCTAGCTGCTTCGCGAAAATCTGGAGGCTGTTTGCGTTGAGTTTCTCGGGGATGACGGGGATGACGACGTTGCCGGTCGCGACGAGGGCGTTATCAGTGAGGACGTTCAGGGAAGGCGGTGTGTCCACGATGATGTAGTCATAGTCCTTGTCGAGTTCGTCGAGTGTCATCCCCAGCCGTTCCCTGCTCTTTGGCGCTTCCAGGAGCGTCTGGATGTTCTTGTTGTTCGCGAGCTTCTCACTCGCGGGGAGGATGTCGAACTCCTCGTGCTCGACGATAATGTCGTTCACCGACTCCATCTGATCGAAATCGAGGACGTCGAATAGCGTTGTGCGGTCGGTGTCGTAGTATAGATCGTTGTAGCCGAGCGAACAGGTGAGTCCTCCGTGATAGTCGATGTCGACCAGGAGGACGTCGTGGTCCCGGGCGGCAAGCGCCCCGCCGGTGTGAATGACGTCGGTCGTCTTCCCCGCGCCTCCCTTCTGATTCGCCACGGTGATTCGTGTGGTGTCTGTGTCGGTCATATCCTTCGTTCCTCTCAATTAATTCGTTTCGTTCGTTTTGCTCGTTCTGTTCGTTCGTTCAGTGAGGTTGTTTCACTCGGTGAGAGGATTACTACGATGTTAAAACCAACTGTTCGTTCCGCTCGTTGAAGATAACTCAATCGTTATCATCACTGCCTTCGTTACGTTCGTTTCCTTCGTTTCAATCAACGAGTCTATGGATTCGACCGTGCGCAAACCAGTTCGTTAGTGGAATTCCGTTCATCACTCTCGTTCGGCTCATCCTATTCGTTCCGTTCGTTTTGTTCGTTCTCATCGTTTCCAGGATGCTGGCTGACCTTTCAGTAATTCCACATCGAAGCATCCCTCAATTTCCCAGATACCTGTAATACCAAGACAAAGCAGTGCCAGGGCCCCAGATAGCACGAACGCCGAGTTGATTTAAGCACGTATCACCAACCCTTCTGCACAGATGACCCGTCTCGTCTACTATCACCATCCCCAAGCCGAGAACTTCTCGCTAAAGTATAGCTCGGCTTCTCAATCTGAGATCCTTTCCCGTCGTAAGGATTCGGACAACGCGACGAAGCTCATCGGCTATCCGTTTGATACCCCCGTCTACGCCCTCTATGAGAGCGACACGGAGATCAAAGACGCAAACGAGATTGACTTCAACCAGAAGTGGCTCAGCGACCGAATCGCCGAGCTCCCCCGTGAGGGGCAAGTCGTCGCGTTTCGATTAGTGGAATTGCTCGAAGCAGCTGTAGACGTGGGAGAAAAAGAAGAGTTCCGCCTCTACAAGGAATTTGAACCACAAAAGATTCGGCAGGTACTCGACCACGTCTCGTGGGGAACACCACTTCCACAGGTCGCCGGCGAGGTGATGTCGAATCTCATTCTCCGACATTCGCTGCCGAATGCGAATCATCGAACGGGGATTGCAATGCTGCAGTTCTGTATCGAGAGTGTAGAGCCAGATTTCGAAATGCCTCGCACTCACCTCGATGATGAAACCTGGCAGGAGTGGGTTGATCCCTATATCGTCGACTCGAAGCGCCTCATCACTGTTCGCCGGAACAACATTCGATTCAAGCAACTGCAAGAGCTTGGCGTCGACCTTGTGGAGCGAAAAGACGGGATTCAGATTCAGTTAGACGAGTTCGAGCTGGATATGCACTGGCGTGACGCACTATCGACGTACGCCACTCGGCACGAAGGCCACTGTACGGAGTTTGCTCGTGCAGTCTTGGAGCGCGCAGAGCGAAACGATCTCCTCAAGAAAGCGGGGCCGACAAAGCAGGAGTTCATCGACTATCTGGAATCTGGGCACATCGAACGGGATTTCAGAGACCTATTTTGATCAGTCGCGAAGCTCTGCGACCGACTGACCGACCTCTCGGACGTGGTCACTTCGCTCGAGGTCAAGTTCCTCAGCGAGGTAGTCGACCGTCTCTTCGAGGCTCATACATGAAGGAAGTGCTCCGAGCAGTATAAACCTAGTGCTGTACTAGCCAGTCCGGCTCGACAGCGGATCGAAGAATCAGAGAAACTCGGAGAGATGGCCCTGCTTTGGGTCGTATTCGAATTCGTAGTCGCCTGCTAGCCCCAGCCCATCGGCGTTGCGGTACTCGGGACTGCCGAGCAAATTGATACAGAGAACTTTCTCGCTCCAGAACCGGTCGTCTTCCCGACTGCCGGCACTTCCACCTGAGTATGTGAACAACGTACTCTCCACGCGGGGAGAGGAAGCTGCCTTCGGGGCAGACGGAATGGCCCGACGCTCCACGGAGGAATCCACTGTTCACGGTGGGGAGGATGTCAAAGAGCCCTTGACTGTTAATGGTGGATTTCGACTGGAATACCGGGAAGGCAACTATGATAGCAGAGAGAAGGCGACCGGTGTTGCCAGTATTGCCAATAATATCGCTGTTTAAGTACCTCTCTCACTCCACTATTGCCAGTAACGAGGAGAGAATGAACGGGAGGGCAGAAACTATCACGCCTCTAGTCTAGTTACTGTTATTTAGACCTACTACAGCTGGCTGAATTTTCGCTAGTGCGGGTCTGGTTGAATGTATATTGTATTAAGAGTGTCGCTATCTAGAGAGGAGGTCGTTGACCCCCTCCAGTTGTTACGAAGGTTTACTGGCAATAGTGGAGTGTGTGTGTTCTATAAGCAGACGCAATACTGGCAGAACTGGTTCTAGTGGTGGGTTAGTGGTGATACTGGAACCCGTGGTTTTATAGCGGTTCTTCGTCTTGAGTCCGAGTATGGGCCGATTCAATCGAGAATCGTTCATCCTCCAGGACAAAGACGTCCTCCGGGATGATTACCAACCAGAGACACTCGAAGAGCGGGACGAAGAACTCGACGAATATGCGGCGGCTCTCCGTCCCGTCATTCAGGGCTGGCAACCGAACAATGTCTTTCTCTATGGCGTTACCGGCGTCGGGAAGACCGCTGCTACGCACGATCTTCTCGAGGAACTGCAGAAATCCGCCGAAGAGTACGATGACGTTGATCTCAACGTTATCGAACTCAACTGTACTGGCTGCACTACTTCTTATCAGGTAGCGGTCAATCTCGTAAACGAGATTCGTTCACCGTCACACCCTCTCACTACTGTCTCATCCTCACGGGAACCGATGAGCGAGACTGGTTACCAACAGAAACGCATTTTCAACGAACTCTACAACGACCTCGAGTCGATTGGAGGGACGATTCTCGTTGTCCTCGACGAAATCGATAATATCGGCTCAGATGACGATATCCTATATGAACTCCCGCGAGCACGGTCTCAGCTGGATCTCGATGTGAAAATCGGTGTTATCGGCATCTCGAACGATTTCAAGTTCCGAGAAAATCTGTCTCCGAAGGTGAAAGATACGCTTTGTGAAGAGGAGATTCTCTTTCCTCCCTATGATGCGAATGAACTGCGAAACATTCTTCGACAACGTGCTGATATCGCACTTCACAGCGATGTTCTTGAGTCAGATGTAATCCCGCTATGTGCGGCGTTCTCGGCACAGGACTCAGGGTCTGCTCGGCAGGCACTCCGTCTATTACGGAAAGCTGCTGACATCGCTGAAAACGAGGCAATGGCCGGTGGCGAGGCGAAGATCACGGAGGAACACGTCCGGGAAGCTGAGCATCAAATTCAGCGCCAGCAGGTTGTCGAAGGAATGCATTCGTTGACCCGTCAAGGTCAATACGTACTACTGACGGTGTGTCAGCTAGCTGCTGAAGGCGAAACTCCTGAACGCACGAAGTTAATCTATCAACGGTATCAGAAGATACTACGGAATCATGGGACTGACCCGCTAAAACGGCGTCGAGTTCATGACCACCTATCGGATCTGAGCTTACACGGTATCTTACGGCTCGTCGATTCGACTGGTGGACGTGGTAACTACAACGAGTACGAGCTAGATGTTTCGCTCTCATCTGCGTTGGATGCGCTCGAGAGTGAATTTGGAGATCTTACTGAGATCCGTGAAACCGCAAAGAGGCATCAAGTTCTGGATTGAGAGGGGTACCATCGAAACCAGTAGTGCCAATACCCTCTCCACCTTTGCCAGTAAAACGCCAACCGACGGTGCCAGTTTCTCCAGTACCCTCTCCGGTATTGCCAGTAACCTCTCTTCTAGTTAACCCGATTGGGTAACACCAGAGCCGTCGTTGCCAGTTTCTTTCAACGGAGCTTCGTCTCCCGATTTTACTGGCAATAGTGGAGTGTCTGACAACACCTCTGAGAAATCGTATCTGCGAAAATTGCGGTAATCTTCGAACGGACTACTCATCGGGGGTGACTGGTCCTTTGTATTTAGACTTAATTTTGTCTCCCTCTCTCCACTGCCAGTAGTAATAGCGATTATCGTTGATTTCTTTGATCGTGATCGTCGCCTTTGCTGGGACGTCGTCCGGAAGATCGTCAGGACGTTCCTTGATGTCGCTCTCGTCCGACTCCGCCTCGAGATGAGCCTCACGCTCCTTGTGTTCGGCCAACGCCTCGGCATAGCGGGCAACGTCCCGGAGGCGTTCCGGTGGAAACCCGTTGAGGGTGTTTACTACCTCTGTCGGAAGGTCCGTCGATGGGCTCGGTGGTTCGTAAGACATTGGGAATTCTCGTGTTAACCAACACGGAACGACGATTCATTCTTTTGTTGGTTAAGACGATGCTAATTTGATCATTTTGAGCCCGTGTATCGGGATCTCGTCTGTAGTACTCTCAGATCGGCTTTACAACTTCTTAACGGGAAAATCCACCAGCCACAGAGTATGATTCTCGCCCGCTACCAGCGGAAGACTACTGCTCTTCAGGACGGGGCGCGTTCTCGTACTTGACCATCTTCTCGGGCTTGTCGGAGATGGTTTCGTAGATCTGTTGAAGCGTCTCCTCAGCGGCGAACAGATTGTGTTCCTCGAGGAATATCCGTCCTTTCTCAGTGAGGCCGTAGAACTTCCAGGGATAGCCCTGTCGGCGCCGGTCGTCGTCGAGTGCGACTTCCCTGACAATGCCGGCGTCGATCAGCTTTTGGATGTGCTTGTAGACGGTGGCATCGCTGACGCTCGGGTTGAGCTCCTCGAGCTCATACATCGAGGGCAACTGCTTGGGGTGCTGAAGGATATTGCTGATGAGCGCGAACCGCGTCTGCTGGGTGACGAAGTGGACGAGCTCGCGCGTTTCCGTCTCTTCCGTAGTCCCCAAGTCAGAACTCATACGATACAGTTCGCACCCTGACGGCATGTAGTTTACCCTTGAGTAAACTACTCTGGAGTAAACTCCGTTCGCATGAACGGGTAAATTACTTCATAAACCCTATCTCCTATTCGAGAGAAGAACTGTCCATGCCCGACGAGGAGTCGCCTATCCCTGCGGAGATCCTCACAAGTGCGAAGGAGAAACTCGACGAGGAGGATATCTCGCTGGCGGACAACGAAGAAATCCTCCACGCCCTCAGTGAGTTGACGCCTGTCTACGAGAACGACCGGTCGTACTTCGTTCTCGGGAACTATGACCGCGAACCGATCCGGAGGTTGAACCTCGTCGTGGATCGTCTCAACCACGCACTGACGCGTACGCCTTCCGGATGGTCGATATCTGAGGTGAGTGGGACAACAGCATCCAGAAGTTCTGCCTGATCGCTGATCTCGTAACGTCTCTCGTTGGTGTCGCCGAGAAGGAACTGAACGACTTCCTCGTCGAACAGGGACTGCTCGTTGGCACGACTGAATACTTCCCCGTCCAGTCGCTCATGAGTTCAACATCCCCTGAACATATGTACCTCGTACTTCATCCTGGTGAATATGGACGAGAGAGACGATACTGAGCATATACACGGCGCGTTCGTGCTGACGCAGGGTGAGTGCCGCCCGTCGGTACCGTACAACCGGAAGGGACGTAAATGAGGCAAGTACTCTTAACGCCCTCTGGGCCGTGGAATCATCCACGTGTTGATCGGTACGTTTGTCCCGCCCAGTTCGGTTGCAGGGATCCACGTAAGTTTGGAATCGCTCGTTCCGTTGCAGGCAGTAGAGGGCGTACGACTCCTCTACTTGCTGGTTGGCATCAGTCTTCTCACAGTCGTAATAACGGATCTCCTTTGGACGATACTGTGGACGAACGGCGGTGCAGGCCCACTTACTTCACCGCTGATGAGGTGGACGTGGCGCGGACTCAGGACGGTAGACAATGGGAAGTCCCGAGTGCTCACCCTGTCCGGCCCGCTCGTCCTCTCGCTCACACTCGGGATGTGGATCGTCCTGCTCTGGGCGGGGTGGACGTTCCTCTTCGCAAGTGATGCGACCGCGCTCAATTACACACGCGGCCCGAGTCCCGTAAAGTGGGTTGGACGGGGGTATTTCGTCGCGTACACCCTGTTCACGATGGGGAACGGCGACTTCAGCCCGACGAATCCAGTCTGGCGGACAGTTACTGCACTTACGAACGCGAGTGGGATGATTTTGATCACGCTGGTCGTGACGTACGTCATCTCCGTCCTGCGAGGCGTCGTCAACAAGCAATCGTTCGCGAGTAGCGTTCTCGGGGTGGGCGAGACGAGCGAGGCGTTCGTCCGGACAGGGTGGAACGGCGACCACCTCCAGCAACACGACCTCCCGATAGAGTCGTTTGCGTCGAGTCTGAGTACCCTCGCTGCCCAGCACAAGGCGTATCCAGTCCTCCATTACTACCGTAGCAAACGAGCACAACGTGCGGCACCGGTGGCAGTTGCCGTCTTCAGCGACGCAGTAACCATCCTCCATTCCGGCATCGACTCCGAACAACGCCCGAATGAACCCGTCCTCGAAACGGCGCAGTCGAGTGTCCAAGACTACGTGCAGACGGCCATGAGTCCGCCCGCCGATCAGACGCCGCCACGACCAGACCTTGATCGCCTCCGTGACGCGTATATCCCACTTGTTCCCGACGAGGAATTCGACGAGGAGTTAGAGAGCTTGTCGGAACGACGCCGGGAACTGCTGGGTGTGGTCGAAAATCAGGAGTGGCAATGGCCGTCAGAGCAACAGCAGTAAGCGACACGATTCCTCGGCGATTGTTCCGTTGGCTAGCTGTGTGCCGTTTATCCGTGAATTCTGGCAGGTACAGTCATTAGCCATCATGTTGTTGGATTCGATGTTTCGGGAAGAGAAACGCCGGGGAGCGAGGGGACGTTGAGATCCACCCGACGGAGGACGGGTTTCTTGCGTTGGCCATGCTCTTCGAACTCAACGACGCCCAACATTTCAAGTTCTTCGAGATTTCGGTGCACATCACGATAGTCGCGGTCGACGGTGGCCGCTGCTTGCCGGATACTCTCAGGGCGTTCGGAGACAATCTCAAAATCCTATCTGTGTGAGCGAGAAGTGCCGAAATTCACCGCATTCGGGCGGTTGTTCACTTCATGCTGTGGTGTCGTTGGAGAAAAAAATCCGGCAAAACGCCGACGTATATTACCTCGTCATTTCTGACAGATCGGCTGCGTATCAACTACGCGTATTGTTCCTCCATGGGGTATTTTTGCAGGGTGAACCGGACAACCCCATGCAGTGGGGGATCTGGCATCAACCCCATAGCACCTGACGGGACGCCGCTCTCTCTGGGGAGCGTTGGTTAACCCCGTTGGTTAAGAGACGGTCACTCACCGTCGTCGGGAGGATGCGACGCATCCTCCCCACCCCCGTCCTCGGCGTGTTCGCGACTCCGCTTTTCCATCCACGCCTCCGCGTGCTCATCGCCCGATATCAGCCCCGCGGTGAGCAACTGGGTCAACTGTTCGCGGGAGAGTGACGCCAAATCCTCACGGTCGGCTAGCGTCTCCAAATCCTCGGCGCGGTCGACGTCAATTGAAACGTTGACGTCGTTGTACGACACGCCCATGCGCGTCAGTGCGCGCCTAATTCCCTCCTCGATGTCGAGGGCGGTGAGCCACCCGTCGGACTGCCCCTCCCCCGCCACCTCGCCCTCGCGGTGGTACAGATAGAGCAACGTCGCCAGGCTATACATCCGCGCGTTGAGCGGCGGCGTTGTCCCCGAGTTTGACTCATACCCGTCGGGTTCGCTGAGTGCTTCGTCGAGGTCGTCGAGGGACATTTCGTTCACGATCACCGCGAGGTCGAATATGCTAACCTGTAGACGGTCACGAATTCGTCCCCGAAGCATCCGTTCGGTTGCACCTTCGACCTCGCGCTCTCCTGTCAGATACTCTCGCTGTGCGGTGGTGAGTATCGCCGCCGGGGGGTCGTCGAGATATGATTGATTCTCTACCATATAGGATCTGATACGGTGAATCATTTCATGCGAAGGGTTTAAGGTTACCGCTGTGATACGGAGAGGTAACGGATGGCACGAAAACCACCTCAAACCGATCGGACACGCCTTCCGCTTCGCTCGGAAACCCGCGACGACATTCTCCGTCCCCTTCTTCGAGGAGGCGAGACGTGGGACTCGTTGCTCAGGAAAATGGCCGAGCAGTACGATCCCGACGCGGCCGCGCGACGCGAGGCTTAACTCCGCGGACTGGGTTGTAGGGGCACGGCTACGGAGGATAGGCACACACGCCGCCGGGGACACCCTGCCAAGAGTTCCCCCGGCCGGCGTGCGAAGACCGCAACGATGCCGGTCACCAACCGGCTGCGGACGCGCGAAGGTGTGGGTTCACCCCCGCGTAGACGATGATAGTACGTCTGGTATACCTATGCGCTGCATGGGGATATATCTTGGCGTTTACCCTTCGTCTACTCCTTCCCGTCTGCCGTTTTCCTCCGCGAAAGTGGGGCTAGATCCCCGATATGAAACAAGCGATCTTTGAACGCGACGAGAAAAACGACGAAAACAACGACGGCGGCGACGGCGAGAAGGGCGTCGAGACGTGCGGTGTTCGTGACTGTCAGCCAACGACGGAACTCAAGCCCGTCTATTCCATAGACGGGCGCGAAGGTCAGACACTCTGTAGATATCACCGGAAGCACTACCAGGGGTGTTCCTCGTGAGCACACTTGCACGAGAGGAGCGGCCTCACCTTAGCGGTATCTCGGCGGCGAGTATGTCAAATATGATAGACAGTCATGAATCCCCACGGAAGAGGGAGGGATTTGGTCGAGTAGTTGGTCGATTTGGTCCCGTTTGGTCGGGTTCGACCAAATCGAAATCGCCACACAGCGGAGAAGTAAAAGAATATTTGGCCGATTTGGTCGATTCTCTGAGGAGGGGGGAGTGTGTGAGATACATTCCGCGAATCGCGGACGTCCGCTCGCACGTCCCTCCCCTCTCACAGATTGGACCAAATCGACCAAATTTCCTCTTACCCCGCCGCAGCATGGCGATTTCGATTTGGTCGAACCCGACCAAACGCCGACCAACTGCCGACCAACTGCCGACCAACTGCCGACCAATCGCCTTTCCCGTGTGGTCAAGGGGGGTGTCTCGGCATGAGTTGGGATCCTGACCAGTTGGAGACGCTGAAGGAGATGGTCCAGTGGGTGTGCTGGGGCTACCGGAAGCGCGACGGGAAAGACACGAAGCCACCGCTCTCTCCCGTCGAGGGTCATACGTTCGCAAAGAGTAACGACCCGAAGACGTGGGGGACCTACGAGGAGGCCGTCGAGTACCACGAACGGGAGGACACTAACACCGAGGGTATCGGGTTCATGCTCTCCGAACAGGACGTTATCGCCGCTCTCGACTTGGACGGGTGTGTCCACCCAGAGACAAAGGAGATTGAACCGTGGGCGGAGGACATCGTCGCCCGCGCAGACAGTTACACCGAATTTTCCCCGAGTATTACCGGCCTCCGCATCTTCGTCGTGGGCATTCTCCCCGGCGGCCGGAACAAGCGGAAGCAGGAGCGGACGCTCGACATGCCGGAGTGGGTCGTCGAGGAGAAGAACGCCGAGGTTGAGATGTACGACGACGTTCGGTACATGACTTACACCGGGGACCAACTCCCGGACACTCCCGACGACGTTCAGAAGCGCGCGAACGCCATCAAGGAGATTCACGCGGAGTATGTGGCCGACGACGAAGCGGACACGTCTCCGCCCGCACAGGCGGCCTCCCCGAACTCCGTTGACGTGTCGGCAGACGACAGCACCGAGTACACGAACGAGTTCGGAACGACGCTCGAACAGGTGCGTGAGTGGGACAACAAACTGAACAACCTTCTCACGCACCTCGAACCGGGGTTCCCGCTTCCGAACGACGACGACAGTCCGAGTGGATACGACTACTCGGCAGTCGCTAAACTCCTGTTCTGGCGGTTCGACGACCGCGACATAGCCAACATCCTCCGCCGGTACCGGAACCGCGACAAACTCGACCGCGACGACTACCTCCAGAGAACGATCGCAAACGCGCAGCGTAAGGTGACGGACCGGTGTGACCCACCACAGGACCGGAGTCCGTCGAAGATGCCACCGTCGGAGGCGAAGGTGGCCCTCGAAGCGATGCTCTCCCTGTACGAGGACGACCCGGACCGGGAAATGCAGCACCGGGAGAAGATATGGGAGTGCGTGGTGAAAATCGACGCGGACGACGTAGAGAACTTCGTCCCGCGCGTGGCCGACGTGCTCGACACGCGGGAGTACGCCGTCCAGAATCACCGTACGTTAGCGCGCCACGAAGAGGAGAACGGGCCGGTCGTCGTCGAGGACGGCAAGACGTGGTTCCTCTACGGGACGCCGCGACGGAAGTACGAACTCCTCAACTTCGAGTTAGAAGTGCTCTCGTACCTCAAAGTCGAACGTGGCCCGCTTCGCGCAGAACTCAAGGCCACGCTTGAATCCGGGGAGGCGTTCGAGAAGCCGATTGAACCCAAAGTGTTCAACCGAAAGGAGCGCTTCGACGACGAGATCCTCGGTGAATCGTTCGGGACGAAGTTCAACATCCCCAAACTCGGAGACGGATCGGCCCACGTCAAAGACCTCCTTGACGCACTGCGCATCTGGGTTGACCGACAGGACGCACCTCGCCGTCTCGGAGTTCAGCATATGGGGTTGCACGGCGACGAGTTCGCTCTCCCCGGTCGGACACTCTGCGCAGACGGGTGGGCGGAGGAATCAGAGACGGTGTACCTCGAACGCGAGATAACCCCGGAGAGGCTTGTCGAGATACAGTCGGATACGGCAGAGTACGATTCTTCGTCTGTGGCCGAGATACTGGAGACGGTCCCGTATACGCGCGACACCGAACGGTTACTCCCGGTCCTCGGGTGGTTCTACGCTGCACCATTCCGGCCTCTCGTTGAGGAGTTCACGGAGAGCGGTGAGTTCAACCACCTCAATGTCACCGGGGACACGGGAAGCGGTAAGACGACGACCCTCTCGTATTTGTGGCGGTGCTTCGGCATGGCCGGCGAACCGTTCTCGGTTGACTCATCGAATTTCGCCCAAGTGGCGACGTTCTCCTGTACGAACAGCATCCCCCTGTGGTTCGACGAGTACAAGCCAAGCGACATTTCGTCGTACCGTCTCGACTTCTTCCACAACCTCTACCGGAAGGCCACGCGCGGTGCCTTGGAGGTCCGCGGGAACGCGGACAAGACGACGGACGAGTACAAGATTGAACCCCCCGTTGTGGTTTCGGGCGAACAGTCGATACAGGGACCCGCGGAGCGCCGCCGGTCGGTCATGACCCAGTTCCGGACCGAAACGACCGACGCAGGCACAGAGACGGCGGAGGCGTACAAGAATCTCGTTGGCAAAGCCCGCGTCGACGGCGACGAATTGGAACTGGGGTCGGACGCCCCTAACCCGGCTGAGCACGCGCTGGCGTACTACCGATTCGTCACCGACTTCGACGAAGACCGCCTTCGCAGACTGTGGTACGACTCCCTCGAACACGCCCACGCCCGTGCGGACGCCCTCGGTGTCGTCGACGAATTGGACGACCTCGAAATACAGGGCCTTCAGACAGTCGTGTTCGGATTCAAGCTCTACCACGTGTTTGGGGAGCACGTCGGCGCGGACACGGAGAGCCTTCCGACGGAGGAGGAACTGAACGACGCTCTCGAATACGTTGTCGAGCGCATCGGCCCGGCGGGGAAGCGCAAGAGCCACACTGACCGGTTCATCGAACTGTTCGAGCGCGCGGTCGTAGCAGGGTACCTCGAACGGGGGCGGCACTACGAAATCGTGTACGAGTGTACGCCGCGAGAGCAGGTCCGCATCAACCTCCCCCGGTCCTTCGACGCTATCTCGAAGTACGCTAAGGACCACGACATACGGAGCGAGGACCTTCTGAACGCCCACAGCGACTACCGTGACCGCTTCCGCGAACTGGCCGAACAACCCGGCTCCTTCGTGAAGTGCACCGACCAGTACACCAAGGACATCTCTCAGTGTACCGGAATCTCGACGCTCGGGGCGATGAACGACCTCGCAGAGTTCGACCGTGCGTCTCTCGGACTCGACTCGATAGAAGGGGACGAGGAGAGCGACGAGGGGTCAACCGACGGTGGCGACGGAAACGGGGCGTCGGCTTCGGGAAGTTCGTCAGAGACACCGCAGGCGGCCGCGGACGGCGGTGAATCGGAGGAGGACGCGCCCACCTGGCTGTCGGCCCTTTGGGGGGCGTATAAGTCCCAAGAGGCGGGCGACGGCGTGAGCAAAACGGACCTCATGACCGCCCTCCAGTCGCGCGATTACGATATCTCCCGCGCGCAGATGTTTGTCGAGGACGCGGCGGAGAGGGGGTATCTCATGGAGACGGAGAAAACGGACGTCTTTCGGGCGATGGACAAACTCAAACGCCCGGAGTGAGGCCGCCAAACCCCCTCAGAAAAACACCCCATGCAACACCCCCCGTTCAGACAAACAAACACAACCCCATGGGTCCGGGGCGACCTCACTCGGCGGTCCCCGCTCAGAAAAACAATCAATTCCATGAACGTCGGCGGACCCCCCGCCGGTCATGCCCCTCTCTATCGGGCACCCTCGGGGCCGATGACCCTCTCGGCGAGGCCCTGGGTTCTGACTCTCTCCGACACCCGACGCCCGATGAACAGCCTTTCCGACCGACGATTTGCCGACTCTACTCGTAGAAACTATGACTACCCTCGCTTTCACCGACCTCTCCGATGCCCGTGAGTTCATCACCCGAGAACTGTGCGACGAATGTTTTGCTCCCGTCCTGAGACGCGCCCGTGAGTACGACGAAGCTGAAGCTGTGGTACTCTCGTATGGCGATACAAAGGGGACCTTCTACGCGAAGGGCCACCGGTTCCGTGAGGACGGAACAATTGACGCGGCGACGCCGACGGCGAACCCCTCGCCGGAGGCAACCACTGTAGACAATGCACTCTCTCGGCAAGAGGGCCGTGCTGTAAGCGGACGTAGCACCTTCTGTCAGTGTGGTGTCGACGTGCGCTCACGATGGCCCTCTGACCGAGACCTCTCTAACTGCGAACGGTACGAGACGTTCGAGGAACTGTGTGCGCAACTCCGACATCACGGAATTGACCTCGCCCCGCGTCGGGGGAAGTGGGTCATCTACGCCCGCAACAGGCAGGATTACATGGCCGGCCGCGACCTCGACGTCCTCGCTGAGGCGCTCTTCGTCGCCGCCGGGGCCTATCGCTGATATATTACGCCCCGCTGGCATACTACGTTATATTATTTTACCAATATATTTATTGTTCTAGCCTCCAAATAGTAGATCACGCGCCGTCGTCCGCGGGAGTGTTGGACTCAGCCGCGGTCGGCCCCACGTAGAGTGGGGTCCGCGTTTCTCTCATAGACACTGACACCCGACGAGAGCGGCGGCTGCATTTCCACTCATGCCCACTACAATCACCGTCGACGAACAGACCCGAGACGCGCTTTGGGAACTGAAACAGGGGCCTGGCGACTCCTACGACCGGGTTCTCCGCCGTGAACTCGGCCTCGACGCGGAATGATACCCACTCCCGCCTCTTCTCGACTACCTAATCATGTCACGTAAAACCCGACGTGAACTCGAACGCGCCATTGAGCGCCTTGAAAAAGGTACCGCCACCGACGGAGAACCGGCGACGCTCGCAGAGGCCATTAAGCAACACCAGGAGAAAGACGACGACAAACCCTCACGGACGCTTGCAGAGGCCGCAAAGCGACACGTCCGCCAGAACCCGGACGAATATTAAGCCCCCTGCCGATGACCCCACGGACGGGCGAGGTATCTGGAGATTCGTTCTTCGTTCAATCTGCGGTCGGTCTCAAAGACGGCTTCCTCGGCCTGAAGTGACGCCCCAGACGCACGAACACTCACCCTCTATCTTCTACTACTATGACGAAAGACGAACTCTTCGAACTGAAGCAACGCGCCAAAGACGCCGAACGCGCTGGCCTCTCCGCCACCGCCGAGTATCGACGCGACAGCCGGCCCTCAGTAATCGGACCTACCAGGACCGCGACGTTGGGGAGCGGCTAGTGCAACTCACTCGACGTGGCAAGTCACTCCTCGACGACGCGGACCCCTATGACCCGCTGGCCGACGGTCACCCTGCCGGTGACCACGCCGAATTGGGCCTTGAACTCAAACAGCGTGTTGGTGAACTAGAATCGGTGGTGGCGGCTGACCTCGCGGCGCAGGTCGAACAGTCCACCGGACACGACGGAGAATAACCCCATTTGACATCAGTTTACATTGACCCGAAATATTGACTACGCTTCGGCGGAAATTCCGGAGGATGAAGCCCCCGAAAACTATAGCTGGCAGGCCCGACGCGCCGAAATTCTCCGGCGCATCAAAGAGGCTGGCCACCCCGCGGCGTTAAATCAGGCCGAATTGGGCCGGGAGTTCGGTACCAGTCGCCAAAATATCAATAACGACATGGACGCCTTGGCTGACTACGTCGAGGACAACCTCGGCCGGCGACGTGCTCTGACGGCGAAATGTGTCTTCGACCGGTGCCTGGAGGGCCTTCTCGAACAGGAAGAATATGCCGCCGCCGCCCGGGTTGTTCGCAATCGGGAAGAGTGGCTGACGGAGCGCGAGGACCTCCGAGAACTCGAAGAGCGCATAGAGAACATTTCTGAGAAACAGAACCGGGCCAAATACCGATGACTACCAAACGAAGCTTAGAACGACGAATTGACGCCCTTGAGGAGACGGCAGACGGCGGCGACGTCGTTGCGACGCCCGCACTCTCGAAAGCCGAAAAGGACGCCCTCGACGCCGCTTTCGACCCAGCGAAGGACGCCCTGGACGGTGTCGGTGAGTGGCTGACGGGCACATACGGCCTGACGCCGGTAACCGAGGGGGGTGGCGAATGACCCGCCGCCGGACCCGCCAAGAGATTGAACGGCGGCTTGCCGCCTTAGAACCCGACGACGCTACCGACGACACGGGCGCGCCTCGAGAGATAACGATTCGGAGCGTCCAGGTTGACGCTGACGGTGAGTGTGTCGGCCAGGTGAGCGAACTACGGGTGACACAGTACCCCGACGGTACCCAGTCGTCGGAACGTGACACCTTCGACCTGCCGAACGATCGCCTGGAGGGTGAGCTGTGACCCGGCGCTTGCGTCGGTCGCTTGAAAACGAAATAGCAGACCTTGGGGACGAAGTAGGGGCGGACGAGGAGAACGTCTCACTCGTGAAGGCTATCCAGAACGTCTACGCGGAGGAACAGGCAGAGCGTGCTGAGGACGCTGAGGACGGGGAGGACACTGAAGACGCTGAGGACGAGGTGGACGAGACATGACCCGACGACGCTCACGCCGATCGCTTGAGAAGGCCGTCGAGGACCTCGAAGCCGACACCCCCGACAAACTCGGGGGGACGAGACATTTATCGGTGGGTTCGCGCCCTCGACGAAGAGGGGACCGACGCCGGCCGGCGGAGTTCTTCGACCTGGTTCAGGAGTGGACACCAGAGATACGGGAAATCCACGACACTATCACCGACCAGTTCCCCTCCCTCGCGCACGTCTCCCCGGCAGAGGCGTTTTCGCTCAGTTATATGCCCGAAGAGGTGACTGAGGTGGTCCTCGAGCTCTTGATGCGAGACCCCCCGACGCCTTCGCGGAGAAGCTTCGGAACGACCAGGACGACGACCGCGGTGTCTGACGCCGTGACGGATCTCTCTACATTCTATGCCACCGAATAAACACCTCGACACAGTCGACGTTGAAGAACTGATTAGCGCGGTGGAACTCCGCGCCCCAAAATACGACCTCCTCACGAACGCGCCTGCCAATGATGGGAGTCTCGTCTACATTACGGGGGCCGACGGGGATACGTCCGGCCTCTACGTGCATGACGGAACGTGGGTCGGTCCCCTCGGGAGTGGCAGCGGTGGGTCCTACACCGACGAACAGGCCCGCGACGCGCTTGCTGCCGCACTCTCTGGCGGAAACCAGATAACCGTCATGCACGACGATGCGAACGATGCGCTCACGGTGTCGTTCGACGGGGACGCTGATACCGTAGACGGCCTGCACCGTCAGGACTTCGCGTACAATACGCGGACGTTCCATATCGAAAGCAACGGAACGGAGGAATGGTTTAAGATATGTAAAATAACCGAAGACGGGAACTTCCAAGATGGGAAGATTTGGGCGCACGTCACTACTGCTACCCCGAACAACTCGCTCAAAACGAGGGAGTTCATCTTATCGGCATCTGTCGAGAGAACCGACACGACAGACCCCCGATGGAGAGCGTTCGGCGAGGGGCAACAGCGAGTCCACGCCGTCGTGACCAAGGACGCGAATAACCACTTCTACCTCTACATGAAGGCCCCCTCGTACTGTGACGCGAGGCTTGAGACCCGGAACGGGGCGAAATTCGGGTCGTACGACTTCCAAATGGAACTCACTGCGTCGGACGTACTCGGCACCGTCGTGTATAACACGGAGAACAACCCCCCGGACGCGGTCCACGAGACGGGCGTTATCCGTGCAAAACGACTCTACGACGCGGGCCAGCGCGTGCTCACGGATGCAGGATTTGAGAGTGAGACACCGGTCACGTTCATCACCGAGGACGTGCCGAACGCCGCGGTGACCCGACCCCTGATGTGGGACGGTGAGGCCCGCACCATCTACTGTTCGCCGAACGGGACGGCGGACGGTGCGGGGACGCAAGCCGATCCCATGACCCTCCAAGGCGTGGTTGAGTCACTCCCGCACTTCTACTCTGCCCCCGTCACGATTGACCTCTACACGGTGCCGAACGCGAACAGGGCGCTGCCGGCGGTCTACAATAACGGGCTGAACACGTACCGGCCGCCGATTATGGCGGGGACGACGACGACTGCGGACGTGGAGTTTCTCGGAAACCCCGCCGACCCCTCCCAAGTCGTCATGGAGAACGGCCTCAATTGGGCGGCTTATGGGAAGGGCGACAGTCTCGTGAATGGAATTCAATTCAACGCCAGCGTGCAACTGAACGGGTTCGTGA
This sequence comes from Halopelagius fulvigenes, assembly GCF_055398025.1. Lineage (NCBI taxonomy): Archaea > Methanobacteriati > Methanobacteriota > Halobacteria > Halobacteriales > Haloferacaceae > Halopelagius > Halopelagius fulvigenes. Next base: position 53,535 of record NZ_AP043847.1, on the reverse strand, counting down.
CGCTCATGGACTCCACCGTCTACCAGAAAGGGACGTACGGTACCTCGGGCATCTGTCTCGGGACGAAGAAGGGGGTAATAAAGGTCAAAGGGAGTGTCATCGGCGAGGGGAACGTCGGGACGGCTATCAACGTGACCGATATGGCGAACATCGGTATCGCCGGGGGGAGTGTTGTCGCTCGGTCGGGGTCACACCCCCTCTCTGGCGGCCCAGGGACCAAATTCACGGCTGTCTCGGGGTGTTCGATGACCTCCGCAAACGGAGTGGACCCGGGCGCAGAGAAGGGCGTCGGCAACATGAGGGATACCGAGTTAGCGGGGACTATCCACGGTCAAGGGGTCGAGATTATCGACAATGGTGGCCGGCGTGCTATCCATCAGGGGAGCACGCGGGAAATTTACAAATCAGCCGTCTCGATCTAACGCTCCCGCGCTGTCTCTCTTACTAGCGACACTCTCCCGACCGGACGTCCGGCCACCGCGTTCCTCCTCTCTCTCCTCTCATGACCGCAGGAAACTCTTCGACCTTGACGCGCTGTAGGGGGACGCCGTGTTCTTCAAGAACAGTCCGAAATGAACCGGTGGCGGACATACTATCCCTAGAGACCGACACTCAAAGCACCTTTTTAGGGGTATAGGTATAGATACGCCCGCGGTTACGACGGAAACGGTGTGCGGCCGGGGTGAGCGGACTACTCGGCGTGTTTGTGACTGTGGATGTGTATTTCTACCGCCGTTCCGTCCGCCTCAACGGTTGCCGAGGGCTGATTGGGACCACTCCTGCCGTCGGTAATGGGAACGTCAGCTCTGTTGAAACCATCTGATGATGACAGGAATATCGTGCAGAATAGAGAGGGTGTATCTCTCACGGAGGCCTCGTTTATTTCGTTTCTTTGGTACTGAACTAACCGCTAAGTGAGTTTGCAAGTGTATCGCTGTGAGGCCCACCAGTTCATCGTCTACCGACAGGGACTACTTCCCTGCGAATGAGTCGAGAGCGTCACGCTTCAGTTTGGTCATGGTGTCGCTACCGGTATGTCCCGAATCCTCAACCACGGTTAACTCCGAATCGGACCACTGGCGATTCAACTCCCACGCCGTACCAAGTGGTGCGGCCAAATCGAAACGGCCGTGAATCAACACGCCGGGAATGCCAGCTAATCGGTCAGCGTTCTGCAACAGCACCCCGTCATCCAACCACGCCCTGTGAGCGAAGTAGTGTGCGGCGATGCGGACGAACGAGTGTTTCTTGTCTCTCGGCAGTCCACCGAAGACGTCCGCTGTTCCATCGAGTTCCTCGGAGATGACCGTATCCTCCCACGCGCACCACGCATCCGCTGTTCGCCTCCGAACCTCGGGGTCCGGGTCCGCCATTCGTCGAGCGTATGTGGCGATGAGTTCGTTGTCTTCGGCGTCTACACCTTCACGGAACCGTTCCCAAGCCTCTGGGAAGAATCGCGCCAATCCATGATAGAGCCACTCGATTTCAGTCGGTCGAGTGGTCGTGACCCCCGAAAGGACGATTTCAGAAACCCGCTGTGGGTGCCCCTCTGCGTAGGCCAGACTCAACGTGGCTCCCCACGAGCCGCCGAACAGCAACCAGCGATCAATTCCGAGATGTTCACGAAGCTGTTCCATATCGGCGAGAAGGTGGTCAGTGGTATTTTGTCGCATATCCGTCTCGGGGTCGCTGGCGGGAGGCTTGCTTCGGCCACAGCCGCGCTGGTCGAACAGAATGACTTGGTATCGCTCGGGGTCGAAGTACTGGCGGTGTTCGGGTGTGAACCCAAACCCCGGCCCACCGTGGACGACGAGGGCAGGCTTTCCATCCGGGGTGCCACAGGCTTCCCAGTAGATGAGGTTCCCTTCTCCGACATCAAGCATCCCAGTCTCGTAGGGGTCAGTTTGGGGGTACAAATCGGTCATCGCGCAAGTAGAGCGGGCGACAAGCGAACAAAGTTGTTCCGACAAAGCGCCGTGACTCGCCGATAAATACACGCTCTGTACTTACCGACTTGAGAGGCTCGTATCGAGTGTCGACCCAGTGACCGATACGCGCTCTGTATTCAGCACACCCTCGTCAAACTATCACCGATTGAGGGTTTCAACAGAACCGGAACGTCGTGTTTCTCCCCGCACGCTGGGTGGTGTCGCTCCCGCCGATCGCACTGTCGCACGCCACGTCGAACCGGGTGTTACACCGTTCGCGACTTAGTTCGGTCATGGCACGCGCTCCTCGCCGCGTGAGGCGATTGTGATAGCCGCCGACCGGTCGGCGTCAACGCTGCCGACGTGACACTCGGGGTTCGTACACCGGAACCGCTGTTCTTTGCGCTTCCCACGTTCGCCGCACCGGTGGCACTCCCGGGAGGTGCCGTCGGGGGCGACGTACCTTACCGGGATACCGGCCTCTTTGGCGCAGACAGTGAGCGCGTTCTGGAGGTCGGGGAGGAGCCATTCCCCGACGTGATTCGTCGAGGCACGGACCTCCCATAGCGGGCGTGGGGAGTATGACAAGTCCTCAAGGACGAGGACCGGGTTCGGGTGCGTCCGCGCCCACTCGACAGTCTGTGCGGCCGCGTCGAGGACCTGCGCGCGGAGTCGATAGTAGAACGCCGCCGTGAGTTGCGCTTCTCCGACGGTCGTCTCGAAGCCCGCGGCCCGGAGTGTGTTGACCGCCGTCGAGAGGTAGTCAAACACCTTCCGGGGGTCATGGCCTTCAACGACGAAAGCCCCCGCGGGATCCGCGTCGGGCGTGGTGGCCGCGATAAGCGTTTTCTCCCCGACGTCAACCCCGATGGGCGCCGCAGGAAGCGACGGCGTGACGGCCACGCCAGCGGCCTCTCGACGGGGGTCGCTACTTATTCGGTCATCGCCTCTAGCATTTCCTCGGGGTTCTCTAGCCCGAACCATAGCTGCACGCACGCCGCGACTCCGGCCTCTACGTCGCCAAACTCGGCTTCGAGAGCGGCCAGCGTGTCGTCGTCGAGGGCGTCGGTGGGGTTAGTCATCGTCACCACCCACGGCGTCACGGCGTGCCAGCACGTAACTGTCCGAGGAGATAGCGTCCTGGAGCGTGCCGAGAGTCAGACGCTCATTCAGCCCGCATTCCCACGGTTCGGTTCCGTCCGCGACGACGGCGAGTAATCTGAGCGCCGACGAACGCGAACGGGCGGGTATCTCTGAATCCTTAGTTCGCGCGCCGATCGGAATCGAAGACCCAGCTGATTTGATCGGTGACTTATCGTCTGCTCTCGGAAATCTCTGAACGGCCACGGAGATGAGCGAGTCGTGGACGGTCACAGTGGCCGGAGTGCAGGAACCCCGGTTAATCGTCCGGTTCGTCGTTCGAGGATCTCTGTGAGAGGGCTTGGACGGCATCGTTATCGACCGGAAGAAACGCTCGCTCGTCCCTCTCGACGATACGGCCGAGCGTCATCCACTCGGTCGTCCCCTCAGTTCCGCACTGAATGCATCGACCGGAAAGCCGCGCTTGGACAGAAGCGGCGTCGACGCCGATTTCGGTGAATCCCTCTGCGAGGAAATCGGTCACGTCGCAACTGCAGAACTCGGTTTCGGTCACTCGCCATAGGTTGCTGACTCCGAGTTTCCGCGTTCCGTTGACGCTCAACCAGGCACCTCTATCGACGAGGCGGAGAGACGTGGTCACAGACTCAATTAAGTGGGAGAACTACTGCCGCTATCGGCGGTTGCAACATTGACCGTTATTCCAGGAGCCATTCCGAGCAAACACCATCCGCTATCGACTGTCTTGCGTAGGACGATGAATCTCGGTCATGAATACTTATCTGATCATCATATTGAGACGATCTACTCTACAAAAAATGCCGAGCAGAATACCTAATGAAGAGACCGGTCTATTGATGTCTATGAGGCCTCCCCAATGAAAGTTGAATTCGATCGAAGTACCTGTACAGGGATCTTCAACTGCGTCCACGAGTGGGAACAGTTCGTCGAAGACCGCGATGCGGGAAAGGCGTCACTCGTAGGTAGCAAGGAGGTTAGCTCAGACTTGTACGCTCGAGAGATTCCCGAGGACGAGGAGTTCGAGGCAGAGATGGCCGCACGAGTCTGTCCCGTAGATGCGATTACAATCTATGACGATGAGGGTGAACAAATAGTTCCGTGAGGTGACAGCACGTCGGAGAGACGGCTATCAAACGGCGTTCGGTCGCTCTCTCTTGCGAGCGAGAACGAATAGCGCGACGCTATCCACGTTCGCGGACGGCGAAATATCGTGCGACCCGTCGAAGTGAACGATATCTCCCGCCTGTATTCGGTGTGATTCCCCGTCAAGGCGTAACTCAAGTTCACCCGAGATGAGATAGAGAATGATCTCCCGGTCGGGATGACTGTGTGGCTCAACCTGTTCTCCCTCGGAGAGGGTCAGTCGTACGGTTTTCGGTTCGTCGGTCGGAAAGATGTTAGCGTGCGGTGCACCTTCGAGTTGATCTATCGATTCAATCGTCACCATTGTACTGTCAGCATCCGATTCAGCCACTGCATCAGTGTCGATCCGATCGGAAAGCGGCCGAGGACTGGGTGGAACTGAAGGGGAGTTGGCGCTCGTGAGCGCTCAGGTATCGGCCTCCACTTCACTCAGTTGTTTGACGAATTCTGGGTCCCGGTGGTCAGGGAACAGCGATTCAGACTCATTTAGCTCCGAGATCGTGTTCATATCTTCATTACTCAGTTCGAAATCGAAGATATCGAAGTTCTCGATGATCCGCTCCTCATGGACTGACTTGGGGATTGCAACAATTCCTCGTTGTATCAGCCATCGAAGAACGACCTGTGCAGTCGATTTGCTATACTGCTCGCCGATCGAAGCCAGCACGTCGTTCTCGAAGAGGTTGTTCCGTCCTTCAGCGAACGGCCCCCAGGACTCGTGCTGGATCTCATGGCTGCTCAGGAACTCAGTGTCTTCTGTCCGCTGGTAGAAGGGGTGTGTCTCGATCTGATTGACTGCGGGGACGACCTCATTGTGGACGATCAGGTCGATCAAGCGATCCGGGTGGAAGTTGCTAACTCCGATAGCTCGAATCTTATCTTCGTGGTAAAGGTCCTCCATTGCCTGCCATGATCCATGAACATCACCGAAGGGCTGATGGATCAGATACAGATCCAGATAGTCCAGTCCCAGTCGATCGAGTGACCGTTCAAACGCCCGCTTCGTGCTTTCGTAGCCAGCATCCTGTATCCAGAGCTTCGTGGTGACGAACACGTCCTCTCTCGCCACATCGCTCGTCTCGATCGCTCTGCCGACAGCCTCTTCGTTCTCATACCCGGCCGCAGTATCGATGAGACGATACCCGGTACGGAGCGCTTCGGAGACACTTCGTTCACATACTTCGAGATCATCGATCTGATACGTACCGAATCCGAGGATCGGCATTTCCACGTCGTTATTTAGCCTGACGGTTTCCATTTCTACATTTGAATGTAGACCGCACGCCATTTGGATTCGATGCTATTCTAAAACCCCATTTAAGTCCCTTCGCCTAGCCCGAACACCCCTCCCTAGAGCGTACCGGATAGCACCATTTGAGTAGAGACTCAGGAAGTGGTTCAAGTACGGAAATACATATCGATATGACAATACTTGCGGGGAAACAGTGATAGTCAGATAGACATTGATTCTAGTAGGTTTCGGATTCAGTAGGTCGGGAAGATACTGTCACGTCGAAGGGTTAGTCAGCGATGGCTGTGTCCCGATCGTCGACGTGAGTAACCGGCGCTCCCCTCGGCGAAGAAGATTCGACATGGAGGGTTGAGAAATACCCATCTCCTCAGCCAAGTCGCTGGCCGTGGTCTGTCGGGGATTATCGTAGTACCCGCGAGACATAGCGAGCGCCAGTGCCTCGTATTGCCGGTCAGTTAGCCCGTACTGTGAGTGTTCATCTGGGGACGGAGAATCCTGCGTGATCGAGATAAGATCGACCCGAATGCCATGCTCATCGCAATGATTCCGCATATTATTGAACGACTCATAATCCCGAAAAATCTTCTTTTCGTACCATCCCTCCGGAATGATAGTCGTCGGTTCTATTTGTGCCTTAGCGAACCGTCCGGGAACGAACGCCTCCGAAACAATATCCTCCAGTTTGACGTCGAGCTGATAGACGTCCCTGCCGCCCTCGCGTCCAAGGGGGGTTGTCCCTACTACTTCATCGAGAGCAATGAGATTATCTTCGGTAACACCATCAGCTGGGTCGAGATGGACGACGAACACCCGAGAGTCCCCTCCATGACACAGGCCGTGTTCACACTCGAGTTGATTGGATGGTAACGATTCTGCGAAACTAACGAACGGAAGCGAGGGTGAACTGACGATGAGTTCCGCAGTAACTGTCATAGGATGTAGGAGACGCTACTCAGACTTAATCCTCTAGATCGGTACAGCCAGTGCCGACTTATATGCAATCATATTCTAGTGTCCCTGATCATCTAATTTAAAATCGACTCTTCCGATCTCTTCGCCGCTTGCTTCGTCTTAATCGGAAAGGTGTCGGGATTCCACGTCTACTGCGATCTTCTCCGCGGTATCACGAAGAGAACGACGGGTGCAATCTTAACGAACAAACACTCTTTGCTTGTACTGATTTAGTTAACCCAGAAACGTTCGCCCATCTTGACAGCGTCGAGGACGTAGCCGAACGGTCTGAGAAGGAGGGAGTCGGGTGCTACAGAGCGGGAACTTCAATGGCGCGCCGCACTGGTATTTCGACACACGAGACCAGTTGAACGGCATGATTTCCGAAACGGCGACGAACCTCGACGCGTTTCCTAAACCCGACGACACGTATCCGGACGAGTGAATAACACACAGAACGAGAGGCAATAATTGGGTCGGCGATTCGAAAATGGAGGTTTCGGGCTGTTGTGACGCGCTCATCGCGAATCGAATTCACTGACACGTTACCGTCAAATCGCCGTACAGTGACGGTTCAACGCTCGTATTGGCGCTTTTTCTCCCCGATTATCGGCGATTCTTCCATCTTCGTCTGGAGCCACGACCAGCAACGAATCCCGAAGATCCACTCGGGCCACGTGAGTTCACGACGTCGCTGGCTGTGCTCCGGAAACCGTCGGGTTTCGGTCATACTGTAGTTTACCAGCGCGACGAACACGATACCGCCGAGGGTGTTCCCGAGGACGACCGGTACAAAGAAGTCGGTGAACGCCGCGACGAACGCCACTCGCCCTTCGAATACGAGGTAGAGAACCTCGCACGCACCAACGATGCAGTGAAAGAGGCCCGCGACGGGAATCAGTATCATAATGATGTAGACGATGAGGAACCGCGAGAGGGTGTCCCGCGCCGCGTGTGCCAGCCAGACCATCGTTGCGACAAGACCGCCGGCGAACGCGCCCTTGTAGAATAGCGCCGACCACGAAACGTCCATCGCGTGTTCACCAATTGCCGAAGCGGTCTCGGCGATGGCTGGGTCGAGCACCGCGGTGTTGGCGAAGAGGAACGCGATGACCCCAGCACCGGCGACGTTCGCAGCGAGCACGATGGCCCAGAGCCGGAGAAGCTGTGGGAGGCTTGCGAGCCGCGTCAACACCAGTGTGACCGGCGTGAGTGTGTTCTCCGTAAATAGTTGGTAGCCTCCGAGGACGATGATAATGAACCCGACCGGATACAGCACGTTCCCAATCCCCATCGGATTCTGGGGATACGCTGTGGTCAACGCCGCTCGCGCGAGAAACGCCGCACCGACGCTGAGCCCCGCGGCGAGCCCGCTGAAGAAAAGCAGTCGTGTACTGCGTTCGATGTCTTCGTCCGCCGTCGCCGTGATGCGCTGGTAGATTTCGTCCACGGAGAACCGGTCCCGAACGGCTTCGCCGGAAGCAGGCGCACCACGACGGGACCGGTCGAACGTTTCCCGAAACGCCTGGTCTTCGACTTCGATGGACTGTTGGAGGTCGAGGAAGCCACCCACGTCGGCGATTTCGGCGAGCAGCGCATCGATCTCGAGCGGCCCGTCGTACCGCGTTCCGTTGATGAAGAAGGTTGGCGTCCCGTTGACGCCACTCCGGACGCCACTCAGGAAGTCTTCATGAATGCGTTCTTCATACACGCCGGCCGTCAGTTCTTCCACGAAGGCGTTGACGTCCAGATCGAGCTGTTCGGCGTAGCGAACGAGGTCGTCTTGGCCGAGCGCGTCTTGATTCTCGTAGAGGCGGTCGTGCATCTCCCAAAACCGTCCCTGGACGCTGGCGGCTTCGACCGCTTCCGCCGCCTGCTGGGCGTGGGGGTGTTGTTGTGTCAGCGGGAAGTGTCGAAATACAAGTCGAAGACGAGTCCCCACTCGATTTAGAAGTCGTCTGACAATTGGATAAATATCACCGCAGTAGGGGCACTCGAAGTCGCTGTACTGAACGAGCGTTACCGGGGCATCGTCCGGTCCACGAACGTGGTCGCGGTCGCGTATCGGCTGTGTCAATGTCGGTGTTTCGGCTCGACTCATGTGAATTTCTCACCGCGTACAAGAACCCGTGAGACGGGGACGCCGAATCACTGGACTACTCGCCACCTATTGCACAGTTATGCGTCCTCTGGGTCGGATTCGCGTTTCAATCAACCCTTCGCCAAGTGACACGATAACTCTTTCTCACGGTCGGTCGTGGCGAACGTCGTTGACGAAAAGGGTCAGCGTCCCGTTCACTCCGCTCCGAATCCCGTGATAAAATTATCGTGAACGTGGTCAGCGGCAGTCTCTTAACTCTACTTCTGGGGTCTCCGCTGCAGTAGATGAGCAAGAGGAAGGCACCCGGAATGAGATTGGTCTGCAGTAGCTAGCTCAAGAGTTGTGAGCCAACATTTTCGACTCGAAAACTGGACTTGACTATTCGCCTTCCAGAAGTCCCCGTGGTGTCGTCGAACAACCCCATCTTGCTACGTGTTCCCGTTCCCTCTCCACTTAAACCACTGTTAGAACGAGTCTCTACGCAAATTACGCAGTCGTACTGATCGGCTGATTCTTCCTCACCGACGCTGCAAAGGAACGTAGCCCATCCTTTATCGTTTAGACACTCGCATTCGGATATCCTCGGCAGGCCGCAGCGTCGTCGCCATATCTAATTCAGGATCAGGGTCGGACAGGAGCTCAAACTCGGTCGACTGAGCGACAATCGGGAGAATCGTTTTCAATTCCAGCATCGCGAACCGCATTCCGATACAATGGCGTGGCCCCCCACCGAACGGGAAGTATGCATAATCCGGTAGTGAATCCTCAAATTCTTCCGTCCAGCGGCTGGGATCGAACCTCTCAGGGGCGTCGTACCACCGCTCATCGGTGTGGATGTAGAACTGAGGGAGGGTGAGCCTCGTTCCTTTTGGAATCCGGTATCCACCGAGTTCGGTGTCTTCGGTGACCTTTCGAAACATGATGAACGCTGGCGGGTACAACCGAAGGGACTCTTGAATCACCTGCTCGGTGTACGAAAGGTTGTTGAGGTCCCCCAGTCCGGGCGCTCCGCCACCGAGGACGGAATCGTGCTCCGTGTCGAGGCGTTCACGAACCGACGGTTCCTTTGCTAGTTCGAGGAATGTGTAGGTTAGCGCCAACGAAGTGGTCTCGTGGCCAGCGAAGAGAAAAGTCACCATCTGATCACGGATTTCCGTCTCGGACATGGTATTCCCATCGTCATCCTCGGCAGCCAACAACAGCGACAGCAGGTCGTCGTACTCATCTGCCCGTCCGCGCCGTTCGTCGATAAGGCCGTCGACGAAGGATCGAAATTCTGAGAGAACCCGTTTGTACTTCCGGTTCTTGGGCGTTGGAACCCACATCGGCAGGAAAGTCGAGATGCCGTCGATACTGCCTCGGTCGTTGAGCGTCTCAGCAAACTCGGTCACGATATCGGACCCCTCACTCAACTGTAGGTCGAACAATGATCGAGTCAGCACGTCGAGTGTGAGCTTCGAGAACGCTTGGTTGAGAGCTATCTCCTCGCCGTCGTCCCAACCGTTAATCATCTCTGTGGCACCCTGTGCCATCGTGTCACCATAGCTCTGGATCCGCTCAACTGTGAAGGCGTTCTGGATCGTCGTTCGTTGGCGGCGCCACTGCTCACCATCAGTCAAAAGGAGGCCCTCTGGGGCGAACTCCCCCCCGAAATCTTCGAGGCCCCATTTGGCGTACCGCTCATAGTCGACCATCAGCACGCGTTCGATAAGTTCTGGGTGAAGGACTGTACAGAACTCCATCCAGGGGAGGCGATAGCCAACAACGCTACCGTACTCGCTCAGTTTATCATAGAACTCCCGAGGGTCCCGGATGAGCGAGCGGGCATTGCCAACTACCGGAAGGCCGTCTGGACCAGGAGGTGTCTTCGAGGGGAGGTCTTCATCGACTCTCGCTGACCGACCCTCGGAAGGGTCACTGGATTCCGGACCTAGATTGGACATAATAGGGTAGTGATCCACTGAGTGAACAGAGATTTCCCCGATATATTTCGCCTGTTTAAGTACTCAGAACGTGATATCGTAACGATTCACGATGCGTTACCTACACGTCAGACTAAACCAGCCAGCGTGGATGCGACACCCAATGCAGGATTTCCTCATCACCTCGGACACAATGAACCGAGCAGAACTGTATGCGTGGAACCTCTCCCGAGAAGACGTACAATTCGCTCTTTTCTACATTAACGGGGATATAGACACCTATCACGGCCGCATCAACGACGTAGATTCGATTCAGTGGTGCGAACTCACTCCTATCAACGAAAATTGCTTTTATTCGTACGTCTGTCAGGAGTATACGGAGTCTGAGACAGCGTTTTTTCAGGCATTCGCTGAGCTAAGCCTCGTTGTTGTTCCTCCCCTTGTGTACAGCGCTGAGGGTTGGCTCGATGTGACTATCGTAGGGAGAGATGAGGCGTTGTCGAAATTGGTCGATGCACTTGAGCGACGGGCAGGCATCGAAGTTGACGTTCGAGAGATTGGTACGTACGACCGCCGGTTAGGAACAGTGATAGGCTGCTTGACAGAGCGCCAGTTAGATGCCATGGAAACTGCGACCGAGATTGGATACTACTCAGTGCCGCGTCAGGCATCACTGTCGGCCGTTGCGGCAGAACTCGGGGTGGCTAACTCGACCGCTTCAGAACTGTTGCGGCGTGGCGAATCACGTCTCATGTCTCGATTGATCGGTTCGTCCAACTAATCACGTTCCCTGAAGTAAGTATCAGACGTCGCTCGTAGTTTTCGACAGACCTAGGTGGGGATGCGCCAAAAATGGGGTTTACTCGCACGGTGAGTCGCAGGTGCTACTTCGAAGAGAAGCAAGGGGATCATCAGGAGTGGGCTGCAGGGACGGCAGAAGAAGCGATTGCGCGCTTCTGGCGGAATATATTTGGCGGCTGTGCCACCGCCAGATTCCACCAGAGCGACAGCAGATGGGGGACTCGGACTCCAAGAAGTAGTCCAACGACAACTCGAGTCTGCACGAATGCTAATCGACGAAACCGGTCTGGTTGTAGCTACCTCGTCTAATAGCCTCCTTCGGGACAGAGATACGGAACACCTTGCTGAATTCGCACGAGAGGACGATGAAGCGTACTGTGCCGCTAACAGGGACGTTGGAGAGTACATCGTGACTTCCTGTCTGGTAGTTGCATGCCGTTCGATGCGGCCGACACGTCCGGGTCGTTCACGGTACGGTGGCTCGATATCAATACCTCCGAATGGGCCGAAGAGACGAGTGCACGTGCCGAAAGCGACCAGATCGAACTGGAAACACCATCAGATGACCGGTGGGTCGCTGTAATCCGCGCTGCCAAAGAACTCACACACGTGTTGTCGATGGTACTCTCGGTCTGGTCGAACCTTACGACCGGTTTGCGTTCTGTATGGAGCAAGGCTGGAGAGACCGGATGAAACAGGTGAGAGATCACGGAATATTGGGCATATGATTTTTGGGGATCTCCACCAACTTACCTGTATGCCAAGTCAAGTATTCGATCTCACAGGATTCCAGCGTGACCTCCTTACAGTTATTGCCGGCCTTGAGACTCCATCGGGCCAAGATGTGAAAGAGGAACTGCAAAAGCAGTTCGACGATATCAACCACGGTCGACTGTACCCAAACCTCGATGCAGTCGTCGAAGAGGGCTACGTAGAGAAAGGAGACATTGATCGGCGGACAAATTACTATGAGATTTCTGAACAAGGTCAGCAAGTCCTCGCGAACCGGCGCCAGTGGGAGAATTCCCTCGTCCCCGAGCTAGAATCCAACTAGTTATGTAAGTAGCGGCTCTGCAGATTTAGATATCTGTTAAACTGTCGGCACAGCACACTATGGTGTCCTGGTAATACCAAGACAGCACGCCTCAGAGATTCTTTAACGCACTGATGTATCGCACTTCCCACTCCTATTGAGCACTAATTTCACGGCGACCTCGTTGAGTCGGCGTGTAGAGGCCCGTCCAGCGGTTTCTCTCTCCTTCTTAATCAACCCTTTCTCAACAACCGTGGGACCTGTTTGTCCGAGAGAGCGCGAACCGAACGCTCGTCGGCCGAAAAGTCGACCGTCTCGATACCGCCCTCTGGACGCGGGCGAACCACAGTTCGCTGGACGCCCGTCTCGTAGTCGAGGGTCTCACCGGTTCGTGCGTCGACCCGAACCGAGCCGGCGGCGGCCCCACCCGAGATGAACGCCTCCCTGAGGCCGAGTCCGGCCTTGATTGCGGTGATACGACGATTGCCGTTCGTCGGGTCGGCGGTGAACATGGTGCCGGAGACCTCCGGGATGACCATCCGTTGGACGACGACCGAGAGCGCGACGTCCTCGTGCGGAATCCCGTTCTTCGCGGTGTGTCTCTCGCGCCAGTTCATTCAGTGATAGGGTTGTTTGGCTGCCAGCCAGGAGCGTAAGCGTGACGCGACGATATTCGTGAGTAAGGGCGTCAAACACGTCATCTGTCGTCTCGACATCAATCTCAAGTAACTGTTTGAATTAGGGGTCCTCAAGCGCTGGATGATTCGTGCATTCGACAGTCTTGTTACTGTCGTTCTACGCACCTATCCTTCACTCTGCTGGCCAGTGAGCTCATCGATTTGGAGTTCCCAGCCGACGATATCCTGCATCGGTATGGCTTCCGAGAAGAGGCTCGGATACCATGCGTTATCTTCGATAGCGTCTTCAAGTTCGTCCCAGTCCTCATCGGGGATCTGACGAATCGACCCTGCCGCGATGACGCTTGTCCAGACGTGCTTAGAGGTCACATCGTAGACAGTGAGACTCGCGCGCCCGGTCTGCTCGGCGAACTGCTCCTTCTTACTCTGCTCGCCGATACGTAGGAATACGAAGTACAGACTGTCCTCCCCATCGTAGCCGAACGAGACCGGTACGCCGTAGGCTTCCTGGCCGTCAGTAAGCGAAAGGACGCCCACTCCCTGCTCACGAAGGAACGTGTCGACATCCTCACGGTCCATTTCGATGCCTTCAATCTCCGCGAATTTCTCAGGTGCCATCTTTCTTCACCATCTGTGAGTTCACCGGCCAGGGTGATAACGCCCATGCCCACCATTCGGGGTCCGCTATTTGCACAGTCATCCAGGTATCTGCTCTCATGAAACCGATTCGAGAGGAGCGATCTGCTCGGACTCAACCTCGCATCTAACACGAGCACGGAGTACTGCCAGACGGTCGACGCGGGCGAGACGTGGCGCGCGTTCGTCCCACTGCTGGGGAACGACGCTGGAAATGCCGATTCCGTCAAGATCGAGGCTGAGTTCTCACAGGACGCCCCGAGTGTTCCCGACGGCGTCACCGTCGAGGAGAGTAGCCTCTCTGGTGGCGATACGGATGAGGTAATCTCGACGGGCGTCGCGAAGAACGGCACCGACAGCGAACTCCGGTATCTCGAAAGCATCTCGAAACTCTACGCCGGCGACGTCCTCATCGGGACGTCGTACACGAACCTCACCGGCCTCCCGGCTGGGGAGACGTGGGAGTTCGAAAACACGCTGTTGCGGCGGCACGAACCCGAAATCACAAAGCAGGAAATCGTGCTGAGTACCTGAGCGACGGGATTAGTCGTCCTGCTCTCTCCTACAATGGTGATGGCGGCCGACTAGGCGGCGTCGGTGGTCTCGACCCAGTACTCTGAGTTCGTACACTGGAAGATCTGTTTCTTGCATTCGCCGCGCTCCCCATATTGGTGACACCCCTGGGAGGTTCCCTTCGGTACGACGTACATCACCAGATGCCACCCTCGTGAACCCAGACGATAAGCGCTGTCTTGTGTATGGGAGTAACCACAAGTCAACTTGGGCAACGTCAGCATCCCCTCTGTACAGAAGTGCTGCTCATCGCCATCTTCCACTCTTGACCTCCTAGCGCGCCAGTTCGAGGTTGTTCGAGGAGACGGCGTTCTCGTCGACTCAGCCCTTTATTTGTACAGCTGTGAGAAGAGTCAACCCTGGCAGAACACCTGACCCACGTCCTGAGTCGTCAGATTCAGGCTAACTCTCTAAGTTTCTGTAACTTATAGATACGTTTATTTTTCCAATAATTGAAGAGGAGTTGTGATTTGTAAGAGACCACATCAAGGATGGAGTCGACTGCTAGTCAAAACGGTGTTATATCGCGTGTTCACGCTCGCTCTCACTGTGGGCCTCGTCTGGTACGTATTGGGGGATCCGATGACGGCTCTCAACATTGGGGTCGCCATGACGATCGCAAAAACGGCCCTGTACCTCGTTTACGAACGGATTTGGGACCACATCACCTGGAACATGAGCAGCTGAGATTACGGCCGCTAACTAATGGACAGAAAGGGGCCTCAGCACTCGCTAACTTTGTCTATTCGATAGAAGAATCTATGTAGGTGAAGGTTGCTACTGTACCTACTGGTACGACCGAAATTCGCTGAAGACAATCTCCCTGTTTAGCACGCGACTTTTGACAACCATCAGTGAAATCAATCGCCTCTTTGCTACCTGGTTCACCTCTACTGAGCAGTCAGTCACCGACAAGTACAGGATGCGGAAGAGTGGTTTTCTCCGTCCGACCTCGGAGAGGTTTTCGTTAGGTTACTCGGTCATCTCGGCAGTGGCGTCCAGGTTCGGCAAGCGAAACCCACCTCGTAACAGGGCCAGCATGAAAGGTCCCTCGCCCAGGGCGAACAGTCGCATTCCGGGGGCGCTCACCAAGTATGAGGGACGACCGTCGTTCGACGCGGCCGCCGTCGGCGACGAGACGCCCGCGGGGATGTCGGGTACGGTCACGTCAGCGAGTGTGAGGCTGCCAGGGACGTGAATCCCGAGTTGCTCGTCTACGTCGGCGATGAGAATAGCAGGCCACGCGCTCGCGGCGGATGATAGCGACGCGCCGGGTGTGCTTATACAGTTTCGCCGAGGTTGTGCGTCGCATCGGGGCAGTCGCGCGTGCCGGTGCGGGCGTCCACGGTGTACGAGGACCCGGACTGCGAGGCGATGCAGTACAGATCATCGGCGTCCTCGACGTTGGGACCGTTTGAAAGGACCGTCATGTACTCGGTCACCGCCTGAACGTCGCGTACGTCGGGGTTAGGATTGAGAGCAATGCTTTCTCGGTTTAGCGGGTCTATCGTTGACTGGCCTTTCAGAATCTATTTTGAGAAGGCCGGTCCCGGCACCTGGACTACGCCCGGGGCGATTCAACGCTCCTGAGAGGACCGTCTTTCTACGTTATTTCCTACGTAAGAAATAACCACACACCTATTTCGTATGCATCTACTGGTTCATTTCCATGGGTTATCTCCCACATAGGAAAAATGACTAACTTACCAACGCTTGACGTGGCGAGTATGACTAACTCTGCCGGAGGGCGCAAGCCGCGCGTCACTCCCGAGGATGTACTCGACGTGTTCGACGCCCGCGAGGATCGCGCCGAACCGCTTACGTCCAACGAAGTGGCCGAAGAACTGCCCTGCACGCGGCGGACGGCGCTTAACAGACTCCACGAACTTAACGAGAGCGGCGACGTGGCGAGCAAAAAGGTCGGGGGGCGCTCGGTCGTCTGGTGGGTTCCTCTTCCGGTAGACACCCTTGACGCCAGGGCCTCGGCCGACGCATCTACTGATACCCCGCCGGATGGCGAGCGCAATGGGACAGAGACTTCGGAGGACACCTCCGACGGAGAGAATGTCCGCAAATGACCTATCACTCCATTCTCCTCGATTTAGAGATGGAGGAGGCACGGAAGCTCATTAGTGATCGAGTGAGTGGGCTTTCTGCTCGGACAGAAAAAGGACGCATCGAATACCGAAGTCAAAGCGGGTACCGTCTTGCTGTCCTCAAAGAAACAACTCTCCCGAACGGTGACGCGGGCACACAGTTAGAATACCGCACTACAATACTCTCGCCGACGGCTGCGTTTGCACGCCAGAAGGCACGTAAAATCCGTGATGCAGTGTCTTCTCACCGGTATTGAAGGACAGACATCATTGGCCCAGTTCGTAAACTGACTCCGAGACGGAAACAACGCTCTCTAAACTGAGGCTCCATGGCTCTCGAACGGCGTAGAGGAGTTATCCGAACGCACGACGTTTAACATACTCTGCCCTACTTAAGCCAGTATGACGATTTACGAGGCCGAAGTGCCGGGAGTCGGTCACAAGTTCGAACTCGAACTCGATAAAGACGAACGAGTGAGCGTGCTTATCCACCACGACGGAAAGCGGGAGATCTACCACCGGCCGAGCAAGAACGCGGACAGCGAAAAGTTGCTCAGCTTCACTGGGAAGCAAGCGAGGCAGCTGGGCTCGATTCTCGAAGGTGCGTACTTTCAGCCAGTGGAGATGGACGAGGTGCAAGTACCGCTGGGCGAGGCGATTATCGAATGGGTCGACGTCGACCCGTCGTCGCAGTTGGTCGGGCAGTCCCTGCGAGAAGCGAACATCCGCGAACAAGCGGGTGTATCAATCATCGCGATTCAGCGAGGTGAAGAGACGATAGCGAATCCGGCACCAGACACGACTATCGAGGGCGACGATATTCTCGTCGCGATCGGTACGCGAGAAGAGCAGCGAGTCTTCTCTGACCTGATTAACTCGGACGCAAGCGGCTCTTCTCAGGCCTAAGAATGGCGGAGCTGCTCGTCGAAATCGGGATCGCATTGACTGGTATCGCTCTGGCGGGCACGCTGGCGAACCGAGTCGGTCTCTCGGTCATCCCCGCGTACATCGTCGTCGGTATCCTCATCGGTCCGAACGAACCGTCCTCTATCGCCGGAATATCTCTTACACTCGTCGAGGAGGGCGAGTTCATCGACGTCGTCGCCGAACTCGGTATCGTGTTCTTGCTGTTCTTCTTGGGTCTCGAGTTTAGCATCTCACAGCTGTTGAACGACCGGACGCGCATCGCCAAAGTCGGCGGGATAGACTTCGTCGTCAACTTCGGACTCGGTGCCGGATTAGGCGTCCTGTTCGGCTACTCGCTATTAGAGACGCTCTTCATCGCAGGAATCGTCTACATTTCCTCGAGCGCCGTCATCACGAAGTCCATCATCGACAACGGCTGGGTGATGAACCCCGAGAGCAGTCCAATACTGGGGACGCTCGTATTCGAGGACATCCTGATCGCGATCTATTTGGCGCTCCTGTCAGCGGTTGCGTTGGGTGAGGGGACACCACTCGACGCCGCGATGGCGGTCGGTACCGCATTCGCGTTCCTCGGGGTGCTCACGCTGGTGGCGTGGTATGGTTCGGAGTACGTCGAACGGGCGTTTGACGCCGAATCGGACGAGTTATTCATGCTCCGTGTTCTCGCGATTACGACGCTCATCGCGGGAGTTGCGCTCGCGACGGGACTCAGTGAAGCGGTCGCCGCATTCTTCGTCGGGACTGCGTTCAGCAGCACCGATCACACCGAACGCATCGAACACATCGTCGCACCGATTCGAGACTTCTTCGCCGCCGTCTTCTTCTTCTCCATCGGTCTGACGACGGACATCACGCTGTTGACTGGCGTCGCGTGGCTACTCGTCGCCGCAATCGTCGTAACCACCGTCGGGAAGTTGGTGAGTGGTACCCTCTCAGGGCGCGTCTACCAGTTGGACCGGAGGCGATCGATCCGCGTCGGGTTCGGAATGGTTCCGCGCGGTGAGTTCTCGCTCGTCATCGCCACCCTCGCGGCGAGCGTCGGAACCGGAGCACTTGGATCGGTGATTCCTGCGTTCACAGTCGGGTACGTTCTGCTGATGAGCATTCTCGGAACCGTTCTTATTCAGAACTCGGACACCATCATGCAGAGTCTCCCGACTAATACGCGAGAGGTACCGTCTGACTGACCGCCGAACACATTGAAGATAATCACCGCCCTATCCTTCGAATACTCCGTACCCACCTTCGAACATTACTGTCTCACCGGTACCACATGACTAATCCCGATTCACCCGCCAATCCGTCCGACGAAGAAGGCCCGTCACGCGAGGACGTTTACGAGGAGATGGACCTACTTGAACCGTACACGACGGGCGAGTTATCGCGACGTCTCGGCGCACCGAGGCGTCTCGTCCGGTCGGTGCTGAACAAACTCGCTGGGAGCGGCGACGTTCGGAAGAAAAAGCCGAACTCCGGCGGGGTAGTCTGGGTCCGAGAGCCTCCGGCCTACGAGTGCTCGAACTGCGGGTCCGAGTTCCGGATTAAACTGAGTCACCCCGTTTTTTCGTCCGTTCGCCTCTGTCCGACGTGCGGAACACGACTCGAATAGTATCTACTTTTCGTTAACTCTACAGACTACAGGGCGTCTCATTCACGAGAGGGTTCGTTTATTCCGTCACATCAGCACTAAGCTAACTTCGAAGTAGGGTGTGCATATTATTCGATGGTCTCGAGTGCATGATAATAATTTCACACTGTCACCATAACTGCTTATGGAACGAGAAGATGTCTCTCTTCTATGACCGATTCGGGTAGCGACGA
Organism: Halopelagius fulvigenes; assembly: GCF_055398025.1. Lineage (NCBI taxonomy): Archaea > Methanobacteriati > Methanobacteriota > Halobacteria > Halobacteriales > Haloferacaceae > Halopelagius > Halopelagius fulvigenes. Next base: position 34,594 of record NZ_AP043847.1, on the reverse strand, counting down.
ATTCGACCCAACAGCACCAGACCAACGGGAGATCGGTCGCGAAATGGTCGACGATAGTACGGGACTCGGTTCGGTGATGGCCCACGCCTATCGCGGAGAGATAGACCGAGTGGGGACGTGGCGGCAGCGTCTCGACCAAACGACGACATGGGCGGTAACGCTGATGGCAGCAATCTTGACGTGGGCGTTTTCGAGTACCGATAACCCACACTATATCTTGCTGATCGGGATCGTTGTCGTCACCATCTTTCTAGGCATCGAAGCACGACGGTACCGGGACTACGACGTCTTTCGCTCTCGTGCTCGAGTCATCCAAGAGAACCTGTTCGCAAACGCCCTCGACCCGTCTCAAGGCACTGAACGTCGCGACTGGCGAGCGGAACTGAGCAGGGACTATCGCAGGCCGACGCTGAAAGTCTCGTTATTTGAAGCACTCGCAAACCGGCTCCGGCGTGTGTACCTTGCTCTGCTCAGTGTCCTATTGGTCGCGTGGGTCTTCAGGATTACAGCGTTTGCACCGCGCCAAGACTGGCTGACAACCGCTGGAATCGCTCGTATCCCCGGGATTGCTGTAGTTACCGTTGTGGGTGTGTTCTATATCGCACTGCTGGGCGTCACCTTCTGGCCCCGCGAGCGCCATGCCAAGGGTGAATTCCGTGAAGGGGACCCAGACGACTGGAAAGAGACAGACCGATAAATCCGTTCTCTGTATCCAGTAAGCCTACTAATTGGTCTCTAGCCCGGAATATGGATAGAGGGGGTGATGGTATTCGGATATCCGTAATCCGCGTAGACGGGTCAGTGGAGATGAAATGTCAGCAGTCCATCTCGGATACTTTTCTGAACTCAACGAAATGGCGTTTACCGTGTTTCTCTCGATGGTCCTGTGCAATCTCTATTGCCTCATTTGATGAATTCACCATTTTGCCAAAATTACAGTTGATGCAAGACAGGGCATACATCATCGGATTCTTCGAGTGTAGTGGATTTAGTGCCGTAGCCAATGCAGTTTGGTGCGCTTAGCTTAGCGTGTAGACTGACATCTGAGTACCCAGATATCCGTCTAGAGGTGTTCTTGAGTTCCTATATACGTATAGTCGGTTCTTACAGTGTCATCCTCTTACATCAGGATAGCATGGATGCAGTCGGAGGGTGCTCAGGGAGTAGGCTCGAATTCGTCGTTCCCACAGACACATTCCCCGTCTGTTCCCACCGGTCGAAACCCCCCGCCATCTGCTTCTTGTACAGGATATATGTTCCCACATTCTATGCATTTCGCGAATGTAGATGGTTCACCTCCTGATTCGTGCTTCTCAGCCATTGCTAGTTCAGTATGCTATTCAGAATATTAACCAACCCTATTTACCACACGGCTTGCCGACACTACTGTATGCACATTTCCAGCGTCAAGAGTGGATCCGATGACTGTAGAAATTTGGGATAACGGACGTCTACAGAATTCACCGGATCCATTGACATATAGGACAAGACATTGATGAATTTTAGAGATATTTGGAGATGTTCGTTTCTCTCGCGAAGAACTATCTCAGTGTGAAATTTTTGACACTTTTTCTTTACCTTAGAACGCTGTACGCAGCGATAGAGTAAGGGAAATTTTGTGACTGACGTGACCGCTCTATTCAGTACAGGCTACCCAAGCGATCGCCAATCGAGGGTTTCGATAGAGCCGTCTAAACCGCATCCGCTATTCTGAGGTGCCACTAAAGAATGCCTACGACCGCCAGTACGACGGCGTCAACAGCACCAAGACGGGGATTATCTCGATTCGACCGATCCACATGAGGAATATCATGAGGAGCTTCGTCGTCCGAGGGAACGGTTCGTAACTTTCGAGGGGTCCCGCGATCCCGAACGCGGGGCCGACGTTGAAGAAAGTGGCCGCCGCCGCACTCATCGCCTCGAACTCGGAGACGGTCCGTTCGATCCGTGAAGCGTCTACGACGATGAAGATGGTCGCGAGCATGAAGAACACGAGACTTACGAGTGTATACGCGTAGATGTCTCGAACCGTCTCCTCGTCAACGACGGTTCCGCTCAGGCGAACCGGCCGAATTGCGCTCGGGGTGGTGGCGACGAACAGGTCGCGGCGGAACGCCTTCAACACGACCAACCAGCGCAGCGTCTTGATAGAACACGTCGTACTCCCGGCCATACCGCCGATAAACATACAGACGAAGAGCAGGTGCTTGGCCCCCGACGACCAGAAGTTGAAGTCGGTACTCGCGTAGCCGGTGGTCGTGACGATGGAGACGACCTGAAACAGCGAGTGGCGGACGACGGCTTCGAGGCTATCGTACGGGGCCGAATCGACGAGTAACACGCTCGCAATGCCGACGGTGAATAACCCGAGGATGCCGACGTAGAAGCGGAATTCCTCGCTGTCACGGAGCCTGTCGAAGTTTCCCTGGAGGGCAAAGTAGAGTAGGATGAAGCTCGTCGCGCCGGTCGCCATAAAGGGGATAATCGCCCACTGCACGGCGGGCGAGAAAGCGGCGACGCTTGCAGGACGCGGCGAGAAACCGCTCGTCGAAACGGTTGTGAAGGCGTGAGCCACGGCGTCGTATAGCGTCATCTCGGGTGCGAGACCGATGAGGTGTAAGCCGTAGAGGACAGCTACTTGGAGCGCGGTCAGTCCGATGTATATCTTCCACAGGAGGGCGGCGGTCTCCGAGATTCGAGGAGTGAGCTTGTTGACGTCTCGCGTCTGGGTTTCGGTCTCCATGAGCTGCGCCCCACCCACGGAGAGTTGCGAGAGGACGGCCGTCGCGAGCACGAGAATCCCGAGTCCGCCGAGCCATTGGATGACCGACCGCCACATGTGAATCGCCCGCGAGTGCAGTTCGAAGTTTACGATGATGGTCGCACCCGTCGTCGTGATACCGCTCATGCTCTCGAAGAGTGCGTTGATGGGACGGGCGAGGACACCCTCTCCGGCCAAGACGAACGGTACTGCGCCGACGAGGGCGATACTCAGCCACGTGAGCGAGACCATCAGGAACGCCTCTCGGGCCTGCAGGTCGCTTTCCTCCGTCAACTGTTCGAGTCCCAGTCCGACGACCGCCGTCCCGATCATCGGTACGAGAAACGGCACCGTCGCCGTCCCGTCGTAGAGCGCGATTGCGAGCGGAAGGAGCATCGGTATCCACAACCACTTGAGAATGGTTCCGATCAGCCGGAGACTCACCCGCCAATCGACGCGGAGCCTCATATAACGGCCATAACGTCGGAGAGTACGTCCGTAGCGACGAAGAGGACGACGTGATCGCCAGGTTCGATGACGGTGTCGCCGCGGGGGACGACGAAGTCACGTTCGCGGGTTATCGCGCCGATCACGACTTCCGCGGGTAACTCGGTGATGCTCTCCCTGATCGACCGACCTGCGAGGATGCTCTCCTCGTTGACCTCGAACTCAAGAACTTCCGCCTGCCGTCCTTCGATGAGCGAGAGATTTTCGATCTGTCCCTCCTGCGTGAAGCGGACAATCTCCTCCGCAGTCGCCTCTCTCGGATTGATAGCGACGTCTACTCCGACGGTCTCGAACAGGCCGGAGTACTCGCCAATTTCGACGACTGCCACGGTCCGTCGGGCACCGACGTTCTTTGCGAGTAACGAAATGAGGAGATTTTTCTCGTCGCTATCCGTCGCGGCGACGACGGCGTCCGCTTGGTCGATGTGTTCTCCGATCAGGAAGTCAGCGTCCGTCGCGTCGTTCTGCATTACGACCGTATCCGGGAGCTCTTCGGCTAGTTCGCGAGCGCGTTCAGGGTCCTGTTCGATGAGTCTCGGACTAAATCCTCGTTGTTCGAGCAGTTTGGCGGTGTGATAACCGATGTCGCTACCGCCGATGATGACGATATCCCGTACCTCCTCACGAGCTTTAGCCGGTGCAACGCTCCTCGAGAACGCCTGAACGCTCTCCGGTCGGCCGATGACGATTACTCTGTTGTCCGCTTCGATGACCGTCTGCCCGCGGGGGAATATCACCTCTCCGTTTCGGACTAATGCGGCGAAAGTTAGCTCCTCAAATTTATCCGTCTCTTCGACGGTCTGTCCTACAATATCGCTCTCCGCTGCGATTTCGAACTCTGCCATCTGCACGAGTCCGCCGGCGAAGGGATCGACGTTGACCGCCGCTGGAAGACCGATAACCCGAGCGATATCCTCCGCAGTCAGAAGATTCGTCGAGACCATGAAGTCGACGCCGAACGCCCCCTCTGACTGATTCCACGTCTCGAGGAAATTCGCGTTTCTGACCCGGGCGATGGTGAAGGCGTCGCTTACTGTCTTCGCCGTCGAACAGGTGACGAGGTTCGTCTCGTCGTCGTCTGTACTGGCGATGAGCATATCCGTACGGTCGATTCCAGCCTCCTGTAACGTCGAGAGCGAGGCACCGTTTCCGTGAACCGCGAGGATGTCGAGAGAGTACGTGAGGTCGTCTACTTTCTCGGAGTCGACATCGATGACGACGACTTCGTGGCTATCTGTGAGACTTGCGGCGATGTTCGACCCGACTTCCCCGGCACCGACGACGATCACTCGCATCGGTTCGCCCCCAACGTGTTCATTAGGTGCGACTACGAGCGAAGCCTACTAAAATCCGTTCGCGCCGTTCAGAGTGGCGTAATATGGCTTCGGAATTAAAGGTACCTCAGAAAACGCGGAGAAGAATCTCGACTGCGATGGGGAGGGTGACTCGGAGTACTGCAGCGCTAAAGCCGAGGCTGACAAACCCCAAGAGTACGGAGAACTGTGACTCGTCGTCTTCGAAGCCGACGAGGAAGTGATGTAAAAGGAGCGAAGAAGTAACCACGCCAGTGCTGAGGGCGACCAGGGTAATTCCGATGACGAAGAAGGGGTCTCGCTCCAGCGAGAATAACGGATACGACGGATCGATCCATCCGACGGTCGATCCAAGAAAACCGACGACGGCGTAGATAGCGAACCACCCGCTAACGACGAGGAGGCTACGTAGTCCAACGCGAGTAGAGACTTCGAGACACCTCTGGAGTACAGTTGCTATCTTAGCCGTTTTCGACCGAGGAGGTTCCATTATTGGAAAGTCGACGTTCAACGTGGCTGTTCCGACCGATCTAGTTGTCCATCTCTGCCGAATACTGTTAGTAGTATGGATTATGTCCATAACGTCGCCTGAAACAGGCGATACACGGAGGATGCTCAGTTAGCTTTGAAGTCTGCAACAGCCTGTCGGATTCGGTGCGCTTGGGCACGAGCATGGGCGTGTGAGGGACCAATGAGAGTCACCCGATAGCGAAGTTTGGATCCGGTCTCGCCAGACGGAAGTTGTGTATCCGTGAGAACAGCAAGCAGATACCCGGTATTCGTCCGATACTCGATTCTCTTACCAGTCGTTTTCGTTCGAATACCCGACACCCGCTTAGTGATACGCTTCCGCTCCTCCCCTTTATCGATGGTCAGGAGTATCTCTTTGTATCTCATACGACTGTATAGCCCTTCTCAGCCAAGATGTTCTGAATCTCGTCTTCGTGGGCGCTGTCGATTTGGCCTCGTGGTTGGAGTTGCATCTCATCAGTTTCTGTCGGACTGAATTGGTAGGTGATAGCGGTAAACTCTCCATCTTCTGTGTATCCGTGAACCTCAACCAGGACCTCGTTAGAATAGGAGAATACCGAGCAGTTCGTAATCTCTGTTAGCGAGTCCTCCATGTTCGAAAATAGTCGGCGACGAGTTAAAGATCAGCGTCAGTAGGGACGTAACTCTACTGAGTCATCTACTATCGATTTCATTCTGTTGTTAAATCCGAGATGGAAGTTACCGTCGCCAGTAGGCCGGGGTGAAGACGACGAGGACGGATATTATCTCGAGCCGACCGATCCACATCAGGAACACCATGTAGAGTTTAGCGAGGTTAGAGAAGGGGAGGAAACTGTTCATCGGTCCGACGATACCGAACCCCGGACCGATATTCCCCAACGTCGCTATCGCGACGCTCATCGCTTCCAGCGCGGAGATTCCGAGGCCGGTTCGGACCGCGTCCAGGTAGATCACTATCGTCGAGAATACGAAGAGCGAGACGAAGAGGAGGACGAAGATGAATATGTCCCTGACCGTCTCCTCGTCTATCACGCTGTCAGACATTCGGAGGGGGCGAACCGCGGTTGGGTGGACGGTCGTGAACAGTTGCCGACCCATCGCGCGGTAGACGATGTACCAGCGGACGATCTTTATCGACCCGGCGGCCGACCCCGCGGACCCACCGAGGAACATGGCGAACAGGAGGACGAGCTGCGTCGGCTGTGACCACGTGTTGAAGTCCATACTGGCGTACCCGGTAGTCGTGACGATGGCGATGGTCTGAAAGAGCCCTTGACGCAGGGAGTTCTCGACGTCTCCGACGAGGGGGCCGATATTCGACGGAACGGTTGCCAGTCCGACTCCACTACCGAGGAGGACCGAGATGAGCAGTCCGACGACCCCGATGGCGAGGAGATACGATCGGAACTCCGGATTATCCGTGAGTCGCTTCGGCTCACCCTGGAGAACGTACCAGAACAACGCAAAGTTGGTCCCCGCGACGATCATGAACGGCATCACGGCCCACTGAACAATCGGTGTGAAGGCTTCCACGCTCCGAGCTTTGGGTGAGAAGCCACCGGTCGGTAAGGTCGTCAAGGCATGCGCGATGGCGTTGTAGAGGTCCATATTTGGAGCGAGGCCGGCGAGGTGGAGGCCGTAGTAGACGAGTGCCGCTGCGATGGTAAACCCGAGATAGATCTTCCAGAGGGTACGGGCGGTCTCTTGAATACGCGGTGTCAGCTTCTCGAGCGAAAATCCCGGTGCCTCCTCGCTGATGATCTGCGCTCCGCCGACGGACAGTTCGGAGAGAATCGCCACCATGAGCACGAGGATACCCATCCCGCCGATCCACTGGGTGAGCTGTCGCCACATCATGATCGAACGGGAGTGCTGTTCGACGGATATCTCTCCGAGGACGGTCGCACCTGTGGTCGTGAACCCGCTCATACTCTCAAACAGGGCATTTACCGGGTGTGCGACGGTTCCCTGCCCCGCGACGAGATAGGGTATCGTCCCGAAGAGGGGGACCACTAACCACGTCACGCTCACCATGAGAAGCGCTTCACGGTTTCCAAGGTCACGGTCAGTACGAAGCCGTTCGAGCCCCACACCAGTGACGGCCATCGCGGCCGCAGCCACCAGAAACGGGAGGAGATCCTCTCCATAATAGAGAGCGACGAGAGCCGGGAATAGGGGCCCGAGAGCTAACACCTTCAGGATCGTTCCGAGGAAACTGAAACTGGAGCGCCAATCTACGTAGATGTCCAAGTCGAACGTCGACGCGCTCATTTGACCCCCCATCTCGCGAGATTGTGGCAGTCACCACAGAGAGATCCTGCACCGTACTCCAGACTGATTTGGTTAGAGAACCGTAACGGCCGCTCGGCCGTCACGTAGCCGAAGGTCCAAGATTCCCGAGCCACTACCATCGTGTACGAATACCTAACATTATGACCGTAATCATCGTTGGGGCCGACGATGTCGGACGACGCCTCGTCGAACTTGCAGTCGAAGACGGTATCGACCTCGTCGTCATCGAAGAAGACCCCGAACGAGCCGAGACCGTCCGTGCAGAGTACGACTGTACCGTCATCAACGACGACCCGGCGTCGTTACAGACTCTCGAGGAGGCCGGAGGAGAAGGAGCGGACGCCCTCGTTGCGAGTACGAGTAACGACGCGGTCAACATCACGACCTGTTTGTTCGGACAGCAACTCGGCATCGATACGACCGCTTCCATCATAAACAACGCCGAACACGGCCGCCTCTTCGAGCAGTTCGGGATAGAGACGGTCGGAAACCCCTATCGGCTGGTCGCGGAGCAGTTCTATTCGTCCGTCGTGCATCCCTCTATCGTCGATCGGCGGATCTTCCGAGGAAACACGGAGATTCTCGAGATCCGAGTCAGCGAGAATTCTTCAATTGCGAATCGGACTATTTCGGAAGCTGTATCGTCTCGAATCTTAGGTGACGACGTGACAGTTATCTCCGTTCATCAAGAGCGTCTTGAGTCTCGTTCGACCGTCCCGAACGGTGATACACGAATCAAGGCCGGAGACCACGTCACCCTCATTACTCCGTCCGGGACGTGGAGCCGAGTGGCGGAAGCGTTCGAGTGAGACCGAGTTCACCTCACCGCCGTCCGAACAACCGCTCGCGGAGCGATCGGTCGGTCGGCCGTTCGGCCAAGAGCACTGTACGGTCGACGCCTTCGGCGGCCTCGACTACTTCGGACCCCTGCAGTAACCGCGAGAGGAGTCCACGACCGGTCGCTCCGATAATCACCATAGTACAGTCCTTCGCGGCGTCCGCGATCGCTGTACTCACGTCACCACCTTCGACGCGGAGGTTCGCCTCGCCGAGGTTACGTTCGGAGGCCCAATTCTCGAGGAACTCCTGACCCGCTTCTCGGTCGTCGTCGACGTTGAGTAGGGTGATCCGAGAGCCGTACTCGCTTTGGAGCAGCGTGGCAATCTCCGCGGAGAGATCTGAAGAGGGACCGCCCGCGGTGGGAACGAGGAGGTGATCCGGATCGAAGCCACGGTTCCTGAGAGCGACGACGTCGCAGGGGAGACTCGTTCCGAGGTCGTCCATGGCGCTCTCGATTCGACCTGGTGAACCGTGAGACTCCGGCCCCCAACCCATGACGACCAGGTCGGCGTCGTGTGAACGCGCCGCGTCGAAAATCTCCTCGAACGATCGATGTGAGAAGATGGTCGACTTCTCGATTGGGGTTCCGAACGACTCGGTGTCACGTTCCGCGGCATCGAGGAGTGCTTGGGACTCTTTTTTCTCCTCGTCGAACTGCTCTGCCGCGAACTCAAGTGTGGTCTGATCTGGAACGGTGACAATATGTAGTGCTTCAACGATTCCGCCTCGCTGTTTGGCGATTGCGCTTGCGAGGGTGATGAGGTCGGACTCGTGTTCTGGATTCGCCAGCGGAACCATCACTCGATACTCGCCGCCATCGGGTTTCACGCTCGTTGCGGCCGAGACGACTGCGTCGGGCATCGTCTCGCTCCGTTCAAGGATGAACTCGGGGAGGACCCCTTGGACGGTCGTGCGCGACTTCGCGTACGCGAGGTACCAGAGGATGGCACCGCCGACCAACAACGCGCTGAGTAGGATCACGGTCGGCGAGATGAACGCGATGAGCGCGAACGAGAGAACGACCCCGAGAATCGGGATTGCGGGGTAGAGCGGGACGCGGTACGATGGCTCGTAATCTACGACGTTGGCCTCTCGCATCACTATCAGGGCGATGTTGAGCAGTCCGTAGATGATCAGGTGGAGGACGCTCCCCAGGGTCGCGAGCAACTCGACGCTACCGGCGGCGATGAACAAGAGGATGAGTCCGCCGGTGATCGCGATGGCGCGGTAGGGAGTGCCGAAGCGGTTGTGTATTGCGTTGATCTCGGGAGTGACGATGCGGTCGCGACCCATCGCGAAGTTGATTCGAGACGATGCGAGGATCGACGCGTTGGCGCTGGAGGCTGTTGCGAGGAGGCCGCCTAGGAGAAGCGCCACCGCACCGACGGGACCGAGTAGGAGCCGACCGACTTCGACCACTGCGATGTTTCCGGCGAGTTGTTGTTCGGCGATGAATCCTTGTTCGACCGCGGCCGTCATCGTAAGCAGTACGAGCGCGTAGATACTCGTCACGAGGACAACGCTCCCAATAATCGCCCGCGGAAGGCTCCTGTCGGGATCTTGGATCTCCTCTGCGACGCTCGTAATCTGGACGAACCCGAGGTAAGAAACGAAGATAACTCCCGTCGTCGTGACCAAGGGAGTGAACCCCTTCCCCGCAGGGAGGTTGCTCAAGTCGGCCCTGAGCGCCCCCACGACCGTGAACACCGCGAGAATGATTACGAGTATACCGACGATGACGTTCTGGAGTCGGCCCGTCTCCTTCGCGCCGACGTAGTTGACGAAGACGAAGAACGCCGCGCCGAGAAGCGCGATCATCTTCACCGGAGAGACCGTGACGAACCCCAGCGATAGCGATCCGGAGATGCCGACGATAGCTTGGACGTATTGCCCGAATCCGACCATGTAGAAGGAACTCGCGAAGGCCAGTCCGAGCCAGTTCGCCCACCCCGTTATTGAGCCGAACAGCGGTCCGAGAGCCTGATTCACGTAGTAGTACGCACCGCCGGACTTCGGCATCGCCGTTCCGAGTTCGCTCGCGGAGAAGGCAGTCAGTAATGCGATCGCGCCGCCTAAGACGAACGAGAGGACGGCGTGCCAGCCGGCGCTCTCAATGGCCGTTCCCGGAAGGACGAAGATTCCCGCCCCGATCATCGTGCCGACGCCGATGGTCAGGGCCGCGAGCGGCCCGAGGTCTTTCGCTAGTTCCTCGTCGCCTGCGCTCATGTTTCGGCGTCCCTCCGGGGGAGTGCAATGACGGGGTACTCCGCTTGCGTTACGAGTTGGAGTGAGAGGTCACCCGAGAGGAACTGCATGAGACGGCCACCACCGCGAGACCGATATGCGATGGCGCTCGCTCCGACTTCGTCGGCGGCATCAAAGATCGCCTCAACGATATCCCTCGAATAGGCCGTTTGGTCCGCAGCGTCAGGAAACACTTCGCGGACCGCCGCGAAGGCTTCCTCCGCTACTTCTTCGGACTGTTCGACCGGCGTCTTATCGGGGACTCCTCCACCCTTTTCTACTACGTGTAATGCCGTCACACGCTCGGGGTCGTACGGTGCCAGTACACGAGCGGTGTCGCGAGCGTCCTCCTCGTTTGCGACCGGAAGAAGAACGTGTGCGAGGAGGTTATGGTGATTCTCCTTGTCAGTAGAATCCATATCGGATAAATTCGATCCTGGTTAGTTATACCCTTGTAGAATGGATAGAAAAGGTAAATCCTCATAGAGCCAATAGCATTTCTGGCCATTTTGGCTTATCCGAGGTTAATCAAGAACCGTCCACTCGATATGCTAAGTAGCGCGTGCTTACTGCTCGAAATCCGTGCTATCAACTGACTGGTGACTGCTGTCTTTCTAGGAGTGATACAACTAATTCGTCCTCTCGGACGTCAACGAAACCAATCCCTAGTCGTGGTTGGCGCTATGTCATGAATGGAGCGATTGACGCGATATGCTGGGTCACCCTAGCTACCCGGAGGATAAACGCTATCAAGAGCGCAAGAGGGGTGAGGCCAACCACAACCGTCAGAAGAGTGAAGCCGAATATCACCGGCATAGGGGCAGCCGCCGTGGGATAGGAAGCAATCTGAATGAGTAACGCGACCGGGAGAGGAACAGCCAGTATACCGACATACAAGAGGGATCGAGAGAGCTTCGCGAGTTCTTCCTTCATGAATATCGTTGTAAAGTACTGTCGAGCAATGTCGAGATTCTTCAAATCGGCGCTCAACGCATCAAGTGTGGAGAGCAGCTGTTCATAATCACCTCCTTCGTAAGCCGACTCGAGCTGATGACACTCATGAATGTAGGTCGCGTATTTAATGCCGAAGAGGGGAACGATCACCGAAGAGAGCTTCTCCGATGTTGTGTCGAGTCGCTCGCTCACTTTGGCACATTCCTCTGGTAGTTCGTCGATAAGGTGGGTACTAGGTTCGGTGGTGGAATCAGAGAGGAGTTCTGTGAGCGAACCGGCGCGCTCTTGGGTCTGCTGAAGGAGTTGTTGCAGGAAGTCGCCTGGATCGGTCGGGGGTGCCGGCTGGGTGAGGGCTGCCTGCCGGTAGTCGGCTGTTCGGCCAACCTCGTCTCGGAGCGACCCCGGAGACTCTAGTTCTTGGGAGAGGATCACTTGACTGAGCGCGACCACAAGGGTGATGAGCGTGATATTCCCTCCGACCAATGCGCTCGCGATATACAACAGCGGCGTGAAACTGCGGATGGCGAACCGTGAGAAGAGAGGGATAAGCACCACCAGAGTCATGGCGAAGAGTACGCCAGTGGCGACGCTAAATCGATGTCCGGAGAGGAGCAGCCATCGGCTGAATCGGTTGTCCATTCGTTGATTGGTTCTTCGTCGGTTAGCAGGAAAAGTAGGGTGCTTCTCCCACCTTCTCTCTGAATTAGGATTTGATTCTCGAATTACGAACGATCTTTGTCTTCCCTGTTCTGAGCGATTGGTTCTGTCACACTAAATGCCGAGGCGGTGACCAAGACGCGAGGATACTGCTGGCGAGTTCCCTGACGGCGTCGTCACGGTGCTCTTCGACGAGAGCGCGGAGTTCTCTGTTCGTTGCTTCGGGGGGTCTGGCAGACGTGCTACCTCCGTGAGGACGGCCATAGGTGGTGCTCGACGGCGTCGTCAAACAACCGCCCGTGGCACGCTCCTATTTCGGGGTAGGTGGGGAGAACCCCCGCTGGCGGGCGGTTAGTTCTGCGCCGAACAGCCGGCGCGGTGCGCGAGGCGGTCGAGGTCGGCAGGGATGCACTTGGCGCCGGCCCTCCTCACGCTTCGTCTTGTGCGCGCTTCGAAAGCGTCCCTTCCCCGCGGTCCCCGTCGCCGACGTGGACGATGCCCTCGGCACGTCTCCGGCGGCCTCACCCTCGCCACCCTCACCGCGTCGGACACCACGCCGTCTCGTCGCCGACGGTGGGCGCGTCGAACCCCGCGAACCCTTCGCGCCTGGTGAGCGTCTCCCCGCCGACGTAAACGCCGAGACGACCGACTAACTAAACGCGAAACTGGGCCGCGGCGGTAGAACCCTTTCTGTCGAGGTGTAACCCTCTTCCTCACATAATCAGCCACTATCCTTTTGCAATAAAGCCGTCTAAATCCTGTATGGCCTCGTCTACTGAACTTATCGAAAATATAGTCTCAGAAATAAATACACCCTCGCCTGACGTTCCACCTCTCTATGAAACAATTGACCCTGGAGTACTCGCGGAGTTCGTTAACTCGGTGGAGGATGAATCCACTACTATCATGTTTTGCTACTGCGGGCACGAAGTAACTGTCCGAGGGGATGGGGAGGTCATGGTTGCGCGGAGGACTCCTCCTTAACTGAAGAATTAGTTTCGTCGTCCCTATGGCTTCTCGCTGGCCGCAGTGCATCGGCCCGAGTGCCTGCCGCGCGCCGTGTCGAAGGGCGCGTTCACCGTCGGGCGTCCAGACGCCACCCTCGTAGGCCTACAGCGCGCCGTTGTCGCGGCGGACTCGGACGTGTACGTCTTCGACGACGCGTGTCACCCCTAACACGCACACGGCCTTCTCGCGGTCGGAGAGGCCGCCAATGTCGTTGTCCTCGATCAATCACGCGAACTGGCGGAGGGTATTGGGAGTTTGCTGACATTATTTTCGGTGTTTCTTACCGTTTTTGCTCGGCTGGACTGTGGGCGACTCGACGACCTCTCCCCAGTCGCGCGATTTTGTTTCTGAAGCCACTCGTGCTTATCCAGGGTTAAGCTGGAAACCGAATCACTCGATATGCTAAGTAGCGCGTGCATACTGACGTTGGAATTCTGTCACCCAGTTACTCACAGTAAACAGCTTGTGTGAATATGTTGATTGGTTAACCGCTCTCACCACCAAGTGGTACTATGTCTCGTGAGCAAGAAAAAATGACCGAGGAGAGTCCAAACACCGGGGGAGAACCGACTGCATTTGCCAAATGCACAGAATGTGGGACGGTCTATCCGGCACAAGAGATGACAAACGAGAATTATCGTCCAATAGGGACTAACGGCTCATGCAACTGTGGTAACGAGGAGTTCAACCTCGCTATCTGAAGAATGCCCTCATGTCCTCTCCAACTCGGTTCATTCGCCATCGTTTGAAACTGATGCTAAATCTGTGCCCTGTCTGTAGCGGTTGTTCAGGATGGGTTCTGAAGAAAGAAACTGCACCACCAACTACTGGAAAAGAGAATTCGCGTCGAGAACAACTACTCGGCGTGTTTATGGATGTGAATATGAATCTCCACCAGCGTTCCATCGACCTCAACGGTCGCCGAGGGTTCACTCCCGCCGTCGGCGACGGCTACGGCTGGGACCTTCCGCCCGTGGATTCACGAGCGCCGTCTGACCGGTCTGGCCGGGTGTATTCGAGAGTGGTGGTCGCTCGTTGATAGTGGACTGTGGTCCTCATCGCCAAATAGTCTCTTCCGGGTGGCATGAGTAAGTTTTGTTGGGAGGATGGAAACCACCTGACTCCTTCAAACCTCCCTCTTCAGGAGCATCGGACAGCGTTGAGGTGTTGTCCGACATTCTCTGCCGAGATGTTCCATTTTGGCTTAGAGCGACGCGCCGGGGAGTTTCCCGTCATCGGCGGGGGAACTGAAATGAGAAGTCGATGTTGTCGGCCCCGCGCCGTAGGATGGGCTTCTTGCTTTGGCCGCTCTCCTCGAACTCAACGACGCCCAGCGCTTCGAGTTCCAGGAGATTCCGGTGCACATCGCGGTAGTCGCGGTCGACGGCGGCGGCCGCCTGCCGGATGTTCTCGGCTGTTCGGCAACGATCGCTTCGATGAGTTCGAGATTCGATGTCCGCATGAGGCGGTCGACGTCGTCGAACTTTTCGAAGTTGAGGATGAATCGCGCATCCTGTTCGACCGCCGCGCCGCTCTCGCCGGCTTGCGCGGCGGAGTCGCTCGCAGACGGCGCAGTGCGCCTCGCGTTGCTTGAACGTGATTTTGAGTGTGTTGTCGGTCACGACACACCTCGAACCTCCTCGTTATTCGATGTGCGGAAGTCGTACTCGACGTGGAGATCGTCGTACCACACGGTGAGGCGTTTCGAGCGACCGTCATCCTTGAACTTGATGACCCCGAGTTCTGTGAGGTCGGTGAGTGCGTTCGAGATGTTCTTGATGTCTCGGTCGACGAGACGGGCAAGTTCACGCTGACTCCCCGGCTCTTCGCGAGCGATGGTGCGGATGAGTTCGAGGATCTTCTCGGTTAACACACGCGCCAGTGCCGCCTCATTGGGGAGCGAGACGCTGTACTGGTCTTCGCCCATCTCGCCGGCGTCAGCGTCGCAGCCGCCGCTGAGCGCACGGTCGAAGAACTCTTCGTCTGATTCAACGCGGATGGTGAGTGTCGTGTTGGTCATGGGTAGTGGATGATGGCACCGGAGTAGTTACAGGTTGATACCGATTTCGTCGGCGAAGCGGCGGAGGAGCGCTTCCACGCCGGGAAAGTCAATTTATTCCACCTTATCGCCCTCATGGCGCTCATGCGGACCGTGGTGGTTGTCGTATCGGAGGATAGGGTCGTCGCCCCCTTCTCTCCGTAGTGAAACCCGTACTTTACACCTTCTGGGTACGTCTCTGATTCGGGGACCGAGAGGATGCGAATCGCGACGACCTTGCTGTCTATTTTACGGCGGTCTTCGAACGCAACTTCGACGTCGTCCTCGGGTGCCATCTCTCAACTGTTGGTACGGATGCCATCATACATTGTTGGTGAGAAGGCCAACGCTGTAGTGCCACGAGATGGCTACCCACCTGAATCGTCCGACAGCGGCTTTTCAAGGGAGTCATCGGTAGCCACTACGCACGCGGAGAGGGGAGTCAGACTGACGCGCGGCGGCTTGGTCCGCCGTCGAAAACAATCCCCATGCGTGAAAGGCTGAGGGTGGGGACTCAGACATGGAGTGATATTATATTTCAACGATATGTACAGAGTGAGGAGTGCACAGAACTACCCCATAGAGAGCCGGTGTTCCTGCCGATAGCGACATTTCCAATGTGAGAGAAGCGAGATGTACAGGGGGTAGGCAAACTATCGTGCGAGCGGGGGAGTGAGCGTGCATATGCACGCCTGAGGGGAATTTTCGCCGTTCACCCTACACACCTACTACACAAGTATTCGCGTATGAATGCATCCACTTGTTATTGACTCGGCGGTGTCGCGTCACATTAGTGAGATTCCGAACTCAGTGAAGCAGACCCACAAAGATATTCAGGTCGTTCGAGCGGCAATCAGTCTTCTTAAATAGACTTTTCGGGAGGAGTGAACGTGCCGATTGATATCGTGTACAGCGACACCGTCGCTACCCGCAGCAGGGAGGCGACTAACACTGCGAGCGGTAAGAGGATTACCCCGGTCGCGACCGCCACCACGATTGGCAAGTACGCTGGGTCGATCGCGGTCGACACATCCGAGGCAGCAGTGTAGGTGTGTGAGAGGAAGTACGTCACGAGCACTGCCGGAACGCCGGTGTATATTAACCGCCGCGAGAGGATAGCGAGTTCTTGCTGAAGGGTGAGTGTCTTGAAGAACTGCCGCATCGTCGCGACGGCCTTCAGTAGCACCAAAACGTCGTCGAGAGCCTCGTCGGCCTCGTCGGAAAGTCCCTCGCCGTATTTGCTCCGGAATTCCCGCGTCGTGTTGAGGTGGTCGGCGTAGTCTGTTCCGAGCGTGACAACCAACACCTTAGACGCATCATTGAGGTCCTCAGCCGTCCTGAGGTGATCGGCGTAGTCGGTGACTGCCGACTCGTACGACTTGACGTCATCCCCTGAATTGAGGCTAACAGCTGCACTCTCGACTTCCTTCCGGAAGTCCCCAACGCGGTGTTCCAAGGTATCGGCGAGGAGGCCGATGAACGCGGTGGGTTCGTTCGGACTCACGTCCACGTCTGCGATCTCCTCGACGGTGCGCCGGTAGTCGAGGGTTCCTTCGAGCATGTCCGAGAGGCTCCCTGCCGAGCCGAAGAGCCGCGAGAGGATGAGCTGGTTAATCGATAGGACGACCGTGAGAAGCGTCAGCACCCCCGACAAGAGACCGCTCGATAGTGCCGTCGAAAGGTTACTCCCGGGGCCGACGTAGACGAGGCCGAACTCGATCAATAGCGCCTCCAATGTGATGAACAGAAGCGAGAGAGTGACAGCCACCCCGAAGCGGTTCCCCGTGAGGAAGAGCCAGCGAGTGATTGGATTGCTGACGTCGGTGGCCCACGACCCACTCATCCCTGGATCACCATCACACTCACGCTACTTCTCGAAGTGGGTTAAGCGTCGCGCTGGTATTAAATACTGATTATACATATATACGAGTATACACCGTGGACTTCTCATTCGGTTCTTAGGTGATTCTCGGAACACCAAGTGCTACATTCATATTCCTACTCAGTGGTAGGGTCAGTGTTACTGGGACGGATAAACGAGCCTCAGTGATGAACACACCCTCTGTATTCAGCACGCAACTTTTGACAGCCAAGTGGTCACTCACCGACAAGTGCACTATGTTTGGTTGGGTAAATTGGATGAGATGATAACAATTCTTGGCCCACAAAATTATGATAACAAAATACTTAACAGTGGAAGAGATTCCCAAATCAGAACATGGCAGTTACACAAAACGGTACTCTGTCTGGGCAGTCACTCAATGACTACTTCGCGGTCTTGAGCACCGAACACCGACAGGCCGTCGTCAGTGTCCTCGCAGCAAGAGACCGCTCAGTTACCCTCTCGTCTCTTGCACGGTGGGTCGCCGCAGAGAGACAGAGCGTCGAGCGAGAGACGATAGCCGAGCAAGAGATCAAACGTACGAAAGTGAAACTCCACCACAGCTCCCTGCCGATGTTAGACGATGCGGGCGTTCTTGAGTATTGTTTTGAGGACCAGCGCGTGGTTCCGACTGAGGCCTTGAAAACGGTAGAGAGATTCCGAGAGACGGTTTCGCCGAAGTGAGGTACTTACGTGGATACGGGAGTATACCTATACCCTCAGCTGGTGCGGTTACTCATATATCTGAAATCGACTGTTAACGCCGTGCAGGATTACGCGGATACATACTTATACGAATACCTCGCAACTCGGATCGCACGTCACTACACGGGTATTTTGGTTTCAGAGAGAGTCTGGGAACTCCTTCGAGTACGGCTTCGTTTAACGTACTAGAAGACAGCCTTCTACGACACCGTCTCAGAGCTAAGAACAGAGAACCCACATATCGATCAATCCGCCAAATTACCCGAGCTTACCAAGAGCACTCTCTGAGATGGAGAGGGTATGTTTAGTACTACAATTTCCAGTATTCTACCCGTTTTTCGTCGATCCATCCGTTTACGTAGTGATGATCACTCACCGAGTTATACTCGAACGACTTCCGTAACGAAACCCCCGTTCGCGAATTTGGTCGCGCAGCGATCGCACAACTCGAGCGTCTCTGTCGAGCCAGTCGTGTATATCACTTGTATAACACGTGTTCTATTGATTTCGCATTCTTGACATTCGATCATGCTTACGCCCTCCAAAGCGACGAGCGGGAGTTCATTCCACTCTCTTTCGAGTCTTCTAGTCGTGAGAAGCGATGTCAGAATTGCTATTGGCTATACAACGTCGTTTTACCCCTGCTATCGATGCGAACGCTCCGTCTCCGAGAGCGTATTTCCGAGGATGTGATTGATCCCGCGCCGGAGGCGAGACGCCACAGCTTGCTGGGAAATACCGAGTTCGTCACCGATCTCTTCCATCGTCACCTCGCGCGGGGATTCGAAATACCCACGCTCGTAAGCGAGCTCTAGTGCTTCTTGTTGTGTATCAGTAAGTTCTGCCTCGGTTTCGGTCTCGAGCGGCGTCAGTGCATGCAGTTCCGTCAGCTTGACTGGGATGCCCAATTCTCGACAGCGAGAGTAAAAGCTCGCAATATCGCTTCGAGTATCCCCACGAATGTCGAACGTCCACTGCCGGTTCGTACCGGCAGCTTTGATGAGCGGGATGTCGATCTCGGTCAGCACGCTCAGTACGTCAGCGTATTCGAGTGACCACTCGACCCGCAGTAGATACTCGTCCTCGACGGAATCGACGAGCTGGATTCGATTCACGCCTGGATGGTCGGCAAACGCTCCCTCAATGTCGTCAGCTTCCGTTCCTCGAACCCAGAAATAGGGGATCACTACGTCCTGTGACGGGATCAATCGCTCCAGTTCAACCGTCACGTCCGGTAGTTGTGCGAACACGGTGCCGAGAGGGAACTGATTGGATGGGACGGTAAAAGTAGCCTCAGTAGCCATTACTCGAACGATGTCACGGTGGCTGTAAAAACCCCACATGAACTGTGTATGCGAACCACGTGGGAATCGCTGGAAGAGACGATAGTCTCTCGTCTCTAAATCGCCCACCTAACGGAGGTAGAGCATACTATGTAATATTGCTTCCTCTAATTAAACATAGGACGAGTTACCCAGAGGCTGATGGTATTCGCCCGCATAATCATAGGCTGCTCCTTCAATAAGTTCACAGCCTGCACTTATCGATCACTCAAACGGTGCCGGAGAAGGCAGAATCTACGACGCACTAACCGGCTAGCGCGGCAGCGGAAACCACCAGAGGTAAACTACCCCCTCCCCTTTTCCGGTGCTACCTCCTACGAGCCAATATGGCGGGAAAGACGACCGAACAACTCGAATACGAGTGTGCCAGTTTGCTCAAAGAGTTCGGCTTCACCGAGTACGAAGCCTACACGTTCGTCTATCTCCTTCGACTCGGGGTTGGCACCGCAAAGGACGTCGCAGAGGTCGGCGATGTGCCCCGCACCCGCGTCTACGACGCGGTTGACGCCCTTCACGAGGCTGGACTGGTCGATATACAACACACGTCGCCCAAGAAATTCACGCCGGTGTCACGAGAGAGCGCCCTCCGCAAACTCAACCTCCAACGCGAGAACACCATTACGGAGTTGAGTGAACTGTTCGAACACCTCGAACCCGCCACTCGACCGCCCGAGGAATTCGGGGTGTGGACGGTCACCGGTCACGAAGCTGTCACCATTCGGCTCCTCGAATTCATCAACGACGCGGAAGATGAACTCATCTACATGACCGTCGACGAACTCCTCACCGACGACCACCTCGACCACCTGAAGGCGGCTGAAGAGCGTGGCGTCGACATCTATCTCGCGGGGATTTCCGAGCCCGTTCAGGTCCAGATCCAAGAGCGGGTTCCCGCGGTTGAACTCTTCGAGACGCTGTGGGCGTGGTCCGATGAGGGAGCCGGAAGTCTGCTCATCACCGACAAGCGAACCGCTCTCGTGAGTGTCTTCCTCGGCCAGGACGCGACGGACAGAATCCACGAGACGGGCATCTGGGGGACGGGCGAGTACAACAGCCTCGTCGTGGTGCTGCGGGCCATCTTCACTTGGCGACTCAGAACCCTCACCTCCCAACCTGATGAATAGATCCTCTGAACAATCTACTAAGTGACCGTTTTCGTGCACGTGAGTGCGATATGTACGTTCTCAAGTGGGCTTCGAGAGCTGATTGAGTATCTCAAGTTTGTCCGAGAGAATGCCCAATACCTGCAAGATGCTCATGCAGGAGAGGTTGATGTCACTGGCATTCTCTGTACTGATGGAATCGATGTTAACAGCAATCAGTCTGGGTCCGTTCAGCATGTGACCACATCTGATCTAACTCAAGAATTTGTACAGTGAGCTAACATCGCCATCCAACGATCTGTAACTGGGCTATCTCAATCTGTTTTTCCACTCCAGGATGCCGAGCGGCCGAGGGCCTTCATCGAATCACCTGTACCTAGCTCGAAGAAGAGAATAGATCAGGAGTTATCAAGCAACGAGCGCGCTCGCTGGACGTAGCTGTTCGCATCCCAGCTTCGAGCGGTACTGATCCCATCAAGGAGGATGCGTGCCTCGTCGACCGTCAATCGGCCTGTTCGAACAAACACTGAGAGGAGTGTCGGCGTCGTTACAAGTCGTGTATTGGCTAGTGAGGCGTGGATCAACCCAAGACGATTGAATTCATCACAGAGAAAGAGTGTGGCGCCGATCTCGTTTGCAAGGGTGACAGCTGCGTTCTCACCATCATCGAGTGGGAACTCGGCATCGAGATTGACTGATTGGACCGTGAGTTCGGCAGTTCGACCAAGGACTGCAGTTGCAGCTTCTCCATGCTGATCATCGTACGAGGCGATCTCTTGGAGTTCCTCAATTACCTCGTCTGGAACGAACACGTCATAGCCCTCCAGACAGAGCGAGAGTGGATCAAGATCGAAGTCCGAGACGATACCCAAACTCACGAGTGCGGATGTATCTGCGACCAACCCTGCCATCTATAGCTCGGCGACTTCGTCGACAAAGTCTTCATCCAACTGTTGTTTCAACACCCGGAGGTTCGCTGCCTCTTCAGCGCCGACGAGTGCTTTGAGCTGCTCGAAGGAGATTTCGTCGTCATAGTAGGCAGCAGCGATCTCTTGAGTGAGTGCATCATCGTGAGCGGCATCTTGGAGGTACTCTCGAAGCGCAGTCACGAGGACGTTTGTTCGGTCTTCCCCGAGCACTGTAGCGAGTGCGTCGGCCCGGTCAATAAGCCGATTGGGTGCTCGAAACTGCACGCGCTTTTTGTCGGTGCTCATTATGTGTACATTGTGAGCCAACGTACTTAGCCGTTTTCGTGTGTACGATGTGAGCCTCACTGAACCTGTATAGAGTCGCTTTAGACTCCTCGATATCCTCTCTAACGGATCGTCGAATCAAACATGGATACGACTACTCTGGCCACCTCCCAGCCACGTAGTCACGCACTTACCAATCAAGGAGTTTCTCACCGGCCAGAGGGGCGACAACGGCCCCACTGACGGCGATCGCGGAGCCGAAAAACGTAGCCAGTAGTGGTGGTTCGACAGCATACACCAGCGCGAAGAAGCCGCCTGCCAATCCGAATACAACGAATCCAGCAGCTGCCTCTCGGCGATTTGACGGCTGAGCGGGTGTTGAATCGGCGATGCCACGCCAGATGAGCCACCCTCCAACCCCACTTCCGAGTGCGGCCACGCTCTCGAAGGTGGCTCCCTGGATGAGTCCTAGGGCGCCGGCGCCGACCGCGACAAGGAGCACTCGAGCAGGGGCAGTACCTCGATCGGCGATCACGTAGAGCACACCCAGTACTATCACTCCGAGAGCAACTCCGACCACAACATCAACCAGGTAGTGGACGCCCAAGATGAGTCGTGAGAGCGAGACGAGACCAACGATAGCTGCGACTCCGAGCCATCCCGGCGATAATTCGTCTTCGAAGACGACGAGTGCGAACCCACCCCATACCAGAGTACTCCCGAAGGCGTGGCCACTCGGAAATCCGGGGCCCGACCCAGTTGCGATTGAAGCTAACACGCCCTGGAAGACGGCTGGAAGCCACACTATGATTGGTGGATCACCCGCACCGGGAGGCCGAGGGAGCAGGAAGAAATTCTTGAGCACTCCAATAAGAGCCACGTACGTGAGTAGGAGACCAAGAACGAACAGGCCACGCCGCCGATCGATCCCCCACCGCGGGAACTGATCGCCGGCGACGTACAGAAGACCACCCAACAGGAAGAGAAACCAAACATCGCCAAGCTGGGTTAAGAGAGCGAAGACTACGAGAACGGGTTCTGATGCCCAGCCGTGAAGCACCTCGACCACCCCGATACCGCGGTCACCTCCGAATAGATTCACACCGGAATATATCAACTACAATCCCGTTAAGACACTGGCCTGTATCGGTCGGTCAGATGGCCGTGTAAACTACTGCTGTAGATTCAACATGGCAGTACCTGGTAAGACCTGAGGAAGAACGGAAGAGCTCTGGCCGTTCTCAGCCGTCCGACTCGTTCCCGTTGCCCTCGGTGTGGATCCCGAGGACCGGTCCCTCGGTCGCAGCGACGTACACAGTGGTCTCCGTGCCATCATCGGCTACGACTTCAACTTCATAGATGGGGAGCCCCTCGTCGGTCCTGAGCTCAACCTCCGTGACGGTGCCGGCAGTTTCGTTCTGCGCGATGGCGACCGCATCGGTAGCCGACCGCAGCTCGCGCAGGTTAAGCGCCCGCAGGTCCTCGAATTCATCCTCATCGTCTTCGACGCTCGTCTCCAAGACCGTCCCATTCGTTGCGTCGATCGTCACAGTGGTGACGTTGTCCGTACCTACCGTCAGGACATCGTAGACCAGTGTACCGTCCTCGGAGTCAAGTTCGAGTCCGACCGGCGTGGCATTCGTCTCGTTGGCCGCGGTGTTGAAGGCTTCGGGACTATTGACCGATACTACACTTAGATTGACGTCGTCGCTCCACTCGTCACCATCGTCGTCCTCCCAGGGTCAGTCCCACTGGTTGACGTCGGCGGGAGCTGCCCCGACAACGGAGGCCCCACCAGCACTGACCAACACGAGTAGTCCAATACCGAGTACGGCGTGTCGCTGATCAATCATTATTTAGAACAGGCGTGATGACCTATTAGGGGAAGGGCTCTGCCATGGAAAAGAACACGGCCTGCTACTGAGAATGGCCATTCTCAGCTACGTTCATGCTCACCTAGAGGCGTTTACCTCCCCCGAAAGACCAAATACAGCACGTACACTTCCGCCCACTCCTTCCAGGGCTTGAACATCACTACTCCCTAAGTTGTATATACCAATTTAGGAAGCCCTCACCCCATGCTAAATAGAACCTCTTTACTTAACGATTAGTCAAGATCGTTCAGCTTGAGAATTGCGGCTGCATCGATGATGCGCGACTGAATGGGGATTGACGATGGGATGGTAGTTCGATGAGTACGAGAATGTAAGTAGGAGATAGGCCACTGGTCAAGCATGGCGACGTTCGAAGTATTCCAGGATTCAGCGGCAGAGTGGCGGTGGCGGCTCGTCGCGCCGAATGGGAAGATCATCGCGGACAGCGGCGAAGGCTATCAGTCGAAACAGGGTGTGGAACGTGGTATCGATAGTGTGAAACGGAACGCTGGAGGCGCCGACATCCAGTTTGTCGACGAGTAGTATTAAAAGCATTTCTGACATGAAGTCACGATAACTCATTCAGATGCTATATTCCAGAGAACCAGCCAGTACCATAATCGTGTACCTTTTCATTGCTATCGACACAACCGAAGCAGATCCGTTCACCGGCGATCGGACAGGCCACGAAGACGAGATTATCCGAACGAAGGAGAAAACGAACGAATACGCTTACTAGTGGGCGATTGTCTAGCTGGCAGTAACGCTGTTCCGTTAGTACTCGACGTTTGGCCCAGTCCGCAGGGGTGACTCCTAGACTGAAATGGTTGAGGACTTGCTGGATTCAGCACAGAAGGTTGTTCGTATCGACAACGTTCTCCTGGACCGCGAGTTCGACAGCCAGCACGTCCTAAAAGCCGTAGATGATCGAAGGCTGGTGTACATGGTTCCGAAGCGAATGTACCCGAGCGAGAAAGCCCAAGCAAAGCAAGTACTGAAACACGGAAAGATCGCTACGTCATTGACCTGGTTTGTATTTAGGGAAGACGAGTGGCTGTCGACGATGATGGAGTACGACCGAAAGGAGAACTCACAGCGGACTGATTACGGTCAGTACGTCGTGTTCATGACGAACGGCCACTCTGGGGCAATCGAACAGTATCGACATCGTTGAGTGGTCGAGAGCAGCTACAAGAGTATCAAGCGATCGATGGCCGCGACGACGTCAAAGAACCTCGTACTGCGTTCTTCTATTTCGCGTTTACATACCTGTTGTACTCAATCTAGAGAGCGGTTGATCTCCTCGTGCAAGTCGAGTTGACGGGTGAATACGACCGATCCCCAGGGGTAACGGTCAATAGCGTCCTCACGCTGTTGTAGAAGCAGATAGAGATAGGATAGATCGCCGTATCGTTTCGGCATTTGCTCGGTGGTGAGCAGCAGGTCTATTCTGACATTCAATGTCTGGTGGAACTGACGACTTTCAGGACGCGCAGTTACCGGCGTCTCCTCGCCTGATCGACCTAAACGAGGATTAGTTCTCCGAATCGACTGGACCTTTGTATTTTGAATGTATTTTTTCTCCATCTCGCCACTGCCAGTAGTAATAGCGGTTATCGTTAATCTCCTTCACCGTAATCGTCGCCTTCGAGGGAACGTCATCCGGAAGATTCTCTGGTCGCTCCTTGACCCCCTCGTTCTCTTCGTTATCCGCTAGCCGTTCCTCTCGCTCACGGTGTTCAGCGAGTTCCTCGGTGTATCTGGCGACGTCTCGAAGGAGTTTGGGTGAGTAATCGTCGAGTGTGTCGACGACGTCTGTGAGAAGTTCCTGTGGAGGTGCCGGTGGTTCGTATGACATGGTAACTCGACCCGTATTAACCAACAAAGAATGCCAATAGCATAGTTTTGTTGGTTAAATATGTGTCAGGCTATTCACCCTCACGAGCGTCGATGTCTTCAGCTGCGACGTCCTGGCGGTACGCAAGTAGGTTGCGATCGATGCAGCCAATTGAGAAGCCAATTCGCCTCGGCCACGTCACTATGACTTTAAATACTCTGTCACGGTTAAGGCGCTCCTGTGTGGTGAACCGGCTCGGTCGTTTCGGCCCGCTCTCCGAGCATCCGATCGAAGAATCGTCTACCGGCGTCGATTTTCTCCTCGGGGGGCGTGTCCAGTTCGTTCTCGTAAACGACCCATTTGACGTCGGCGTCGCCCGCAGCCTCGAATCTACGTTTCATATCCACGACGCCGTCACCATGTGGTACGTTTTTATAGTCGTCGAGTCCGGACCCCGGAGTCACGTCGCGGAGATGGAGCATCTCTACTCGGCCGTCGAGCAACGACAGCGCCTCGGTCGGCGCAACGCCGCCGGCGTGAAGCTCGGCTACCTCAAGCTCGAACCAGATGGCATCGGGATCCGTCCCCCGGATGAGATGCCAGAGCGGAGTATTGCGAGGAACGGGCCCCGTGTTTCGGGCTAAAAGTCGCCGCCCCGCCTCCTGGATATAGTCGGCCGCTCTGTTCGGTATCGGCGTCACGTCGATGAGTGTCTCGACGCCGCCCGGCAGCAACGGACACAACCAACGCCGGTCGTTATGTACCCCAAGTTCCAGTCCCCGTTCGTCTAGAGCCGTCGCCACGTCGTTCAATCGGTCTGCGAGCGCGCGAACGGACTCGCGGGTGTGAAAGTGTGTCGAGTCGGGATGGGCGACGATGAGTCGGTCACAGCCGACGGTCGCACAACGCTCCAACAGGTCGGCTTCACCGGCGAGAGCGTCTTCAATAGTCGAGAGGTCTGCGTGTACCGCGACCGGTACGAGCCTGGTCTCGTCGAGTGCAGCGGCGATGTCTTCAGGCGGTTCCCGCTGAAACCGATGGGCGAACTCCACGCCGTCGTATCCGCTCGCTGCGACGCGACGAACGAGATCAGGAAGCGAATCGGGATGCGATCGAACAGTGTACAACTGAAGGGCGGTACGCGGTAATGTCATTACACACTTCATTTTGAAATACATACACATTAGTATATAGTGCCTATCACCGCGACCGCCATCCGTTCGGATCCCCGCGATCGGCCGCGGGGCTCGTTTTCGACGGTGACGACGACACTGAGCGGTCGAAACGCACTCTTCTGCTCTGTTGAATCCACAGAAGACGGTTACAGTAGACCCGTTCTCTACCCTCGCGATACCGTCCCCCTCCTCACCAAGAGAGTCGATGCTTACCGTTCGTGTCTCACCTTCCTCAACTGGCGGTACTGGAGAGGGAGATTTAGTGGACGCCGCTGCATACTGTTCCATCTACGGCTCGTATCTCGTTGTCTCTTGGGAGCGAGTTTTAGTTGGCTGCTCCGCTTTGGAGATCTCTAGTGGTTCAGAAGGTTGTTCAGTCGCTGCCTGTTCGATAACTGCAATGCGGTATGTCTGTTCTGGATCTAAGGATCCATTCTCAATGGACTCTTGAGGGATTTGATCGTATACCCGTCATCAGACTGCTGGAGCGACGTCTCGAAAAACAGCTTCAAGGAATCCAGAATTTCTAGCATTACCGTTCGATATTCTTCCACTACCGAAAATATAGCGGTTCATGACGGAGCAACGTGGATACGAACAGTAAGTTCGGCAGTCTCTGAGATCTCTCTTTGCTGGGAGAGTTGTTGAGACACCAGACAGGCGGGAAACGCCGAATGATCTACGAGGGAAAATTTACTACTCCTTTTGAGGCAGATCCGTATCAGTGAACATGTGATACCAGTCGACATCGGCGACCGTTCATGCAGCCGCACCTTCCTCGTTAAACTTGACTACTGCTGCGGAGTGGAATTCTTGAATCACAACTCAGAGATACTAAACTGGACTTCTGCAGAACTGCTCCAGAGCCGATATTGGTACCGCGCTGAACCTTGCATCCTTCACTTGGTCAATAGCGGAGTAGATCCTTTGTGGAGATATCTTCGATGGAATCGATGAGAAGGTCGATAAACCGGCGTGCTCCATGAGTGATGTGCAAATAATAATATCCAATTTAGATTCTACTCGCCTAATTCCGGTCCTATTGAAAGCTTCAACTGGACTCAGTCAGCTCGCAACTCAAAGGAGATCGTGGAAGAAGGAAGAACCCATGGAGCAGATAGGAGCATTTTACCGGGCATTTTTCATAGAATTTCGTTCACCACCAACGATCGTACAAAGTAGAGTATACAGACCGAACATCTGAGCAAGAAAACCTCTTGCACATTATTTCGAATAATCTTTAATTTTGAGAATTGACATAGTTAGCGTACAGTGATGACGGTGAAAAAAGTCATTTGTTTTGGTCCATATTCAAATAATACGAGATATAGCAAGTTAGGGGAATGAATTAATTGCACATCACTGGCTACAGAAGTACTTGGATTAATGTGCAGAATGTTCAATCCCCAGACGGATCTGGCAGAGAACGCAAAGTAGTGGGACTCAATCCGTTCGAAAAATAACCTCCCATTCACGAACGTCTTACGATATGGACGAGAACATTGGGTGCCCATTCATTATTCGCTCCGAGTTGAGAGAGGATTGGATATCCAGCGAGAGCTGACAGGAGGTATACGATAGGCGCTAGGACGACCCTATTCAAACGGTACTAATCAATAGACAATTGTTTGTATGTAACAGAATGAGGGAGGGAGCCGGAGACAAACGATACATAGATAACAGTTACAGAGGTGGACGCCTGATTCGTGCGAGTATTTCCAGTTACTAGTGCTCTAGGGCGATGACAAATCTTTAATCACTCACTACACCCAAAATGAATTCTTATTCACGTATACTTAGTTGAATTTCGATTTTTCCCCAATTCCAGTATAGATGGAATACAGTTACATCCTGAGAGAATTCTTGTGTTACAAGACTATTGATGTAATGGTCCGGCAGAAGACGGGCAACAGTTGATTATAGCAGCTGGTTGTATTCGGTCCGTAGTGAAAAACAAGTTATTGCTAGGACGCACCATCATGTATCAAGATCTGCCAAGCAATGAATAAATATTGTTATCTTTGTCTAATAGGTGGTCTAGAAGTTTAAAATATCACAATTCTATGAACGAAGCCCTATATGTATATTCTCGAAGGTCCTCGATGACCCAGTATTTCATTAGTATATAATAGTAGTAGAGGAAGGTATTTCCTTTTTAGGAATATTTAATACATCTTCACATGTCACTCTAATTGCCCTTCAAGGCGTGCAAGCTATGGATAACAAAAAGAAATCCCGTAGATCGGTACTCAAACTTACTGGCGCTACAGCAATTGGTTCAACGTTCATTGGGACTTCCGCTGCTGCATCCTCCAATAAGAAGAAATCGGATGAAACCATTAACACTGATTTCAATCCAAACAATGAATCAGAAGTTATAAATTTCCTCACTCAACTTTCGGACTTCTCAGTTGACGAACAACGTTCGATCTTCGAGAATGAGCTTAATAAAGAACAACAGCAAGCTGTAATTGAGGGACTACAACCGCATGACGTTGAGGTTAAATTAATCCAATCTGAGCCAGTCGTCAGTATCAGTTCAATAGGCTACAGAACCCAGAAAGCGGTTTATGAGGTTACTACGAGAGATGCAGCTGGGAAGAATCTTTGGCGATTTGCCCATCGATGTATCTGGGACTATAATGGGTCAAAAGTCAGGAACATTAGTTCGACGCCCATAGGCCAGACCAACAGTCCCTACTGGAGTTATGAGGGTGCAAGTGGTAATGTAGATAATCGTAATACATACTTCATAGCGAATAAACAAGGACGATTCAAATTTTGCCCATTCCAAATAGGTTGTGTAGCTTCTGATGAACCAATGATTGAGATCAGAGGACAAGCGGACGGTACTGACACTGCGAACTCCAACTTCGACTAGTCTGAGAAAACCTTATATTTCGAGAGTGCATAGCCATATTTATGGATCTAAAGAGACTATCATACCTCAAACATAGTAATCTATTTTACACTACATTTGTAGTACTCTCTAGCTTCATAGTCTCTGCCCTCTTTCCTTTGCTATCTCCACTTCTCGGAGCATTTGTAATATATTATGGGTTCCAGAGATCACAAACTAAGACGCAATCATACGTGATAATCACCTCCGGAATAGTTATCCTATCTTTTGGTATTTTTATTTATATTAATTTGTACCCAAACTATTCGTTTGCCAGAGTGAAGTAAAATGTTTCTTATAGGTGGGGACGAACGGTATGGTTTCTATTTTGATCTCTGACTACCAGACACTCTTGGGCCGCCCTCAACGATGGTCATCCACGCCAATATTACACGTTAGCGACCGACGCTGAACGACCACCTCGGGCAGGACTCTTGGTAACCGATTCCCACCCGTGGTGGCGAGAACGAAGCGTTCGACGGCATGGCTGCTCTCGGACCAGTGATAACTGTAGAGCAGGGCAGTAGCAATTCTCGGGTAGTGATATAAAATACCTGTCTAATTTGCGTTCTCGTCGAGTTCGTCACGAGTTCCTATAAGAACTCGAAGTGTAGCCTCAGAAGATCCGATAGCGGTTGATGACATGTTCGGTTCTATATCACCCCGCTCAAGATGGAAGACGCACGACGGAATAAAACAGATCGGGCGGTTAACAATATTGAAGAATTTCGTGCTGTGATTCTTCTATTTTGCGTTTGTGCGACTGCTCTATTCGATGGTGAGGCAGTTGATCTGCTTGTCCAAGTGGAGTAAACTGACGAGTGTGGTTGGTTACCCGTGGTGACGACAAATGTGCCCTCACGCAGTTAAAGGAGCAGACAGTAATAAGATAGGCTGCCGTCTCGTTTTAACGTTTGCCCGGCGATGACTAATAGTCCTCCTACCCTGTGTAGCGCGACCAGTTAAAGGTTAGAGTAATTCGCCGCTCAGAGTGGCGGTTCATCTTCCACATTTTGTCCGGTACCACGCATTAGAGGTTCTCAATACGAGGTGTAGTCTCAACTTCCAACCGGACGTTTTATGTATAGCGACATATGATTCATTACTGAGATGTAATACCCTGAAGTCTCGATACAGTGGAGAAGAGAGGCTATAGAGGGTGAATATGAATTTCCGGGGTCACTTTCGTGTAGGCGCATACACGTAAGTAGATTCAAGGGGGTCGACGCAGTACCCTCATCGGAACCGATGCCATCCACGAAATCCCAGGGTTACAACTCCCGAAATGCCCATCTTGACACAGGAGGCCGACGGTGAGCGTCGACGATACGACCGAGTTCACCGAGACTGTCGGCCGCTACCTCCGCTCCAGCGGTGACTCCAAACAATACCGCGACACCGCCGAGACTGTACTTGGACAGTTCGAGACGTGGCTGCGGCGCCGCGACCTCAACTCTTTCGAGGACCTCGAACGCGACGGCGGACAGATCATCCGACGGTACGCCGACCGACTGAACCAACGCGTCGAAGCTGACGGCATCGCGGCCTCGACGGCGCAGATGTACTACAACGTCATCTCTGGGTTCCTTGGATTCTGCGTCCGCGACGGCGTTCTCTCGCGGAACCCGGCAACGACGGACCGCGCCCGCGAGCCCCTACCTCGCGACGACCAAGACCGCACTCAGCAGTTCTGGACCCCGGACGTCCGCCGTCAGCTGGTCGAGTACACGAACGAGCGAGCGTGCGAGGCCATCAAGGAAGACGGCCTCGACGCGACGCAAGCGGTCCAAGAGCGGGCGTTCGTCCACGTGCTCGCGTACACGGGCGTCAGAGGTGCAGAGGTCTTCCAAGTAAGCGGTGACGACCGCGAGGGTCGACAGGGACTAACGTGGAGTCGTGTAGACCGCGAGTCGTGGACGTTCCGAGTCTGGGGGAAATCGCAGTCGTGGGAGGACGTCTCGGTGCTAGAGCAAGCTCGTGACGCTATCGAACGGTGGTACCAGGTACAGGACCCGCCGACCGACGAGTGGCCGGTGTTCCCGACCGCTCACGCGCCCTCGAAGTATGCCGTTGTCCGAGAAGCTCGGGAGGATGTTGAGGAGTTGCTCGCGGATGCTGACGTGGATGCGGTCCTTCAGGAGTACGAGATTGTGCCACCGGCGATTACGACCCACGGTGCCCGGAAGGTACTGGCGCGAATCGCCGAGAACGCCGGTGTTGAGGTAGACGGCGAGGCACCGAAGCTACACGGTGCTCGTCGCGGACTCGGTGACACGCTGTTCCGGAAGGACCGGGGACTCGCATCAGACATCCTACGGCACAGTAGCCTCTCGGTCACGAAACAGGCGTACTCACATATCGACGCTTCTGAGCGGGGGGACGCGGCGAGCGAGCTGCTTGATGAGTAATCCCGGAAGAGGCTATGGGTGGTTCTGGTGAAACCCTCAACGGCTGACAGTAGTAGTGTGCGCGATACAGAGAGTGCATCTCTCACCATGGCTTCGTTTATTTCGCCTCACCAACGCTGAACCAACCGCTAGATAGCGCGTGCCTATTTATCGAGTCGAGAAGAACACCCAACGCCCGCCATCTTCGGTTAACGTGTCGGCGGTTCCCCACTCATCTGCGATAGTGAAACCAGCGTTGCGTAGGTGCTCTCGTGTGGCTTCTGCTCCGGCGATATGCCACTGCATCTCGGTACCGCTCCCGAGCCAATTCGGATTCGACCCACTCCATTCATCGGGGCCTTCGGAGAGGAGCAACCGCCCGTCGGGACGCAAGACGCGCGCGAACTCGTCGATAACCGCTTGATGTTCTTCCAGTGGAATGTGAATCAACGAGTGGTATGCAGTGATTGCATCAAACAGGCTGTCACGGACGGGAAGATTTACCATATCGCCCTGTATGAGCGACGCACGAGGAGCGTTTTCCGTGGCCAACTCCAGTTGTGTACGAGAAAAATCCATCCCGGTTGCGGTCGTCGATGCACTCAACCGGCGGAGGACTGGTGCCCCCTGTCCGCAACCAGCATCGAGAACACGCGCAGACTTCGGAAGCCGTCTGAGAAACTGGTCAAGTATCTCTATCCCGTGACCACCTTCAGACCGTTCTGCGGCATACGTCTCATCTAAGTCATCGTAACTGCGTCGAACAACGTCCTTATCGACCATTCCGATGAGATACTGTCGTATAGTACTTCAATTTTTTATGGAGGTGTTCAATGCGAGCTCTGTACTGAGCGATTTGATTCCATTACTGTGAGTGCCGAGTAGGTGACCGACTCGCGCCCTGTATTCAGCACACTCTCGTCAAACTATCACCAAATGAGTGTTTCAACAGAACCTGAACACCGTATTTCTCCCCGCACGCCGGACACCAGGTAGTGTCGTTCCTGCCCGCCGCACTGTCGCGCGTCGCGTCGAACCGGGTTGTTACACCGTTCGTAACTCATCTCCGTCATGGGGCGCATTCCTCGCCGCGAGAGGCGATTGGAATAGCGGCCGACCGGTCGGCATCAATGCTCCCGACGCGACAGTCGGGGTTCAGGCACCGGAACCATTGTTCCTGGCGCTTCCCACGTTCGCCGCACCGGTGACTCCTCGGTAGTAGAGAAGAGCGAACGTGAAATCCGGACTTTATGCGCGTCCGCAAGGGTACATATGTATGGCCAGGTCAGATCCGTTGGACATCGAGTACCTCACTCACGACCGCGTACGAAGGCTGATCGACATCGTGCAATTCTGCGTGGAGGATATCAGCCAGACGTTCGACCAATGGGACGAACCGCAAATCATCGGCCCTGGACTGTACTTCGCCGTCGTTTCAGGGTATCTGTACGTGAGTACGCTGATTCGATGGGGAAGAGTCGGTGGCCGGTCGAGCGATGTCAAAACGTCCTTACGGTCGAAACAAGTACAGACCCTGTAGAACAAGACCCAAGAAGAATGCACCAGTGCTAATGTGCTTGATGATCCTCAAGATGTGGTCAACTTTCCCTTCCATCTCCGTCAATACTTGCGGTCGTAACCGATCAAGTCGGTTGATCACTTCATACTCTTCGTCCTCGGAGAAGAGCAGGATCTCATTATGGCTTCGACGTGCACGAACAATCGCTTGGCGATCTTTACTAATATCATCTAAGTAACCATATTCTTCGAGAATATCCATTGTATCAGTAAATTCTGAGCCATCGTCTCTGTCTATTCCTCCACCGCGGTCGATACTGTTCAGCCCTTCATAGGCATCTCCGTAGAAAAACGATCGTAGGAACGAACGTGTGAAGTCCCAATCGACAACCCTCCATGATACACCACCGATAGTGAGGAGGAGCCAACTGGCAATATTAATCTGTTCCCACGAAACAAAGAACCAGTCACCCATACTAGTTGACAATAACGGAGCACCTCCAATAAATGTAGACTCATCTCTAGTTCAACAAGAAAAAACCACTTTTTCCCTATTCTGGTAATTTACGTCGAAGCACTACTAGGGTCGATAACTCACTCGGGTTAATGACGAGTGCACTTCTGCGGTGCGAAAAAATTGAGGATGGTGAGATTACGTTTCGACGGGAGAGGAAAACGGTAGAACCACTTCCTGGACGAAACGAGCGAACTCCTCTGAATCTACATTCCGACTCGCTCCTCTCAGTTCTGAGTTGATGAGAGAGTGCAGTCAGCGTCTGTGAACAATCTCGTCTTAATATGTTAGCAGATGATCAGTTAGTAGAAACCCAAACTGCCAAGGTCTACAGTACGGAGTCGTCTCTTTCGGTATCGTGAGTCATAGTTTACAAAGTGAATTGGGTCGCAGGCAGGTGGTTTTACCGCCGCGATCCCGAGGGTTCGGGGCGGTTCAGCGGGCGCCAAGCGTCAGTCGTCGCCCGCGGCGAGCAGTCGCACTCCGGCGGTCGTTGGCCGGGCGCGAGGGGGACGTGGTACTGGCTTCCTGACTGACTGACGCAGAGAAACGTGTCGGGGTCGTCCTCGAACACCGGGACCGTTGGCAGGAGAGTAAGATACTCCTTCACCGCTCGCTCGTCGCGCGGTTCGGGCGAGGTGGTGATAGCGATGCACCTTTCAGCGGTCGTGTCGTATTTTGGCATAGTCTTCTAGTCCTTTTGAGAAGGCCAGTCCCGGCGTCAGGACCACGCCGGGGCGACTTTCGACGCCCAAGGGACCAGCCTTCTACACCCGTTGCTACGACGCCGTTTGGTATAATTCCACGCCGGTGACTTCTGCGTTCTACTCGACCGGGACAAGGACAATGAAGTTCTCTACGCCATCGACGCCTTCGAACGAAAGAACGAGTGTCGAGAACTTGGGAAGTACCGTGAGGTCTGGGGTTCGTGGCGAGATGAACAGGATAATACGAATTCCTGAAAGTCACGAATATCCATTCGACTCCATGTTACCACTTGACATTTATTAAGCCAAAGTGGAGCTCCGATATACCCG
>NZ_AP043845.1:0-272354 GCF_055398025.1 Halopelagius fulvigenes | reverse complement strand
GACGGCCCCCTCGGCGACGAGTTCTCGCATCCGGCGCACCAGCGGGTCCATCTGCATGCGGTAGGCGATCATCAGCGGAACGTCCTCCGTCTCCGAGACGAGTTCCTCCGCGCGTTCGACCGTCGCCTCCATCGGCTTTTCGCAGAGAATCGCCTTCCCGTGTTCGGCCGCCGCCGCCGCGTACGGTAGGTGGCGGGCGTTGGGCGTACACACGTACACCGCGTCGTACTCGTCGGTGGCCTCGCCGTCCACGAACTCGTCGTACGTCAGCGCCGTCTCGATACTCTCCCTCTCGGAGACGAGTTCGGCACCGCTCTCGTGCGTACTACTCACGGCGACGGTCGTCTCGCAGAACTCGGACGCCTCGACGGCGGGTATCGCTTGCTTGCGCGTCCACCACCCCAATCCGATCATGGCGAGACGAAGCGTCCCCGACTCCAGTTCCTCCCAGTCGCGGTCTCTAGCGCTCTCTAGGTAGTCGTCGACTGACATGGTACGAACGTTCCGCACGACCGATAAAAGTGTAGTGGAGTCCGGGGGCCGGGTCGGTCCTCTGCGAAACCGTAACAGTCGTATATCTAAACGATGATTGTCTACCCGATGACGGAAACCAGACGCAACTACGTGAACGGAGAGTGGGTCGAATCGGAGACGGGCGAGACCATCGACGTCGAGAACCCGGCGGACCCGAGCGTGACCGTCGCTCGCTATCAGCAGTCGAACGAATCCGACGCGGCGGACGCCGTGGACGCCGCCGCGAGTGCGCGAGACGAGTGGGCGAACACCCCCGGTCCCGAACGCGGCCGCATCCTCCGCGAGGCGGGGACCCTCCTCGCCCAACGGAAGGAGGAACTCACCGACATGCTCGTCGCCGAGGAGGGGAAGGCCCGCCCCGAGGCGGCCGGCGAGGTGCAACGCGCCATCGACATCTTCCACTACTTCTCGACCAAGGCCGCGGACCTCGGCGGCACGGTGAAGGGTGCGAGCGGACGGGGGACGAACCTCTACACCCGAAAGGAGCCCGTCGGCGTCGCCGCCCTCATCACGCCGTGGAACTACCCCATCGCCATCCCCGCGTGGAAGCTCGCCCCGGCGCTTGCGGCGGGCAACACCGTCGTCCTGAAGCCCGCGTCGCTGGCTCCCGGCGTCGCACTCGAACTGGCGAGAGCGCTCGACGACGCCGGCCTCCCGGACGGCGTCCTCAACCTCGTGACCGGCCCCGGGAGCGAAGTCGGCTCCGAATTCATCGGAAACGACGCCGTGGACGCCGTCTCCTTCACCGGGAGCGGTCCGGTCGGTGAGATGGTGTACGACCAAGCGACCGACGCCGGCAAACGCGCTCAGACCGAACTCGGCGGGAAGAACCCGACGGTCGTCGCGAGCTCCGCGGACCCCGCGAAGGCGGCCGAAATCGTCGCCAGCGGCGGGTTCGGCACCACCGGCCAGTCCTGTACCGCCTGCTCCCGCGCCATCGTCCACGAGGACGTCAAAGACGAGTTCGTCGCCGAACTCGTGGACCGCGCGGAGTCCATCGACATCGGCCCCGGTAACGAACACGAGATGGGCCCGCAGGTCAGCGCCGACGAACGCGACTCCACCCTCGAGTACGTCGAGGTGGCCCAAAACGAGGGTGCGACGCTCGCTGCCGGCGGCGGCGTCCCCGAGGGCGAGGAAGTCGAGGATGGGCACTTCGTCGAACCGACCGTCTTCACCGACGTGGAACCCGACATGCGAATCGCCCAAGAGGAGGTGTTCGGCCCCGTCGTCGCCGTCATCGAGGTGAGCGACTTCGACGAGGGAATCGAGGTGGCCAACGGCGTCGAGTACGGCCTCTCCGCCAGCGTCGTCACCGACGACCACACCGAGGCGAACCGCTTCGTCGAGGAGTCGGAGGCGGGCGTCGTGAAGGTCAACGACAAGACGACGGGCCTCGAACTCCACGTCCCCTTCGGCGGGTTCAAGCGGTCGTCCTCGGAGACGTGGCGCGAACAGGGCGACGCGGGACTGGAGTTCTACACCATCGAGAAGACCGTCTACGACAACTACTGAGCCAGAACCCTCGCCGAGCCCGAACCATCGGCCGTCCCGTCGGACGGAACGGGAACCGGCGCGTCGCCCGAGTCGGTCCCCCACTCGCTCGGCTCTCGCTTTCGCCGCACCCCCGGTTGACGTCTCTCCGCCGCCGGGGTTTCTCCTACCGGACGAAAAACGGCCGTTCGTCCGCCTCGTGGGCTACACTCGGATCTCCTGTTCGGTGACTTGATAGGCACCTGCGGTTATCTGGCCCGTGGTATCGGAAAACAGCGGTGGCGGAGACGTTACCTCGTCGTCAATCCGTCGCGGAATTCCGACTACAGTTCGACGACGTCGCCGCTCTCGGCCGCTTCGTGGAGAGCGCGGATGATCCGCATATCCGTCAGCCCGTGCCGGCCGTCCGCGTAGATTTCACCGTCCGTCAGCACGCGGTTTGCGAAGTAGTCGAACTCCTCTTCCATCTCTCGCTCGGCGTCGAACGCCTCGTGTTCGATCGTAACGGAGAGGTCGTTCCGCGAGAGGCGGAGTTCGACCTGTCCGTGGAACGCCGGTTGGAACTCGATCTGCCCCTCGGTACCGGTGATCTTCAGATTGGTGTCTTCGTGCGCGTTCTGGCTGTCGGTAGTCACCATCTTCACGTCGTCCTCGAGGACGAGGAGGGCTGCGGAGCGCTCGTCCGGGACGTCAGCGAAGGCGTCGTGGTGAGAACTCATCTGGGACTGGACTGCGACCGGGTCGCGCTCCAAGAGATAGCGCGTCGTATTGATCGAATAGATGCCCAGGTCCATCACCGAGGTACCGTACCCCGACAGATCGGGATCGAGACGCCACTGGTCGGGATCCGGGATCATCTCGAGGAGAGGTTGGCTGTTGTTTCCGTAGACGGACACCGGTTCGCCGATGAAGCCGTCGTCGATGAGCTCCTTGGCCCGCCGAACGGCCGGATCAGTGTGCATCCGGTAGGCGATCATCAGCGGAACGTCTGCGGTCTCACAGACGTCGACCATCCGTGATGCGCGATCAATAGTGGCTTCCATCGGCTTCTCACAGAGCACTGCTTTGTCCAGGTCTGCGGCGGTCTCGACGTACTCCAGGTGGTAGGCGTTGGGCGTCCCGACGTAGACGGCGTCGTACGCATCGCTGACAGCGCCGTCGTGGAACTCGTCATAGTTGATCCCGTGGTCCACGCCGTTTTCCTCGGCGAGCCGCTGGGCCTTCTCCGTGGAACTACTCACGAGCGTCGTCACTTCACCGAGATCGGACGATTCGATCGCCGGGAGAGCGACGTCGATCGTCCACCAGCCGAGTCCGAGCAAGGCGTATCTGACTGTTCCGTCGGTAGTCGTCTGCCAATCGCGCTCGTCGTAGTTGTCGATCCAATCGAGCATCGACTCGCGATACCAAGAGCGGGTAGTAAAATCCTCGGACGTCGGTCGCGTTGCTACCCGCGCCAGAACGATCCGGACGCTACGAACGCAGTTCGGAGACGTCGAAGACGGGCTTACAGGTCCCGCCGCTAACGAACGACTCGAAGGCCTCGCCGGCGTCGAGCAGCGAGAACCGGTCGTCGATGAACGTCTCGGCGTCGACGTCGCCGGTGTCGATCAACCGGAGCGCGTTCTCGAAGTCCTCGTACTTGGAGGCGTAGGAACACTGTAGGTCGATCTCCGCGCGGACGAGTGGCGAGTACTCCATCGTGGTCTCGCCGGTCTGGCCGATGAGGACGATCTGACCGCCTTTACGGACTTCCTCGACCGCAGATGGGAGCCCGGAGGGGTGGCCGGTCGTGTCGAAGACCACGTCGTATCCGATACCGTCGGTGATCTCCTCGCGCCGCGCGTCGAGGTCGTCAGCCGCGATGTTGATCGTTTCGAAGCCGAGTTCCTCGGCGAGGGGAAGGCGGTAGTCGGCGTCCTGGCCGACACCGGAGACGACGACGGTACCGCCCTGCGCCCGCGCTATCTGCGCCGTGAGCAGGCCGATTGGACCCGGTCCTTCGACGAGGACCCGATCGCCAGCGCCGACCCGGGAGTTCTGGATCACGGCGCGGGCGCCGATGCTGGTCGGCTCGACCATGGCGGCGTGTTGCTGTTCGACGCTGTCAGGGATCGGATGAAGGGCGTTCTCGGGGACGGCGATGTACGGCTCGTAAGCACCGTCGTGGTCGACGCCCGTGATGACTGCGTTCTGACAGACGTTCTCCATGCCGATCTCGCACTGATAGCAGTCCCCGCATCCGCGGATCGGCCGTTCGACGACTCGGTCGCCGACTTCGAACTTCGTGACCGCGTCTCCTACTTCGACGACGCGCCCGGAGTATTCGTGGCCGATGACGGTCGGGAGATTCATCCGCTCGAACGCGGATTCGAACTCGAAAATCCCAGCGTCGCTCCCGCACAGGCCGGCATAGTCGACTTCGATCAGTGCCTCGTTCGGTCTTGGCTCCGGCCGATCTCGTTCGATGAGTTCCATTGCTCCGTGGTTACGGCTGGTTTTCGCTAAGCCTCGCATAGGGAAAGTTCGGGTATGGGGGATAATAAGGTATTGGGGTGGGCAGTTTCGATCGATGACCGCCGCACCACGATTGTGAACGTGTCGGCCAGCTCCGCAGCGAAGGGCGATGAAAACGATCCGTTAACTGGTCATATCGAAATGCAATGATAAATAGGAAACGATCTCCGGTTCCAGGCACGTGATATGGTGTCAAGCCAGTTTGTACATTTGAGTGCGAGATATTGACAGGCGCAAACTGCTGAAAGCCTCGGTATATCGAGCGCAGTCGGTATCGCTGGCTGTAGCGGCAACGGAGGTACGTCGACGGACGGGGGTGGTAGCGGTAATTCCGGCGGTTCCGGTCGTGTCGAAATCACGTACCGGGACCGGGACGATCCGCAGGCGGTGTACGCGGACGTGTTCAACGAGTCCTACGACGACGTCCACGTTAAAGCGAGCATGAAACCACCGGAGGAGAAGTACCGGTCGCTTATCGCACAGATCCAGGCCGGTAACGCCCCCGAAGTCCTGGGACTCGACGTCATCTACCTCCCGCGGTTCGTCGAACTCGACACGCTCGCGAACCTGGACTCGTTCTACCAGGAACTGTCGTACACCGATGGCATCTTCAAGCCGCTGACCGTCTATCGATCTGGACCGGGTTCACCTATTCGACGGGACCGGAGACGCTGTGTACAACCCGCCGCTGCACTCCGAACGAGAGGTCAAACCGCTCGGATAGCCCCTCTGCACCATCAATAAGGGGCGACGGCAATACCGTTCGCACTGACGCGAATCGCACCGCTCGGCTGACGACATCGAATCGGTAGACCGAATCAACGACAGATCACCACTGA
Source organism: Halopelagius fulvigenes (assembly GCF_055398025.1). Lineage (NCBI taxonomy): Archaea > Methanobacteriati > Methanobacteriota > Halobacteria > Halobacteriales > Haloferacaceae > Halopelagius > Halopelagius fulvigenes. The sequence goes on along the minus strand of NZ_AP043845.1, from coordinate 266,970 downwards.
AACACAATGAGCGAACACAAGCAGACAACGGACGAGATCGAGCTATCGGACGTCGAAATCGATGACGGGTTCTGGTCGCCTTGGGTGACCCGGAACCGCGACGTGACGATCGAATACCAGTACGAACAGCTCGAAGAATCGGGGACGCTGGAGAACTTCCGCCGCGCCCGCGACGGGAAAAGAGAGGGCTTCCAGGGGATGTGGTTCCAGGACAGCGACGCCTACAAGTGGCTCGAAGCGGCGAGCTACGAGCTCGCGAAGGCCGACGATCCTGATCTTCGAGAGCGGGTCGACGAAGTGATCGAGCTAGTTGCCGCTGCACAGAGGGACTCCGGCTACATCAACACGTACTTCCAGCTCGTCGAACCGGAGATGAAGTGGACGAACCTCAACATCATGCACGAGCTGTACTGTGCCGGTCACTTGATCGAGGCCGCCGTCGCTCACTACGAGGCCACCGGCGAGGAGTCACTGCTCGACGTGGCCACCAATTTCGCTGACCACGTGGACGACGTCTTCGGTGACCGGATCGACGGCGTTCCAGGACACGAAGGGATCGAGCTCGCACTCGTCAGACTCTCCCAGGTTACGGACGACGAGCGATATCTCGACCTCGCACAGTACTTCGTCGACCTCCGAGGCCACGACGACCGTCTCGAGTGGGAGCTCGAACACTCCGACGAAATCGGCGGCCACTCGTGGGACGACGGCGCACTCATCCCCGCTGCGGGCGGGGGAAGCCTGTTCCTCGACGAGGACGGCGAGTACGTCGGTACGTACGCGCAGGCCCACGCTCCTGTCCGGGAGCAGGAGACAGTCGAGGGGCACTCGGTGCGAGCGATGTATCTCTTCGCGGGGGTCACTGACCTCGTGGCGGAGACGGACGACGAGGAGTTGTTCGAGGCGATGAAACGTCTCTGGGGGAACATGACGACGAAGCGGATGTACGTGACCGGGGGCATCGGCCCCGAGCGCGAGCACGAGGGCTTCACCGAGGACTACGACCTCAGGAACGAGGGCGCCTACGCCGAGACGTGTGCGGCTATCGGGAGCATCTTCTGGAACCAGCGACTGCTCGAACTCACGGGCGAGGCGAAGTACGCGGACTTGATCGAGCGGACGCTGTACAACGGATTCCTCGCCGGCGTCTCGCTGGACGGTACGCGGTTCTTCTACGAGAACCCCCTGGAGAGTTCGGGTGATCACCATCGCAAGGGGTGGTTCACCTGCGCCTGCTGTCCGCCGAACGCCGCGCGCCTGTTCGCGTCGCTCGGACAGTACGTCTACTCGAATGTCGACGGGGCGCTCACCGTCAACCAGTACGTCGGCAGCACAGTGACGACGACCGTCGACGGGACCGAGGTCGAACTCACCCAGTTGAGCTCGCTGCCCTGGTCTGGTGAGGCCACACTCACTGTCGACGCTGACGGACCGGTCCCGATTCGCCTTCGGATCCCCGACTGGGCGACCGACGCGTCCGTCTCGATTGACGGAGAGGAGGTGGACCAGAGCGACGACGACTACGTCGAACTCGACGGCGAGTGGAGCGACGACCAGATCAAGGTCCGCTTCGAACAGGAACCCGAACTAGTCCGTGCCCATCCCGCAGTCAAGAGCGATGCTGGCCGCGTCGCCGTCGAACGGGGCCCGCTCGTCTACTGCGCCGAGGCAGTCGACAACGATCGACCGCTCCACCAATACACACTCGCTTCAGACGCCGTCATCGACGCAGAGCACCGCGACGACCTGCTCGATGGAGTGACCATCCTCGAGGCCGATGCCAAGGTGCCAGCGCTGGACGGGTGGGAAGGGACGCTGTACCGCCCCGACGACGAGACGGACACCGAGTCCGCACAGCTCACGATGATCCCCTACTATGCGTGGGACAACCGAGAACCCGGCGAGATGCAGGTGTGGACCCGCGCTGAGTAGCAATCTCGGCGCGGTCAGCGTAGCAGTGACGACGGTAATCTCCTCGCCGTCGTCGCCGGCGGCGGCTCCAACTCCGCGCTGCCCCATAAAATCCGGGGGGCCGTCGACCGGTTCGAACCCCCCGACTAGCTCAGTCCGGACGCCGCATCGCGACGCTGTACATCGTTCCCACGGACTCCGATCCGATCGACTCGACGAGGCGATCGATCTCGGCGATCAGCGGATCGCCCAGCTCCGGCGTCACCTCCGCAGCCCTGGATCGGGCGGCGGTCGCGTGAGCCTTGACGTGACTGGCGGTCCAGGGGACGGGACGGAGGAGTGTCCGCTCTCGATCGAACTCCCAGCCGTACCTGGCAAAGAGGCGCCGGAGGACCGCTGACGGGTAGAAGGTCAGCGCCGGACGGCCGGTGGCGAGTTCGGCAGCCGCGTTTTCGACGGCGAACAGGTCGCTCACCGCGGCGTCTTCGGGCAGCGGATCGTAATCGTCGACGACGAGGTGGCAGCCCGGAGCCGCGACGCGCGTCAGTTCCTCAATGACCGCGGGGAGTGCCGCGGGCGGAAGTACGTTGAACAGACCGTGCGCGGTCACGACGTCGACGGAGTCGGTCGCGAGCGGCGTGTCTGTGAGGTCCGCTTCGATCACGGCAGTGCGATCGGCCTCGGCGCGTCCGATCCGTTCGCGGACCGTCGTTGCGTCGTCGCGGTCGTTCGTCACGGCGTAGACCCGGCGGGCGCCGTTCACAAGCAGCCCGGCGGTCGCGTTCCCGACGCCGGCGCCGGCCTCGAGGCAGGTCGCCCCGTCGACGGGGCGGTCTTCGAGCGCTGCTCTCACCGTCAGGGGAACGTCCATCTATAACCCCAGGTTCAGTGGTGAAGCTGTTCCGGGACGGGGCTCTCGTCGTGGCGAGACCGCTCGACGAGCGACCGCTGGGCCGCCTCGTCCATCCTGTCGTACCGGCTCGCGGCGTCGAGCACCATCGTGACGAGCTTGGGATCGCCCGGGCTGACGACGCTAGTTAGGCCCTGCGAGGCGGCGAAATCGAACCGGTCGCGGATCTCCTCTGGCGTGTCGACGGGCTCGTACCAGTTCGCGTACGGACGGTCCCGTTCGGGGAGTTCCTCGGTCGGCGGCCACGACCCCTTCGCAAAGGCTTTGATGCCGAGCGTGCCGATACCTTCCTCGTTCGCCCGTTCGAGTACCGCCTGGTAGTCGTGGTCCTCGTCGTCCTTCCCGACGACGACTGGGTTCAGCGGGAACATCACCGTCTCGAGGTCGTCGATGCGATCGATAGCGTCGAGGATGAGCTGTGGGTTCCCGTGACTGGTCAGCCCGATGTGGTCGATGACGCCCTCGGCCTTTGCCTCCCGCATCGCCTCGAGGGCGCCGTCGTCGGCCGTGATCCTGTCGAGTTCGTCCTCGTACTCTAGCCCGTGGACCTGGTACAGGTCGATGCTGTCGACGCCGAGGCGGTCGAGCGACTGTTCGAGCTTTCGTTTCGTCCCCTCGTGTCCCCGCTCCTGCGTTTTGCACCCGAGGAAGATGTCCTCACGATGCTGGCGGAGTTTCGGTCCTAACTTCAGTTCGGCGTCGCCGTAGGTCGGCGCCACGTCGAAGTGATTGACCCCGTGATCGAGGACGAGTTCCACCATCTGGTCGGCCCCCTCCTGTTCGAGCCAGTTCAGCGCGATTGTGCCGAACGTCATCACGGTGCTCTCGTGGTCGGTCTCGCCCAGTGGGCGCGTTTCCATATCCGTGAATTCGGGGCGGGACACATAACCGTTAGTGGCCGGTTCACCTCCGTCATAGAAGTATTCCGGTGACCGGTAGATCGGATCCTGTCGCGGCACTATCCCGAGTTCGGGAGGCTCTGGTAGTACGATCGGAAGAATACCGTGCAGATCGGAATTCCGTAGGTGATCTGAGTGATTATCAGCGGCACGAGGGTCGCATGGTACTCCCGCAGGAACGGGGACGTCCGAAGCGTGGCCTTCGGATTCGTCGGCGTCCTTTGATTCTCTATTACAGAACGAACCCCGGTTGTTCGAACGAGGTTCGTTACAGACGTAGCTTCGTAACGGCTTCGAAGCCGGCGAACAGGGTCAGAGAGGCGGCCCGAAAGGGGAGAGACCGGTTCCGAAACAGAGACGAGTCCTCGGGAATCGATGGTGAATTCGACGGCGTTCGCCGCGCTGAGGACCTGTTCGGGGGACTCGCCGTGGGAGGTGATCGTCGCTGACGCAACTCGCCGGGGCGGAGACGCGTATCGCGCCGCCGTGTTGAGCACCATTCTCTTTTAAATCACACCCGTTCTGTTTTAGAGAACAGAGGGGAGGAGAGTCGAGGTGCATCGGCAACGTCCGTTCCGGTGGCGACCGTCGCAGTGTCAGTGACGAGCGTCTCGTCGTTGACGTGGCGACCGAGCGCCTGCGGCCTGTGCGTTCGCTCGAACACGAACGGAGAGTGGGGACGAAAAGAAGAGAGCGACGACGCTACGGAGTGGCGAACCGTCCGCTGCTCTCCACGCGGCGATTGTGGACGGCCTCGCCCGTACTCTGCTCGAACAGGTGGACCATCTCCGGCGGAATCCTGACGACGACGGTAGAGCCCTCCTCGACCGCTTGCGGCTCCTCCGTGACGGCGACCAGATCGTCTTCCGCCCGGTCGTCCGAGAACGACAGGTGGACGACGTTCTCGTCGCCCATCGGTTCGACGACGGTCGCGACCATCTCGAACTCGTGGCCCGAGTCGCCGCCGACGCGCGCCCGCGACAGCACTTCTATGTCCTCCGGACGGACGCCGACGACGGCGTCATCGACGCCCTCGGCCGCCGCGACGATGTCGTCGTCGAGTTCGTACTCCAAGTCGTCGGTGACGAACGTCGTCCCCGATATCCGCCCGCGCAGGAAGTTCATCGAAGGCTCCCCGATGAACTCGGCGACGAACAGGTTGGACGGCTCGTGGTACAGTTCGAGCGGTTCGCCCAACTGCTGGAGGTGACCGTCGTTCATCACGGCGATTCGGTCACCCATCGTCATCGCCTCCGTCTGGTCGTGCGTGACGTACACCGTCGTGACGTCCAGTTGCTCCTGTAGCTGCTGGAGTTCGGTGCGCATCTGCGCCCGGAGTTTCGCGTCCAGGTTCGACAGCGGTTCGTCCATCAGGAATACCTCCGGGTCACGCACGATGGCGCGACCGAGCGCGACGCGCTGCTGTTGCCCGCCGGACAACTGACCGGGCTTTCGGTCGAGCAGGTCGCCGATGCCCATCATCCCCGCAACCTCTTCGACGCGCTCGGAGATATCGGCTTTCGCCATGTCCGTCGACTCCTCCAGTCCGAAGGACATGTTGCGTTCGGCCGTCAGATGCGGGTACAGCGCGTAGGACTGGAACACCATCGCGATGTCTCGGTCCTGCGTCTTGACGTCGTTCAACACCTGGTCGCCGAGTCGGATCTCGCCGTGCGTCACCGTTTCGAGGCCGGCGATCATCCGGAGCGTGGTGGACTTCCCGCATCCGGAGGGGCCGACGAGGACGAGGAACTCACCGTCTGCGATGTCGACGGAGACTCCGTCAACCGCGACGATGTCCTCTCCGTCGTCGTCGAACACCTTCGTCACGTCGTCGAGTAGTAGTCGGGACATGGTCAGACGTGCGTCACCTCCCTCTCGGAGTCGAGGCGACGGTTGTGGAGCGCCTCGCCGGTCCGCGCGTCGAACACGTGGACCGTCTCGGGATCGATACTGGCGACCACTCGCATCCCCGGTTCGGGGTCGTCGGTGCCGCCGACGACGGCCTGCAGGAGGGGCTCTCTGTCCGTCTCGCCGACGGGGTTGAGGTAGACGATGTTCTCGTTGCCGTGCGGTTCGACGACCGCCACTTCCATCGGGAACTGGTGGTCGCCGAGCGTCGCCTCGGCCCCGTCGCGGGCGGGGTGGAGTTCGAGGTCCTCCGGGCGGACGCCGAGCACCACCTCGGAGGCGCCGTCGACGTGCTCTCGCATCCGCTCGTCGAACGGGTACTCGATGTGCTCGCCGCGGTAGACGCCGTCGTCGTACGTCCCCTCGACGAAGTTCATCATCGGTTCACCGATGAAACCGGCGACGAACCGATTCACCGGCTCGTGGTACAGTTCGAGCGGTTCGCCGACCTGCTGGAGCTCGCCGTCGTTCATCACGGCGATGCGATCGCCCATCGTCATCGCCTCCGTTTGATTGTGCGTGACGTACACCGTCGTGACGCCGAATCGGTTCTGGAGCCGTTGGAGTTCGGTGCGCATCTGCGCCCGGAGTTTCGCGTCCAAGTTCGACAGCGGTTCGTCCATCAGGAATACCTCCGGGTCACGCACGATGGCGCGGCCGAGTGCGACGCGCTGTTGCTGTCCGCCCGAGAGTTCGTCGGGTTTGCGGTCGAGGAGGTCCGCGATACCGAGCATCTCTCCGATCTCTTCGACGCGTTCGTCGCGTTCCTCGGCCGTGTAGCCCTCCTCCTCTTCGAGGCCGAAGCGCATGTTCTGTCTGACGGTCATGTGCGGATACAGCGCGTAGTCCTGGAATACCATCGCGATGTCCCGGTTCTGCGGGACGCGGTAGTTCATGTGGTCGCCCGCGATGTAGATGTCGCCGGAACTCGCGGTCTCCAACCCGGCGAGACACCGGAGCGTGGTGGACTTCCCGCATCCGGAGGGGCCGACGAGGACGAGGAACTCCCCGTCCTCGATGTCGAGGCTCAGCCTGTCGACCGCCGTCGTGCTTCCGAACCGCTTCGTCAGATTGTTGATCTCAATTTGTCCCATGATTATCCGCTCTCCGTTTGCAGGCCCTTAGCGAACTGTTCGGCGAAGGCGACGTAGATGATGAGGGTCGGAATCGCGGCCAAGAACGACGCCGACATCCGAATCCCGAAGTCGATCCCCGACGTCGAGGCGCCGACGGCCGGGAGGATGAGCGTGACCGGTGCCTCGGGCGTGTCCGCGCCCGTGACCAGCGTGAACGCGAAGAGGAACTCGTTGTAGATCTGGGTGAACTGGTAGATGAACACGACGCCGAACATCGGCTTCGAGATGGGCAGGACGATGCGCCGGTATATCTTCGTGATGGACGCGCCGTCGATCTTTCCCGCCTCGACGAGCGAGTTCGGGAGGCTCTGGTAGTACGACCGGAAGAGTATCGTGCAGATCGGAATCCCGTAGGCGATGTGAGTGATTATCAGCGGTACGAGGTTCGCGTGGTACCCCTGCAGGAACGGGAGCGTCTCGAAGAGGGGGGTGATCATCGACGCGAGCGGGAAGATGTTGTTCCAGAACCGCGACAGCGGCACCAAGACGGCTTGGTACGGCATGAAGATGCCGATGAGGAACAGCGCCAGCATCAGGATCTGGGCGCGCCAGTTCACCATCGTGAGTCCGTACGCGGCCATGCTGCCGAAGAGGACGCTGCCGAGCGTCGCCGGGATGGCCATGAACAGCGAGTTGAAGAACGCCCCCGATAGCCTGTCGAACGCGAATCGGAGGTTTCCGAGCGTGAAGCCCTCGCCGGTCGGCGGCACGAGCGGTATCGACCGAGCGACGGCTTCGTTCGTCTTCAGCGCCGTCATCAAGCCCGTCTCCAGCGGTGCGAGGAAGAAGCCGATGAAGAGTATCACCAGCACGTACTGGGCGATTCGAGCGAGGTTCCAGTCCTCGACGAACGAGGCGACGTCTATTCCGCCGTCCGAGGTTGATCGCGACATGTTCAGAGACTCCCTTGCTTGTACTGGTAGTAGAGGTACGGTGCGATGACCCCCAGCGCCAAGAGGAGCAAGTAGGTGGCGATGGCGGCCGAGTAGGCCCACTTCCCGTACTTGAACGCCTGCCTCACCATCAGCGTCGCGAGGATGTCGGTGCCGTTCGGGGGGCGGTACCGTCCCGTGAGCGCGTACAGGAACGTGAACGCCTTGAGGGCGAACACCATCAGGATGACGGCGGCGCTGACCGACGCCTCCTTGAGTTGCGGGATGATGATGCGGAGGTACGTCTTGACCGTGCTCGCGCCGTCGACGCGAGCGGCCTCGAACTGGTCGTCCGGGAGTGACTGGAGTCCGGCGAGGTACACGACCATCGTGTACCCACTGAACTGCCAGATGAGCGCAAATATCACCGACCCGAGCGCGATAGACGGGTTTCCGATCCAGTTTATCGGCTCGAAGCCGAACGCGGTCACTATGATGTTGAGAAGTCCGTTCTGTTGGTTAAACATCCAGAGCCACATCTGCGCCGTGACGACGAACGAGAGGCTCATCGGCAGCAGATAGATGGTCTGAATCTTGTCCTTGTAGCGGATGCCGTGGTCCAACAGCACCGCCAAGAACAGACCGAGCAACAGACAGACCGTCGTGAACACGACGAGGAGCACGAAGTTGTTCTGCGCGGCTTGCATAAAGGCGTCGCTGGTCAACGCCTGTCGATACATCTCGAAGTCCAGATTGCTGTAATCCGGCGGAGTCAGCCCTTTCGCGTCGGTCAGGGAGATGGAGAGGTTGAACCCGATTCCGCCGTACACGGCGATTCCCATGATGAGGAACGGAATCCCCCAGTACGGCGACGAGCGGACGAAGTCGCTGTTCAGGAAGTACCTGAGCTTCGTCTCCCAGTCCACCTCCTCGGTCGACGACGAGGCCGTTTCGGTCCTTTCGGTCGTACCCATCGGTAAGAGTGTTCAGTTCCGTCGTAATAAATTGTGTTGTTAATGCGATTACGTTACCCCGAGACGGCTTTGAGGAGAGCCTCCGCCGCCGCGTTGACGTCGTACGGCCCCATCATGTGTTCGCTCATCGCCGTCTTGCAGTTACCCATCTGCTCCGGCGGGACGGCCAGTCCGTGCGCGATGGTCGGTGGGTACTTCTCCGAACTGGTGAGGTCCTTGTACGTCATGGCGATGAAGTCGCTCAGTTCGCTCGGGTCGATGTCGGTTCGAAGCGGAACCGAGCCTTTCAGGTTGTTGAAGGCGATCTGCGCCTTCTTCGTTCCGACGAACTTCTCCCACGCGATGGTCTCTTCCTTGGAGGGGTTGTTCATCGGCGCGACGATGGAGTCGAGGTGGTAGCAGTACACGCCCTCCGTGCCCGGGAACGGAATCCACCCCCACTGCTCCTGGTAGTTGAACGAGTCGTTCGAGCGGAACTGCCCCGCCAGCCAGTTGCCCTGGTGCATGCAGGCGACTTTGCCGTTTATCATCTTCCCGCCCACGTCGGTGAAGCTGACCGAGGAGGCGTCCGAGGTGATGTAGTTCTGCTGTATCTCCTTGACCGTCTTCAGCGACTTGACGATCTTCTGTTTGTTCCCCTTCCCCTCGATGAAGTTCGTGTACGCGTCGACGCCCGATTGGCTCATGAGGACCTGCGCCCAGAGTTGGAGCACGGTCCACGGCGCCTTCATCGCCTGCCCCATCGGCGTCACGTCCGTCTCCTCTTTAATCGTCTTGAGCGCCGACATCAACGCGTCCATTGAGTTGAGGCTCTTGGGATCGACGCCGGCATCCTCGAACACCTTGATGTTGTAGAACAAGTTGTTCATCCGATGAGATCCTAGCGGGACGGCGGGCATCTTGTCGTTGAAGGTGCAGAGTTCGATGGCCCGGTCCTGTATCACGTCCTTGTATCCCTCGGCCTCCCAGACGTCCTTCTCGAGGTCCATGAGGTGACCTCGATAGCGCTCCAAGTTGTTCCCCGGCCAGTTGGCGAAGGAACTCATCGGGTTATTGTTCACCATCCGACGGAGGATGGTTGCGTTCAGGTTGACGTTCGCGCTCGCCCCGACGGCTTGGAAGTTCGTCTCCATGTCGGGGTACTCCTCGCGGAACGCCTCGATGAGGGCGCTCACCGCGGCTTCGCCGTCGCCGCCGGACCAGCCGTGAAGCACTTCGAGCGTCTCGTTCCACTTTCCGCTGCCGCCACCGCCGTTTCCGCTCGTCGCGCCGTTCTCTCCCCCGCCGTTCCCGCCGGCACAGCCCGCCAGCCCGGCGGCGAGTCCGGTGCCGAGCGCGGCTATATACGTCCGTCTGTTCGTCTCGGGACCTGCGTCATGTTTAACCATGTACTACCGCCTGTTAGTTGTGAGATATTAAACCCACCGAAAGTAGTAGTTATTTTCATAAATAACTAGCGCAATTAACAGTTAGAGAAGCCGTGACTATCGGCGTCTCCCTCCTCCGCTACTCGGCGGGCGATCCAGCGACGGTACGCCCTCCTCACGGCCGACCGTCGTCCGCGGACCGGACGGTCTCCACGGAGTCGAACGTCCACCGCTGGCTGGTGCCGCCGGTCCGGTCGTACTGGATGACATTCGCACCGTCGGCCGTCGAGGGACCCAGCACGTCCGCCACCTTCCCGGAGTTGATGTTCCGACGTCGACACGTACTACCGCCACTGCTCACCAGCGCTCGCGTCTGTCGCCGGCGAGGTGGAACGTCGTCCCGGGGACGCCTTCTCTCTCGCCGACCCCCTCTCGGACCGACTGCGAGCGGAGCGTCCCGAGTACGGAACTGCGAATTCGTCGGCGCTCCTTGGATTCTCTACTACAGAACGAACCGGATCGTCGGAACGATGTTCGTTACGGACGTAGATCCGTAACGGCCTTCGAGGCCAGCGAACAGGGTCCGAGAGGTGGCCCGGAGAAGGGGCCGTCTCCGAAACCGAGAATGGGCCCTCAGTAGTTTATGTTGAGTTCAACGACGTTCGCCGCACTGAGGACTTGTTCGGAGAACTCGCCGTGGAGGTCGTCGTCGCTGACGCGACTCGCCGGGGCGGAGACGCTTATCGCGCCCAACACCTTGTCCGAGGAGGTTTTGACGGGGGCCGCGACGCAGCGCAACCCTTCGAGACGCTCCCCGTCGTCGATGGCGTACCCGCGTTCGCGGATGTCGTCGATCGCTTCGTACAGTTCCTCCCGAGAACCGATGCTCCGCGGCGTCTTCCGTTCGAGGCCGTGTTGCTCGACTATCTCCTCGACCCGGGACTCCGGGAGGTACGCGAGGATGGCTTTCCCCAGCGCCGTGGTGTGGAGGTGGGTTCGGAGGCCGGCGTAGGTGTCTAAGTCCACCGCCCGGTCGCCCTTCGAGCGCATCAGGTACACCCCCATCCCCTGCTCTTCGACCAGCAGGTTGGCGAGTTCGCCCGTCTTGGCGGCGATGGCCTTCACCTCCGGTTCCGCGACCTGGTAGAACTCCATGGATTTCCGGATATTGCCGCCGAGTTCGAGGAACTTCAGACCGAGTTGATAGTCGTCGCCGTCTTTCAACACGTAGTGGTGCTTCCGAAGCGTCGAGAGGTGGCTGTGCACCGCGCTCTTTCCCATGTCGAGACTGTTCGCTAACTCGGTCACGCCGCAGGGACCACGCTCGGCCAACTCGTTGATGAGGGCGAGCGTCTTCTCGGTGGTCTTCACCGGATGTTTAGCGTCCATGATTATCCATTAATATTATCGCCTTCTCAATAAGTGTTCTGTTCTACAAAACGGACGCTGGGCGTACCGGTGGACTGTTCGTCGCGAGGGAGCCACCTGTGACCCTACGCGGTGTGCGACGCGCCTGCTAGCCGTCCTCGGACAAGAGGAAGTGGCGGCGGTGTCTTCACTTGTCGCGGTGGAGTCGTCGGATGTCTCTCTCGCCGGAGACAACTCGAAGCCAACGCAGGCGACAGCGCCGTTTTCTGGACATATGTTTTTGTACTTCGATGGCTTTCGCAGGAATCGGTCGAACGCTCGGATCTGTGTCGTTGCTTCGCGGCGCGGCGCTTCGGTGCGAACGGGTCGAGAGGTGCCGTGGTTCGTTGCAGTTACTGCCCTCGTCCGGCCGTCTTCCTCCTCAAAATATGTGAGGGATTTACTACCCTCGCCCGGCTTTGGGAGTGCGATGAACACGGGAGTCTGTTACTTCCCCGAGCACTGGGACCGCGAGCAGTGGGAAGCTGATATCGAGCGGATGGCGGAATCGGGAATCGAGTACGTCCGCATGGCCGAGTTCTCCTGGAACCGGATGGAGCCCGAACCGGGGGTGTACGAGTTCGAGTGGTTAGAGGAGGCCGTAAACCTCGTCGGCGACTCCGGGATGAAAGCGGTACTCTGTACGCCCACGGCGACGCCGCCGAAGTGGCTTCTCGACGAGTACCCGAGTATCCGCCAAGAAGAGCGGGACGGTACGCCCCGCGAGTTCGGTAGCCGTCGGCACTACTGCTTTAATTCGCCGGTGTACCGGAGGGAGAGTCGGCGGATCATAGAGGAGATGGCGAGTCGCTTCGCAGACAATGAGTACGTCGCCGGTTGGCAGACAGACAACGAGTTCGGCTGTCACGATACGACGCGTTGCTACTGTGACGATTGCGCTTCGGCGTTCAGGACGTGGCTCCGCGAGAAGTACGACTCCGTCGACGCCCTCAACGAGGCGTGGGGGAACGCGTTCTGGAGCCAGGAGTACGGGTCGTTCGCCGAGGTCGACCTCCCGGGTCCGACGCCCGCGCAGGACCAGCACCACCCGTCCCGCCTGTTGGAGTACAAGCGGTTTGCGTCCGACAGTGTCGCGGAGTACAATCGGCTTCACACGGGGATTCTTCGGGAGACGAACTCCCGGTGGTTCGTCACTCACAACTTCATGGGCAACTTCCCCGACATCGACGCCTTCTCCGTGAGCGAGGATCTGAGCTTCGCGGCCTGGGACTGCTATCCGACGCTCTTCAGCCAGCAGATACCGGATGCGCCGGACCCCGCCTCGGAGGAGGGAGCCACGCTCCAACGGGTTGGGGACCCGGATATGGTCGGTATGAACCACGCGCTCTACCGCGGCGCGAGCGACGGGCCGTTCTGGGTGATGGAGAGCCAGTCCGGCGACATCCGTGCGTATCCGTATTCGGCGGAACCCGCCGACGGGATGGTCCGACTCTGGTCCCACCAAGCGGTCGCTCACGGCTGTGACGTCGTCTCGTACTTCCGCTGGCGGCGATGCCGCTTCGGACAGGAGCAGTACTGGGGCGGACTGAACAACTACGACGGTTCACCGGACCGGGGCCTCGCGGAGGCGACGGAAGCCGCCCGGGACTTCGCGGAACTCCCGGACCTCGATGCACCGTCCGGGGACGTGGCGATGCTCGTGGACTACGATAGCCTCTGGGCGCTCGAAACCAAACCCCACACGCCCGAATTCCACTACTTCGCGCACCTCCGAGCGTACTACCGAGCGTTTCGCTCTCGGGGCGTGACCGTGGACCTCGTGCCGGCGAGCAGGGACGTGAGCGAGTACGCGGCGGTCGTCGCACCGTCGCTGCACCTCGTCGATCAGGAGCTCTCAGAGCGGTTGACCGACTACGTTTCCGACGGCGGCGAACTGCTTCTGACGATCCGAACCGCGATGAAGGACGAGTACCACAAACTCCGAGACGAACTCGCACCCGGTCCGCTAGCGGAGCCTCTGGGCGCGCGCGTCGAGCAACACGAGAGTCTCGCACCCGGCCTGGAGAAGCGGGTCAGCTACGACGGTGAAACTTACGAGTACAGGACGTGGGCGGAGTGGCTCACCGCGGACGAAGCGCCCGTCGTCGGCCGGCACGAGACCGGTGTCGCCGAAGGCGAACCGGCTATCGTCAGGAACGACTACGGGAACGGACACGCCGCGTACGCCGGCGTTTGGCCGGAAGCGGAACTCGCCGACGCGATTACGACGGCTCTCCTCGAACGGGCCGACGTTCCGTTCGGCGAACGCCTCCCCGAGTTCGTTCGACTCGCCGAACGCGACGGCTACACGTGGGTCCTGAACTTCCGAGCGGAGCCTCTCGAGATCGACCCCGGAAACCGAACCCCGACGCTCGGCGGGACGACGGTTCGAGGCCGCGATCTCGCCATCGTCGACGCACCGCCGCACGAGATAGACATCGTTGAGGAGAGGTAACGAACCTTCCCGTCGGCGGTTTTCGCTACCGGACTGGCGGATCGGCTCCGCCTCGGTGATTGTGTAACTTCTTTTGTGGATTCTCACTCGGTCCGAGCGTGCGCGAACCGCACCGATGTTCTCGGGTCACGGTAGCGCACAGCACGCCTCTCGGCGGTCAGTCGCCGCGCGTCCCGGTGATACGGAGTCCCGAGTCCGGGGTTACTTTACGACCGGCTGCGAGCCTCTCGGTATGACGACGAGAGAGACGCTCTCGGTGGATGCGGCCCACGAGGGAGCCGAGTACGCGAACCGGCATTTCCGGTCTGACCTGACCGTCGAGCGGAAGTCGAGCAAGACGGACGTCGTCACGGACATCGACCGAACGACGCAGCGCCGCGTCGTGTCGGTCATCCGCGACCACTTTCCGGACGACGCCGTCGTCGGCGAGGAGGAAGAGGAGCGAAAGACCGTCCCCGAGGAGGGGTACGCGTGGATTATCGACCCCATCGACGGGACGCAGAACTACACCCGGGGGATGCACGACTGGACGACGAGCGTCGCCGTCGTCGAGGACGGAACGCCGCTGAGCGCGGTCAACGTCGCCCCGGCGCGCGGGGAGACGTACCGGGCGACGGAGAACGGCACGCGGTGCGACGGACGGTCCGTCTCGGTGACCGACGCGACGGACTCGGAGACGTTCGTCGTCGCTCCGACGCTTCGGTGGACGGCCGGGAACGCCGACACCGTCGGGTCGCTCTCGGAGATACTCACCGAACGGTTCGGCGAGGTGCGACGACTCGGGTCGGCGCAGTTGACGCTCTCGATGGTCGCCTCGGGGGCCCTCGACGCCGCCGTCGCCTTCGACGAGGACCCGAACGCGTGGGACACCGTCGCCGGCGCGTACCACGTCACGCAGGCGGGCGGCACCGTCACGGACCTCGACGGCGACCCGTGGCGTCCCCACGCCCGAGGTATCGTCGCCTCGAACGGCGAGGCCCACGACGCCCTCCTCGACGCGGTGAACGCGGCCACCGAGTGACGGAGTCGCCGAGGACGTGGCGCTCGTCTCGATGAGTACGAAAATTTTTGTCGGATATGCGCGGCTTGGGCTCGTATTTCTCATCTATGGAAACACAGAATGGTCGAGTAAACGGACGTTCCGACGATACCGGCTGCGATATTTTCGATCGTCGGGTAATATGATTCTCTTCCTTACTTCGGTTCCCGGTTTGTCTGCCGATTTTGTACTCGTCTGAATAAGCGAGGGGTACGGCGCTACTCTCGAAGAACGAGCAAGGAGAACAGAATTACGTGGACTATCACCGGCGACGAGAGAGGACGACGCGGTTACGTGAGGGGCGTCGCCTCGCGCTTGTACTCGGCGAACGCCGCCGCGGCCCACGAGACGGCATCGTCGTCGTCCATCTCCACGAGGGCGCGCGGTTCGTACTCCTCGTGAGCGACGAACTGCGCGGTGTCGTCGATGAGAGCGACGCCGTAGCGAAGCGGTCCGTCGTGGACGTACACGCGGTACCGGTCCGTCGCCGTCATCTCGTCGTACAGCGACGCGTACCGCGGTTTCGTCCGGAGCGTCTCCGCCGCGTCGGATTCGACCACCAGTTCCGCCCGCGCCCCGTGGCCGACGATTCGGTCGCGAAGCGTCTCGTGGGCGTGGAGACCGGTGAACGGCACCGCCATCCGACACTCGTCCATCTCGCTCAACGCGCGGACGTGGCGGGTACGTATCGCGTACGGGTCCGGCGGGTCCGGGAGGTGGATGTCCGCGTCCGCGAGGCTCCGAACGTCTACGTCGAACTCCCCTCGAGGGACGAACCGCAGGAACGGAGACAGTCGCTCCGTGATTTCGACCACCTCGCGCAACTCCGCGAACGCCCGCGCCACGGCGTCGCCGGCCTTCGTGATTTCGTAGGTCCGCCCCGTCCGCCGGACCCATCCCGCGGCGGCGAGCGTGTCGAGATTTCGCTGGAGCGTCGTCCGAGAGACGTCGACGCACTCCGCGAGTTCGCGCCTGCGGAGTTCCCGTCGCTGCACCAACTCGGCGAGTAGCGTCGCCCGCGCCGTCGAACGCGCCAGGAGCGCGATGCGTTCCACCGCGGCGTCCGCCTCGGCGTCGCTCACACTAGTGACCGTACGCCGATGACAGCCATAAGTGTGCGTAGCTGTCGGAAAGCGGGGCGTTCGGCGTCGCCGTTAGATAGGTGTCAGAGGCCCTTCACTGACCGAAGGCCGAGCACGCCTCTTATCACATCGTCACCCACGAACACATCTAATGAGAGTAAAGTTCGGATATCGTGTCGGTTCCTCCATCGAATTGTTTTCGTGAGCACACGGTATGTGTTCGGTGAAATTACCCGATACCGCAAATTCACCCAGCCGGGGAGGTAATGTTGGTAATTCACGTCGGGTGATG
This sequence comes from Halopelagius fulvigenes, assembly GCF_055398025.1. NCBI lineage: Archaea > Methanobacteriati > Methanobacteriota > Halobacteria > Halobacteriales > Haloferacaceae > Halopelagius > Halopelagius fulvigenes. The sequence goes on along the minus strand of NZ_AP043845.1, from coordinate 250,715 downwards.
CGAGGAGATCCCGAATGTCGAACGACGAACCCAACGCAGACCAGTATCAAGAGGAACTCAGTGAACGTGCAGAAGATGGAGGAGGGTGTGCAGAGATGTGGGAGACGCTCTCCGAGAGACGTCGGTCGGACGACGGCTCCATCGGACGCCGGAGCTTCCTCGGAACTATCGGAGCGGCGAGCGCGGTAGGGATGTCTGGAACCGCCGCTGGGCGGTCCGACGAGACGGAGATAGAGATTCGAAAGGAAGACTCGGAAGTCGACTCCGAGTCGGCTACGGCCGTGACGAAGACAGAAGCAGCTGAACATTTACTCGACACCCTCGTCCGTCCCGAAGCCCGTCCGGAAGACACCACGCGAACAGATATCTACCTCAACGACGAGCAGATGGGGTACACCTTGAACGTGCCCCTCGAGTACGGCAAACTGGCTGTCACGTACGACCCCGCTGGCGAGATAGCAAACGCCGGTGCTTCACTTTCGTCGTCTGAGGTGCCGGCGGGCGTCCGTCAGAAACTCTCGCGCGGGCTCGAGTGGCCCAATTCCGAGTCTGGCAGGCTGATGACGGAGGGGGCCGACCACCCGGTTCTCTTCACGCGAGGGACGACCGACTCCGAGGTCGAACGGGCGAAGGATGTAGTCGACGAACCGAGCGCGTTCGTCGAGATGATCGGTCTCGTCAACGTGACGGGCGAATCCTCGAGTGGGGAACTCGATATCCCGGGGAGCGGAGCCTATATCGCTACGTTCGAGGATGCGACATACGTAATCGACGCACAACTGAATCGAGTACTCGAAGAGACCACTATCGAGGAACTGCTCGGCGCGAGCACAGGAGGATTTTCGACTCTCGTCTCGACGTGCGACTCGAAAGCGGCGACGTGCGCGGTGGACGTGGTCATGGCGGTTCCGCACTGTACCCTCGCCTCGGTCGGATGCGGTCTCACGGGCGTTGGAGCGCTGGGTTGTTTCGTCCTCCTCCTCTCGCTCTGTGCACCGAACCTCACGCTCATCGGCCTCTCCGGGGCGTGTACGTACGTCGCGAGGAACTGCCTCTAAAGCCCGAAAAATCTAACTAATCCATCCTACAACTTCTTACAATGCCTCGCTTCCCCGACGTCCTCCGTGATTTCGCGTATCTCTACGTACTCGCAGTCCTCGCTTGGGCAGTCGCCCTCAGCGGGTGGACGGTCACTCGCGGAGGACGCATCAACGCGACCCTGTTCGCCGACCAGTGGTTCATGTTTCTGCTCATCGCTATCGTGATGATCATCCCAACGTTCGCGTACCGGTGGTCGAAGAGTAATCTTCAGTGAGACGCGGCTACGAAGGCCAGGAGGCGGGTTCGGCGACGGGTCCCCTTTTCCTTCTACTCCGCTCGGTCGTGTACGCTGATTCTAATTTCGGTTGCTGGTTGCGTGGTCAGCGAGGGAACGACTTCCAGAGGCTGGCGTAGTTCCGGACGTAACTCGAACCGCTTCAGGAGTTCGGAGAGGACTATTTTGACCTCCATCAACGCGAACCGTTCCCCGACGCACCGCCGCGGTCCTCCGGCGAACGGGAAGTACGCGCCCGGTGAGAGTTCACGTTCGAATTCGATCGACCAACGCTCCGGATGGAACTCCGTCGGAGCGTCGAACCACCGGGGGTCGCGATGGACGACCCATTGGTTGAGCGCCACGAGGGACCCGGCGGGGACGCGGTATCCGCTCAGCGAGTCGTCGGTAGTGGGCTGTCGGAAGATACCGAACACGGGCGGAAACAACCTGAGCGATTCCTTCAGTACTTTATCGAGTACGGAGTACTCACCTCGCCGTTGGAGGAGCGTCCGAACCGGGAGTTCCCGCACTTCCTTCGCGAGCGTCGCTTGTGTCTCTTGGTGAGTCGCCAACAGGTACCCCGTGAAAGTGAGCGCGAGCGCAGTCGTCTCGTGCCCTGCGACCAAGAGCGTCACCACTTCGTCCCTGACCGGTCGCTCGTTCTGCGTTAGCTCTGAGTTCTGCAGTCGGCCGAGCACCGCCAAACTCTCTTTCCCCCTTGCCCGGTGCTGTTCAACGAGTTCCTCTACGGCCGTATCGAGCGTGTTGAGGGCCCTCCGATACGCGAGATTCTCGGGCGTCGGAATCCACTCCGGGAGGTAGATGTAGGTTCGACTGATCCGTTCGAAGTGCGCCAAGATACGCTCGAACGCCGGTTTGAGCTCCCACGACTCGGTGGACAAGTCAACTCCGAACAACACTTCGACGATGATGTTGAGCGTGAGACGCTTCATCTCCACTTCGAGGTCGATTACATCCCCGTCGGAGAACTCATCTGCGACCGACCTCGCGTGGAAGCGTACTACGTCTCGGTACTTCTCGATCTGCTGCGAGTAGAACGCAGGCTCGATGGCCCTCCGGTTCGTCCGCCACTCCTCGCCTTCTGCGAGAACTAATCCGTCTCCGAGGAGGGACCTCGTCACTCGTTTCTGGAACCCTCCTTTTCGGTAGTTTTCGTTGTTCGAGACGAGAACTCGCTCAATGTCGCTCGGCCGAGTGGGGAGGATGAGACGCTGACCCGCAATCCGTAACTGGACGGTGGACTCGTACTCTTCGTTCAACTCTGTGAACCACTTTAACGGATTTCGGCGGAGGAACTGGTGGGTGTGTCCCACCAGTGGAAGTGTCGGCGGTTCTGGCGGACTGTTCGAGGGTGATCGTTTGGACGTATCGTGAGACATCTGTTAGCGTCTCCGTCGAGTGCCGTCGAGCGAATCTGGCATAGTCACTCTTCTGACGGCCGGTACGGAACCGAACCCTCTTTGAACGATTCCAGCCGGTCTTTCGCCCAACTGACCGCCCGTGGTGATTCGTTCAACAGTAATCCTTGGACGCCCTTGTGTTGGTGGACCGTGACCCCGGCGGTGTCCTTCCGGTCGCCCTCCATCACCCAGAGTGAATACGGAAGGACGTCCTCCGTGACGTACAGGGTAACGTCCCCTCTCTTGACGATTTCCGTGAAGGAGTCCCTGAAGTCCAAGAGCCTCTTGACTGCGTCCCGATGAATGATAATCTCCGCAGACAGTCCGTTCTCGTCGACGGCTGCCTCCACCAAGTCGATATACGAAGTGAGGATTATCGGCGCGAGTCCTACGAGACGAGATGCGTTCTGTAACCGTTCGATACTCGGTTCGAGTGTTGATTCAGGAATATATCTATCCCCCACGTGAACCTCTGCTTCCCGCAGGAACGTGATATCCATCTCTTTGAGGCTAGGGTTTTCGTTGAGCACTTCGGCCGTCTGAGCAACGTCGTCCATCCTGTCGATGTACTCTCGGTGGACGCTGTAGGACACTCGTCCCGACGGAGTCAGGTGGTATTCCCCGTCGACGTTCTCGAGACAACCGTTCTCCACCAGTTCTGCCACCGCCCGATCGATAGTGGAACGAGAGCTCTCCACGTCGGCGACTAACTCGGGCTTTCGTTGCGGGTTTTCCCTGAGGGTTTCGAGAATCTCGAACCTCTTGTGGAGCGTCTCTCGGAGGGAAATGCTCGGGGACTCGTACATACACGTTGGCTGTATGCAGCAGGTAAAAATGTAAGTACGATACCATTATATAAGGGGTGGAATTATAACAAAAACAAGATATCGAGGGCGAACACACCGTTGAGAAACGTAGCCCAGTAACCCACGTCGAAGACTGTAGCGACGATGTCCGTTTGGATCCGTTCGGAGCGACCTCTCACGAGCAGATAGAGGGAGAGGTACCCGGCGCTCACGACGAGTATCCCTAACGCGCCGTACCACGCTCCGATGAGGCTAGCGACCAGTCCACTCGCTCCGGTGAGGACGGCCGCTAACAAGACGCTCCAGCTCACGCCGATATCCTGCGTGAACGTCTTCAGTCCGGACTCTTGGTCGTAATACGTGTCTGCTGCTTGGTGGAGGACGTGATAACCGAACGAGTAGAGAAACACGACGATGAGAGTGCTCGCGAGATGCTCTCGACCGACGGCGTACCGACCACCCATATCAGCGGCAGAAGCACGCAGAATACATCAGCGCCCGTCGTCACGATGTGGTTAAACACGCCCCACTCCTTGAACCGTGGGGGATACGAGTAGGCGAATCCGCAGAGCGCAAGAACGCTTCCCCACGCTACGAACAACGCCGAATTCGTTTCCAACGAGACGAGCGCCCAGAGAACGAGACCGAGTACGAGTTCTCCCACAAGTAGCGTGTACGCAGTTTCGTGACCGAACTCCTCTACCGCGTGCGACGTGACTTCCTTTTCCGGATTCGCCTTGTCTACCGCGTAGTCGTGGAGTGTGTCGGCGATGGAGGCCTGCATCTTGGTCAGCATCGCCGCGCCAAACACGAGCGCTATCAGCGCTACGTCCTCGCGGCTAAAGAAGACGCTGTAGCCCGGACTTGCGATACCCGCTGCGAGTAGAACGTACGCGACGTTGTATCCCAGCGTCTCCGGGAGACGGTTGATTCGAGAGAACGCCCTGAGCTTCGCTGCGAGCGCATCTGCGCGACGACCATTCAGAACGCATACGGACGCCATCACGACATAGTACCCGAGAGCGTGTGATTATGTCACCTATCGGCAACTCCACCAGCTACTGGGGACCCCGAAACGAGTCAGAGTCCCCGCAATCGTCGAGGGTACGTGAGTCCCGACGGTGGCCTCGGGTGGATCAGAGAACCGACCCCGGATGGCGGCGCATCCGAAGCCGAATTTCGGAAACGGTCTCGGGGAGGGAGTCAGAAGTCGTTGTCCCGGACGGTCGAGGGAGAGACTATCCGCTCGTCGAGGTACACCTCCACGTTGTACGAGGGGTCGGCGGGAGTGAGGCTCAGTTCCTCGACCGTTCCGGAGAACAGGTAGCGGTCGCCGAGATACGTTAACCCGCCGGCGTCGGCGGGTAGCGGTCCCGTCTCGTCCGCGGCGGTGAGCGTCCCGTCGTCGTTCTCGACCGGTTCGTCGTCGCTGTCGGCGGAGAAGTTACCGCCCACGGTGTCGGGGTTCAACGTGCCCTCCGCCTGGATGGTGTACTCGGTGGGACCGTTGGCCGCGATAGTCAGGAGGTTCAGGTCGCCGTCGTCGGTCTGCCAGTCGGGTACGTCGGCGGGCGCGACGGGGTCGCCGTTGTAGTAGACGTTCACGTCGTACCCGGAGTCTTCCACCTCGAACGAGATGTACCCGAAGGTTCGATACCGGTCGCCGAGGTACGTCGTCCCGCCCGCGTCCTCGGGTAACGGTCCCGTCGTGTCCGTGATTGCCGCGTTGTACGGGCCCGGCCCGTCGCCGGGTTCGTCGTCGTCGTCGGCGGAGAAGTCGCCGCCCACGGTGTCGGCCTCCAACGTCCCGTCCACGGTGAACTCGTACTCCGTCGGGCCGTTCGCGGCGATCATCAGCGTGTGGACGTCGTCCGACTCGTCGGTCCCCTCCGCCGCGACGCTTCCGACCGGGAGACTCGCCGCCCCCAGTCCGGCGACGGCCGCCTTTATCGCCGTCCGTCGGTCGAACGTCGCGCCCCTCGCTCTGGACTGGGAGGGACCGTCCGCCCGCCTCGTTTGATAGTCGTTCTCTCTCATACCAGTTACTGATGACAACGCCGAGACAGATAACTGCTCTCGACGTTCACCGTGCGCGGCGTGCACGATGACCGCGGGATGCACACCGTCGGGCGCGCGCACGGGGTCGCTTGCTCCTCCCGGCGCGGGAGTCGAGTCCCGATTCGGTGCGCTACCGCACCGCTCTGCGGCGACGGGGTGTCAAAAAAGTACCGTCCCGCGGTGACGGCGGGCGTCCGAAAATCCGCCGCGGAGAGGCGAGTCGCCGTCCGCGGACGCGCGTCGGCCGCCTCAGAATCGCATCTGTCGGACGACGCTCGGATTCACCGGTTTCTCGTCGAGGTAGACGTACTTCTCGTGGGACGAGTCGCTCAACTGGAGGTCCAGCGTCTCGACGGACCCCGAGAACAGGTAGCGGTCCCCGAGCACGGTTTTCGCGCCCGCCTCCTTCGAGAGCGGTCCCGTCGTGCCCGCGGCGGTGAACGTCCCGTCGGCGTTCTCCGTCGGCGCGTCGTCCTCGTCCGCCGAGAAGTTCCCGCCCTTGTGGTCGGGCGTCATCTCCGGTTCGACCTGCAGTTCGTACGAGGTGGGGCCGTTCGCCGCTATCGTCAGGGTATGCAGGCTCGGGTCCGTCAACTGCATCCGGTTCAGTTCGTCCACGGTCACCAGCGTCTCGTCGAGGTAGACGTTCGCCTCGTAGTCGGGGTGCGCGTCGAGGGTGAGGTGGGCGTAGTAATCGACCAGGAACCGGTCACCATGGAACGCCGTCCCGCCCGCGTTCTCCAGCGTCGGCCCCGTCTCGTCTATCACCGTGTAGACGCTGGGACTGTTCTCGACGTACTTCGGTTCGTCGTCGCTGTCGGCCGAGAAGTCGCCGTGCTCCGTGTCCGCCTCCAACGTCCCGTCCACGGTGAACTCGTACTCCAACGGGCCGTTGGCGGTTATCATCAGCGAGTGCAGGTCGTCGGACTGAGTGTCCGTCCGCGACGACGCCGCGGCAGTCCCCCACGGCAGGGTCACCGCTCCCAGTCCAGCGACGGCCGTCTTTATCGCCGTCCGCCGGTCGAACGTGACTCCCGACGAGTCGCCGTGCGGGTTCGCGCTGTCCTCCGCAGCCGTCCGAAGGTCGTCGCGTGTCATAGGTCCGACGTAGATAACAGCCTCCGGACACATAACGCTGTACCGCAGTCCCAATCGAGTCGGAATGACAGCCCTGGCGTGAAGGCCTTCGAAAGGTAAATGGGCGGTGCGGTGCATTGTGCCCCCGTATCAGACAGTTCAATCTTCGAGTACGATCCGCGTCTTGCGGTTCTCCGTCACGCGCTCCTAATTCATATCCTGCGGATGATACTTCGTACGGCGAGGACCGTTCGCTGACGACGAAATCCAATCGATTCGGACTCGCCCGCGGGCGTGGCCGTGACCGACCGCGATATCACAACCTGTTCGACCCCGCACAAAATACCGAATTTTGAAGTTGGAAATTAAACCCGAGGGCGGCGAATTAGCTTCTTAAGCCTATCTCACCGTGGCGACCGACGCGTTCCGTCGAGTCGCCCGTCTGGTCCGAGGGGGAGACGCCGGCCGGTGCGTGAACCGGCCGTCTACGGCGGAGAGAGCCCGAAAAACGGAAACAGCGCTCGTCGTGCGTCGGACGCTACACTATTTCGCGGTTAATAGGTCTTATGTACTCTTTTGCACGAAAGCACTTATTCCGTCCGCGGTAATGCTCAGCAAAAGATGGACAGGATGGTCGAGACGGGCGAGGCGAGGCAAACGGTGCCCGAAGAAGCCGGGCGAACAGACGCGTTAATCGTAATTCCGGCGTACAATGAGGCTGCGACCATCGGGAGCGTGGTGCTGGAGGCGCTGACTGTCGCGGAGGAAGTCCTCGTGGTGGACGACGGGAGCACGGACGCGACGGCCGAACTCGCCGCGGCGGCGGGCGCGCGCGTCCTCAGACACGACACCAACCGCGGGAAGGGGATGGCCATCGAGAACGCCTTCCAGTACGCCCGCGAGAACAACTGGGAGTACCTCGTCCTCGTGGACGGCGACTGGCAGCACCGACCGAAGGAGGCGGACGCGCTTCTCACGGCGTGCGCCGAGGGGCCGGCCAACATCGTCATCGGGAGCCGGTATCTCGACGGGAACCGGGGAGAGACGGCGCTGTACCGCCGCGTCGGCCAGCGAGTCCTCGACGGCATCACGGAGGCGAACACGGGGTACTCCGTCACCGACTCCCAGTCGGGCTTTCGCGCGTTCGACAGAACCGCGATCGAGACGGTGGCGGTGACCGACGCGGGATTCGGCGTCGAATCGCAGATGCTCGAATCGGCCAGCGAACGCAGCCTGACGGTCACCGAGGTGCCCATCTCCGTCAACTACGACGTTCCCGACCCGAACACGTCGAACCCGGTCCGGCACGGCTTCTCCGTCGCGGTGCGACTCCTCCGGACGGGCGGCATCCGCTACCCCCGGTTCTTCCTCGGCGCGCCCGGCGCGGTGCTGGCGGCGGTCGGGTTCGTCGGCGTCTGGTGGACCGTCACCGCCGAGGCGACGTGGACGCTCTCGCTCGTCATCGGACTCCTCCTCAGCACGCTCCTCTGTCTCTGCGGCGTCGTCCTCACGACGATGTCCGTCCGGACGACGCGCGCGGGGCGGCACTGACTGCGGGTCGAGGGCTTTCGGACACGCGTACGAGCGTTCGTCTGCGACTCCCTCGCCTCTCCCAAACGCTTATCATCAATAAAAGATCATTAGGGTCGTGCCACGACTCAGCGACAGCGACAGACAGCGACTCAGGGCAGAGTTCGACCGTCATCTCGCCGTCGGTTTGCACCACGGAGCCCAACTCGCCGTCTACGTCGACGGCGAACTCGTCGTGGACTTCGCGGGCGGAACGACCGGTCCGGACGGCGGCGAGACCACCGAAGAGACCCGCCACCTCCTGTTTTCGTGTACGAAACCGTACGCGGGGGCGGGGTTGCACCGACTCCTCGAAGAGGGGGACGCCGACTACGACGACCCCGTCGTCGAACACTGGCCCGAGTTCGCCGACGAGGGCGCGCAGAAGTCCGAGATCACGATACGGCAGGTGCTCAGCCACACCGCCGGCATCCCGTACGGCGAGTTCGACGACGAGGCCGAGAAGTGGGGCGACTGGGACGCGGTCGTCCGAGCGATGGAGGACATCGACCCCGTATTCGAACCCGGCGAACGGCCGGCGTACCACACGTTCAACTACGGGTGGGTCGTCGGCGAACTCGTCCGTCGCATCAGCGGACAACGCGTCGACGAGTACGTCGCGGAGAACGTGTTCGACCCCTTAGAGATGGACCGGTCGTCGATCGGGTTGGCCGAGGACGAAGAGGACGACGTCGCCACCCTGACCGGGTTCGACGTGTTCGACCGGTGCCGCGACCCCGGCGAGGGACTCGGAATCCCCGCCTCCGAGTCGGCGGCGGCGTTCAACGAGGAGGCCGTCCGCCGAGCGGTGATTCCGGCGGCGAACGGCGTCGGAACCGCGCGGGACATGGCGCGGTTCTACGCCTGCATGGCCAACGGCGGCGAACTCGACGGGACGCGCCTCCTCGACGAAGAGACGGTCGCCGAAGCGACGCGGACCCACGCCGAAACGGAGTCCGACGGGACGCTGTCTCGACCGGCGCGGTACGCCCTCGGCTTTTGGACCGGCGGCTTGGCCAACGACATGTTCGGCTCGTTCAGCCGGGAACGGATGTTCGGCCACGCCGGTCTCGGCAGCGTCTTCGGGTGGGGCGACCCGGAACTGAACGTCGGGTTCGCCTACGTCACGAACGGCATTCGGGAGGAATCGTGGGAGCACGCGGCGCGGATATCCGGCCTGTCCGACGCCGTTCGATTGGCGCTGCTGGACTACTGAGTATCGTATCGGTGCACGCTCGGGGCGCAGTCTCCTCGGCGATTCTCCGTGCTCACCGCGGAGACGAAGCACATTTCCGGGCGGCGCGAGGGGTGTACGGTATGACCGACCTTCGCGCACACCACGTCGGCATCACCGTCGACGACCTGGACCGCTCCGTGGAGTTCTACGGCGACGTCCTCGGATTCGACGTGATCGACCGCTTCACCGTCTCGGGCGACGCCTTCGCCACCGCCGTGGGCGTGGACGGTGCGACGGGGCGGTTCGCTCATTTGGACGCGGACGGCGTCCGCGTCGAACTCGTGGAGTACGACCCCGCCGGCGAGGACGTTCCGACCGAGGAGGTGAACCACTCGGGCGCGAAGCACCTCGGCTTCGCGGTGGACGACATCGACTCGTTCCACGAGTCGCTCCCGTCCGACGTTGAGACGCTGAGCGAACCGCAGACGACCGAAAGCGGGTCGCGGGTCTGCTTCCTCCGCGACCCCGAGTCGAACCTCGTCGAGATAATCGAGGCCTGAGTGTCGCACTCCGACCGGACACTTCTTGTCGCCCCTCCGCGAACCTCAGTGAGATGGCACCGACGGACGACCTGTTCTCGCGCGAACCGGACGACAGGGTGCGGGTGTTGGACGAAGAGGGAACCGTCGTCGCGCCGGACCTCGTGCCCGACCTGGACGACGAGACGTTCGTGGCGATGTACCGCGACATGCGCTTCTGCCGCCGGTTCGACGAGCGGATGATAAGCCTCCAGCGGCAGGGTCGGATGGGGACGTACTCCTCGCTGGCGGGACAGGAGGGGTCCCAGATAGGGTCCACCTACGCGCTCGCGCCGGAGGACGTGATCGCCTACCAGTACCGCGAACACGGCGCGGTGGTCGCGCGCGGGTTCCCGTGGGAGTACCTCCTCTACTGGGCGGGGCACGAACGCGGCAACGCCGAACTCGCCGATATCGACGTCTTCCCCCTCAACATCACCATCGCCGACCACCTGCCGCACGTCGTCGGGATGGCGATGGCGACGAAACTCCGCGGCGAAGACCGGGTGGCGGTGGCGCACTTCGGCGACGGCGCGACGTCGGAGGGCGACTTCCACGAAGCGCTCAACTTCGCGGGCGTGTACGACGTTCCCGCCCTGTTCGTCTGCAACAACAACCAGTGGGCCATCTCGACGCCCCGAGAGCGTCAGACGGCGAGTCGGACGTTCGCGCAGAAGGCACACGCCTACGGGTTCGAGGGGATTCAGGTGGACGGGATGGATCCGCTGGCGACGTACGTCGTGACGCGGGCGGCCCGCGAGAAGGCGCGGTCGGAGGCGGGCGAACGGCCGCGCCCGACGCTCATCGAGGCGGTGCAGTACCGCTACGGCGCGCACACCACCGCCGACGACCCCTCGGCGTACCGCGACGAGGCGGACGTCGAGGAGTGGCGGCGGAAGGATCCCATCGACCGCTTCGAGTCGTTCCTGCGCGAGACGGGCCGCCTCACCGACGAACGCGTCGCGGCGATAGACGAGGAGATAGAGGAGACGTTGGTGGACGCCGTCGAACGCTTGGAGTCCTACGAGGCCGACCCCGAGGAGATGTTTGAGTACGCCTACGAGGGCGACACGCCGACGATTCGGGAACAGCGAGAGCGGTTCCGCGAACTCCGCGAACGGTACGGCGACGAGGCGTTCCTCCGGGACGAGTAGTCGAGGCGGGCGGAGACTCGGCTCGCGCGGTCGGTTCTCCTCCGAGGGTCGGACGGCCGTCCATAGGCAAGCAGTGGACTTAGTGACATGACAGGTCGAGTGCTTCGAAAGGTCGGCTTCGGACCGACCGCTTCGACCCCTCATGACCGAAATTGGCTACACCTTATCGAGCGAGGAGCACAGCCCCACCGACCTCGTGGACCACGCCAAGCGCGCGGAGGAGGTCGGCTTCGACTTCCTCTCCATCTCGGACCACTACCACCCGTGGATAGACGCGCAAGGGAACGCGCCGTTCGCGTGGACGGCCCTCGGCGGCGTCGCGGAGGGGACCGACGACATCGACGTCGGCGTTGGCGTCACCCCGCCGATACTCCGCTATCACCCGGCGCTGTACGCGCAGATGGCCGCGACGACGGCGGCGATGTTCGACGGGCGGCAGTTCTTCGCGGGCGTCGGGACGGGCGAGAACCTCAACGAGCACATCTACGGCGACCGGTGGCCGGAACACGAGGTTCGACTGGAGATGCTGGAGGAGGCCGTTGACGTCGTCCGGAAACTCTGGACGGGCGAGCAAGTCAGTCACCGGGGGAAGCACTACACCGTCGAGAACGCGCAACTCTACACGCTCCCGGACGAGCAACCGCCCATCTGCGTCTCGGCGTACGGAGAACACGCGGCGCGGGCGGCGGCCGACATCGGCGACGGCTTCTGGTCGGTCGGACCGCAGGACGTGATAGAGACGTGGGAAGAACACGGCGGCGAGGGGCCGCGACTCTGCCAACTCCACGCCTGCGTCGCCGACACCGACGAGGAAGGCGTCTCCACCGCCCACGAGAAGTGGCGTAACTCGGGACTGCCGGGCGAACTGAGCGCGATTCTGCCGACGCCGACGCACTTCGAGCAAGCGACGCAGATGGTCTCCGAGGAGGACATCGCCGAGGGCAGCATCATGACCGGCCCCGACGCCCAACAGCACATCGACAGCATCCAACAGGCCCTCGACGCGGGCTACGACCACGTGTACATCCACCAGATCGGCGACGACCAAGAGGCGGCGTTCGACCTCTACGAGGAGGAAGTTCTCCCGTCGTTCTCGTAGGGAACACGCGACTTTCGGCGACCGAACGTGACACTCAGAAGACAGTAAACGCCACGCTCGAACGGTGTACTGGCGACCTCATAAATATAAGAGTTAGAGACATTAAAGATTACCTGCCAGATAGTATATGTTATCTGCTTTTAATTGAAAGAACATGACCGATCAAGTGTTCGACCTCACCGGATTTCAGCGCGACACGCTCACCGTCATCGCCGGACTCGACGAGCCTTCGGGCCAAGAAGTGAAAGAAGAGTTAGAGAAACAGCACGACGATATCAACCACGGTCGCCTCTACCCGAACCTCGACGCCCTCGTCGAAGAGGACTACGTCGAGAAGGGACAGATCGACCGGCGGACGAACTACTACGACCTGACCGAGAAGGGCAAGCGGGCGCTCGAAAACCGCCGCCGGTGGGAGAACTCCACCGTCGACGCCCTCGGCGAGTAACCGGGCGAAACCGAGGCCGGGGACCTCCGGATCATCCGGGCGGAAGCAGGAGGTTCCAGTACCACAGCAGCCAACAGAGTCCGAACAGCGAACCAACGACGAGTGCGTAGTGGGCTCCGCTCGTTCGACCCCATTCCCCCCTACTCCCGGCCCGAACGCCGATTCCGGCCGCCGCGAGCGTTCCGAGCAGTCCGAGTACCGGGCCGACGAACAGCACTCGGAACGTGAGCGGGGGGTCCGAGAGCACCACCAGCGGCGCCGCTAGGAAGTGTCCGACGACCAGGAACAGCGCCGCGAAGATTGCCACCGCGGACCCCCCGGCGACCAGTCTCGCCCGCGTCGTGCGCCGTCCGAGGAGCGTTCGCCAATCGCCTCCGGCGGCGGTACTCCCGAGGCGAAGATACCGATAGAGCGCGGCCGCGGGCCAGCCGACGACCGCCGAGAGCGTTCCGAGGACCGTACAGAGCGCGAGTAGTCCATGGAATCGAAGCCGCTCTAAGCCGTCGACGCGGTCGTACGCCGTCGGACTGCCGCCGAGGAACAGGTACCGAACCTCTCCGTCCCGTTCGCCGAAGGCGAGTCGCTGTCCCCCTTCGACGCGTTCGAAGACGAGCGGTTCGATCTCGACCCACCGCCGCGTGGTGTTCCCGTGGTCCGTGACGAGTGTCCCGTCCGACGCGACGCGAACGTCTATCGTGGCGGCGTTCAGGACGGACGTCACCCGGTCGTGCCACGTGTACGACCGCTGCAGCGACCGGTACGTTCCCTCGATGGCTTCGGCGCGCGACGGCGCCCCGTCGGGGGACAGTGACGCCCCGTCCGGTTCCGGGAGCACATCGTCGAGGACGCCATCGACGACATCGCCCGCGGCGGCGCTCCCATTCGGGTCGTTGAACGACACGAACAGGCCGAGGCCGTACTCCGGGACGAGTACGAGGTGGCTGTAGAACGACAGCGTCGCGCCGTTGTGCCAGAGGGTGCGAACGTCGCCGCGGAACTCCTCGATCAGCCCGAACGCCATCCCCGACAACCGCTCGTGATGCGTCGCCCACCGCTCGTGCATCGCGCCGATCGTCCCCGGTTCGAGGACCCGTTCGCCCCTGACCCGACCGTCATTCAACTGGAGTTCGAGGAACCGCGCCATGTCGGTCGCGGTCGCCGACATCGCCCCCGCCGGTCGGAGTCCGACAAGCGGAAACGCACCGCCGCGATAGATCCCGGTCGGGCCGTATCCCGTCGCGTGCGCGTCGGCGAGCGGTTGGGGAAGGGGCTGTCGGAAACTGCTCCGCGACATGCCGGCCGGCGTCAGGAGCGCATCGTCTATCGCGCGGTGAAACGGTTCGTCCGCCGTCGCGGCCAGCACTTGCCCGACGAGCCCGTACCCGTAGTTCGAGTAGGACCCGGCAGTACCCGGCGGTCGAACGCGCTTCTGCGCGTCGTTGCGGAGGTACGATTCGAGCGGTCGGAGGGTCTCGGCGTCCGGAATCCACATACCCCGGTTCGTCGCCTCGAAACCGCCTCGGTGGGTGACGAGTTGACGGAGCGTGACCGGTTCTTCGTCGTACCCGTCGATGGGGACGTCGACGTATTCGGCGACGCCGGCGTCTGGCTCGACTTCGCCGCGTTGGACGAGTTGCATCAACGCCGTCGCGACGACCGGCTTCGACACCGACCCGATGCGGAACGGGGTGGCGTCCGGATCGACGACCCTCCCGGTGGCCCGGTCCGCGACCCCGTACCCCTTGGTTAGAACGGTGTCCCCGCCCGTCACGACGGCGACGCTCGCTCCCGGAATATCGTACTCCCCGAGGCTCGACTCCACCAAGTCGTCGAGGAGCGATTCGATATCGGACTGGGCGGATCCGTCGGCCCCGGAAGAAGACCGGGTGTCGGCGGTCGCCGTCAGGGGGACTCCGGCGACGGCGGCACACCCCGCGCCGGTCCCGGCGAGAAACTGACGGCGGGAGAGGGACTGTCGCATTGCGTCGGTACTCATCTTCCGCTGGTAAATACCTTCGGAGCGGAGGGACGCTCCTCCGCGAGTTACCAGGTTCTCCGCCGGCATGGGGACGTAACGACCGACGGCGAAGATATCGGCTCGTCGAACGCTCGTCTCGGGACTCTCGTCCGCTTTCGACCTCTTCCTCTTCCGTTACGACCGTCTCAGCCCCGAATGCACTCTCCGCTGGCGATTTCGCTCGACTGGGAGGCAACGCGACTGAAACGGAGATACGAGCCACCGAATTATTTATCAATATTCAGTAGAATCTGTATTTATGACTAATATGTTGGGAACGGAACTGGAGGGAACCCCAGTAGTGGGTTCCGACGGGTCGAAGCTAGGGACGCTACGGAGCGTTACGGTAGACGTCCGAACGGGCGAGTTGAAGCAGTTTCTCGTGACTCTGGAGTCAGAACGGCCCACGTCGTTCGACCGCAACGGAGACGGTCACCTTCTCGTTCCCGCGAGCTGTGCGCAGTCGCTCTCTGAACACCTCATCGTCGAGAGAGAGTAGCGGGAAATCTGAGTGAGAGCTTCGACCGGCGGTCGTCCGCTCTTCGTACCGAGTCGGCGAATGCGATAATCGGCCAAGTCTCTTATAGACATATATTATTGTACATAATGAGCTGTGGGAAAATGGGGTATTTGAGGAGACCATTCGACCTGAACCATACATTATGAATCGAAATCGAAGAAAATAATACTTACGTTTGGTAGCAGTCGATCTAAACCAACATCGAAACAGATCTCTTGAATCAGATGGGGATGTCGGGTACCTCGGCCAACTGTCTTTGTCACCGCAAAAGCCGTTTTGAACGGTTTGAGCGTCAAAACCGATTCTACTGGCAGACGAGATACGTACGCATATCTAATCCTCTTCCGGAGTATGAGTACAATCATATCTGTAAAAGAACATTCCGAAGAAGAGAGCCGGTTTAACGTCTCACCCTCCACCGACTGAGCTCAGTTTACCGTTCCTTCCTCCCATTACAACGCTATTCCCGTAAGGGAAGAACTCGGCACCATCTCTGTGAAATTCCAGACTAGATGGAAGTTACTTGTAGCGAGTATCGACAATGGAGCGGTTCGCCGTCGAACTCTGTCATATGGCTCCGTCTCCGCTCTCGAACGTTTTCCGCAGGTCCTCCACCGCGACGGCCGGCACCCCGTCCGCACCGGTCTCTGTGAACGTCATCGTTCTCTTTTGACAGAAGCTGCCCGAGCGATACTAGATATATCGGTTAGATTTCACATCAGTTCGTCCGATAAACGAGAGGCCGCCCGTTGGCGGCGACGTTACAAGAGGCTCAAAAGGGCGTTGAGTATCGGAAAGAGGACGACGAGTCCCGCGATGACCGCCGAGCGTCGGACGGCCAGATTCCGAGCCTCGCTGATCGCGTAGGTGAGCAGGTACCCGATCCAGAGGTACCCCACTACGCCGATGACCGAGTTGAACAGTACCAACCAGGACGGGTACTGCATCCGAGTCGGTGTCACGGTCGGGAGTCCACCGAACGACGCGAAAATCCAGATCGTAGCCGTCGTGATCGTGTTCATCAGCAAGAGGGGCAACAGCGCCCACCCGATGTTCGCCGCGACTTGAGAGAGGGGACCTGATCCGCCGGCAAGTGCCGACAGTAGATACACTGCGATCGTCGATACGGTCCAGATTACGACGGCACCGAGCAGACCGCCGAACAGAACGGAGAACACGAGCATTTCGGTCGAAAATTCGATGGGACTGTACTGGTCCATGAAGGGTGCCGCACTCGCGACGGCGACGATTCCGGCGAGAAGCAGGATTATCGCGGCACCACTCAGTGACGGCGACCGTCGGGCAAAGAATTCGCTGGGTTCGAACAACGGTGTGGAGGGCATCGGTAATCGGTTCCGTCGGCGAGAAAATCAATCTACTGATCATTTAGTTGAGACCGGTGCTCTCGGTGCGTGCTAGCGTCTACTCTCGAAGACCTATCCAGAACGAGCCTGAACGAATCAACCCCTTGGTAGGTGTCTCTATGTTTCGGACAACTGCTGATAGACGTACGCGTATAACAAACCGACGAGGACTATCAGCAGAGCCAGATTAGCGCTCTTTAGTCCGTACACTTCCGGAAACGCCGCTCCACCTCCTACTCCCCACACTAGGAGGACAGCACCGATGTACGCACCGAAGAGAGAGTGCAACAGTCGTTCGGAATGCATCAAAGAGTATCCGTCTGCGATGGGTGATAGTCTCTTCCCTCATCTCTGAATTACATCATACTGTGGCTCGCATCCTGTGTGGTAGGCGCGGGAGTCCGGCGTGCGGGTGCCGGTCCTTTCGGCCAAATGAACTATCAATAGCGAATCTGAGGAGATATTATGGCAGCGAGTAACATGAGCGATGGAACCGATGGAGGAGACGAACCGAAGTGGTCGCTTATCGGACCGGGACTGCTCGTCGCTGCCACCGGCGTCGGCGCGGGCGATTTGGTCGCCGCCCTCGTCGCCGGCAGCAGGTACGGACTGAACTTCGTGTGGGCCATCGTGCTCGGCGTGGCCGTCAAGTTCGCGCTGAACGAAGGGGTGGGGCGGTACCACCTCGCAACCGGCGAGACCTTCCTCGAGGGCATCGATTCGTTGGGTCGGTGGGCGACGGGGTTCTTCGGCGGCTACACAGTCATCTGGGGGTTCGTCTACGGCGCGGCCGTCGCCGCCTCCTGTTCGCTAGCTGCGAATGCGCTGTTTCCGAGCATCCCCTTCTGGGTGTACGTCGTCGTCCATCCCATCGCCGGGTGCGCGCTGGTACTGTTGAACCGCTACGAGACGTTCGAGAAGATCATCACCGCCTTCGTCTCGCTCATGTTCGTGAGCGTCATCGGTTCGGCGGTGCTGGTCCTCCCGCAACTCGGCGACATCATCGCCACGGGAATCCCCGCGCTTCCCGAGGGGTCGGTCGTCTATGCGTTGGGACTCGTCGGCGGCGCTGGCGGGACTATCACGATGGCGTCGTACGGCTACTGGCTCGCGGAGAAGGACTGGAACAGTCCGCGCCACATCCCCACGATGCGGCTCGACGCCTCCTCGGCGTACATCATAACGGGGATATTCTCCATCGCGCTGATCGTGATGAGCGCGGCGCTCCTGTACGGGACGGGCGCGTCCGTCTCTGGAGAGGAGGGGCTCATCGTCCTCGCGAGCAACCTCGGCAACGAGCTACATCCCCTCCTGCGAACGGGGTTCCTCGTCGGCTTCTGGGCC
This sequence comes from Halopelagius fulvigenes, assembly GCF_055398025.1. Lineage (NCBI taxonomy): Archaea > Methanobacteriati > Methanobacteriota > Halobacteria > Halobacteriales > Haloferacaceae > Halopelagius > Halopelagius fulvigenes. The sequence goes on along the minus strand of NZ_AP043845.1, from coordinate 232,765 downwards.
GCCTCGTTCACCTCCCTGCTCGGCGTCTGGCACGGCGTCTCCTACCTGTTCGCCGACTTCGTCGAGACGGTGACCGAGGAGACCATCAAACCGGCGGACGAGTCGGAACTCAGCGGGACGAAGTGGTACAAGTTCTACGTGCTCTGGCTGACGTTTCCGCCGATGCTTCTGTACTTCTTCGGACGGCCGGTGTTCCTCATCGTACTGTACGGTGCGCTCGGGGCGCTGATCATGCCGTTCCTCGCCGTTGTCCTGTTGTTGCTCCTTAACTCCGATACGGTCAGCCCGGGACGACGGAACCACTGGCTCTCGAACTCGATGCTCGTCATCAGCGCGCTCATCTTCCTCGCGCTGATGGTGGTTCAGGTCTCCGAACTCCTCTCCGGCGGCGGGTAGGACAGAGCGGTCAGAAACGCCCGTCGACCTCACCCGTCTCCCGAATACTCGTCGTTTCCTTCGAACATCTCGGCCATGTGCGTCCGGCGGAGTTGCCGGATGTGCGCGGCGGAGAGATAGGTACGACCGAGGCCGCGCGACAGGAACATTCATCTCCGCGAGAGTAGACTTGACCGGATTCCAGCGAGATACCCTCTTATTGATCACGGGCCTAGATCAGCCCTCAGGGCAAGATGTCAAAGATCCAGTTCTTTCTGGACATCGATGTCGACGGATTCTGATTTCCCCTTCCCGACCTCCTGCTGAATTGCTACATGAATGAGGTATGAGAGCCGGAACAGCCAAACGACATGGTCAATGTCGTCAGCCGATTCGATGTGAAAGGTCGTTGCATTCGGATGTTCTGGAACAGCATGGTGTTGTTCTGTTAACCCGTCCGCAATCAACTGATTTCGGAGCGATTGTGGATAGTCGATGTCTGCTAGCCTCGGGTGAAGGTGACCGATCTCTCTGCCCGCGAGTTTGAAGCTCGTCGAGTTAAATCGACCTTCGTCTACCGTAATCCCTGGCCACGATGAGACTAGTTCGGTGATTTGCTCCCTCGACGTTCCGCGTTCTTGTGTATCCTTGTTTTCCATGAGTGTATAGCAGTACTGTCATTCTCGAGCTGTGCTTTGTCTCTCTGTTTGCCAGTCCATCTGTGGAATAGCTCCGAGTTGCTGAAACCAAGTTAGTGAATCCATTTCCGACCAAACCTCTACAATCCGCTCTCCAGAGAGTCGAAGTATCGTTATCGTTTCGACCGCAACTTGATTACTCGTTGGTGCTATCCCAAGGTACTCTCCTTGATGCATCCCTCGCATCGTGGCCCGAACCGCAACCTTGTTCTCGTCCCCAAATACATCGTGTAAATCGAACGTTAGGTCAGGAAATGCCTCACGAAGCACTGTCGATTGAACTTCGAGAAATTGCTCTCTATCTCGGAGGGTCTCTAAACCAGAGATGGTGAAGTCCGGCGCGAGTATCTTGTCACTGTCACCGAAATCACCGTCGGTTAGTATCTCATCGAAGTAGCGGTCGACAAGTCGTTTCTCGGCATCGCTCAACATAGGTCTCGCTTCTCCAATTGAAGTGACCGATCCGTCTGTCGCTGCGTTTGGCTGGATTGACGAAACTGCTGTCGATGCCCCCTGTTCGGTCGTGTTACAACCATACTATCTACTATGCGTGGCGGAACTATCGCTATTCGCGTGAAGATATTCACCTCGCTCCCGATTTTCCGACTACATCGCTCGCAGACGCTGGCGGGCAACGTCGTGATAACCAATTGGAATGTGCTCTGGTCGTCAACGATCTCGTAAGCGGCTCTTGATTCCCAGTTCTGCGTTGGCGGCGAACGCTTTGATGATTTGCTCTTCGGCACGGTGGAGGACCCCACTCACTGCCGATGGACTGACGTCCAATGTCGTTGCGAGGTCTGTCAATGAACAACCGCGTGGAGTATTGTAGTATCCACGTGTGATTGCTTCGGTGAGAACTTCCCATTGACGATCAGTCAAGAGGTCGGTCACTTCAACCGGTTGTGTAACGGAAAGAATTTCGAATGAAACGTCGTTCTCTTCGAATTCGACTTTGAGCTGTGACAGTCGTTCCCACGACGTGATCGTTTCGATCGTTTGCCAGCCGTCGCGCAAAACCATGGGATACTGTGGTAGCATGCCGACACTGCGCGCTATAGCACGGGGTGAGTGTTCTTCAGTTTCGATCTGAAGCAATACTCTTTGTTTATCCTCATGCAGTACATCGTAGAACCGTATCTCAGGGGCTTCGTCGAGAGTTCGGATAAGCGCGTTCGAATCAAGTGTCGCAGCTTTGACAACTACCTGTAGGCGATTTTCTGTACGCCGGGAGGAAAGGATATGAAATTCGCTATCTGGATGTTCGATCGAATACCGAACCAATGAATCGTGTGGCAGTTTGATTTTCAATCGTACTCTAGGCATATATTTTGATTGTCGTGTCTGTTTCGCTTATCGGATGATTGGTTGGTCGGTCCTCTCGGATCGAACCTCGTTCGGTTCGTGTGGCTATGCTACGACATAACATGACAGACGGTGTCTCGTGTCTTAAAAACGTCGTCAACTCCGAATCGGGGCGAGGGCGACTCAGCGCCCGAAATGTGGACAAATAGATATCCGTGTCTGCCAGCTCAGGACGTGTAGTCACCGCCGTCGGCAGTTCGCCGCGGTCGGGGCAGCAACGGCCGGGGTCACGTGCGAGGGTCACCTCGCGCGCTCACGCCGACCGGTCTCTCACTGAGGCTCGATATACGCGAGCGTATCGCCGCGCCCGAACTCGTCGTTCTTCTCGAGGACCCGATCGGAGAGGACGCCCGATGCGGGGGCGGGGACGTCGACGGTCACCTTCTCGATCTGGATCTCCGCGATCGTTTCACCCTCCGTGACGGCGCTCCCCTCGTCGGTGAACCAGTTGGTGACCACCCCCTCGTCCTCGTCGGTGTCCTCGGGCCACAGGTCGTCCGTGTCGACCAGAACTCTGTTCTCGTCGCTCATCGTTCGATGTTCCTGACGGCCTTCACGATGTCGTCCACGTTCGGGATGACCTCGTTCTCCATCGGCCGCGCGTACGGAATGGGGACGTCGGGCACTGCGAGACGCCGAACGGAGTTCAGAATCCCGACGTCGTGTTCGGCGACCCGGGCGATTATCTCGCCCGTCACGCCGAACGAGCGGTAATCCTCGTCGACGACGACGAGGTTGTTGGTCTTACTGACTGATTCTACGACCGTCTCGTCGTCGAGGGGGACTAGCGTCCGGAGGTCGACGACCTCCGCCTCCACCCCGTCTTCGGCGAGTTGCTCTGCGGCGTCCATCGCGCGGTGGACGTGCAGTCCCAACGTCACGATGGTCACGTCGTCTCCCTCGCGCTTGACGTCGGCGCTACCGAACGGTATCGTGTAATCCTCCTCTGGAACGGGGGTCTGCGGGCCGTCGGGCGCCGGCATCCAGCCGATACCCATCAGTCGCTTGTGGAACAGATAGACGACCGGGTCGTCGTCGCGGATGGCGTTGTGCATCAGTCCCTTCGCGTCGTACGCCGTCGACGGGACGACCACCTTCATCCCCGGGAGGTGCGAGAACGTCCCGTAGAGGGTTTGCGAATGCTGGGCGGCGTCGTTGTACGTGCCGCCCACGGCGGCCGTGAGCACCATCGGGACGCTCACGTTCGCGCCGCTCATATACGTGTTCTTCGCCATGAAGTTGTATATCTGATCCATGCCGACGCCGAAGAAGTCGACGAACATGAGCTCCGCAATGGGGCGCATCCCCTGCATCGCGGCGCCGACGGCGGACCCGATATACGCCGTCTCGCTGATGGGCACGTCCATGACGCGGCCGTACCCGAACTCGTCGAGGAGGCCTTCCGTGGAGTCGAAGATGCCGCCGTAGTCGGCGACGTCCTCGCCCATGTAGAACACTTCCTCGTTCTCGCGCATCTCGTATGCGATGGCTTCGACCATCGCCTTGCTCATCGTCAGGTTTCTGGTGACTGTGGATTCGGACATCACTCCTCACCTCCTTCGAGTTCGTAGGACGGTTCGCTCTCCGTGACACCGCTCATGGGGTTGACGAACATGTCCTCGTACGCGTCCTCCGGGTCCGGTTGCGGCTGTTCCACGGCCCACTCGATGGCGTCGTCAACTCGTTCGTGTGCGCTATCGCGTATCTCGTCAAGTTCCTCGTCCTCCACACCGTGAGCGCGGAGGTCATCGGCAAGTCGGTCTATCGGGTCTCGCGTAGCCGCCCCCTCGCTGTCCGTTTCAGGACGGTACGTCTCGGGGTCGCCCATGAAGTGCCCCATTCGCCTGTGGACCTGTAGTTCGATGAGAGTCGGCCCGTTCCGGTCGCGCGCGCGGCCGATGGCCTCGCCGGCCGCCTCGTAGACAGCGACGGCGTCGTCGCTGTCCACCCGGGTTCCCGGCATGTCGAATCCGCCGGCGCGGCGAGATCCGTCTTCGACGTCCGTTACGCGCTCTTTCGGCATGCTGATGGCCCAGTCGTTGTCCTCGATGACAAAGACGACGGGCAGGTCGTGTACGGACGCGAGGTTCAGCGACTCCAGGAACGCGCCCTGACTGATGGCGCCCTCGCCGAGGAAGGCGACGGCGACGTTGTCCGTGTTCCGTTTCTTCGCGGCGAACCCGGCGCCGACCGCGGGCGGGACGCCCTGGGCGATGATACCACTACAGGCGAAGTTGACGTCGGGGTCGTACAGGTGCATGTGCCCCCCCTTCCCCTCGCTGAGACCCGTCTTCCTTCCGAATACTTCGGCGGTCATTCGCTCGAGGTCCACTCCCTTCGCGATGGCGACGTGGTGCGGTCGGTGTGGCGCGGTCACGGTGTCTTCGGGGCGAAGGTGCTGACAGACGCCCGCGGCGGACGCCTCGTGACCGCTCGCTAGGTGTAACTCTCCCGGAATCGGACCCGCCGAGATGTCGAACGCCGGCTGTTTTCCCTCGAGGTACTCCTCCTGTAACTGCTCTTCGTAGTACCGAGCGGTCACCATGTCGGAGAACATCTCCGTCAATCTGCTCTTGCTAAGTGTTGGCATGTAACATGACAAATTCGTCAGCAGGTAGCATAAACGTAAGGGGGAGATACCTGACGGCCGGCGACAGGCGTTCTCGCTACCACCACAGTGATGACAACCAGAGACGTGTAACTACCCCCGTCAACCCCCGATTCTGGGATCGCTCCGGGGGTCGACGGAAACATTTGAGTGAAATTTCAAAGAAGCCGTACGTATACCCGGAAACTGGGTATTGTTACAGCACTATGATATAAAGGGTTGTATACAGAGAAGGATATTCACACAAATATATTTTCTTGTACTCCACTAGAACAATACAATCATACAGACATATTGTATGCCAATAGTATAGTAAATATTTTGATTCTACGTACGTAATAGGGGTCTTACACAATACTACGGGCACTATTTTTGAATTCTACTAAATTACCAAATAACCACACAATCGAGCGTGCTGAAGTTTATCCAATTAAATATATCTCCTATAGCGACGAGGATACGGCCGAATTGGAGAATACTCGTCTACCCCGATATTTAAGCGAGTGCGGTCAGATTCGGAGATACGCAATGACGGATTCGATCTACGACGACCTTGGAGTACCGACCGTAGTCAATGCAACCGGGACGAAAACCCGGATTAGCGGGAGTCTCATCCGCGAAGAGGCGGTTGAAGCGATGACTGACGCCGCCCGTTCGTTCGTCCGCATCTCAGATCTTCAGGCCCGGGCGAGCGAACTCATCTCCGACGTAACCGGCGCGGAGGCGGGCTACGTGACGTGCGGTGCATCGGCAGGACTCATGCTCGGTGCCGCCGCCTGCATCGCGGGAGACGATATCGATGCGATGTACCAGCTTCCAGACACCGAGGGACTCGCTGATGAGATAATCGTCCCGCGAACCCACCGTTCCGGCTACGACCACGCCCTCCGGGCTGCGGGGGCGACAATCGTCGACGTGGGGACGAACGATCACCACCTTGGGACTGGGTCACGAAACGTGGAACCATGGGAGATCGCGGAGGCGATCACCGAGGAGACGGCAGCCATCGCTTATCTTCAGAAGGAGTACACCGAACCCCCACTTCCGAAGGTCGTCGAAATCGCACACGCTCATGACGTTCCGGTGATAGTAGACGCCGCAGCGGAGGTACCGCCCACGTCGAACCTTTCTCGATTTATCGACGAGGGGGCAGACCTCGTAGCATTCAGCGGTGGAAAGGCCATCCGCGGCCCCCAGACGACCGGGATTCTGGCGGGGCGAGAGGATCTCGTCGAGTCTGTGGCCCTCCAACAACTGGACATGCACGCTGCGGAACCGGTCTGGGACCCGCCGAGCGGCCTGGTCGATGTCGACCGCTACGACGGCGTCCCCAGACAGGGTATCGGTCGCTCACTGAAGGTGGGGAAGGAGGAGCTGGTCGGTCTCATCAAATCTCTCGAACTGTTCATCGAGGAGGACCATGACGCACTCGGTGACGAGTGGCTCAACCGGACGAACCGAATCGCAGACAGACTCTCCGCCGAACCAGCCCTCTCGACGCGGACGACGGAGGCCGACAAAGTCTCTATCGCGCCCGAAGTCGTCGTCACTGTTGACGAAGATGTGGCCGGCATCACGACAATCGACCTCGTCCGCTCACTCCGACAAGAGGATCCCCGAGTGTTCGTGGGCGCCGACAGCCTCGCCGACAGCGCCTTCACCGTCAACCCGATGTGTCTCACCGACGAAGAAGCGGAGTACGTGGTCGAGCGGATTCGATCGTACCTGTAACCCCCGACTCCTCTTCCTGGTTAGCCGATCTGACCGTCTGGACAGCAGTTCCTCTCCGCGGACGGTCACGCCGAGCCTTTCGGCCGTCGCGATAGTCGGTGATTACTCTCTACTCGGTGACGCGGTCGAGGATGGACGCCCACAGCGTTGGAAGGTACTCCCATTCTAGGAACGTCTGGGGTGCCCAGTGAGGCGCACAGTCGGTCGCAAACGCGAACGCGCTCCCATCGCCATGGTCACCGACGACGAGGAACGGGTCGTCGCGGACCGTCGCCCACACCTCCGCGTCGTCTGCCGCCTCAAATCGGTTATAACCGAGGATAGACGGCCACTCGGAGGGAGGTGACCCGGGCATAGAGGATGTCGGACGCGGGTGCGGTCCGTCCGGTGCCTCAATCCTATCGTCGCTGCGTGCGACCGTGACGGGGAGAACGTCACCGACGGCAGTGCGTCCGTACCGCGCCGCACCGCACTTACCAGCGAAGCTCATGTAGCCACCAATCATTCCAAGTGCACCACCACCTGCGACGTACTCAGCGAGAAGTTTACACCGGTCAACGGCCGTCTCGCCCGCCGCGACGCGCGGCGTTATCTGGAGCGTGTCTGCACCGACATCGCTCAACAGGACGAGGTCGTACACGTCGAGACCGTCTACCGTGGACGGGACTTCCTCGTGGACGGCGTGGCACGGGACAAACTCGACGTTCGCGCCCGCCGACTCCAGCGCCGCGACGAGATACGCTGCCGCTTCCTCGTAGGTGCTGTCTTGGAGGACGTTTCGTCCCTTTATCTCGAACGAGAGTGCCACCCACGATTCACCGATCAACAGGACGTTGTACTCGCTCATAGGGTGTCGAACTCGATGACCGTCTTGATGACGCCGTCGTCCGTCTCGAACGCTCGTTCCGCCGCTTCTGGGGGATAGACTCCCGTGATGAGTTCGTCGACGAACCAGTCGGGGAACTCTGCGAGGGACTCTTTGGCTGCCTCGAAGTGAGGGACGTGGGAGTTGACGCTTCCGAGGAGGGCTTTGTTCTCCAAGACGATGTCGCGGTGCAGGGACCCACCGTCGACATCGAACGTCCAATCTTCCGGGATTCCGAGGAGTGCAGCGACGCCGCTGGGCGCGAGTGCCTCGATCACCTCGAACGCGTGCTTCGCATATCCCGTCGCCTCGTAGATGAAGTCCTGAGGCTCGTATTCGGTCGGGATGTCCGGCACCGGCGTCGTCCGCGAATCGACGTACGTCGCGCCGAGTCGTTCAATGATGTCGATGGTCGGGTCGGGACGGTCTCGCCGACCGAGGCAGTACGTCCGGTCGAACGACTTGTAGGGTCCGCGGTCCTGATTAAGCATCGCGAGCGTGAGCAAGCCGAGCGGGCCGTTTCCGAGCACGAGCGCAGATTCGGGCGTCCACTCGAATGCCGACCGTGAGGCGAAGGCATGTTCGACCGCCTTCTCCGAGTTACTGATCGGTTCGACGAGAAAACCGTACTCCGCGAACTCCTCGGGGACGGACACGAGATAGCGCTCGGGGCTCGTGAAGAACTCCGCCATGTAGCCGTGCGCGCCGGCGATGCCGCGTTCGACGTACTCTCCGGCCGGCGCCATGTCCGGTTCGTCCCGATCGAAGTACGTGTTCGACCCCACTGCGGGAGGGCGCCGAACCGTTGGGACGACGAGGTCACCCTCTTCGAAGTCGGTAGTGGTCGCGTCAACGACGACACCGACTGCTTCGTGACCGAGTATTTGGTAGTCCTCGTCGGTGGGATAGCCGCCGTGGGTCCCGCGGACGACTTCGTGGTCGGTCCCGTCGATGCCGACGCGGAGCGTCTGAACGAGAACCTCGCCGTCGTCGGGGGCCGGTCTCGGAACGTCAACGAGCGTCGGTTTCGTCTCACCTCTTCGGATTGCGATAGCCTTCATGGATCCGTCGTCGCAATGGCTTCGATTTCGACGCCGATGTCGATCGGGAGGTCCGCGACTTCAACGGCGCTGCGTGCGGGCGCCGGGTCGCCCACGTACTCCTCGTAAACCTCATTCACTGCGTCGTAGTTCGACATATCTGTGACGAATACGGTCGTCTTCACGACGGCGTCAAGAGAGCTACCACCGGCTTCAAGTACTGCAGCGACGTTCTTCAGCGTTCGTTCCGTCTGTTCTCCGATATCGTCGCTCACTACCTCTCCGGAGTCGGGGTCGACGGGTCCCTGACCGGAGACGAAGATTCGGTCGCCGTCGACGATTCCCTGCGAGAAGGGGCCGATACTCGCCGGTGCCGCGTCTGTCTGGATCTCTTGCATTTATGTCCACATCGAACGGGGCTGGCGTCTTAGTAGTTTCTCTCGTTTCCCTGGGGAACGGCTATGTGGGAGGCAACCGTCGGTCGGTACATGGCTCGCCCAGCTATTCAGCTGTACACGCTCAGAGCGCTCCAGATGCCGCTTTCAGAGACGCTCCGCCGCGTCGCTGACACAGACTACGAAGGAGTCGAGTTCGCCGGCTTGGGTGAGGAGACGCCAGAGTCGGTGGCGGAGACCCTCGCTGAGACCGGTCTCGAAGCCGTCGGCGCGCACGTCCCGCTAGAGACGCTTCGAACCGAGTACGAGGCAACCCTCGAGGCATATCGGACGGTGGGATGCGAACACGTTATCGTCCCGACGTACGGTGAGGCCGGTTTCGAGTCCGAGTCGGCCGTCGCAGAGACAGCCGATGATCTCCTCTCGCTGGCGGACCGCCTCGCCGACGACGGGTTCGAGGCTCACTACCACAACCACGCTTACGAGTTCGCTGATGTGGACGGCCCGTCCGAGACGGCGTACGACGCCCTCGTGGCCAGAACCGACGACCGACTCCGACTGGAGTTCGACGTGGGTCTCGCACAGCACGGTGGCGTCGACCCGACGACGTATCTCGACCGATACGCCGACCGCATCTCGCTCGTCCACCTGACCGATACGATCCCCGGCGACGACGACACCCTCCATGTCGAACTGGACGACGGCGTAGTCGACCTCCCGGCGTGCGTCCGTGCCGCCAGAAACGCCGACGCTGAGTGGGTGATCCACGAGAACGGCCTGACGACCGACCCGGCGGCGACGCTCGAAACGAGTTCTGACCGGGTTCGCGATCTCCTCGATACCCGGTGAGCCGACGGAGTAACGACGGACGCGCCGGCGACGGCGTCTATCGTCGTCGCCCGAGCGTCGAAAAAACAGGTCACAATGCTTATCTGTGGCGATGTGGTACGAAATCGCATGCACGGTATCGTCGTCGTGGGACGCGGTCCGGCGGTACAAGCGCACGCGTCTCGCTACGAACGGTTCGACGGCGTCACCGTCTGTGGCGTCGTGGGTGAAACGGACGCGGCGTCCAGCATCGAGGTACCGACGCACAGTTCCGTCGTCTCGGCACTTTCGGAGACGGACGCCGAGGGTGTCGACGTCTGCGGTCCCGGCTTCGACTTCGCCGAGGCTGTCGACGACGCGCTCGACGCCGGCGTCCCGGTACGCTGCGACCCACCGTTCGCCCTCCACGAGAGGCGGTTCGACGCTGTCGTCTCGGAGGCCACCGACGGCGACGGATGGGTACTCGCCACCTCTCCGCACCGGTTCTCGCGCCTCTACGAGCAACTCCGCTCGGCCGTCGAGAAGGGGAGCATCGGCGACGTGGGCGTCGCGCGGGTCAAGCGGACGGCCCCGTTCGACGGGAGCGGCTGGAACGTCACCTACGACGGCGTCGCTGGCGTTGACGGCTATGAGGGCGTGCTCTGCGCCATCGCAGCGCACGATGTTGATATCCTCGAGTGGACGTTCGGCCCCATCGAGCGGGCGTTCGCCAGGGCGCGGGCGGGAGACAGATACGACACCCTGCACGCGATGCTGGCATTCCGCGACGGCGGCCGGGCCACCGTCGAAGTGACGTGGTGCGGGGCGTCCGCCCCATCGCCGCACGTCGAAGTCGAGTACAGCGGGTCGCACGGCCGACTTGACTTCGAAGACGGCACGCGGTCCGCCGCCCTCTGGGAGGGCGCCGAGCCCCTCTCGGTAGACCCGCCCGAGGACGACTGCTGCGGGCGTTCGCTGCGGGCGTTCGCTGACGCCCTCCGCGACGACGAGGGAGCGTCGGACGGCGTCGGGCCGACGGCGTCCACGCGCGGCGCGATAGCCCTCCGGCGGTCCATCGAGAAGGGGCGACCGGTTCCGCTGGCGGAGGTGTCGGAATGACCGTCCCCGTCGGCGTCTGTTCGACGGCGCACGTCAACGCCGAGGTGTACGCCGCCCTCCTGTCGAAACTCCCGGACGCGGACCTCGTCGGCATCTCCGAGCGGACGCGCGCGCGGGCCCGAAAGTGGGCGAATCGCGTCGGGACGACGCCGATGACGCACCGCGAACTGATGCGGGCGGCCGACGGCGTCGTCGTCTGTTCGCCGACAGCCGTCCACGAGGAGTTGGTCGAACTCGCCCTCCACAACGACGTAGCCGTCCTCTGCGAGAAACCGCTGGCGACGTCGCTCTCGACGGCGAAGGCGATTCGAGACCAGTGCGCCGAGAGCGACGTTCCGACGGGGATGGCGATGCCGATTCGGTACAGTCGCCCGATGGAACGAGCCAAAGAACGGTACGAGGCTGGCGCACTCGGTGAACTCGTCTCCGTTTCCGGCACCAACCGCGGTCGGATGCCCGGCGGGTGGTTCGTCGACCCCGAACTGGCCGGCGGCGGCGCGATAGCTGATCACACCGACCACATCGTCGACATCGTGCGGTGGATTACCGGCGAAGAGGTCGAGGAGGTGTACGCCGAGGCCGACACGCGGTTCTACGACATCCCCGTCGAGGACGTGAACCTCCTGTCGATGACGCTCTCGAACGGCGCGTCGTTCGTCCTCGACGGGTCGTGGAGTACGCCGCAGAAGAACCCGTTCTGGGGCGACGCGAGCGTCGAACTGGTCGGTACGGAGACGACGCTTTCTGCCGACTGCTTCGGTCACCAGTACACCCACGTCAGCGACACGAACCAGGACGCGTCCAACGAGGACATCTACTGGGGTGCAGACCCGAACAACGCCCTTTTGCAGGAGTTTGTCGCGTCGATTCGAGGTGAGACGACGCCCGCCACGTCGATGGACGACGCCGTCCGAACTGCGGCCGTCATCGCCGCCGCCTACGAATCTGTCGAATGCGGGGAACCCGTGGAAGTTACGTACTGACCGGCCTGCGTTCGGTGCTCGCTAGTTCGTCGGTGCAGTAAGTTCGGTCTGTTCGACAGAGACCGGTTCTGTCTCGCCTATCGATTCGTACGCCGCCTCCACGACGGCGATGTCGTTCACGGCGTCGGCACCGGTCTTCGCCGGCGGGCGGTCCTCGTCTACGCTCTCGACGAAGTCGTCGATAAGGCCCTCGTCCGGGTTCGACCCCCAGAAGATGCGCTGGATGCCCGGATCGTCGGTGTCCTGGGTCTGCTTTATCGTCTGGTCGAAGCAGTCGATGGAGACGACGCCCTCGGTACCCACGAGTCGGAGCGTCGCATCGCCCCAGAAGTCCCACTCGTCGGGCTTGCTCCAGGATCCGTCGAGGACGAACTCCGTCCCATCGGTCAGCGTCATCGACAGGAGGTTCACGTCCTCGACGGGGATGTCGTGGAACCGGGTGTCGGCCTCGGCGTACACCTCCTCGACCTCTTCGCCGGTGAGCCAACGGACCACGTCAAGGATGTGGACCGTGTGGTCGATGACCGCTCCACCGCCTGACTCGTCGTCGTCGACGAACCACCCGCCGGGCATCTTCCCCCGGTTTGTCCCGCTGAGGAACTGCAGGTTGCCGAGGACACCGTTCTCTATCGCCGTCTTCGCGTTCCGCACGGGCTGGCTGAAGCGAAGCGGCATCGCCACACCGAGGTTAACGTCGGCGTGGCGGCAGGTGGTCACTATCTCCTCCGCCTCACCGAGGGACGGAGCTAGCGGTTTCTCGCAGAGTACGTTGACGCCAGCGTCGGCCGCGCGTTCGACCCACGCGAGGTGGTCGGCGTTCGTCGAGCAGACGACGACGCCGTCGGCGGCGGCGAACAGGTCATCCGGGTCGCGGTAGTCGACGCCGTACTCGTCCGCCTTCGCGCGAGCGTCGGCTACTGCGTCGTCGGTTTCAGTAACGCCGACGAACGTCGCGTTCGGGTGGGCTGAGAGTGCGGCGGCGTAGGAGTCGGCGTGCAGGTGCGCGGTCGAACAGATACCGATGTGGACGGTCATGCGCCTACCTCCGACGGGGAGACCGGTTCACCACGTTCGCTCGACTCGATTGCGGCGAGGGCGATTCTGACCGCTTCGCGGGCATCCTCAGGCGTGATGTCTGGCGTGTCGCCGTTCTCTGCGCAGTCGACGAAGTGCCGGAGTTCCTTCGTGTACGGACTCTCTGCGAGAGGGCTGGCAGGCGCGTTCGTCCCTTCGGCCCCACCGGTGACGCGGACGGCGTTCTCGTCGCGGGCGTCGAACTCCAGCATTCCCTCGTCGCCCGCGAATTCGTAACTCGTGAGGAACGGCGCTCCCTCAGGGTAGGCCCACGACGCCTCGACGTGGCCAACGGTGCCATCTTCGAACCGGAGTATCACGGAGGAGTGCTGGTGGAGGTGTCCGCCGTCCCACTCGGCGGTGCGGGCGAACACGCGGTCCACCTCGCCGATCACCCACCGGAGGTAGTCGAAGTCGTGGATGGCCATGTCGAGGAGAACACCTCCGCTCTTCTCTTTGTGACCGAACCAGGAGTTGCTGCCGTACCGCGGCGGCGACGAGAGCCGTTCCGTCGAGAGGGTGCCCGGTGTCCCGATTTCACCCGCGTCGACTCGCTTCTTTGCCTCGACGTACTCGGGGAAGTAGCGCAGTACGTGCCCGGTCATGAAGGTGACGTCGGACCCGTTCACTGCGTCGACGATGGCGTCGGCGTCCTCGACGGTCCGAGCGAGGGGTTTCTCACAGAAGACGTTGAGGCCGCGGTCGACAGCGGCCTCGACGAACGGTTGGTGTGTCGGGGTCGGCGAACAGATGTCGACGGCCGTGAGGTCGGCGTCGTCCATCATCTCGATCGCGTCTCCGTAGGTGTCCGCGTTCGGTGCGTGTTCGGCGGCGAACTCCTCCCGGTCGTCTTCGAGGGACGCCACAGCGGCTATCTCCGCCCCCGGTATTTCTTGGTAACAATTGGCGTGGGTAGTGGCCATGAAGCCACTGCCTACGATTCCGATACGTTGCATCAACACGTAGTTGTTTAACGTCCCTTATTAATTTTTGTGCGACCGACGGGTAGAGGAGTTATCGTAGCCAGTCGGAGGTGACGTCGCTTCGGCACCGAGACCGCAATTCGATGACTTAGGCCGGGATCTACGAGCAACTCCGAAAATCCCTCTCAGATGTTAGACCACGTGGTCGTGACGTTGCCGGCAGTGAACCCGATTCCAGCGAACCGGTCGCTCCGGTCAAAGACCGAACGGATGACCGACGGATCCTCCAGCAGACGGTGCTGGAGGTAACTCCCTTGCGCCCGCCCGCCCCCCGTGCGCTCTATCTCCAGCACTTCGAGGAACTCCCACTCGCGGAGCAGGTCGTGGACGCGCCGATTCGAGAGGACCTCCAGTCCGGCCTCCGCGCAGATGTCCTCGTACGCTGAGTATACCTCGGAGGTCTTGAACGTCCGCGTCTTCTCCACGAGGGCGAGAGAGACCACGGCAAGCAACGTCGCCTTCTGCTGGGCCGTCGCCCCCACGAGGAGGGCCCCCACCCGGTCCTGTTCGGCGAGGTTCTTCGCCCGGTGGACGTGGTCGACGGTGATGGTGTCAGCGCCCTCGCTGGCGGCGAGTTCGCCCGTGTGGCGGAGGAGATTGATGGCCTTGCGGGCGTCGCCATGTTCCTCGGCGGCGAGGGAGGCGCATTCGGCCACCGCCTCGTCGGTGAGGATGCCCTCGTCGAACGCGTCAAGTCGGCTTCGGATTATCTCACGGAGGGCGTCGCTGTCGTAGGGCGTGAACACGAGTTCTCGCTCCTGCAGGCTGCTCTTAACGCGTTCGTCAAGGCGGTCGCGGTACTTTATTTTGTTACTGATACCGACGATGCCAACCGAGCAGTGACGGAGTTTCTTCGCCTCGGTCGCGCGGGAGAGCTGCATGAGGTAGTCGGCCCCATCGAGACAGTCTATCTCGTCGAGGACGACGAAGGCAACGTCGAATCGGTCGTCGAGGACTTCCCAGAGGAGGCTGTAGTACCGCGATCGACCGTATCCAGTCTCCGGGACGGTGATACCCGTCTCGTCAGGGTCGTTCAGCGCTCGAACCGTCGCTCTGACCGCGCGCGTCTCGGTGTTCTCCTGCGAGCAGTCGATGTGGGCTTTGCCGACCGACACGTCGTTATCGGCGGCGGCCTCCGCGATGCGGTTCGTCGCGTACCGCGCGCAGAGGGACTTCCCGGTCCCCGTCTTCCCGTACAGGAACGCGTTGCTCGGGTTGTCACCGGTGATGGCAGGGTTGAGCGCGGTGGCAAGACGGCGAATCTCATCGTTGCGTGCGACGATGGCTGACGGATTCGGCACGTAGCCGACGTTGAGGAGTTCCTTGTTCGAGAAGACGCGGCCGTGGGCGCTAAACGCATCCCCTAGGGCGCTCGCGTTCGCGGTCGGTCCGTCCTGCGCTGTCATACGTTGACACTAACCATACGCCCGGCATAAACGCATCGGCGAGTCGCACAGACCGAATCTAGGTGGGGCTAGTGACGACGCACTTCTCCCCCTCACCCCTCGTTTCACCTGTATCGCATTACATTGATAGAATTGTAAAGCCAAAGGTAGAGATTAACTACCAAGATAGTAGCTCGTCGGCGTATCGAACCACGCAAGAAGGAGGTTGGCGGCGTCGGGTCGGTTCAGCCGAGGTAATCGTCTGCGCCCTTGTGGAGGGCGACGAACCCCTCGGCGAACTCAACGCCTCGCGTCCGCCCGAGGACGCGCGCCTCGGCGCGGACGCCCTCGATAAGGCCGTCGAACTCTGTGTCGATGCCGCCGTGCTCCTCCAACCACTCTACCTGCGACTCATGTTCGAGGATGGCCTTCTGCTTCGTCGATTGGTACTCGCTGATATCGATGTGTATCTCCGGTTCGAACGACGACGTCGGCTTGCCAAAGTAGTAGACGTTCGACGGTTCGCACGGGTCAGCTTCCGTCTCCAACAGGGGTAGCGAGCACATGTAGTATGCGTCTGTCACCAACCGAGACGTCGTCCGGTGGTCTGGATGCATGTCGTCGCGGAAGTGCGTGAGTACCGCGTCCGGGTCGAGGCGCCTAAGCACCTCGACCAGTTCTAGTCGGTTCTCTAAGGAGTACGTCACTCGCCCGTCCTCGAAGCCGAGGAACAGGGCGTTCGCGCCGAGTGCCTCGGCGGCCGCCTCGGCCTCCGCCTCCCGCGTCGCCGCGAGTTTCTCCTCGGTGGTGTCGGACCCGCCGTACTCGCCGCGCGTCATGTAGACGATGGTGACGTCGTCGCCTCGGTCTGCGTGCTTTGCGAGCGTCCCGCCGCAGAAGATGTCTGCGTCGTCGGGATGTGCGACTACTGCTGTGAGATGCATACACACGAAACTCAGAGAAGGCGATAATAAGCGTTGTGCCGGCGGCTACGAGAACAGGTAGTCGAGGTCTGAACGGACGCGCGGAAGCATCCGTTCAGGGGCGGTCCGGTACGGGGGAACCTCAGCGGTTATCCATCCGTCGTACCCGATATCGGCCAACGCCTCGGCCACCGCGACCCAGTCAACGTCGCCTTCGAGCGGATAGGTAAAGCCCTCCATCGTATCCACGTCGGTGCGGTAGTCCTTGACGTGGACGCGTTCGATACGGTTGCCGAGGATGCGAATCCACTGTTCGGGGCGGCCGTACCGCCTGACGTTCCCGACATCGAAGTACGCGCCCACCGGACCCGAGGTGGACGCTCGGTCGACGAACTCGGCAAACTCCAGCGGCGAGAGGAGGAAGTCGTTCCATACGTTCTCGACGCAGATGGTGACGTCGTGTTCAGCGCCGACGGTGGCGAGCGCTCGAACCGAGTCCAACGCGCGGTCGTACACCGCGTCGTACGGCGTCCCGTCCTCGACGACGCCTGGTACCACGAGGATGGCGCCCGCCTCAAGGTCGGCCGCGAGTTCGATCATCCGCTTACCCACGTCGATGCCGGCGGCGCGTGCCGCCTGGTCGTCGCTGGCGAGTTGGTCTTTCCAGTGGAGCGTCGTGGAGATGGCGGGAACGGTGAGGTCGAGGGAATCGATTCGCCTCCCGAAGTCGGTCACGGAGTCGTCGTCCCAGAGGGGTCCGTCGGCCGTCAGATTCGGTTCGATGCCGTCGTAGCCGGCGTCGGCGATGAGTTCTGCGTTCCTGCCGAGGCCGTCGGCTGGGAACCCCATCTGGTTGAGTGCGAACTTCATGCGTCC
This sequence comes from Halopelagius fulvigenes, assembly GCF_055398025.1. NCBI lineage: Archaea > Methanobacteriati > Methanobacteriota > Halobacteria > Halobacteriales > Haloferacaceae > Halopelagius > Halopelagius fulvigenes. Next base: position 215,538 of record NZ_AP043845.1, on the reverse strand, counting down.
TCAGTTGCACGCTCCGCCGAGTTATAGATTAGTGTCAACGTTCCGCATGAGGAGCGAGCGCAGAGGGGGTAAGAAATTTATACCGAGAGCAGGAGTCTACGGGATATGGGAACGCTTAGCTTGGGCGATTTGACCAAGGTATTTCAAGGCGACAACGGCGATATCGTCGCCGTCAACGGACTCGACATCGATGTCGAGGATGGCGAATTCATCGTGTTCGTCGGCCCCTCCGGGTGCGGAAAGTCAACGACGCTCCGATGCATTGCCGGCCTTGAACTCCCGACGAGTGGAACTATCCGCCTCAATGGCAACGATATTACGACCAAGAGTGCGACGGACAGGGACATGGCGATGGTGTTTCAAAACTACGCGCTGTACCCGCACATGACCGCACGGGAGAATATGTCGTTTGGTCTGCGCATGGGAACGGATCTCCCGAAGGACGAGATACACGACAGAGTCCAGCGCACGGCCGAGATGATGGGCATCGAGGACCTCTTAGAGAAGAAACCGGGCGAACTCTCTGGCGGCCAACAACAGCGAGTCGCTCTCGGCCGGTCTATCGTCCGCGAACCCGAGGTGTTCCTCATGGACGAACCCCTCTCTAATCTGGACGCCAAGTTGCGGACGACAATGCGGACCGAACTGCAGGAACTCCAGCGACGACTCGGCGTGACGACCATCTACGTCACACACGATCAGACGGAGGCGATGACGATGGGCGATCGTGTCGTCATCCTGAACGACGGCGAACTCCAGCAGATAGGCACGCCTCTCGAATGTTACCACGAACCGGCGAACAAGTTCGTCGCGGGCTTCATCGGTTCCCCGAGCATGAACTTCACTAACGTGCAGGTCAGGTCTGAACGGAGTGTCCTGGAACACGAGCAGTTCGAGTACCCGCTGAGCGACGACACCCTCTCGCTGATTCGAGAGGCAGGTGCAAACGACGCTCTCACACTCGGCATCCGACCCGAGGACGTCCGCGTTGTCCCCGAGGAGACAGAGTCCTCGTTCCCCGTCACCGTTCAAGTGGTAGAACCCCTCGGCGAGGCAAGCTACGTGTACTTCGAGCTTGACGACGGCGTCACCTACACCGTCAGCGTCGACGGCGACACGGTGATAAACGAGGGAGCGAACGTCCACATCGAGTTCCCGGAGGACAAGATTCACCTCTTCGACGGTGCGTCCGGTGAGGCCATTAAGAACCGGACGGCGCCGACGGAGATGCAGTTGAACCAGCCCAGCGTCTGATACGAACTGTTGTACTGTCCTTTCGATTACGAGTCTCTGATCAAGTAATCCAACAGATCCGATTAGCGACTGTACGTGTACTTGACCGGCACAAATCCTCACCACCTATCGCTCCGTCAGAACGGACATTCACCCCACTACCGGGGAAAACGTTATGGTCCCACAAATATGTCATGTGAATGCATGTCTAGAGTGAATAGGCGCACGCTCCTTACAGCGATTAGTTCGGCTGGTGTCGCGGGTTTCGCCGGCTGTAGCGGTGGAACCGGCGGCGGCGGGTCTAACGGTACGGGCACGGGATCTTCGTCGGGTAACATGCCAGATTCGATGACGAACTGGGCGTGGAACGATCCCTCCCTCCAACCGATCCGCGAGGAACAGGCGGCGGAGTTCGAGGAGATGACTGGGACGAAAATCAACTGGCAGACGTTTCCGTTCGAGGACTTCACCGCCAAGTTCACCTCGGCGCTCCAAGGCGGAAACGCCCCAGACACGACAGCGCTGTCGGTGCTGTGGGTTCCGCGGTACGCGTCCCAGGAGGTCATCCTCAACCTCGAAGAGGAGGGGTTCGATCCATCCAACTACGTCGCGGGGGCGAAGCGCAATGCGATGTCGAGCGGCTCGCTCTACAGCGTCCCGTGGTACGCCGACTGTCGGGCGCTGGCGATAAACAAGACCATGTTCGAGCAGGCGGGCCTCGAAATCCCAGACCCGCTCGAACGTCCGTCGTGGGAGGAGTGGAAGTCGTGGGTCGACGCGCTGGCGAAGGAGCACGGTACTGGCTACGGGATGCCCGCCGGCGAAGGATTCGACGGCTTCGTCCTCTCGAACGGCGGCGGCTACATCAACGATGACGGCACGAAGGCGATAATTAACAACGACGCTGCCCTCGAAGCTGCGAACTTCCTGCAGCCGATGGTGATGGACAAGAAGATTGCGACGTACACCGGCGGCGGCGCAACTACCGCGGGAGCGCAGTTCGAATCAGAGAATATCCCGATGTACTACGCCGGGTCGTGGGACTACGGCCGGATGGAGGAGTCCGGCATCGACTGGCAGTACGTCCCCCACCCGAGCGGACCCCGCATTGACACGAGTCATACGTGGTCTGCGGGCGTGTACTACTCCGTCCCGACTCGGGGCGGCTCGAACCGGAAGGCCGGACTTCGGTTCCTCGAATACATCTCGTCCAAAGAGACGCAGAAGCGCGTCGTGGAGGCCATCGGCGGCTTCCCCGGGCTCAAGTCGGCCTACGAAACGGACTACTTCACGAACTACATCAAGGAGCACCCCAAACTGAAGACCATTGAACAGGAGATGCCGAACACCGTCTCGTTCCCGGACCACCCAGAGGTGGCCACGATGTGGAGTGCCGTTCACACCTCTGCACAGGCGCTCTGGACCGGGACAGAACCGAAGAAAGCGCTCGACAACGCCGCGAAGGAGATCAAGAGTGTCCTCTGAGGAACACCGAGTACCATGAGTACCAACACAGCCCGAGAGATTCCGAAACAGGTGTCCGAATGGCTGACGGAGATCGGCATCATTGACGCGCGGACGAACCCGGCGTGGTACGCCATCGTAATTCCGAAGGTGGCGCTGTTCGCCATCATCATGATCATCCCATTCCTCGGGGCGTTCTACGTGAGTCTTCATGACTGGGCACCGTTGGCACAGACGCACCCGTTCGTGGGACTCCAGAACTACGTGCAGTTACTCAACGATGCCGTGTTCTGGAAGTCGCTACAGAACACCGTCTTCTACGCCGTGATGCTATTGCTGTTCGACGTCCCCATCGCCCTCGGCCTCGCGTTGCTCCTCAACATGAAGCTCCGCGGGACGCGCTTCTATTCGGCGGCGATATTCTTGCCTGTCGTCACGTCGTGGGTGGTCGTCTCGCTCATCTGGACGTGGATTTACAGCCCGACGAACGGCATCCTCAACATTACGCTCGCGTCGTTGGGCCTTCCGACGTACGACTGGCTCGGCAACCGTGCGCTGGCGATGCCCGCGATAACGGCGATGAGTATCTGGAAGCACATCGGGTTTAACATGGTCATCTTCCTCGCCGGTCTAGGTGGCATCCCCGACCACTATTACGAGGCCGCCATCGTGGACGGCGCGAACCGGTGGCAGCGTTTCCGATATATCACTTTGCCGCTCCTCAAGCCGACGGCGTTCTTCGTCATCGTCGTCACGATGATATTCTCGTTCCGCGTCTACACGCAGGTGTACGTCATGACGAACGGCGGTCCAGTCCACTCGACGTACACCCTGATGTTCTACTTCTGGGAGCAAGGCTTCGGGCAGTACAACTACGGCTACGCCAGCGCGATGGCCGTCGTCCTGTTGGTTATCGTATTCACGCTGAGCATCATCCAGCAGCGAACGTGGGGGTCCGACGTTGAGTACTGACCTCGACCTCGCGAGCGAGGGCGACCTGACGACGGACCACGCGGCCGGTCCCGGCCAGTACGTCGTCAAGGCCGTCGCCCACGGCATCCTCATCGTCGCCAGCGCACTTGCGATCGTCCCGTTCGCGTACGCGCTGATGACGTCACTGAAACCGGAGGAAAACATCTTCCGGAACATGGCGCAGATCATTCCGGCAGAGCCGACGCTGATGAACTACGTTAACATCTGGATGCAGAATCCGCTCGATCGCTGGATATTCAACAGCCTGCTGCTCGCGGCGGGCGTGGTATTCTTCACGCTCCTGTTGGACAGCCTCGCAGGCTACGCGCTGGCGAAGGGCGACTTCAGGGGACAGCGGTTGGTCTATCTGCTCGTAGTCGGGACGCTCATCGTCCCACCGCAGGCAATCGTCGTCCCCCTCTACATCGAGATGTCGAAGTTCGACCTCGTCAACACGTACTGGGCGGTGATGCTGCTCTACATCGCCAATCCGTTCGGCGTGTTCATGATGCGGCAGTTCTTCCTCTCCGTCCCGGACTCGTATCTGGAGGCGGCACGGATGGACGGTTGTAGCACCCTGCAGATTTACACCCGCATCATGCTCCCGATGGCGAAGCCGGCGCTATCGTCGCTCGCTGTGTTCACGTTTACGTTTATCTGGGGTGCGTTCCTGTGGCCGCTCATCGTCCTCTCGGACTCGTCGATGTACCCACTACAGGTCGGTCTCGCCGGGCTCACCGGCCAGTACGGCTCGAAGTGGGGACAGTTGATGGCGGCGGCCATCATCGCCGCACTGCCGGTGGTAACTGCCTACCTGCTCGCGCAGAAGACGTTCATGGAGGGTATCGCCCTCACGGGGTCGAAAGGATGATTCCGGCGCTTCTTCCACTAAAAATCGGTACAGCGAGCATGAACGAGCCGGTACTGGCGGGCGTCCTCGTGTTTGGAATCGTCACGCTCGCCCTCGGCTACCTCTCGTTCGTCCGTCGGGAGTTCGGCGCGGGCATCGTCCTGAAGGCGGGCACGGTGCTCTTACTCCTCCTGACGCTCCTCTCGTACTTCTGGCCGAGTCGGCCGTGGCCGCACTGACACCCGGTCTTTTTACATCCCTCCCTCGTACTCAACGCTCATGAGCATTGGTTGGTGGTATGGCACGGCGACGACGGCGCTCCTCTGGGCGCTGTACCTCTTCCTCGGTCGGACCGCAGACCTGACTGCGCTCCTCTCGACGCCCGACGTCGGTCTCGGACTCCGCGGCCTCCTGTTCGCCCTCTGGTTCCTGCTTCCCATCTTCCTCGCCCTCGACTGGCGGTCGATACGCGACGACGCGGCGTGGGACCCTGGGATAGGGCCGTGGCTCCTCGTCTCCGTCGTCTGGTTGGCAAATATCGCCGCGGCCACCGCCTACTGTATCCGCCGCGAAAGCGCACTCCGCAACACGGTCCCTTCGGCCCGATGGGCGTACGGCATCGTCGTCGGTATCGTCTTCTGGGTCGCTCTCGTCGGCGTCAATCTCCTCTCTACCGTCGTTTCGACAGGCGTCATCAGTACTGTGTTCTCGGGACCGGTTATCCTGCTAGCCCTTTCCGGATTACCGACGTGTCTGTACCTCGACGCCGAACACGTCCGCGGTCACACGCATTGGAATCCGTCGGTGCGGTTCTGGCTGGCCGGTGCATCCGTCCCCCTCGTCAACGTCCTCGTCGGGGCTGCGTACCTTCTCCGGCGACGGGCCGAGTTCGCCGAGACCAGCGACCCCGACTCCGTCGCGTTGCTTGGCGTTGACGAGGAGCCGATTCCGCCGGTTCCGTCGCCGTGGTTCGATCGCGTTGCGGCCGCCCTCGGCCTGTACTTCTTTGCGTTCGTCATCCTCGGGGGCACACCCGGGCTGCTCTCGGTCGGTCTCGGAGGGCTGGCGGCGGTGCTGTGGGTACCGTTTGGTCTCGCCGTGACGCCGATGATACGTTACGATCTCAAAGCGCTGACTGCGGCGGGCGCGGCGTGGGGGTGGACCCGGTACCTCTACCTCTCGTCGTTTCTCCTGCCCCCCGTTGCGTTCCTCTACCTCCTCCGCCGGACAACGGTCGTGCACGATGTCCTGCGTCGGACTGGTCCCACGCAGGCCCGCGCCGAACCGGAGTTCCCCAACCCGGACCGTCTCGACCCGAACGGATCTAATGACTGACACGGACTGTTGCGACTGTTAACCGATGTTCACCGTACAGGGAGTGAACACCGGAAAGAGACGTCGACAGCCCGTTTGACTCCGCGATCGCTTCGGGGAACATTCATGTCGGTTCGTCGCAATGGCTTCGCACATGAAAATCGCAGTCGGAGCGATGAGCCACGAGACGAACACCTTTGCGGCGGGGAGGACCGGCGTTGACGCGTTCACGACGGCGGCCGGCGATGACCTGCTCGAATCGGACGTCGGTCGATCGCTCGACGGCATCGTCGAGACGCTCAGCGCCTCGGGGGCCGACATCGTGCCGACGTTCGGCGCGAGCGCGCTTCCTGCTCCCACGGTCGAGCGCGAGGCGTTCGAGTGGATGAAACGACAGTTCCGCGACGCTCTGGGGGACGAGTCGGTCGACGGGGTGTGTCTCGACCTCCACGGGTCGATGTATGTCGAGGATGAACCCGACCCGGAGGGAACGTTACTAGCGACGGTTCGAGAAGCGGTCGGTCCCGACGTTCCCGTCACGGCGGCGCTGGACATGCACGCGACGATAACTGAACCGATGGTCACCCACCTCGACGGCGTCGCCGGCTACCGGACTGCGCCGCACACCGACGTGGCGGAGACGGGGTCGCGGGCGGCCGAACTGTTGCTGGCGGCCGTCCGTAGTGAGGCGTCGCCTGTTCTCCGCTGGGAGTCGATTCCCGTTCTCGTCGCCGGCGAGCAGTCTGAGTCAGCAGCCGAACCGATGCGCTCGTTGGTGCAGAAACTCCGTGATGCCGATGAGAAGACAGGAATCTACGACGCCAACTTCTTCCTCGGATTCCCGTGGGCTGACTCACCGCACGCCGGATGCCACGCGGTGGTCACCGGCGACGCGTCGGATGCGGAGACCGTCACGCAGACGGCGAGCAACCTCGCGGCGGCGTTCTGGCGGCGGCGACACGACTTCGGGTTCAACACAGAAGCGTACGAGCCGTCGGTCGCGCTGGACGAGGCTGCGGGCGAGCGAGCGTCCCCAGTCGTCGTCGCCGACACCGGCGACATCCCCGGCGCGGGGGCGAACGAGAACACGACGAACCTCCTCGCGGCGATGCTAAATCGAACCGACCTTGGGACGCCGGTGTTCGCCGTCATCGTCGACCGTGCCTGTTACGCGATGTGCCGTGACGCCGGTGTCGACGCTGACGTGTCGCTCTCGCTGGGCCGGTCGTACCCGGACGGGACTCCGCTGGAGGTATCAAGTACCGTCGCCGCCGTTGATGACGTGGCGGACGCGAAGTTGGCCCGCGTGTCGCTCGACGGTGGCGTCGACGTGGTGGTCACCGACCGCCGGACGAACGTCCACCGGGACCCCGACTTCCTCCGACGCCTCGGTGTCGACCCCATGGAGCGAGACGTAATCGTGTTGAAGAGCGGCTACCTCAGTCCGGCGTGGAAGGACATCGCCGAGCGACCCCTGTTCGCGTTGACGCCGGGGGAGACCGACCAGCGTCTCGTCGAATTGTCGTACGAACGAGTGCCGCGCCCCATCTTCCCGCTGGACGATGACGCGTCGTGGCCGGCTTGACGGATGTCGGACCTGCAGTTCGCTCGCCTTGACGTCGCGGTGACGTCCGTTCTTAGCGACGAAACGAAGGGTGTATGTCGGGCGGTCAGGAGGACTCAGGAATCGGACGGGTACGTTGAACGGCGGTTCGCGCAGTTAGAGCGAATCTGGGGTCGAGCGCGGTGGGTCCACGTGTAGTCCGCGTGGCTGTAGAACGGCGATCCGAGTCGGCCAGGTCGTCGTCTCGGGTCGGACCTCACCCGTCGGTGGGGACGAGTCCGTCGGCCCCGAGCGATCCATCCACGACCCCGCTGACTGCGGCGACGGCCACGCCGACGGCGGCGGCGGCGGCGTACATCGACTCGACGCCTACGAGATCTATGAGGCGGCCGGCCGCGAGTTCGCCGACGCCGGTGCCCGCGGCGAAGCCGAGGCCAGTAAGGAACGTCTGCGCGGTGGCTCCGATGGACTCTGGGGCGAGTTCGTGTGCGAGGTTCACCGCAGCGAGCATGAACGCAGCGTAGCCGAATCCAAGGAGCAACTGCGTCGCTACGACGGCGAACGGTGCCGGCACGGTGGCATAGAATCCGAAGGTGAGGGCGTGGAACGCCGCTCCAGTGAACAGAAGTCGTCGGTAGGTCGTCTCGAACCGGGCGGCGAAGAGGAAGACCACCGCCTCCCCCGCCGTCTTCGCCGCTACGGAGAGCCCAGTAATTGCGTCGCTGCCGCCGATTGCCCGGACGTAGACGGAGAGGTACGCGCTTCCCGCCGGAAAGATGGTCCCCATGAGAAACGCGGCGACGAGGAGAACAGTGAATGTGCGGTTCGCAACGAGAGAGGCAGCGCGGAGGCCGACGCTTTCGGCCGGCGGGCGACTGTCCACGGGAATCCTGAGCAGAAGCGCCGCAAGGACCGCCATCCCGACGGCGAAGCCGTAGAAGACGATGACCGATCCCGTGTGCGTGCTGACCAGTCCGGTGCCTAGGGCGGCGATGCCGAACGCGATGCTCCCGTAGGCTCGGACGCTCCCGTACGGCAACCCCGTAGAGAGGAGCATCGAGTTGGCGACCGGTCGGATCGGTGCGCGAAAGCTGGCGAACGCGACGGTGATGAGAGCGAGGAGAGGAAACGCCGCACCAATGTACGGGTAGAGTAGTCCGAGCGTACCCGAGACACCGACGCTCACGAGGAGAATGCGTTTCTGCGCACCAAACCGGTCACTCATTAGTCCCCATCCTGGCAGAGCGACGATACCGGCCGTCTTTAGCAGAAAGCCGATAGTTCCCATCTGGGTACCTGAGAGGCCGATAGTCTCGAAGTAAGCGTTTCGAAACACGACGAACCCGCTCCACGCCGCGAAGTAGACGAAGTAAAACGCTCTAAAGTAGCGGCGCTTGTCCATCGATAACATTACTCTTGCCGATTCCCTTTAATCGCTCCGTATCCGGCAGACATCGAAAGGGGATGCAACCGGGACCACCGGCTCAGGGATTCTCGTAGGATGTCATCGCACAGAAGTACGACGGTTGCAGGTTCACGCCGTCGCCGAACGATGCGCCCGTCTCAGCGACGCTCGAACTGCCGGTCAATGTACCGATCCCGATAGCTGTACCTACTGCTGACGATTTTAGGAGCTTGCGTCGTGTTATCATCGTTCTGTCGCAATCGTATCATTATTTCCGATCTTAATAGTATTGTTTATTTGTATACTAGGTTACATTATTGGTCGTAGTTATCGTCTGCGCTCAAATGGTGGTGACATTCGGACCGGGAAGATAAACGTGCAAGATACGTACACTCGGTTTACCAACGTTTTCAGGCGGAAAGATGTCTAATCAGTAGGTCTGCGTCTTGATCGTGGGAGTTATCGCGCGTTGATGCGCCTTTTTTCGTAGCGAGACAGCGATTGATGTCGGCAAGCGACTTCATCCCCAGGACGTTGTAGGCCGCGTCAAGCCCCTCACAATCGTCCCGAACTCGGGAAGGGGTCGTGTGCATCTACCGTTCGTCGTTGTCACGACGAGCGTTACCGTCTTCACTACGATGAGCCCTTCACGGCTGAGCAAGGCGCTGTTGAACGTTGGCGTCCCCCGTCGGTTCACGTTCTCGCTAGCGTACGGCTCTCGTTTGCTGCCGGTGCTTCCAGAGGAGTACTGGGACAGTGTCCACGCGATCCGACTACGGAGCCACGGACCCGACCGTGAGAGGATACTGCGGTGGCGCCACCTCCTCTGGATCGGCGTACGAGCGTTCTATCCGCTCGTTTTCGATGTCGCAAAATTTTGCACAGGAACAACCGATGTACAGACAGATGATGACGAACCTCTACCAGCGTCTCGATACATGGCTTAGAAGCTCATCTCGAGTGAAATACGCTGTTAGTATGGGTATTGTCGCGTTTGTGATTTACCTCGGTGTTAGTGCCTTTTCTGGGGAGGAATTTTCCTTCATTCAGGCAGTTGCTCCGAGCCTCACACTCGGGGTATTCTATTATTTCACCGGCCTTCGGTAAGCGGGACACGACCTTTACTGAACGCCGGGACTGCTTTCCTGACCGCTCTGCTAAATTGACGCTCAGACCGAGAATCGCAGCGGTCTCGCTTCCTCGATTCGTCGGAATCCACGCATCGGAGGTTCACTATACTGGCTGTAGTCTCAACTTCCAAACCTGATGGAGTCTGTATAGCGGTATAGAATTTATCACGGTAGAATGACACGCTGAAGTCTCGATACTGTGGGAATGGGGAGGCTGTAGAGAGGGGACTCTAGATATGGGATTTCCACTTATGTGAAGGTGCAGACACGTAGGTAGATTCAACGGCGTGCGTTCGCTACCGCCACCGTTCTCGTCCGGTACGGTTATCAGATGCGGGGCGGCGAGCGGCTACTAACCGTAAAATGAAGTACCAAACACCGGGACCGGCCGCGACGGAACCGTACTGGTTCGAGTCGGTGAGAGCCGCTACAGGAATGGGGCGACCGTCGGCCAGTAGACGAGCCAGGAGACGGCGACGACCAGCGCCGCGTACCCCAGCGTCACGAGACCAAACGAGACGACGTCGACGTTAGAGAGCGGTCCACGATCGAGCGACACGAGGACGGACGTCGTGTTGAATGGGAAGATCGTCGTCGAACCGACGATGATGAGGGTGGACAGGCCGAGATAGAGCCGGTTGATCCCCAGCCGACTGCCGAACTGCAGGAGAACCGGGAGAGAGACCACGATGGCGGCCGAGGCCGTCGAGAAGAATATCCTGACGAAGGCGGCCAGCGCCAAGAGCACGGCGACGCTCTGCCAGACGGAGAACGTCGCAAGCGGGAGCAGTCCCGTCGTCGTCTCGACGAGGAACGCGAGCGCACCGGTCGACCGCATCGCGTCGAGGATGGAGAACATCGCGCCGACGACGAACAGGATTCCCCAACTCACGCTCGCGACGTCCTCGCTCGTGAGGACGCCGATTCGTGGCAGCGACAGTACCGCGACGGCGAGTACTGCGGGGACGATGGTCGGAACGTCAACGAACGAGCCGACGATCCAGAGGACGACTGCGCCGAGGAGGACGAGTCCGACGAATCGCTGTTCGGTCGTGAGTGTCGGCGCCACGTCGACATCTGCGGTCTCGCCGGGACCGCCGCCCGCGGACACCGCCGCTCTCGTCGGCGACCCGTCGGCGTAGAGGTACTCCGCGGTCAGCGTCGTCAACCCGTAGAGGAGGAGGACGGGCGGAACCATGAGCACCCCCCACTCGACCCAGGTGACCGACCGGCCCGCGCGACGGATGAGGTTCGACGTGACGATGGCCATCCCGCCGCCGGTCATGAGCGCCATCGAGGCGATGGGGTTCACGTGCCCGATGATGAGAAACGAGGAGCGTTCGAACACGCTCCCCCGACCGAGGCCGTACGCGTCGGCCATCTCTCGGATGACCGGGATGAACGTGATCGCCCGCGCGACCGCCGACGGCATGACGAACGCGAGTGCGAGGACGTTCAGCGCGACGAGGCGGACCGGGTTGGCCTCGCCCGGTTCGCGCGAGACGAGTCGCGACGCGAACCACGAGTCGAGGTCAACCTTCCTGATGGCCTCCCCGAGAAGGAAGACGAGTAGCAGGAAGAAGACGATCGTCGACGAGAACCCGGTCGTCGCCGCTCGATACGTCTCGACCGCACCGAGTGCGAAGAGGAGCGTGACGCCCAGCGTCGAGGAGACGACGTACGGGAGCACCGCTGTCAACCACAGGACGAGGACGAACCCGAACACACCGAACACGGTCTGCATCGCCGGCGTCATGCCGGCCGGCGGCGCGGTGACGACCGTCCAGAGAATCGAGGCGAGAGCGCCGCCGATACCGACGCCCTGGCGGATCGTGCGACGCAACGCGGGGGATACGGGTACCATCGGCGCTCACGCTCCGATTTCGGGGCGGTCGCCGTCCAGTTCGGTCGGTTCGGTCTGTTCGATACGCACGCGCTTGATTCGCGTCTGTTCGACCGACTCGATGTGGATCTCGACGTTCTCGAAGCGGAACGTCTCGCCCTCCTCGACGAGTCGGCCTGCTCGGTTGAACACGAACCCGGAGATGGGGGAGAGGAACGCCGAGAGCCCCATCAGTACGACGAGAGCCGTGGCCCCGGCGAGCGTCACGACTCCCCGTGAGGGGCGAACGGCGTCGAACAACGGCGCGTCGGCGACGGCGAGGAACATGTGGAAGGGTGTGTAGCGGAGCGAGGGTGCGAGTCAGTCGCCGAGCGATTCGCCGGTCTGCTGGGCGTCGATCTCGACCTCGTCGAGGCCGACCCCTTCCTCCTCAGGGAAGTAGCAGGCCGCCGAGTGGTTCTCTCTGGTCGCGGCGTCGAGGCCGGGTTCCGAGCGGCGACACTCGTCCGTGGCCTTCGGACACCGCGGCGCGAACGCACACCCCGACGGGAGGTTCACCGGGTCCGGAGGCTCGCCCTCCAGGAGCACTCGCTCGCGGTCGGCCGACGGGTCCTTCTCCGGCGCCGCCGAGAGGAGCGAGCGCGTGTAGGGGTGAAGTGGCTGCGACGCGAGACTCTCGACGGTCCCCTCCTCGACGATGCGACCGAGGTACATGATGGCCAGTCGGTCCGACACCTGCGTCAGGCTCGCGAGGTCGTGGGAGATGTAGACGACTCCGATGTCCTCCGTATCGGCGAGGTCGCGGAGCAGGTTGAGGAGGTTGACCTTGAGCGAGACGTCGAGCATCGACGCCGGTTCGTCGCAGATGAGGAAGTCCGGGTCGAGGACGAGCGCCCGCGCGATGGCGACGCGCTGGCGCTGACCGCCGGACAACTCGTGGGGATACTGATCGAGGAACTTCCGGGCCGGCGTGAGCCCGACCCTCTCGAGGGTCTCGATTATGGCCGCCTCCCGTTCGTCGGTCCGATAGTCGTGGATCGTCAGCGGCTCCCCAATGAGTTGCCGGACCTTCTGTCTCGGGTTGAGGGAGTCGAAGGGGTCTTGGAAGATGATCTGGGCCTTCCGGCGGAACTCCTTCATGTTCCCGTCCTGATAGTACTTGTGGGACTTCCCGTCGAAGGTGATCTCACCGCCCGTCGGCTCTTCGAGGAGTGCCATCGTCTCGCCGAGCGTGGACTTCCCGCAGCCGCTCTCACCGGCGATGCCGACGACCTCGGATCGGTGTACCGTGAGCGAAACCCCGTCGACGGCTCTGACGAAGCTCGGGTCCTCGCCCCGAACTTTACTGAGGATCGTCTGGCTCTGGGGGTACCACTTCTCGAGGTCCTCCGTCTCGAGGATGGTCTCGCCGACGTCGGACTCCGACGATTCCTCTTCGATGATTCCCCACGCTTCCGGGTCCTGCGCTTCCTCTCGCATCTGCGCCGCTTTCCGGATGTTGTGACACGCCGAGTTGTGGTTCCGGTTCGGGAGGTCGACCGGGTCGGGATGGGACTCCGCGCACTCCTCGGTCGCGAACGGACACCGGTCTTCGAACACGCACGAGGTGGGCTCGCTGTCGAGGTTCGGCGGCGAACCCGGGATCGAGACCGGATCGGTGCCTATCTCGTCGAGTTCCGGGAACGAGTTCTTCAGCCCCATCGTGTAGGGGTTCGTCGGGTTGATGAGGACGTTGTCGACGCTCCCCTGTTCCATCACTTTCCCGCCGTAGAGGATCGAGAGTTCGTCGCACGTCTCGGCGATCACGCCGATTTCGTGGGTGATGAGGAGGAGCGAGCTGTCGATCCGGTCCTGAATCTCCAGGATCTTGTCGATGATCTTGTCCTGGACGATGACGTCGAGTCCGGTCGTCGGCTCGTCGGCGATGATGAGGTCGGGTTCCAGAGCGAGCGCCATCGCGATGGTGACGCGCTGGCGCATCCCGCCGCTGAACTCGTGCGGGTAGTCGTCGATCCGGTCTGGGTCGAGTCCGACGAGGTCGAAGAGTTCCCGCACTCGATCCCGCGCGGTGGACTTCGAGACGTCCCGGTGTTTCTGGATCGCCTGTCGGATCTGGGCGCCGGTCGACATCACCGGGTCGAGCGAGTCCATCGCGCTCTGCGGGATGTACGCGATGTCCTCCCACAGGATGTCGCGGCGTTCCTGCTCCGAGAGGTTCGTCAGGTCCTCGCCCTTGAACTCGATCTGGCCCCCCTCGACGTTCCCGTTGTCGGGGAGGAGGCCCAGTATCGCTTCGGCCGCGGTCGACTTTCCGGACCCGGATTCGCCGGCGAGTCCGTAGTTGACGCCTTCGTCGATGCTGAACGAGATACCGTTGACCGCGTGAACGCTGCTGTCTTGCGTGTCGTACGTGACCTTGAGGTCTGTGACGTCGAGGAGACTCATGATTCTGTCTGAATTTCTGGGTTGATGACTTCCTCGTAGGCACGGCCGACGAGGAACACCGAAGTCGTGATGGCGGCGATGCCGATAGCCGGCGGTAGGACCCACCACCAGGCGATGCGGATGTTCCCGGACGTGAACACCATCCGGAGCATCCGACCCCAACTCGTCGTCGTCGGATCGCCGAAGCCGAGGAACGCGAGGCTCGCCTGCGCGGCGATGGACCACGCGACACCGTAGGCCGTGTACAGGAAGCCGATCGGCAGGACGTTCGGTGCCACGTGGTAGAACATCGTCCGGAGGTTACTCGCTCCGCTCGCGCGCGCGGACTTGACGAACGTCCGTTCGCGGACGGAGAGGACCTCAGAGCGGACGACGCGTGCCGGCATCTTCCAGAGGAACGCGGCGATCACGCCCGTGATGAGCCAGATGTTCGGCGTCATGAAGGTCAAAAGCAGCAGCGCCATCGGCGTGAACGGGAGCGAGAACGTCAGGTCGGTGATGCGCATCAACACCTCGTCGACCCACCCGCCGTAGTAACCGCTCACGAGTCCGACGAGGAAACCGATCGCACCCGTTCCGATGCCGCCGAACAGTCCGACGATGAACGTCGGCCGCGCACCCGCGAGGAACTGACTCAGGACGTCTTTCCCGTAGGCCGTGGTGCCGAACGGCGCCGCGGCGTTCGGCGACGAGAGCCGCATGATACTCCCGTCGGCGTTCTTGACGTCGTACCCGATGGGGTCGTGCGGCGCGAGTACCGGTCCGAAGAGGCCCAGGACGACGAAGGTCCCGATGACGAGGACTCCCGCCAACGCGAGCCTATCCTGGCGGATGAACGCGAGTTGCTCCTTCAGCGCGCGCTTCCAGGCGTTGACCCGTTCGAAGACGACCGCACCGTTCTTCGACTCCGCGCTCATGCGGTCCCACCTCCGCTGGTCGAGACGGTCGGATCGAAGTACGCGTAGAGGACGTCGGCGACGAGGTTAGCGATGATGACCGCGAGCGCCATGATGAACACGGCCGCTTGGACGACGGGGTAGTCCTGTTGCTGAATCGCCATGACGAGGGCGCGGCCGATACCCGGCCACGCGAAGACGACTTCCAACAGGATGAGGCCCTGGAAGATCATCCCGAGCCGAAGCGCGAAGTACGTGAGGACCGGCAGCATCGAGTTTCTGCCGGCGCGAGCGAGTTGTTCGAGTTCGGTCAGCCCCTTCGCCTTGTGGAGTTTGAGGAACTCGGAGCCTTTCTTCTCGATGACGCCGTTCCGCGCGAGTAGCAGGAAGTCGCCGCTGTAGTAGAGGACGGCGACGCTGAACGGCAGGATGTAGTGGTGGAGGAAGTCCATCGAGAGGTACGTCTCCGTGAACCCGCTGGGCGCCGCGGTGATGTCGCGCATTCCGAACGCGGGCACGACGTTCAGGGTGTACGAGAAGACGATCACGAAGATGATCGCCGTGATGAACACCGGCGTCGACCGGAGGTACGTCGTCGTGATGATGCTGAACTTCTCGAGCGTGCTCCCGCGGTTCCACCCGACGAACATGCCGAGCAGCGTGCTCAGAACCGCCGTCGTAACGAGCGCCGGCACGAGCAGGATGAGCGTGTTGAACAGTTTCGGTCGGATCACCTGCCAGACCGGTTCGCTCTGGAGGATGGAGTACCCGAACTGGAACGTGAGGATGTTCTTGAGGTACGTCAGGTACTGCTGCCAGAGGGGCTGGTTCAGCCCGTACATGGCCATAATCTCGTTGACCTGCTGTTCGGTGAGGTTGCCGGCCGTGATGAGCGCCTCGAAGGGGCTCCCCGGCAGGAGTCGCAGGACGACGAAGATGACCGAAACCGCCACCAAAGTCAGCACCGCGGCGATGGCGAACCGCTTTGCGAGGAAGCGCTGGAACTCGCTCATCGCGCCACCTCCTGGTCTCTGGTGGTCACTTCGGGCTGTGCGTCTCGAAGTCGTTCGTGCGCGCGGCGGCCGCACGCAGTGTACTGGCGTGCGGTCGCTCTCGTGGTATCTGGTATCGGATGCATATCTCGACTTGTCGTTGGTCGCTTACCCCGCGGACGGTCACAGGACCGGGGAGACCCCGGCGCGTAATGACGCGGCTGTGTCGACGCGAGGCGCTTCCGCGACGGCGTTGTGTGTGGGACCATGAGTTGGGTCGGCTTGGGTGGTCGCGTGGGCGAGTTACGAGAAGTCCGATTGCCCGAGCTCCTCGCGGCGCTTGTGCGTGTTTCCGGTCTGTATTCGCTCGACGAAGGCGGCCCAGGCGTCACCGTTCGGGAAGCGGATGTTCCCCCCGGAGTCCCAGGTGTAGCCCGCCTTTTTGAGGATCGTCTTCGCCTCGTCGACGCTGTGAGAGTATTCCGGGGTGTCCTCGGTGTGCCACGGGTTGATCGGGGAGATCGGGTTCTCGCCGTTGGGAACCGTCGCTTTGCCCCGCAGCACGCTCTCGGTGAACCCCTTCTTGTCGACCGCCTTCGCGAGGGCGACGCGGAACTCCTTGTCCCGGACGAGCGGACAGGAGAACATCAGCTTCACGTCGAGAGGCGCGAAGTTGTCGGCGACCATCTTCTCGATGCCGTCGGTCTTCGCCGCCCGGTCTGCCTGTCCGTTCGATAGCGTCGTCCCGATAGCGTCGATCTTGCCCTGCTGGAGGGCCCCCAACATGGAATCGACGTTGCCGACGTTCACCCAGACGACGCCGTCGATACCGGAACCGCTCGCGAGGCGGTCACCGAGGTACTTCCCGCGCGTCTGCTCGTCGAACAGCCAGTGGTCTTTGTTCGCCGACACGGTGAGCTTCGAACCCTGCTCCCAACTCTCGTACTGGAAGGGCCCCGTCCCGATCGGATTCTCCGGGTTGTGCTGGGAGGGGTTGTCGACGTCCTTCCACTTGTGCTTCGGGATGATGACGCTGCGGACGACGCGTTGCGTCATGAACGCGGCGTCGGGGTATTTCAGGTTGAAGCGGACCTTGTGGTCGCCGAGGACCTCCGCGCTCTCGATCGGTTCGTAGAACGGGACCTGGCTGGTCGAGGAGTGCTCCTTGTAGAAGTCGACGGTGAACTTGACGTCCTCCGCGGTGAACGACTCGCCGTCGTGCCACGTGACGCCCTCGCGAAGGTCGAATTCGATGGTCGTGTCGTCCGTGAACTTAGCGTTCGTCGCGAGTGCCGGCACGACTTCGAGGTCCGGATTCGCGTCGAAGAGGCCGTCGTAGACGTACTTGAGGCGTTTCTCCTCGGCACCCCCCGCCGCCCACGGGAGGTTGAGGGAGTTCATCGACGTCGTCACACCCTTGACGTACGTCGTCTCGTCGGTCTTCGGCTGGAGGTTGACTTCCGTCCACCGGAACGAGTCTCCGGTCGGCCCGTTACCGGGCGTCTTCACGTATCCCTTCCACTTCTTCCGGTTCGCCGCCGTGATCACGTCCGGGAACAGGCTGATGATACCGCCGACGTCCTCGGCAAATATCCGCTGAGCCTTCGAAACCAGCTCTTGGCGCTTCTTCTTGTCTCCGGTAACGGTTCGCTGTTTCTCCAGAACCTCGTTCAGTTCGGGATTGAAGTAGTTGTCGTAGTTCGAGGGATTGTCCTTGTGCCGACGCATCAGTAGCGGGTTCGGATCGAGTCCTCGCTGCGGGTCGGGGCCGTGCGTGCTCATCGAGATGACGGCCTGCAGGCCCGGCGTGTTCCAACTCTGCGCGTAGAGTTGGTTGAGCGGCCGGTCGTTGAGCGAGACGGAGAGGCCGAGGTCGTTCGCCGCCCGCTTCACCATGAGCGCGTGTTCGCGCATCCACGGGTCGTCTTCGCTCGAGAACTCGACCGGGATCGGATCGAGAACTGCGCCCGCTTTCGCGGTGTAGTCGAGCGGGGGCTTCTCCGCGTCGATGTTCGACCAATCGTGCCAGTACTTGGTCTCGACCGACTCGGGCGCTCCCTCGGGGACCTTCGCTTCGAGGCTCTGCCCGCTACTCGTTCCGCCACCGTTGGATCTGTTACTACACCCTGCCAGCGCGGTCAGCGCCGCCGTAC
Source organism: Halopelagius fulvigenes (assembly GCF_055398025.1). Classification (NCBI taxonomy): domain Archaea; kingdom Methanobacteriati; phylum Methanobacteriota; class Halobacteria; order Halobacteriales; family Haloferacaceae; genus Halopelagius; species Halopelagius fulvigenes. The sequence goes on along the minus strand of NZ_AP043845.1, from coordinate 197,277 downwards.
CGGCTGCGGTCGCCGCGAGGTATTCGCGCCGACTGAATCGGTCGTCTGTACCCGAGCGCTCCGATTTGTCATGGTCTTTCGATTCCATGTACCCCTCCATTGTGAGTTATTTACACTCAAGATATTCCCGAAGGACGATGATGAAGATCGTTCTTTATAAGGAGTGTCTGTCACCTGACGTTTGCACGGACTCGGAGCGGGGAACCGTACTTCAGAAATCGTTCGGGCCGTAGATCAGTGCAAGCAGAGCCCGTTCGGCGGTACGGAGTCGCTCGCTCAGCGTGGACTGCGCGATGTCCAGTTCCTCGGAGAGTTCCTTGGCCGAAACCTCCCGGGGAACGTCGAAGTAGCCGAGTGTGTAAGCCGTCTCCAGGATTTCCAGCTGTTCGGTGGAGAGCTTCGTGGTTAACACCTCCATTAACCGTCCGCTATCGAGGGGTTCGCCCGGCTGTTCGATCTGGTTCACGCTCTGTAGTTCGAACTTCCCGAGCGTCTCCTTGATCTCGTCGGCGAGTTCTCGAAAGTCCTCCCACTCGCGGGTCGTAACGACTACCTCGAACAGGTCGTCTTGGTAGACGATCCGGTTCGGGATGGATTCTTTCCGAAGTACGATCCCTAAAATGAACGGGTAAGATTCGTTCGCGAGGAGCGTGAGGCGCTTCACCGTCACGTCGGTCGGACCCGTCGGAATCGTGCGCGTATAGAAGAGGGACGTCCCGGAGATTCCGCTCAAGAGTTCCGCCGGGTCGAAATCCTCCGTCGCAGAGATCGTGAGCGACTCGATCCACTTTCCGTCCTCGACGTAGAAGGCGTTGTCGAGTTCGATGCTCCGAACCTCGTCGAGCGTGTTCGCGATTTTGGACATCACCCCCGTCGGAGTCGTTCGAAACTCAACTCGTAGAATGGTATCTCACCTCTGTTTCGTTCAGGGATAACCGTATATACCTTCACCGATGCCTCCGGGCGGGAACCGGCGTCGTAGCGTTCAGACGCCTTCCAACCGCTAGTTGCCGTGACAAGATCGGAGCTCTCCGAGACGGCGAAACGGGCGGGACTCCGTCGGCCGCGGAAAGTCGACAGTTCCTCTCGGAACGTACACCCGGTGGCGGCGTACGCGCCGTTCCCACTAGTTGGAGCATCGGTACGGAGCGGATACTATCCAGATACTAACACATTAATCCGTCCTGTACGCTCTATTTCGCACGGGAATCCCTATTCTTCGCGTGGAAATACTTGCGAAAAGATTGAACGGACGGCCGAGTCGGGCGAGGCGAACCGAACCGTGGCCGACGGTGGCGTGCGAACGGACGCACTTGCCGTGATTCGGGGATACGACGAGGAGGCGACCATTGGAAGTGTCGTCCGCGAAGCGCACACCGTCACGGAGGAGGGCCTACACGGCGTCGATCTCCCGCTTAGCGGTGGTATCTCGCTGGCATTCCGATCGACTTGCCGGTTTCGTTGTCAGAATCATCAGCATTTTCCTTCCCGGCGCGGTTCCCTCCTACCTTCTTCTTCGGATTATCGCGCAGCGACGACTTGCGGAGTGCGGTAGAGACGACGCTCACAGAACCGATCTGTGAAGGGGTAGTACAGGCAAGTTCTCGGTCGCTTGGCATCCCGCTTCTGATAACTGGTAGGCTTCGTTGACTGGAGTTGGCGACGCTGATGACGCCCCATTTGGAGATATGTGGAGCTTGAGACCGACCTGAGACGCTACACACGCGGGCTTTGGCTACGACAATTCATCAACACGTTCTAATCAGAAGGTAGAGATAGCCTAGATATGCCCTCCCCAGATGGACCCTCCACAAAGAACCAGGCGTTAGTGACTGCGCTTCAGTGGGGTCTGGTTCAGACGTTCGTCCTCGATACGCTCGGTCGACTTCTCCGAAACTATTACCGCGCATCGACGGACGCGTTCTTTCCACCTGATTGGGTGGCATCAATTCAATTTGCGGCCCCGCTGGGTCTCCTCGTTGGCAGCATTAGTGGCTATCGGTGGGTGACTAGCGGTCGAGCCGCGACGTTGGCGTCGGCGCATCGTAACCGTGTGGTATTCGTCGGGTCGCTTCTCGCAGGCTGGACGCTCGCTATCGTCCCGACAATGGCATTCCAATGGCTCCTCGGAGACCAATTGTTCTCGACGCCGTACTTCGTCCTCCCAACTCTCACGGCGGTTGCGGTCTTCGTCGGCTCGTACCTACTCGCCTATCGAGTCGACCCGAAGTGGTACCGTCGTCATCGGACCCAACTCCTCGGCGCGGTCAAAGGTGCGTTTACTGGGCTGGTGATGGGATTCATCGGGTTCATCGCATACGCTGGATATCTCGCTGCAACTCAAACGAACTATAGTATCAGTGGTGGGCCTGGGATCGTCGTGGCCGTGGGTCTCGGGGCAATTGCCGGCTATCTCCTGACTGATACGGAACGTAGCGGAGACCGCTCTACAGAATTTGTTGTCCTTTTGATTTTGTTCGTTCTCACATTTAGTCTCGTCACGACCCTCGGTATGGTCATACTCGGGGTCGTTGGGGTGCCACTGTTCGGATTTTCTTCGTCATTCATCTTGCCTCTCATCCCACTCGTCTTAGCGCTCGCACTGGCCGGTTACTTGGCGTACGGAGTTCGGACGACGTTCTATCAACGATTCGTCGGTCGGTAGTCAACGGCTGAGCACCGGCGCTGTTGAAATCTTTAGTCAGTAACGACTTGTCGGGTGTACTGACTAGAACACACGAATCGGTCCCCGGCCCAGTACTGGACGCGGCCTACATACGTCGGTGAATACAGCGTCTATATCCAGCAGGCCGTTCGTATCAGCCGCTGAGAAACGCAAGGGGGCCAACTGATTCAGAACGGCCCGCCACCGGCAACCACCTGAAGAGATTATCCCGCTCGACCACCGAGAACCCGTATGCAGTGGTGTGACCAGCCTACGAGAGTAACCGGGAGCGAGGATGTGAGCGCCCAGAACCGATGTCCGAAGAGGGGAGTAGCGTGACCGACGACACCCTCCCGGCCGAACACCTCTCGCCGCTCGCAACGCTCGTCGACGAGGTACTCGCGGGGGTCGGCTACGAGGTGGCGGCCGCCACCGACGTCATCGACGATGCCGTCCCCGGCTACGGCGGTCTCTTCGATCCCGCGACCACCCCGGACGAGTTGCGTCGCGCGCTCGAAAGCCTGCTGGAGTCGGGACTCAGCCGGCCACCGATCTCTGAGCCAACGAGCGACGCGTTCGTCCTCTACGTCGACGGCAGTTCGCGCGGCAACCCCGGCCCCGCAGGTGCGGGCGCTGTCATCATGGACGCCGCGGAGGACCAACTCGCGCGTCTCGGCCGACCCGTCGGCTCCCGGACGGGGAACAACACCGCCGAGTACGTCGCCCTCCAACTCGGCCTCTCCGAACTGTTGGCTCGCTACGAGCCACGCAGGCTGGAAGTGCGCATCGATTCGATGACGGTCATCCGAGACGTCTGGGGCGGCGACGACCCGACGGAACCGGGCGTCGAGACGTACAGCGAGGCCGTCACGGCGGCACTATCGAGCATCCCGGAGCACCGATACACGCATCTGGCCGACAGCGACCCGAACCCCGCCGACGCACTAGCGACAGTGGGTGCCGATATCGCAGCCTTTGGGCCTGAATAGGAGCGTTGCGCCGCTTAAAATCCGAAATCCCGGCACCGTGGAAATCCTCAGAAATGAATAGAATCACGTACCGACTATACCTCTGTAGAGCGTCGGTCAGTAGAGACGCTCGGTCGCGATTTCGGCACCCTCGACGAGCGCCTCCAGCTTCGCCCACGCGATTTCGGGGTCGACCATCCCGAGTCCGGCCTGCGTGCCGAAGCCGCAGTCCGGCGCGGCGACGAGCGGCGTCGAGTCGTCGACTGCGTCGGCGACCCGCCCTAAGCGGTCCGCGATAGTCTCCGGGTGGTCGACGATGTTCGTCTTGACGTCGACGACGCCCGGGATCAGCGTCCACCCGTCAGGAACCGGCTGCTCGGCGAACGCGCGGTATTCATGCTGGTGGCGGGGATTGGCCTGCTCGACGCTGAGTCCGGTAATGTCTGCCTCGTAAATCACCGGCAGCATCTCGACTAAGTCGGTGTCGAGGTGGTGGGGACCCTCGTAGCTCCCCCAACAGGTGTGCAGTCGGACCTGTTCGGCAGGGACGTTCGACAGCGCTTCGTTGAGTGCCTCGACGTGGAGTCGCGTGGCTTCCTTGACCTCCGCTAGGGGTTCGTCGGCGTACGCCGCCGTGTGGCCGACGGTGAGGAGTTCTGGCGCGTCGATCTGAAGCGTCATCCCGGTTTCGGCGACGAGTTCGTACTCCTCGGCCATCGCGTCCGCGACGGCGAAGAGGAACTCCTCGTAGGAGTCGTAGTACTCGTTGACGTGCGTGGCGGTGACGACGCTGGGCGACGCCGAGGTTACGAACGTCTCCGTGAATTCGGCGTCGACCGCTGTGAGCGCGGCGCGGAACTCCTCGAGTTCAGCCTCAGCCTCGTCGTGGCCGGTGTACTCGACGGATCCGGTAACGACGGGTTGCATCGAGAGGTCGATAACGTCCGTCTTGAACGTCTCCGTAGCGTAGTCGGGGAACTCCTGGAGGTCCGCCCAGAGTTCCTGTTCGCGCTTGCCGTCGATACCGCTGAGGCGGTCCGCGACGTACCAGTTGAACGAGACACGGGATTGCTCGCCGTTGTTAGCGACATCGAGACCGACCTCGGCCTGACGCTCGACGACATCGCGCGTGGCATCCTCGACGGTCGCATCCCACTCGTCGGCGTCGATGTCCTCACCGTCCTGGCGCTTCTTCAGAAGATCGAGTAGTTCCGGCGGTCGGGGGAGGCTACCGATGTGCGTCGTACGAATTCGCTCGTCGTTCGCAGTCATGGGTACTCGTGTGAGTAATACGCCCGAGCAGAAAATATAACTCACGGTATTTGGGTTACGATCTCAGCTACCGTTTATGAGCGCTTCTCTCACCCAGCGAAGACCGGGCACGAGGAGGTGTCTAATAGTCCGAAGTCAACCGCTGTCGATGCCATCGACGCCACGGAATCGAGCAGCACACCACCATCGACGGTGCGGATGGTTGGAGCAGTGATTCGGCGATTTCTCGGAAACGCGGGGCTCTTTGATGTACCGGGCCTCCAAAGTGAGAGCAGTACTGTATCCTATACTGTCACGTAGCGTATCGGTATACACCGTTGCTCTCTTGCAGGAGTCTTTACCACTCACTTGCGAAATTCCGTATTCTATGATACACTGGAAAGTAAGGAATATTGGGCAGATGATTTTTTATCATGTCCGTTGATTTACCTCTGTATGACGGAGCAGGTGTTCAACCTCACTGGCTTCCAGCGTGACCTTCTGACCGTGATCGCTGGCCTCGATGAGCCGTCGGGACAGGAAGTGAAAGAGGAGATGGAGAAGTACCACGACGATATCAACCACGGTCGCCTCTACCCGAACCTCGATACGCTCGTCGAAGAGGGCTACGTAGAGAAAGGGCAACTCGATCGGCGGACGAACTACTATGAAGTGTCCGACCGAGGGGAGCAGGCGCTCCTCAACCGACGCCAGTGGACGAACTCGATTGTTCCAGAACTCAGTACGAACTCGTAATCCGACGGTACACCCTTCGAGCGGCCTCGTTCGGTCCGTTTAGAGAGGGGACTGCTAGTACTCAGTGGAGCGCTACTTGGAACCTTCAGCCGCTGAGATACTCGGCTTCCTACTCCTGACGAGCGGTGATTTCGCGGTTCCCCCTTCCGGTCAGGGTGTAGTAGTTCGTTCGCTTGTCACGCTCACCTTTCTCGATCAGCCCTTTCTCTACGAGGGTGTCGAGATTCGGATACAGACGTCCGTGGTGTACTTCCTTTTCGTAGTAGTCCTCCATCTCCTCCTTGATCGAGAGACCGTGCGGCTCGCCGAGACCCGCAACGACGAGTAATAGATCACGTTGGAACCCGGTGAGATCGTACATCCAACGAATCTGATTACTCAGGTAATATAACTATACCCCTCGTTCTCTATTGTGAGAATGTATCTTCAACTGGAGAAGAGAGCAAGAAGCGGATTTCACACAGGAGACCCGCTGTTCTAATAGTTCAGTTTATCACCTTCCTGAGAGGTAAGGCGTTCACAGGAGCGCGTCTCAGCGACGATTCCGTCCAACCCTCCGCTTGCAAGACCGGTACGACGGCGATGACCGGTACCGTCTCACTCCTTGGATAGGTCGGCGGTGACAAACAGGTCGCAGAGGCATCAACGGAGAACCAAACATTGGCTGTTGGACAAGCCGTATTCGACCAAGTGCGTGGTAACCCACCAGAAGGCTTTACTTCCGCTGTGCTTGGCTGACCTATATCCCCCTCGCGGTAGTTGTTCCTCGTAAAGACGACTTACCCCAACTCGTCGTCTATTTCATCTCCTTAGACCGATGGATCCGTCACACCAAACGCAGAGAGACTGTCCGCACCCCAGATCCGAGAATCGTCCATCTCATGGTCTTATTGACGACCTTGTGAGGGCTGCAGATTCGATGTGGAGTGAGTATCCGAATATCCCAGATCGTGCTAACCGAGGCTAACTAATGATTCAGACCCTCCGGCAACTCCTCCGGCGTTCACGAACCGAAGACCGACTCTACGAGTGTCGCCACTGCGGAACGATCGTTTCTTCAACTACCGATGTGTGTCCGGTTTGCGATTCGCACGAGATCGGACGCCACGATCTCTCCTGAGGCGACGAGAGTAGTTCTCTGTATTCGACTCGACGGATGAAATCTACGGGGACTTCGGCAGAGCGGTCCGTCGAACAGACGGGAGAGAACCCATCCGCGGTTCCGTGCGAGCGGGCTACCCCCGCGAATGTAACGAGTAGGCGATAAGCAGCACTCCGAGGAACTGAAACAGCCGCGTTATGAGCGTAAGCGGTTGCTGGTACTGCAGACCGAGGTACCCCTCGCGGAGGAGAAACGAGCCGACGAAGGCGATACCGAACGCGACGGCCGTGAGGAAAAACAGCCCCAGAGAGAGCGCTTGCATCGTTCGGCTGTCGTGGCGGCGATACCCGCGGTAGGCCTGATATCCCACGTAGCTACCGACGAGCGTCGACCCGAGGGCGAGCGCAATGATCGCCCAGTCGATGAGGGTTGCCACGGAGACCATCTCAGAGGTCCTCCCACATCTTCGTGAAGCGGTCGGCGGTGTCGCTCTCCTGTTCGCCGGGGAACGATTCGGTGTCGGTGCGCGTCACGGCCGCCTCGAAGGAGCCTGTCTCCAACGTGATAGAGACCTCGGACAGCGTGGCCGTGTAGACGCTGTAGTGGTTGTTACTGGTCCGTATCTTGGTCTGTTCGTCGAGGAGCCCGTACGTTTGTAATCGTTTCACCCGGCGATAGACCGTCGGTTTGGACATCTCACATTCGTCGACAAGCTGTTGTGCGGACATTGGTTTGATACTCGTCGCTGCGAGGATGTCTCGGGCGTACTCGTCGCTGAGGACATCGAGAAGATCATCCAGCGCAGGATCCTCACTCACGTTTCGGTCGAATAACTGCCTGATGGATTAATAAGACCCGCTGGTTCTGAACACCGACGGTCGTAGCGACCAGTTCTAGAAGTACCGCGGGGTTGTGGGGGCAGTACCGCGATACTTTGGAAGGGCAGATACGTCAACGGAGACTGCGATGGGATGAATCGTGCTGTCAGAGGGCACATCCCCAGACTTCGGGCGTGGGGGCACGTCGTCAGTTCGTCTGAACCCATCGCACTTCGATCGACGGGCCGTTACAAGATATAAAAGGGGGACGAGTTTCTGACCCAGAAACTCGCGCGGTCTCAGGCGGGACAGCCCACCGACCGGCCGACTTCGATCAGACGGTCCGTTTCGACGCCGTTCCCCCGGACGGTGTAGCCGTACCCGTTGCAGTTCCACGAGAGCGATGTGCTCGACCCGTAGTCGAGGGTCGCCGGCCGGCCGTCGAGCGTCACTTCGTGTTCGTCGGGGTCGATGTCGAGGGTGTAGTTGAACTTCGCAACTGTGAGTTCGCGTCCCTCCGAGGCGTAGCGGAGTCCGACCCCGTCAATGCGGCCGGTCGTTCGCGTCGCGTACACCAGTTCAAACGCGGGCGGTACGGTCGGATCCGGCACCGAGAGCGAACTCTGCGCCTCCAAGGCGGTGCTGCTTCGGTACCACTCCGTGCTCGGGACGTCCGGCCGCCGTACTGTCGTGTTGGCGTCTAGTTCGGGTCGGAACGCGCCCGCCGGCACCTGCGCGTCGAACGTCACGTTCGTGTACGTTGTCGTTACCGACCGCCGGGCGCCGTCGGCAGTCCACGCCGTCTGCTTGCGCAGCGGATAGAACCGTTCGGTGTCGACCCACAGTCGCTGTCTGTAGTGCGCCTCGCTCCGATTGGTCGCGGGGACGATGTCGAGCACGTACGTCTCCTGCCCGCCGACGGTATCGGTCTCGACGAATTCGACGGCGTAACTACGGTTCTCGTCCACGTCGGGGGCGACACCGGTCTGTCGCGGTAAGACGGGCAACGGCGACACGCCGATGGATTGCGGCCGGCCCGTGTCGTCGGTCAGCCCCGCGGCCGCGACGATCTGTTGGATCCGGGTAGCCGTGTGCGACTGGGTCGGTGGTCCCGTCAGCGTGACGGCGGTTACGGCGTCTCGGTCGGTATCGTGGAGCCAGAGCGTCGACCCGTTCGAGACCTGCAGTTCGTACCGCCGGTCCGACGCGTTTTCGAAGCGGATCCGTTTCCGGTCGGTACCCGGAACGAGCGTGACGGTGGCGACGTTCCGAGATGTGACGGTGCCGTTAGTCTGCATCGTGACCGTCTGCGTTCCAGTCAGCGCGTCGATGGAGCGGTAGCGCTCGGTCACGTTAGCGTCGACTGAGGGGCTCGTGTTTCCTATCGCACCCCCTGACGCCCAGAGAGCTGCGAGAAGCACGACGCCAAGGAGCAAGAACGCGACGAGTGTACGTCGGTTGATTCGGAGTGGAGGGCGGGCCATACTAGTAGCACGCTCAGTGAGGCTTTGAATACGTGTCGGATAGTAGATGTTTAAATACTTATGGACATTCGTCGCCGGAATTCAGCCGGAGTTCCTCGTCAAACGCACTAGTAACGAGGTATCTACGAGAACGCTTGTGACGAGTCGATACTCTCTTTGAGCCGTTGCCACTCGTTTCGACCGTACGAATCGTAGAATTTCTGGATATCGTCGACGGATTCCCTCATTCTCATCAACGCCTTATCGTGCGGCAGACACAATTCTGGCGGTGTTTTCGGATACAACCGTCCGTTCAATACAACAGTGCTGACTGATTTACCACATACAAATATTCTGAAATAACCACACCGGAATCATCCTCCGAGGTTGTAGACCCGCGCACAACAGAAGGTAGTATATCGATATAGGATATAGGAGAACCGAACCAAGTCGTCGAGGACCACGATATCGATTCTTACACGCCCGAGAGTGAGACGAATTACGTCGAAAACAGTCTCGTGAGACGTGAATGACTCCGTTCGGGATCCGACACCACCGGCGTCTTCCCCGAAGCGACGACTTGTGATTTAATCGACGAGTGTTCCGGCATTCGTCGCTGAGCCCTTCATTACACCCCTATTAGAGTAATGGAACACCGTAACTATTTCCGACACCGGACGCTCACAGTTCTCTTCTATATCCACGCTTCGTCCGAATCTCCCAGGAGGAACGAGTCGCCGATCCGGAAGGCGTCGGAGGCGGGCGGTCAGAAGAAGAGGACGAACACGCCGATCTGAATCGGGACGAGGAGCAGGAGCGTCCCGAGAGCGATTGCGCTCGACGTTCGCACCAATTCCACGCCGTCTACGACGCCCATCCCGAGGATGGCGACGAGGACGGCCGACTGGTAGGGGAAGAAGTACGTGTTGAGTGCTACGGCCTCCATCATCGCGACCGGAACCAGCGGAACGCCGGCACTCGCCGCGAAGGACATGAGAACCGGTGTGAGGACGCTGGCGACGGCCAACCCCTCCATCACCAGCGCGAGCAGTTGCGAAACCACGACCACGAACCCGAGTATCACCGGGAGCGACGCGTCGCTCGGAAGATACGAGAGGAGTTCCCTCGCGGCGAGGTCGGTGAACCCGATCCGTCGGAGGCCCTCGGCGATAGCGAATATCGCCCCGAAGAAGAAGAGAATCGAGAAGTCGGCCTCGGCGACGGCGTCGGCGTCCACGACGCCGATTCGCGGCGCGAACGCCAGCAACACGACCGCGAGCGCACCGAACAGCGGGTGCAGGCCGTGGAGGAAGTCCGTCGCCCAGATGGCCACGCCGACGAGCAGAAATCCGAGCATCCGCATCTCGTCGGCCGATGCGGTGACGCTCTCGGTCCGTTCGGGGGCGACGACGGCGTCCCGGTCGCGCGGGCGATAGAGGAGGTACGTGACGCCGACGACCAACAGGACGCGTCCGACGCCCATCACGGGGCCGAGCCACCGCAGCCACTCGGTCCACGAGATGGCCGGTCCGCCGCTCGACTCGACCAGTCCGGTCACGATGATGTTCGCCAGCGACCCCGTCAGCACGCCGGAGGAGCCGTAAAACGTCGCGAATAGCGGTCCGAGGAAGATGCCGACCTTCGCGCGGCGTTCGGTGAACACGTCGCCGAGCGAGAGTAAGATGGGGCCGAGGATGAGCACTCGAACGAGCGCCGAGGGAATTAGGACCGCGAGCGCGAGGCTGGCGAAGCAAAAGTAGACGAGCAGATACCGAAACGCGACCACGGCGTCGGTCAGAATCCGGTCGGGCATCCGGTCGCGGGTGAACGCCTCGACCAGCTCCGCGAGTCCGCTCTGGCGGGCCGCCTCTCCGACGAGGATGCCGACGGCGACCAGCCACGTCGCCGGCGACCGAAAGCCCGTCAGCGCCAACTCCGTCGAGAACGCGACGCCGACGAGTCCGATACAGACGAGCGCCGTGAACCACGGTTCGACGGGGGACCGTATCCAGAGGGCGACGCAGAACACGGTGATAGCGAGCATGAGGGACGCATCATCCGCCAGCGGAGCGAATCGGAGAATCCCCCCGGCCGCGAGCAGACCCGCGGGGACCGAGAGCCACGCGGGGTCCAGATCGGCGAGTTCGACCGCGACCCGACGCGTTCCGTCCGGCATCGTGATTCGGTGGTCACGGTCGAGCGCATTTACTCTATCGAACGGACTTCTCGACGCGGACTCCCGCCGACCGACTCGGTCTGGCGATCTGAGCGACTCGTCGCGACGAACGAGGGCGAGAGACAACCGTTCGTACTGGCGTCGATGTTCTCACCGCGTACGCCCTCGTCCGAGGGAGCGTCCGTCCGAAACCCTATTCGGGCGATATCGGGCCGTAAATCGCTCACTGCGACGGAATAACGACGTGACAAATTCGGCCGAAGGAGCGTTATTTTGGGTAATGTTTATGACGGACGGAGCGGGAAATCTACGCAATGATGCAACCCGACGGGCAGGCGGGCGACGGCACGACTGCGTTCGACGAGCGAAGGCGGTCTCAGGTCCGTCGAGCGCCGTCTCGTCGCCGGACGCGCGAGGATCCGTTCGGGGTGGGCAACTGAGGATGACTGCGAGTTCTCACACCCGATTCGACGCGGGGGACGGCACCGACGACGCGACGACCGACCGTCGGGCGACGTACGACTTCGTCGACGACGACGTGGCCCGGCCGGCGGTCGTAGACGACATCGGAGAACGCGTCGAGGGCGACGTCCGATTCGACGCGTACACGCGCCAACTGTACGCGACGGACGCGAGCGCGTACGAGATGACGCCCATCGGGGTCGTCTTCCCGAAATCGACCGAGGACGTCGCTACGACGGTCGCGTACTGCGCGGAGCGAGAGATTCCGGTCCTCCCTCGCGGCGGCGGGACGAGCCTCGCGGGGCAGGCGGTCAACGAGGCCGTCGTCCTCGATTTCACCCGCCACATGGACGATATCGTCTCCATCGACCCCGGCGAGCGACGGGCCCGCGTCGAGGCCGGAGCGGTGCTTGGCGAACTCAACGAGTCGCTCGCGTCGCACGGACTGAAGTTCGCGCCCGACCCTGCTGCGGGTGATCGCAGCGCCATCGGCGGCGCTATCGGAAACAACTCGACGGGCGCACACTCGCTGAAGTACGGGAAGACCGACGCCTACGTCGAGGAGTGCGAAGTCGTGTTGGCCGACGGGACGGTCGAAACGCTGGGCGAGACGCCCGTTTCCGAACTCCGCGCGGACGCCGACCGGGAGGGGTCGCTCCTCGAACGGGTGTACGCGGAAGTCGTCCGAGTCATCGACGAGGAGGGCGACGAGGTTCGCGAGCGCTTCCCCGAACTGAAGCGCAACGTCTCCGGGTACAACTTCGACGTCCTCGTCGAGGAGGCCGAAACCGGGACGGTCAACCTCGCACGCTTGCTCGCGGGGAGCGAAGGGACGCTGGCCGTCGTCACGGAGGCGGAGGTGTCGCTCGAACCCGTCCCGGAGACGAAGGCGGTGTCGCTGCTGTTCTACGAGAGCGTCCTCGACGCCGTGACCGACGTCCAGTACGTCCTCGAACACGACCCGGCGGCGGTCGAACTCGTCGACGACGTGCTACTCGGGTTGGCCCGGGAGACGACCGAGTTCGAGGAGGCGGCGTCGCTCGTGCCGGACGAAGCCCAAGCGGCATTGCTCGTCGAGTTCTACGCCGAGGACGACGACCACGGCCGCGAACGTACCGCCGGCCTCCTCGCGGACAGGGTACCGGGGACCGACACCGAGGCGACGCCGCCCGAGGACCGGCCGGCCATAGAGGAGACCATCGCGTTCGCCGGGTTGGAGGCCCACGAGGAGGGCGAACGGAAGATGTTCTGGACGCTCCGGAAGGCCGGGCTCCCGATTCTCCTCTCGCGGACGTCCGACGAGAAGCACATCAGCTTCATCGAGGACTGCGCGATTCCGCCCGAACACCTCCCCGAGTTCGTCGAACGCTTCCAGTCGCTCCTCACGGAGAAGGGGCACGACGCGGACGCGGCGTTCTACGCGCACGCCGGACCGGGCGTCCTCCACGTTCGACCCCTCGTCGACACGAAGGCCGCCGAGGACCGCGAGGATATGGTGGCCATCGCCGACGCGGTGACGGACATGGTCGTCGAGTTCGGTGGGTCGGTCTCGGGCGAACACGGCGACGGCCACGCCCGCACCCAGTGGAACCGCAAACTGTATGGTGACGACCTGTGGCGGGCGTTCCGCGATCTGAAGTCGGCGTTCGACCCGGACTGGTTGCTCAACCCGGGGAACGTCTGCGGCGATCACGACATGACCGAGAACCTGCGGTACGACGGCGAGTACGAGTACGACGCCGGGTTCGACCCCTCGCTGAACTGGGAGAACGAGAACGGCATGCGGGGGATGGTCGAACTCTGCCACGGGTGCGGCGGATGCCGCGGGTCGCAGGAGACGACGGGCGGCGTGATGTGTCCGACGTACAGGGCCGCCGACGAGGAGATTACGGCGACGCGCGGCCGGGCGAACCTCCTCAGGCAGGCGATGAGCGGCGACCTGCCCGACGACCCGACAGACGACGAGTTCGCCGAGGAGGTTCTCGACCTCTGTATCGGCTGTAAGGGCTGCAAGCGGGACTGTCCGAGCGGCGTCGACATGGCGAAACTGAAAACCGAGGTGATGCACGAACGGCATCAGGAACGCGGCGCGAGCTTCCGAGACAAGCTGTTCGCCAACTTCGACACGCTGGCCGCGGTCGGAAGCGCCCTCGCGCCGGTGTCGAACCTCCTGCAGTCGCTCCCCGGCGCGGGCGCGATAGCCGAGAAGACGGTCGGGATAGCCAGCGAGCGGTCGCTCCCCGAGTTCCGTCGGGAGACGCTTCGGGACTGGTTCGAAGAGCGAGGCGGCTGCGCCGCCTCGGAAAAGCGAGCGGCGAAGGCGCGAGCAGAGCGAGGCGGCCCGCGCACCGCCGAGGCGGCGGCCGAACGGAGGGCCGTTCTCTTCGCGGACACGTACACGAACTACAGTCACCCCGAAGTCGGGAAGGCGGCGGTGCGCGTCCTCGAATCGGCGGGCGTCCGCGTGGACGTGGCCGACCGGACCGACAGCGGTCGGCCGGCGCTGTCGAAGGGGTTCGTGGACGCCGCGCGCGACGCCGTCGAGGCGAACGCGGCGGAACTCGAACCGCGCGTCCGCGAGGGGTGGGACGTGGTCGTGGTCGAACCGTCCGACGCCGTGATGTTCCAGTCGGACGCCCTCGACCTGAGTTCCGACGCGGCAGTCGAGTCCGTCGCCGCGAACGCCTACGGACTCTGCGAGTATCTGGACGCCTTCCGACTCGACGAGAACGTCGCGTGGGCGGCGCCCGACGAATCGGTCGCCTACCACGGACACTGCCACCAGAAGGCGGAGAAGAAGGACCATCACGCTGTCGGCGTCCTCCGTCGCGCCGGCTACGACGTCGAGCCCCTCGATTCGGGCTGTTGCGGGATGGCCGGAACCTTCGGGTACGAGGCCGAGCACTACTCGCTGAGCCGGTCTATCGGCGACATCCTCTTCGACCAGATAGCGGACAGCGGTGCCGGCGTCGTCACCGCGCCGGGGACGTCCTGTCGCACCCAACTCGGCGACGGCGGAATAGAACCCGTCCCCGCCGACAGTTCGCTCGCCGGGACCGCTCTCGACCGCGAGGAACCCCCGACGCCGGCGGAACTGCTCGCCCACGCCCTCCCTCGCTGATCGGAAGTCGGCGTTCGGGGCGGGCGGTTTCGAATTCGGCGCACACTGAAGCAGTGGTCGTGTTCTCGGGCGATATCTCTCGATGGACGCCTCCTCTGTCCGCGGAAGCGCCGTCTGTCGGTAGAGGGCGCCGACCCTGCCGAATCCACTTGGGCTTATTGTTCTAAGCGCAAGTGGAATGTGTCGAGCCTCGAACAGCCAACACAGGACCGCTACCTCACGAAATCAGCACATTCTACTAAGATCCCAACTAAATAAACCACATGAAGCTATACGTAATCCAAATATTTGGAAGTAGAGACTACAGTGGGTATAGCAGGGATGTGATGCGTGGTTTCGACTGAATCAACGAGCGGAAACTGCTTCAAATCGCTCTCTGGACGGTCATTCTTATTATATTTCCAACCAGACGGGCGAATCTCCTCGACTCCCGACAGTGTTACCACTCAGACGCTGCGGAAACCCTGACTAAAACGTTTATTATCCGATTCCTGTTTCCTTCTTCAGTAGCGTCAGTGTATTGTCGGCTGTCAAGAGTGGCGAATGCTCGTATTCTCCGGTCAATTCGACCTGCACGAGCAACTCGATCGCGCGCAAGATCGAGTACAGCAGACACGCAAACGCGACGTAGAAGAACCACAGCCCGAAATTCTTCGAGGTTGTCGCGGCCATAAACCGTTTGATCGACTTGTAGCCGCTCTCGATTCTCCACCGATAACCATACTCAGTAAGGTGCCCGCTGCCTCGGTTCGTCATGAACACCGAGTACTGCTGGTGGTCATCGTGTTCGGAGTTCTCCTTTCGACGATATGTCAGCGTCGTCTCGTGCCATTCGTTCTTGTCGAGGTGGAGCCTCTGGTCGGTCTCGTAGTGGTCCCGACTCTGTTGGAGCAGCCGCTTGGCCTGGGCCTTCTCGCTGGTCTGCATCCGCTTCGGAACGACGTAAGAGAGCCCGCGTTGGCTGATCATCTCCAAGACATGCTGGCTATCGAACTCCTGGTCCATCAGCACGTTATCGACGTGAACGAGTTCCTCAGCCGAATTGAGCAAGTCTTCGACGATTTCCAGTCGTGTCTCCCCCTTTCGGACGGGGCGCGCGTCCAGCACGACTGGGACGGCATTGCCGACCAGCTGGACCGTCGCCCATTGATAGGCATATTCGTCGGTTTGCTCTTTTGTCCCGATGATTTCGTCCTTATGGCCCGTTCTATCGCCCGTGAAAGGGTCAGCCTCAATAATGTCGATGGCGACGATACCGGCGCGGAAGAACTCCTCTATCTCTGCGACCTTGTCGAGGAGATGCCGGATCACCTGCCAGTACATCTCTCGAATCCGTTCGATAGAGAGGTCTCGAATGTGGTCGCAGTGGGCGTACCCGAGTGGTGTTCGTTCCCGGGTTGACTCGTAGGTGATTAGGATCTATTAGAGACCATCCGTGAAAACAAGTTAGATTCTATAATTTAATCTTGGTTCTATGGTGCGCGACAACCGGTGTCATTGTATCGACTATGACGGTACTGGGAACGAGTTACACAGACGTACCGAGTTGAACAGTTGTCTCCAAGATGGCAAGTAAATGGTGAAAGACTGGTTGTTCCAAGCGAACCGAAGCACACCAAACAGCTCGCTTTCGTGATGTCAATTGTACCGCATCCTAAACAAGTGCCAAGCGAAATTACTCCCATGAACACGAGCTGGCCAATACACTCGAGATTATATGAGTCACAAACATAAGATCTACATTCTCTATAACAGCCATCTGAGGCCGCTATTGAGATCCCATTCTCCTCCTCTGAAGCTTTTTTTACCACTCCGTCTCCCGACACAGACGTGACACTATTCAACACATCTGTAACATCCTTGCTTTCAGACACTATTTCTCCAGAATCATTAACAGTATAGACTGTTTGAGTATATTTTTTGCCGTCGTTGTCGAATTCGCTTGAATAATAGTAAAGTGTTGTTTCCAGATCAGCTGACGATTCCCACCCCATGAAGACATTCTCTTCTCTATTTGCAGAGGTTTCGAATCCGACAGTCACCGAAACTTTCTCTACATCTGGACCAACAGTCTTGACGGCTCGAGCCTCACCCATGTTTGGTTGCCATTCCTGCTTTCTAGCGAAGCGTAGAAGCTCCCGAACTTGGGGGTTCTCGTTAAATTGTGCAATAGCCTTCTCCCGCTCATCACCTTTTAGTTGTTCAAACTCCCAGTTATTCCCATCACTGTCGGTTCCAACAGCGGTAGTACTACCGAGTACACTTATGCTAAGCGATGCAGTTGCCATACTTCTTAGTATTTCACGTCTGTTAGGACGCATATAGACACATTATTGTTCAATGTATATAGATGTTTTCATGCTGACAGTAAGGTGACCAGATATATGTGTATGAAAGATTTAATATTGTGGCGTGCATTGTCTAGTACATGACTGAGGATATCGTTGACTGGGCTAGTTCAAATCGTCGACTTGCAATATTTTCAGTAGTAGCCTTACTCTACATATCGTTCTTAACAGGCTACAACTTAGTGATGGGGAGATATAATAATCAGATTTTGACAGCGATACAGCTACTACTATCGTTGGTGTTGCTCCTCTACATTTCCTTTGGAGTTATAAATTCTAGAGTGAAATGAGCATAAACGGTGACGGAGGGGACCTCATAGGAGCAGTAGGACGAATTTGATGGGTTGTGTTCACACCGAATTTCTCTTGGGAAATTATGTTACAGCTGAACAGACTTCCAAAGCACTAGAGATACGTAGATCTGCGAATACCTCGATCTCTTGTTTTCCATCGACTATCCGTACTCCCTGATTACGAGGAGAACCGGATTCACTAGTTTGCCATGCGAGAACTGTCGTGTTTAATTTGGAGCACTGGACCAGGCAGCAAATGCTTGGAGCCAGTGTTCAGCGGTTTGAGGCTCTACGTGGCTGAAATAGTTTGAGAACGAGGAGGTGCGCCGTTTGAGTTCACAGAAAATTCGCTCGATAGCGTTCCGATTTCCATGTCGACTTCCTAATCAACCCAGTCCCAATCTCCTGTGGGCAGTCGATTTCTGCCAAGAATCAGCAAGAAATCACACCGCCTCACTCTTCATCCTTAACTAACCACGGCCCTTGAAACGGGGGAAGCTATTGAACAGCATCTCCACGGCCGATTCGAGAAGCTGCGTGGCAAACTCGGCACCGGGATAATTTTCATCTGATAGCCCACTACATACCGATTCAAGCGTGGCTGGTGATTCCAATAGAGCTACCGAAGCTATACTAAAAACTGGTTCGAGTGTGTTGTACTATACTTCGTTCAATTGCTGCTCGAAGAGTCGCTCTCCTGTTTTATCACAGGATACTGTGATTACCTCGTGAGAGGAGCAGCATGATTCTACTGTTTCTTGGCTTATACTTACCGAACCCTCACTGCCTGGACATCGCTCTAAGAACAATCGAAGCCCATTGAGGATCTGCCCTCTCTGTGCCGGTACAAGGTTATCCCATTCATCGGACCACTCTTCCAATACGCGTGCGGCTCCAACGTCCGCTAAGAGCGCTCCCTGAGAAGGCCACTGCCCGATAGTCTGTGAACCAGTTACTAACGCCCAAGCTTCTCCATACTGCTCTATTTCGAACGTTTCACCCTCCATCTGGACTCCAAGGATGGAAACAGCTTCATCCACGTCTAGATCCTTCTCAGTTAAATCGACTATCTCTGCATTCCACCGTTTGCTGTAGCTCTCACTAATACAGAGATCATCGCGGTTCTCACAGGGCTCGAGAACATCCTCGGTGAGCAGGAAATCATGAGGATCAATTTCCTCGGTTGACGTCTCCGAATCAGAGGTCATTGCTTTCGATGGCTGTTCATTTGCACTCGTTGTCTCACTTGGTACACTGCCAAGGCCACCTCGAGTTTCCAACTCTGGTTCCTTGCCGAACCAACGAAGGACAGCCGATGGGAGATACCGCTTCGTTAGCGTTGGCGTTCCGGGGACCAAGTACCCCCGGAGATAGATCAGACCAACTGAGGCTCCAAACGCCGCCGCACCTCCGAGTTTTGATTTCCGAGCGATAGCAGATCCGGCGATCCCTGCGATGACTAAATTCAGTACTGTACACGGTTCACACCGGTTTTCATCAGTATATTCTGGTTGATGGAGTATCTCAACTATGTCTACCTTCATACAAGGTGCAAAAGGCATGACTGGATAATCATTCTTTGGATGGGGTATCCGGCTCAGGATAGAACCGTCCCATCTACGCTCTTCAGTATCTCAACTTCGAGCCGTGTGCTGATCAAGACGATCTCTGCCTCACGGAGAAATCTAGCTCTGTTTCGTGTGGCGCCTCAATTCGTCTGCCAACGCGCCACTTGTTCCCCAACAGGTTCCGTCCTCATAAATCAAAAATTGCGGTCGCACCTATGGTCCTAAATTTGTTAGACGTGATGCTGTGTCCCTCTCAGTTCCGTCGTCTTCTACCGATTGCAATGAGATTCCAGTTATACCGGAATATAAGAATTCGAATTATATTTTCTACCGTTACAGTAATAGTACTGTAACGCCAGAGGCTCAGACAATCGCATAAGCCATATTAAAGGATGAAACTGATGCGTGCCTTGCATACAGCCAAAATTTGTTAGAAAATCGGTAGTAAGCGTGTTCGGAAATGTCTCAATCAGTCAGGGCATTTGGTGTGGTTCAGACGGTCATGTCAGGACCGACCCCGACTACCCCGCCATGTCGGATTCCAGTCGAATTAGAGCCTCATCCTACCTATAGAATATCCCGGAGTTACAATAATAGAACTGTAATGGTCGCCTGCTCAGATTTATTGAAATAGCTACAATCAATTTAGTCGCACAGATAGGAGAATCGAGAAAGTTCGACCTGTCGCCAGGTGTAACGGTAATCAGTGACTTCCCTTGGCGAAGAAATGGAGTACTAGACTACCATCTCGTTTCGAGGTTCATCTGGTGGTGACCAGTAGAGCCTATCCTGAAATCCGCACTCTAAGGAGGATCAGGAGAGCTACAGAATAGATGGGCGATCAGAGCTGGCATCGAAGTGATCTGGTTTTCTCTTTTCGTCTGTCCACTATCATAACCCCATCAACCGTCGCAGTCTTAGTTTCTAATTTTGAAGGTGCTGAATGCCAAGGCAAATTGAGGTAGGACGAAAAATCGTGCTGACTTCGACTAGGTCTCAGGTCTACTCAAGGGGCTGCTCAAAGAGTCGTTCTCCTGTTTCATCACAAGAATACGTAATTACCTCGTAGGAGGAACAACACGATTCCACCGTCTTCTGATTCAAGCTTACAGGCCCTTTACTGCCAGGACAATGTTCCAAAAATAGCCGAAGTCCAGTGAGGATCTGTCCTTTCTGGGATGAAGCAAGCTCATTCCATTGGTCAGACCGCTTATCCAGTACGTGCGCAGCCGCGATGTCGGCGAGGAGTGCTGCATGAGAAGGCCATTGTCCGAGAATCTGTGAATCGGATACTAATGTCCAGGCGTCTCCGTACTGCTCAATTTCGAACGAGTCTCCTTTCGCCTCTAGTTCAAGAGCCGAAGCTCCCTTACCCCCATCCAGATTCTCGGTAGCCAACTCTACCATCTTCTCGTTCCATTCTTCTTTAAATATCTCTGTGAGACAGAGATCGTCCTGGTCAGTACATGGCTTAAGGATCCTCTCTGTGAGTAGGTATTTGTGGGGATCAATCTTTTCAGTCATAGTACCCGGGTCATGGGATGCTACCTGCGATGACTGACTATTCGTGTTATTCGTAGGTGCGGATGCTGTGTTGAGGCCGTTCAGCGTCTCGAATTCGAGTTCTTTACCAAACCATCGAAGTACTGCTTGTGGAAGGTACTGCTTTGTTAATCTAGGTGTTCCAGGAACAAGATATCCACAAAGATAGATTAGTCCTACTGAGACACCAAAGGTAGTGACACCTCCAATCTTCGATTTCCAGGCAATTGCCGAACTAAAAAGTCCTGCAATGATTAAGTTCAATACTGTGCAAGGTTCGCATCGATTTTCACCGGTATATTCTGGCTGACGAAGTATTCTGATTATGTCCACCTTCATCAAGATGAGAAATCGATTAGTTGGATAATTATTCTTTCGATGACTATACTGCCGTTGAACACAATGGACATCACCCAACGCTCACAACGAGCGCTTGCAGTGGTGACCGTCAGGATCTATTTGCTTAATTGATTATGGTTTAGTAGGACTCAACGAAGAAATATCACCAGTACATTTATACAATGAAGCCCCCCTGAGAGTAATAGGAGCTATCGACAATATATGGATGAAGTGACGAAATTTACTGTTGCTGCAACGCTGGCGATGATCATTGCGTATCTCGTGTTCCTTCCTCTTTTGGTACCGGGACCCTTCCACATTGGAATCTATTACCGTCTAGACTTTGTGCCTTACCTAATTTTTGGATGGATAGTAGTAATGCTTGTATTTACGAGCAGCAAAAACCAATCACCTGACCAGTGATATAACTATTAGATATTTAAATGTAGGATTAGTGATATTTATATTATTATAGAATAACTTCATCTCTATGAGGAAACGAGACCTCCTCAAGGCGATTGGTGTAGCTAGCGCAACAAGTGGGTTTAGCTTAACCGCTCAAGCGGGTGATCTTACTGCAGAAAGCCGAGATACAACGCGGGCAGAGACTGAAAAGTATATTCAAACTAAGCCAGTTCAAAATATCTCAGAAAAAATCGGGACTGGATTCAATATTAGGAAGAGAAATAATGAGAATAAGAGTGGAAAAATTAATCTGGATGAGCAGGCGGAAGAATCTCGAGTAAAGTACGGAGGTGAGACTATAGCCCATGGAATTCGGTATGAAACTAACGTCGGTATCCTTGGGCTGGTAATACAGAACGGCACTGTTGTACAAGCAATTTTAGCAGTTAAGAAGAAGTCCAACAAAGGCTGGATTAAGAAGATTACCAACGCACCACCCGCTAAAGGCAAATCCCAATTTATTATTGGCACGCCTGACACTGCAATGTATGCAAGGACAGCTACGGGGGATGAAGAAGCATTAGTTGCTAAGATTGTTGGTGGAGAGGTTAGTAACGTATCTGTGATTGAAAATGAATCGAATATTTACTACAAAGGTAAAACGGACTCGTCAGTAGTAATTATCGATAGGAGTACTGAAGAGATTTTACACGAAAAACAAATAGGAGCTTCTGTGAGCTCCTCTGATGGGTTCTCAACGATGGCCGCTAAAACGCCAGATTCGTGTAAGGGCGCTCCATTCCATGTCTGCGCATACGACTTGATGGACTCGTCTTTCTATTGTGGTCTAGCAGGGGAGGCTTGTGTCATTACTGGACTAGGTGGTCCGGCACCATTTGTGGCATGTCTCGCTGCAATAGCCTCACTCTGTGGAGGTAGGGTTATGTTAATGAAAATTAGTGGTGCTTGTGAGGAGGTCGCAGAATGTATCGTTGATTACTGTGATCAGTCTATTGCCCCCTGTGGGCCTTCCACCCCCATTTATCCAGTCGCCTAACCAAACAACTAGATTCGAACACAATTTCTTTTTTGTGTTATTATATCTTCATAAGAATTTTTCTCTACTCCGAGATATATAGTGGAGCAATTCATTTTGACAGTACGTTTGAAGATGTGAGAGTGACAGAGTAAGTAATGGACCTGCCGCTAATATTCTACGGCTAAGTCAAAGAAACACTAAGACAGGATTTTGAACGGTTTGGTACTAATCCATTCACATCGCTGTACCTTGTCTTCGATACTATGTGCCCCGACGACACCCCTACTGCCTTCTCCACAAGGATTGTAAGGATATCTGATTTTTGTCGCACGACATCTTGCAGCCATCAACTTCCTGTTGAAAGTCAGTGACGGTAATGAGACAGATTATATGCGACTCTCATAGATAGAGAGTGTGTCGAACTGATTTGCTCAGCACTGATAACACCTGATTAGATCTCTACACTAATGCGGTCCACCTTTTGTGAGTGGTAACGCTCTACGAGACGTATACACCTCCGGCATTAATATTCTGTATAGCGCCATATGGTGTATTAATAGTGTCGGGGTGGGTACACGCTGATTTCAAGGTATAGAGGGGCCCTATGATTAGTATTCGATGTTCAGAGCGTTCCACTTTGGCTTATTATAAGGAAATGTGGAATTGGCGATATCTGGTTCCCCAGTTTTGGCGTCCGAAACGCGCGATATCGTGCAATACAGCGAGATCAAGGACCGAATGAATCCTATGGTGCTATATGAAATGACCGCCACCGGAGGTTCCCAACCTCGGAGGATGGTTTTGATGCATGGCTTATTTCCAGCGTTAGCCGTGTCCTACGCTATGAACGCGGTTTTAGACTTCTGTGAGCTGGAGAGCAGTGGT
Organism: Halopelagius fulvigenes; assembly: GCF_055398025.1. Classification (NCBI taxonomy): domain Archaea; kingdom Methanobacteriati; phylum Methanobacteriota; class Halobacteria; order Halobacteriales; family Haloferacaceae; genus Halopelagius; species Halopelagius fulvigenes. Next base: position 174,076 of record NZ_AP043845.1, on the reverse strand, counting down.
ATTAGCCGCTACAGTAGAGAGCCAGTTTCTATAATTATGATAACACCTACGAAGGCCCAAAGCGGGTACGTGATGAAAGGAGGAAAAGATTGGAATACCGTAGGACGATTCATCGCCAAACCCAGTTACCCGACGGTGGGTTACGAGAGGTCGAAGAGACTCAAATTAGCCGCATCGTCGGAGTCGGTCAATTTCTCGACACCGATCGCAGCGTCGAGTCTATCGTCGGACTCGTAGTACATCCACGGCTGGCCACTCTCGTCTCTTATCAGGAACGGCGAACTACATCGGCCGTTGTCCGGTTCTCCGCTCGTCGCCTGATTGAACGTCCCGAGGTGATTCTCTTTGTCTATGTTCTCGCCCACCTCCGCGACCCATTGGTTACCGTCCGAGGCGTGGAAGGCGAGGCAGTAGGACCCGGCGTATCGGAAGAAGAAGGGACCGGAGACGTTCCCCTCGTGTTCCGGTTGCGGAGTGACGACTTCGTTCGGGTCGACGGTCCAGTTCTTCCCGTCGTCGGACGTCGCGAGTCGAATGTGACGATTCCCGCTCTGGTTATCCATGAAGAACATCGTGTAACTGTTCGACCGGTCGGGAATCGAGTAGTTGTAGACGCGCGCGTAGGAGGTTTCTGACGACCCGGAGTACATCGACGTGTCTACTGCGACGCCGCCGTAGTCGAACGTGGCTCCGTCATCACCTGAGCAGTACCACCATCGGGTCGTGTCGTTGTTACCGTGGGCGTAGAGCAGCACTTTCCCGTATTCGTCGGCGTAGATGGCGTGCGGTGACGAGATGTGAGAGACGCCGCTGAAGTCCGACGGGTCGATGATAGGGTTTCCGGCGTACTCCGACCACGAACCGTCACCGAGCGTGTCCGAGTAGAACAGGGCGACGCCGATCGTCTCACCGTCTTTCGTCTCGGAGGTACCGTGAGGAGCGCAGTACAAGTGGTACTTCCCTAACGGATCGGCGATGTTCGACGTCTCGATGAGGGATGGGAAGATGAACTCGTCTCCTGGAGAGTAACTCTGTGCGCCGGGGTCGAAGGCCAGTCCCTGATTCGAATAGTCGATGTCTGTGACGGAATCACTCTCTGCGAGGTCCGCAGAACCCGGATTGGTATGATCGTACGCAGATGCAACTTCCGTCACCGACGTACCGAGTCCGAGCCCACTTCCAGAGAGGACTCCGAGTGATTGTAACACTGTTCTCCGTTCGAGGTCGAATTTCTCTTGCATGGCTGAGGCTACCTTAGTGGGGCGCTAACACGGCCCACATCTAGAGGTAATCCCTGCCCAGTTAATTCTTTCCCCGTTGACATCTTCCTGGAGGATATCCGTTAACGGTATGCTGTCCACCCGAAGGGCAGGCTCTTCGCCGTCGGCTACACGAAGGGCCTCCTCGAACAGACGCGATGAACGAGGCACCGCCGAGGAGCGACTGAACTGCAACGTTCCGAAGGGCGTCCTCTCCCGCGCAGATAAGTTTCTAAGGCCGCATCAGGATTTTCCGATTCCCCGCTTTCGTCGGTGGCTGTGTCTCGAATACGGACGCGAACGAGCGTAATGGTTGGTATTCGACGAGACAGGCACGGCAAGGGCGTTCCGGCGAGTCGATCGCTGAACCGAATGTGGACGTACTCGTCAGCCGGAGGCTATCAGAGAGGGGTTCACGTCGGACCTGAAGCCTCCGAGTCAACCAGTCTCGAACGTAGGCGTTCGGCGTCCTCGGGCGAGTCCTGCACCTCGGAAACGAGGGCGTCCCAAAGGAGTTGACACGCCTCGCCGCGAGTCAGTTCGTCGTCGCTCTCGCCACTCTCCAGTCCGCCGACATCGTCGAACGCCGACCGAAGCATCTCGACGAACTCTCCCCGCCGTACTGGAGTGGAAGACGCTTCGCTATCCACCGCGGACGCACGCTCGGTCGCATCGTACGCTCCGCCCTCTGCGAGCGCTGCGGCTGCATCGACCCACGTTCTCGCCACCGACGATTCGAGCACGTCGTCGGGACGAGCGTCGTAGGACTCGAAGAACCCCTTCGTCGAGAAGTACTGGACCGCCGGCGCCCACGGTTCGTCCGTCTCCGCGTCGACATCGTTGAAGAACGACAGCGAGTGGTCCGCGACGGCGAGGCGTCGCTGGAGCGCATCCACGTCGAGCGAGGCGGGAGCGACATCGTGTTCGTGTGCGAGCGATGCGGCGAACCCGGCGGCCTCGCCGATGTGCATCCACGTCGGTTCGAGTCTGATGGTCCCGTATGCGACGTGGGTCGACGAGAGCGGAACGGGAACGAGCAGGTTGTCCACGTCCTTCGGGAGGAGCGCACGGTACGGAATCTGGGACGGCCGGGTCACCTGCGACGCGTAGAAGAACCCTTCGGGCTCACCGCCCGCCCGGCGGACGTCGCGGCACGCGTGGGAATCGAGCGGATACTCGGCGTACGCGATGGCGTCGGCGTGCACGGGCGTCCGACTGAGAGCCGGTGCCAATCGAGCGTCTCCTTCGGAGAACGTGTACCGACCGTCGAGACGGCGCGCCTCGCGGACGTAGAACTGCCACGGGAAGTTGTCGTTATCCTCGAACTCGTCGGCGGCGAGTCCCCACTCTCGGGCGTCCGACCGGATTTCGTCCGGAACCTCCTCGTCGTTCTGGAGGAAGTACAGAAGCCCGAGGGCGTGTTCGCGGTGTCTCTCTGCTATCTCGTCGCGCCTCTCCCACGACCCCTCCGGGTAGTCGTAGTTCTCCCCGGGAAGGTCGGCCGCGTTCATGTCGGCTTTGTCGTTCGGGAGGTACCGGAGCGTCAGGTACGACCGGAGGCCCGACTCGCGGACGTGCGGAAGTTCTTCGATGAACTCCTCGCGATCGTAGCTTTCCGGTCGCTCCGGGAGGCGTCGGTTCTCGGGGTCGCGCGCGAGACAGAGCCGATAGTTGTACGCTTGGATGGCGTTATCGCCGCGTCCGTCGCTTCCGGGGAATATCTCCGTCAGCCCTGCCGGATGCGGAACTAAATCGAGGCTCCCGCGGCGCTTCTCCTCCGGAACGTGGAGCGGCCCTCGCCGGTCCATCGGCGCGCTATCGTCCGCGTGTCCGACCGCCTCCCGGGGATAGTACCGGTCACTGCGGATACCGGTGAATATTCGACCGGCGAACTGTTCGTCGTACGCCGACCGCGGTTCGCGGCCCACTCGGTAGGAGACGCCCACTGCAGCCAAGAGGTCACCTTCGTACGTGGCGTCGACGAACACCGACCCCTCGGTGGTGAACGACCGGTCGCCGTCGAACGACTCGAACGTGACCGCGTTCACCGTGTCGTTCGACCGGTCCGCCGAAACGGGGTGATACCCGCGAACGACGGTCAGGTCGTCTTCGTCGTCGACGAACGTCTCGAACGTCTCCTCCGCGACGCGGGGTTCGAAGATGTACCCGTCTTCGCAGTACTCGTACTGTTGGGAGTCTCTCCCGTAGGTCGTCGCGTAGTGTTCTCGAACGGCCTCGAAGAACTCGTCGAGAATCGGCGAGCGAGGTTTCATCACCAGCGTGTCGGTGTAACTCAAGCCTCCCGCCATCATCCCGCCGAGGTGTTGGTTGTACGTTATCAACAGCGTCGGCGCGCCTTCTCGTGCGGCTCGCACCGCAGTCGCGATTCCTCCCGCCGACCCGCCGACGACGACGGTGGCGTACGTTTCTCCCTCTACTGTGTGAGTGTCCATGTTGTACGTCATGTATTATTCGATGTCTCCGACTCCGCGACGCAGTTTCCGACGGGCCGTATCCGGAAGCCGGTCTCCGAGGAGTTCTACGGCGAACCACTGTGCCGCCCGTTCTTCCAGTTCTCGTTCGTCGGCAGAGCCTCCGAACCACGACGAGAGGGCCTCGCGCAACGGTGACCGTGGAGTCCGCTCCACCGCTGAGACGTCGAGCACGTGGTGGCCTAGTTCGTGCGCCAGCACGAGTTCGGTTGCGAGCGACTCCGAAACGCCGAGGCGTTCCGCGAGAACCGGGATCTGGGCGTCGTAAAGCGTGATGACGCCGTCGGCGTACGTCCCGAAGAGGCGCAGTCGGTCGACGCCGCTCCACTCGCTGCGTCTTATCGTGACGCCTTCGTTCGCGGCCAGTTCCCACACGTTATCCGTGCCGTGCGCCGTGCGGAGTTCGCCGGCCTTCGCCTCGCCGAACCGTCGTGCTTCACGGTCGGTCGATTGCTCCCCCCGACGGGACCGAAGCGTCTCTCCGAAGCTCATGGCTTCTCCGCGAGGATGACTAGCTCCTCGTCCGGTTCGACGTCTTCGAGTTCGATGTCCACTAACGAGAGAACCTGCTCACGCGTCGACATCCCGCTGATATCGACGAGGCGGTTCCCGCGCGCGATGTAGATGTTGGGGAGCTTCGTCGACGAGTTACTGAACACGGACTCTCTGTTCAGCACGCGTTCGACCGTTCGCTCGAGCGATTCCCCGCGTGTTTCGTACACGGCCGCGTCTTCGAGTTTCATCTTGACGACGCCGGCGTTGTCGACTATCGTCGTCTTCGACTTCGTCTTCGAGAGCAGGCCGAAGAGCCGTTTCGTCGTCTCGTCGGCGACGTACACGTGGAGACCGGCGGTGGACGCACCGCCGTCTATCTGGTCGGGGTCTGCGTCTAAGGCGGCGGCGGCCGCTTCCAGACGCTCGTCGGGACTGACCGCCCCTTGCGAGAGGTCACGGGTCTGGAGCTCTGTCGACCCCTCGGCTTCCGCACGAAGGAGGTTCCGAGACGCGTCGTACTCGACTTTCGCCTCGACGGTCTCTTGATTCGCGCCCATTCCGATAACGGAGTCGACCGCTTCGCGCCGGAGGTGTTCGATTTCCTCCTCCGAGGGGTTCATCACGTTCCGCTCGACCACGTCTCGGACCATAGCGAGGGCGACGCCGATAGTGCTGATGGTCTCGTGGTTCACGGCCAAGTGGACGTCGTAGTCCGTCGTCTCCGCGAGGTACGGAAGGAGCGCTGCGCTCCCGCCGCCGCCGCCGACGAGTTCGAGCAGGTTCGGGTTCAGGTCGTACTCGTCGATGATGTTCTCGATGACCGGCTTGATCTTCTGCGCGCTCACCTCGAGGACGCGCTCTGCGGCCGACTCGACGTCCGTTCCGAGTTCGGCCGCGACCGGCTCGAACGCGCGTCTCGCAGCCTCCGGGTTCCCCGACGCGTACATGTCCTCGTCGACCAATCCGAGCAGGTTCGCCGCACCGCTCGGAGTGACGGCGTACCGGTCGCCGTCGGCCGTCTCGACGGCGACGTACTCGGGGTCGCCGTCCTTCGGACGGACGCGGACGAGTTTCGGGTCCGTGATATCTTCGGGGTCCGCGTACACCGCGTACGGGAGGTCCGCGATGTGTGCGCTCCGGGGGCCCGACGCGACGACGTCGCCGTCTTCGATTCGTATCATCGACCCGCCGGCGACCCCTTCCGTACGGATGTCGAGCGTCTCGAGGAACGTCGTGTGGTTACCGATCTCTGCGGGCTTCCACTTCGGCTGTCCCTTCTCGATGACGCTGATGTCGCTCGACGTTCCGCCGACCTCGATGAAGATGCCGTCGGTGACGTTCTCGTACATCAGCGCACCGGCGACCCCGGCGGCCGGACCGGACAGGATGGTCTGTATCGGTCGCCGGCGCATCTCGTCTATCTCCATCACGCCGCCGTCCGAACGCATGATCATCAAGGGGGAGGTGACGCCCATTCCCTCGATGCCCGCCGCGGTGGACCGCGACGTCTCCATCATCCGAGGTAGGATGCTCGCGTTCACGACGGCCGTCCGCGTCCGGACCTTCAGTCCGTACCGCTTCGAGACGACGTTCGCCCCGATAGCTGCGAACCCCTCGTCGCGGGCGAGTTCGCAGACTCGTTCTTCCATGCGGGGGTCGTCGACGCCGAACACTTGGCTCGCGACGACCGCTTCCACATCTTCCTCCTCGAACCGAGCGAGCGTTTCTCTGACCTCTGCTTCCGGGAACCCGTCGCTGAGCGAGACGAAGGCGTGCGTCGTCTCGATGACCTGGTCGTTCTTCAGGTCGATGTCGTCGACGTTCGTCTCCGTCCTTCCGCGGCGTCCCTTCAGTCCTTTCCCCATGCCGATGACGCCGACTTTCGCCACGTCGCCCTCGAGGAGGGCGTTCGTCGCCTGCGTCGTTCCGTGAGCGAGGAACACGACGTCCTCGGGCGTCGCGTTGATGTTTTCGAGGATCTGTGAGGCCGCTTGGACGATCCCTGCGGCGACCCCCTCGTCCGCATCGTGCGTCGTGGGGACTTTGACTTGCTCCAGGAGTTCGAGCGATTCGCTGTCGACGGCGACAGCGTCAGTGAACGTCCCGCCAACGTCGATTCCGACTCGTATCTTGGTCATCGTTCGTTAGGCTCCGAAGAGGTAGACGGAGGCGATAATTCCTGCGGCTGCGGTTATCCACGCGAACGGCAGGACGCTCTTCGTGATGGTGTTGACGTTGACGCCCATCTCGTCGGCGGTCCACGCGTTGTGCGTGTTCGTCGGATCCGCGGGGGCTTGGACGCGAAGCGCACTCACCGCAGTCGTGGTTATCAACGCGGGGTTGACGCCGATAGCGGCGAGAACCCCGATGATACCGCTCCCCAGGCCCCACAGGTTGAGCGGGCCCCGGTAGAGCGCCAGCGGTGCGAGGAGGATGAACATCGCCGCGTACAGGACCATACTATCGGGAATAATCGCCGAGAGGAGGGGTTCCATCGTCGTCGCGACGGATTCGGCGAAGACAGCTTTGAGGAGCCACCCGATGGCGACCATCAGCGCGATGGCCGGCGCAGCGTTGGAGATTCCCTCGTGGAACGCGTGGGTCACCTGATTGAGCGTCTGTCCGGGGTTCTTGAGACCTTCGAGACCCGGTTTGCTCGCGACGGCGGCGAAGAGGATGCCGACGACGAACGCCGGGAGGACCGGGAGACCGACGACGACGAGGCCGACCGGAATCACCGGTGACAGGAGCGCGTACGTCGGAACGTTCGATTTGAACTGAGAGGTGGTCTCCTCCGACTCAACTCCCGCCTCCATCGCCCAGGTGGCTTGGAGGGAGGACGTCCGCGTCTGGAACGTGATGTACCCGAGGCCGGCGAGAAGCGCGGCCCCGCCCGTCGGAAGCGCCCAGACCATCACGCTCTGGAGGTTGATCCCCGTCACGTCGGCGTAGAAAACCCAGTTCGCGGGGTTGAACATCACACCGTTCGCGTACCCGAGTAAGACGATTCCGGCGGCGGCTTTCCGGGGGAAACCGATGCTCACCATGATCGGGAACACGATGGTCGCGATCATGATGAACGCTCCGAGGCCGGAGATGCTCGTAGAGATGACTGCCACCGCGAGGTATAGCAGTATCGCGACCATGAACGGACTGTCGCCGCCGAGTTCGGCAGCCGATTTCACCAGGTCTTCCGCGATGCCGGTTTGCTCGACGATCGCCCCGAGGGCAGCACCGAAGAAGACCGCAACGAAGGCTGCACTCAATCGTGTCGACCCATCCACGATGACGTCGTTCAGTATCTGTTCGTAGCCTAAACCACCGACCGCCGCGATCCCGAGAGCCATTGCAGCGAGTGCGACGAACGTCGGCACTAACTCGGTCATCATGAGGATGCCGAATATCGCAAACACTACTAGGATCCCGATTGCACCTATCATACTCATTGGCGTGTCACACCAGGACAAACTCTAGACTATCACTATAAATAACTATCGAAGATATAGACGAACGCTAGAGTATGTTTTCCGACAGTTCCTGAAGTGTCTTCGGAGTCACCCTGGACGGTTCTGCGGGAAATATCTACGAAGAGACCGTCTAGGCGAATTCTGTCTCATTCGGTCGGCGCTTCCAACGTCCAAAGTGCTGTCAATATAATCACCATACAGAACGGAATAGTTGGCAGAATTCCACATCGTGGAACGTTCGTTCCACCCGTCCCTCGAAAGGGGAGAACGTACTACATCAATTATTATGGTTTCTGTAAGCGGCGAGTCTTTTCCATATCATGGAACGAGAATCCCGAGTCGTAGAACAATCTTTTTGAAGAATGCCTGCAATAGAGCAGACAATCAATGAGCACCGATACCAATGCACCGATGAAGTCGGTCGTTACAGCGCTAGAGATACTGGAGGCGCTACAGGACGAGGGAACGGCGGGTATCTCGGAGATTGCGGAGGCGAGCGGTCACCCGAAGAGTACCGTCCACCGCCACCTCGACACGTTCCGTGAGTGCGGCTACGTCGTAAAGGCGGACCGCTCGTACAGCGTCAGCCTGAAAACGCTCCGCCTCGCGTCGAGCGCTCTCAGCAGGCAACTCGTCTACCCCGTGACGAAGTCCGTGGTGAACGAACTGGCGGAGGAAACCGGAGAGTCCGCGGCGGTCGCCGTCGAAGAGAACGGACAGGCGGTCTACCTCTACTACGACCGTACCGATCAGGCCGTCCGAACGGACGCACGTCTCGGAATCCGCCTGTACCTCCACTGTACGGGCGCAGGAAAGGCGATACTCGCACACCTCCCCGAGGAACGGAGAAAGGCGGTCATCGACGAGTACGGACTCCCGGCGAAGACGGAGCAGACGATTACTGATCCCGACAAACTGGAGCGGGAACTGGCCGAAATACGCGAGACCGGTATCGCGTTCGACGACGAAGAGCGAGTCGACGGCATGAGAGGCGTTGGGACCCCGATCCAGAACCGAGAGACCGGTGAGTTACTCGGCGCGTTGACCGTGGCGGGACCTACTCGTCGGCTCAACGGCGAACGGTTCAGAGAGGAACTTCCGAATTTGCTCCAGCGCGCGTCCAAGATGGTCGAGGTGAACATCACGTACTCGTAGGAAGACGGCATCTGTTACAGTTATAGGCGTGTAATGGAGTTGCCTGCTACGCGCTGATTTTGACTAGTGAGCATCAAGGAGGAGCAGACCGATTGCGACGACCGCTGCGCCGACCAACGACGCCGAGAGGAGGGCGAACGCGGTGCGGAAGCCGAACCCGTCCGCGACGAATCCCACGACGGTCGGCGACGCCGCGCCGGCACCCATCAGAAGCGTCCGGACGATGCCGAACCCGCCGGCGGCGATTCGGTCGGGGAGTATCTCGACGAGGTAGACGCCCCGAACCGGACGAAAGCCGTGACTCCCGAGGGCGAAGGTGACGACGACGGCCCCGAGAACGACCGCGCCCGCGTCCGCGAAGACGATAACTCCGAGAAGCGCGGTCGCCGCCATGGAGATGGTGACGACGACGATGGGAAGCCGACCCGTCCGGTCGCTCACGTCGCCAGTGAGCACTTGGACGATGCTCACCGCGAACAGCGCCGAGTACAGGAGGTTCACCGTCGTCGTCTCCAACTCGGCCACCTCCGAGAGGTACAACGGGAAGAACGCCACCGCGCCGTTGTACGAAAACGAGAAGAGGACCGTCACGAGGATGAACGCGGTGAAGGCGGGGTTGGAGAACTGGCGGACGTACTCAGAGGCGGCGGGCGTCTCCTCGGAGTCCGACTTCACCACGGACGACGCCGACAACTGCCGGGGGACGTACCGCGCGAACGCTCCCGCGAGGGCGACGCCGACGACGCCGGACAGGAGGAAGACCCCGCGCCACGTCGCACCGGGTAACCGCGAGAACAGGACGTCCAGCGTCGGCGGAGCGACCAGAAACAGCGTGACCACCACGGACGCGCCGACGCCGCCGTACGCCCCGAACGTGTCGTACGTGCCCAGCACGCGCCCGGTTCGGTCGGGGTACACCCGAGAGAGAATCCCCACGGCGACGGTCTTGTGCGCGCCGGTCCCCGCGCCGATGAGGACGGCCGCCGCCGCGAGTACCGCGGCGGGCGAGTTGAACGCGAGGACGAACGACCCGAGGGAGGCCAACAGAGCGCCGCCGACGACGACGCGGACGGATCCGAACCGGTCCGAGAGCATCCCCGACGGGAACTGCAACGACGCGTACACGACCATGAGACCGGTGTATATCGTCCCCACCTCCGCGTTCGAGATGCCGTAACTCGCCTGCATCGTCTCGAAGAGGGGCGGAAACGCGTACCGGAGGAACTTACTCAGAAACCAGATTCCCGCGGCTAACACCAGCGTGGCGTACCTAGCCGCGTTCCGAGCGTGCATCGGTTCCCGGTGCACCCTCCGGGGCATAAGCCGTGTGGCAAGGGGCAGAATCTTCGCCTTGTTGCGCGCGGTTCCCCGACTATCGACCGTTCAACCGGGCGGCCGGTCCGCAGACGCCGACTGCGGCCACTCGGTCGCCGCCCGCGTTCGGAACACGCCGCGGCGACTCCGACGATGCCCCTCGAACTGTTCACCTCTGCAGAACGAGAAGCCGTTGTCGCGGATTCGACGGAGTTCCGCTTCGAGTTCGTCCCGGTCGGTGAGAGTCGCCTCCGTCCGGGCGGTCAGGTCGCTTTCGCCGAGTATCTCCGTCAGCCGGTCGTCGGGGAGGGAAGCCAGGAGGGACTTCCCGGGCGCGTTGAGGTGAAGCGGCATCCGTTCGCCCTCTCGGTACGCCGGCGCCCACCCGTCCGCGATGAATCCCACGACGGTCGGCGTCGCTACTGGACGCGGCGGTCGTCGCAGGTGGACTGCTTCTGTCGGGCAGTGAGGTCGCACGAGGGTGACGATTCGACGGGGATCCAATGACGCCAACCGAGCGTTTCTCACCGTGAGAACCCCAACGAGACGGGAGTCGACAGTCCCTCGAGAGGGCCGGTAAGCGTAGCGACGGTGAACGTGGTAAAAGTAAATCGCATTACAGTCATAGAGGTGTAACGGACGATGACGTCACTAACACCGCTGCGCTGTCGGAGTGTCGCTCGAATACCGACGAATCCTTTCTCACCGTCATACGTTACCCCAGTTGCCGAGGACACGGAACACGCGAGAGGCGCCGCGCCGTACTCCCGCCTTCACAGATTCGTGAGCGTTACGCGGACGGACTTCGCGGTGCTGAGTATCTGACCGGTGAGGTCTTCCTCCAGATATCGACCCTGTAAGCGGTCTGCCGGGCCGTACACGCCCAGCGCGGCGTTCGAACGGTCGTTCCTCGTTTCGATCGGTGCGGCCGCGCTCACCACTCCTTCCGCTTGTTCTTCTCTGCAGAACGATATGCCGCTGTCCCGGATCTGTCTGACCCGTTCGCGGAGTTCTTCGGGGTCCGTGAGCGTCGAATCGGTGCGCGCGACGAGTTCCGCGTCGTCGAGGATTTCGTCGATACGTTCGTCGGAGAGGGTGGAGAGAATCGCTCGGCCGGGGGCGTTCTCCGGGAGAGGCAACCGCTCACCCTCTCGGAGATTTGAAATGCTCTCGTCGGACGGCTCGACGACGTAGACGGGGACGCCCCCCTCTTCCTCTCGGACGAATAGGGTCGCCGTCTCGCCCGTCGCCGCCGCGAGGTTGTCGAGGAGCGGTTTCGCGATACGGAAGACGGGGAGTTGTTCGCGGGTCCGGACGCCGAGGTTCAGCGTCCGTAGCGACGGCCGGTATTGAGTCCCGTCTTTGAGGACGTACCCCGACGCCTCTAACGTGGAGAGGTGGTTGTGTACGACGCTTTTCGAACTCCCGACTCGCTCCGCGAGCGCCGTGACGCCCGTCGGTCCGTCCTGGTCCACGAGAGCCTCGAGGATAGTCAACGAGGTCTCGGTCGCCTCGATCGTGTATTTCGTGGGGTCGGCCATTATGATCCGTCGTACACGCCGACGGGACAAAAACCCCGTTCATCAGAGAAGAACAACGGGCCGCTTCGCGGAGCGGTTTCGGGGCGTTTTGGATGAAGAATCATGTCGGATGCGGTTGATTCCACCCGACAACAGCTCGAATTTACCTCGTTCATTTCTGAAGAACGGGAGGGGGTCGCTACGGGGGCGTCACGAACGCGCTTCGGCGGCGTGGACGAACCTGGGACGTGCCGCTCCGAAAAGTCGTCTTCGACCGGACGTCTCCTCGTCGCTTTCAGCGGAAGATGGGGTACGCGTCAGGAGAAAAAGGGGGCGGTCACTCGGAATGGGGAACGACGACGTTCTTCAGCCCTTCCGTGTTCTCCATCCGTTCGAAGGCGGAGGGCAAGTCGTCGAGACCGATTCGGGACGTGACCAGTCGGTCGGCGTCGATTCGGTCATACCGGAGCATCGTCACCGCGCGCTCGAAGTCCTCGGCGGTCAGCGAGAACGACCCTCGGTAGCCGACTTCGTTGAAGAAGATGTCGAAGGGGTTGACCTCCATCGTCGCCTCTTGGTCGGGGACGCCGAAGATGAGCGTCGAACCGCCGTTCGCGGTCACCTCGTTCGCCTGTTCGATGGTCGGGACGAGGCCGATGGCCTCCGCGGCGACGTCGACGGGACCGCCCGCCGCATCGGGGATGGCCGCGAGGGGGTCGGATTCGGCCGGGTCGATGACCGCGTCGGCGCCTAGTTCCGCGGCGAGTTCACGCCGTTCGGGATCGAGTTCGGAGACGACTATCGGACTGGCTCCGGCGTTGCGGAACACCTGCATCAACAGGAGACCGATGGGGCCGGCACCGATTATCGCGACGCTGTCGCCCAGTTCGACGTCGACTTGGTCGACGCCGTGGATGCAACAGGCCAAGGGTTCCGCCAGCGCGGCGTTCTCGAACGAGAGGTCGCCGATGTCCTCGACGCTTATCGCCGGGACTCGGACGTACTCGGCGAACGCGCCGTCGAGAATCGTCTCGCCGGCCCCGCCGATGCTCGTGTTGTTCTCACAGAGGTGGGTCTCCCCGCGCTTGCAGTACGAGCAGTTGGTGCACGGCACGGTGGGGTTGATAGCGACTCGGTCCCCGACGTCGAGGCCGGTGACGTCCTCGCCGACGTCTACGACGGTGCCGGCGCTCTCGTGTCCGAGTACGAGCGGAGTGTCGACGGCGAACGTGCCGTGGTACATGTGGTAGTCGGTCATGCACACCCCGCAAGCGCCGATTTCGACGATTACGTCGCTCTCCGTCGGTTCCGGTCGCTCCCGCTCCTGTACTTCGATTTCACCAACGTCGGTCAGCGTCGCCGTACGCATCATCCGTCGAACTCTCCGTATCGAGCTTCGGCGTTTATCGGCTGCTCCACTGGACGCTGGTCGTGTGAGTCTGTCTCGGTTCGCATCATCTGTTGCCTGTGGTGTTTCGGTGGCTGCGATGGCTCGCAGTCGTCTTCACGCGGGGGTTTCCGTCGGATGTACTCCCGCGTTCAACTACTCGGTTCTTCACGGTCCATAATAAATCCCCTCCACGAACGCCGTTCACGCGGTGACGCATTCCGTTCGGCGGGGACGAGTCGTCGAGCGAGCCGAATCGGAGGGGCCGATAGCGCCAACGAGGAGTAAGCTTATTAATCATGCTCGATTTGTGCTACGGTGAGGTCAATAGGTATGGCAAGCCAACGCAGCCGCAGAAACGTACTGAAAGCGCTAGGCGTCGGAGCGGTCGGCGGTCTCGCGGGTTGTACCCGCGGCGGAAGTTCCGGAACGTCGACGGGAACCGGCGAGAGCGGTAGTTCGGGCGAACTCGCCATCCCGTTGAGCGAGTACCAGGGCGCCGACATCGAATGGAAACAGTTCGAGGGGTCGAAGATAAACATCGGAGCGGTCCAGCACCCGTGGGTCGACGCGATAAAGCCCGCGGTGCCGGTGTTCGAGGAACTGACTGGTATCGACGTGGTGTGGAACGTCCTCCCGGAACAGCAGTTCCGGACGAAGCGGCAGACGGACGTGAGCACCGGGGCCGGTCAGTTCGACGTCTTCTTCATGGACCAGGTCATCAACCAGTTCCGTAGCGAGGGATGGCTCCAGACGCTGGACAAGTACTTCAACGACAGTAGCCTCTACGACGAGAACTGGTGGAAGCCAAACGACCTCTTCGAGTCGTCCCGATGGCAGGCCCACGGTGGCGGATACACGGACAAGTGGACGGGCATCCCGATCACCACCGAGGTCCAGACCCAGTTCTACCGGAAGGACCTCTACGAGAAACACGGTCTCGAAGTGGCCGAGACGCTCGAACAACACCGGCAGAACGCGAAGACCATCCACGAGAACGAGTCCGACGTCGCCGGTACCGCCGGGCGCGGACAGAAGGGATACGGGATGAACATCTACATCCTGAACACGTTCATCCGCGAGAACGGTGCGAAACTCTGGACCAAGTTCCCGAAGGACTCCGGACTCGACACCCAGGGCGTCATCGACGCCGCCACGTGGTACACGAACCTCCTGCGGGACTACGGCCCCGAAGGGGCGTCCACGCAGACGTGGTCCGACGTGCTCACGACGATGCAGGAGGGCCGCGCGGGTCACATCGTCGCCGACGCCAACCTGTTCTGGCCCGGTCTGACGGGTGAGGACTCTCAGGTGGCCGACTCCGTCGGCATCGCGAAGGCGCCGAAACCGGCCGACGGCACGTTCGGACCGAACGCCTACAACTGGCAGATTTCCACCTCGAAGAACGCCAAGAACTCCAAGCAGGGGTTCCTCTTCATGCTGTGGGCCTCCTCGCAACCGACGAACACGTGGATGCATTTGGAGAACGACGCCGCGTTCTCGGTGCGCCAGTCCGTCTGGGAGAACGATGAGTTCCGGTCGCGCGTCGGCGAGAACTTCGCCCAGGTCACGCTCGAATCCCTGAAGGAGGCGCAGCCCGACCCGTTCGACCGGAAGTACCCCCAGTGGGGACAGCGCTACTCCGAGGAACTCCAACGGGCCATCGCCGGGGAGAAATCACCCGAGGCGGCGATGAAGAAGGCGGCGAAGATTGCGGAGGACATCTACAGTGAGTAACGCGGACGGTTCGACCCGCATCCACCCGACCCAACACTGACAATGAGTACACAGACGAAAGCAGAAACGGCCGCAGACGAGAAGGGAGGGTTCCCCAGCCTGCGCGATATCTGGAACGACTACCTCCCGTACTGGTTCGTCGCGCCGATGGTGCTCGTGATGGTGATGATCACCTTCTTCCCCGGTGCGTACGACCTGTACCTCAGTCTCATCGAGGAACCCACGTTCAACGTGCTCGAAGCCGAGTTCGTCGGACTGAGCAACTACGTGACGGCGTTCACCCGCGGCGGTGCGCTCCACTCGTTCGTCGTCACCATCACCGTCGTCGCCAGCGCGTTGGTCTTAGAGAGCGTCCTCGGGTTCTTCCTCGCCGCACTCGTCGCCGGCGTGAAATCCGAGCGGGCGAAGTCGTTCTACCGGGTGCTTTTCATCGTCCCGATGGCGGTGGCCCCGGTTTCGATGGCGACTATCGGTCGCATCATGCTGAACAGCGAGGTCGGAATCATCCCGTACATGATCAACACGTGGACGCCGTTCGCGGCGCCGGCGTTCCTCTCGGAGATTCCGCTGTTGACGGTGATACTCCTCGACACGTGGAACTGGACGCCGTTCATGTTCATCATCTTCTACGCGGGCCTCTCGTCGGTCCCCGACACCCTCGTCGAGGCGTCGCGGGTCGACGGTGCCCCGCTGTGGCGGCGGTACGTCCACGTCATCATCCCGTACATGAAACCCGTCGTGTTCGTCGCCACGCTCATCCGGATGATAGACCTGTTCCGGACGTTCGGCGTGGTGTACGGCCTCACTCAGGGCGGTCCGGGGACGGCGACGCAACTGGTGAGTATCAACATCTACGAGCAGATGTTCATCAACAACCAGCCCGGCGTGGCGGCCGCGATAGCGGTCGTCTACCTCGTCCTCGTCATCGCGGTGTGTAACGTCGTCATCGCAAAGGTCGGCTTCGAGGGGGTGTGGGACTGATGGCGACCCGAGACGGCAACGTCGACCCCACGACCGGCTCGCAGCGGCTCGACAAGGACACGCGCGAGACCGTCGTTCGAGCGGCCAGACACGGCATCCTGCTGCTGTGGTCGCTCGTCGTCCTCTTCCCCCTGTACTGGCTCGCGTCCATGTCGCTGAAACCCCCGGGAGAGGCGAACCAGCTCCCGCCGGACTGGATATTCCTGCCGACAGTCTACAACTACATCCAGCTCGCCCAGAGCGGGGAGTTCCTCACGGCGTTCGCCAACAGCGTCCTCATGGTGTCGGCGTCGGTGATACTCGTCCTGCTCATCGGCGTCCCGGCGGCGTACGTCCTCTCGCGGTACGACATCCCCATGGAACGGGACGTCCTCGTGTGGATTCTCTCCTCGCGGATGCTCCCGCCCATCGCCGTCGTCATCCCGTTCTTCGTCATCTTCCAGTCGTTCAACCTGTTCGACACGCGAATCGGGATGGTGCTCATGTACGTCAGCATCAACCTCTCGCTGGTGGTGTGGGTGATGAAGGCGTTCTTCGACGGCATCCCCGAGACCCTGGAGGAGGCGGCGCGCGTCGACGGCGCGACCCGATTCCAGGGGTTCCGCAAGGTCGTCCTCCCGGCGGCCAAGCCCGGCATCTTCTCGGTCGCGATTATCAGCTTCATCTTCGCGTGGATCGAACTCCTGTTCGGACTCGTGCTGACGAGTTTCAAGGCGGTGCCGGTGACGCTGTTCGTCTACTCGTTCATCGGCTCCCGCTCCATCGAGTGGGGCATGCTCGCGGCCGCCTCGATGGCGATGATCCTCCCCGTCGTTATCTTCCTGATAGCGGTGAACAAGTACCTCGCCGCGGGGCTCAGCTTCGGCGTGGTGATCAAAGAATGAACGCGACCACAACCGAACGACGCGCACAGTTCGCAAAACGCATTCGCGCGGCGGGACTCCCCGCTCGCGCTACGGAGGGCACATAATGGCCAGTATCACGTTAGACGACGTAACGAAACGGTTCGGCGAGAGCGGCGACGCCGTCGTCGCGGTGGACGACGTCTCGTTAGACATCGAAGACGGCGAGTTCGTCGTCTTCGTCGGTCCGTCAGGTAGCGGTAAGTCGACGCTCATGCGAATCGTCGCGGGGCTCGAAACGCAGAGCGAGGGCGACGTCTTCATCGGCGACGCCCTCGTCAACCAACTTGGACCGCGCGCGCGGGACGTCGCGATGGTGTTCCAGAACTACGCGCTGTACCCGAACATGACCGTCGAGGAGAACATGTCGTTCGGGTTGAAGATGTCGACGGACCTCTCGGAGGCGGAGATTGAGGCGCAGGTGACCGAAGCCGCCGAGATGATGGGTATCGGGAATCTGTTGGACAACACGCCGGGGGAACTCTCCGGCGGACAGCAACAGCGCGTCGCCCTTGGACGGGCCATCGTCCGCGACCCGAACGTGTTCCTGATGGACGAACCGCTCTCGAATCTGGACGCGAAGCTCCGGACGACGATGCGGACCGAGATAAACCGGCTCCAGAACGACCTCGGGGTGACGACACTGTACGTCACCCACGACCAGACGGAGGCGATGACGATGGGCGACCGCCTCGTCGTGCTCAACTACGGCGAACTCCAACAGGTCGGGACGCCGCTGGAGTGCTTCTACCGGCCGGCCAACCGGTTCGTCGCCGGCTTCATCGGGTCGCCGTCGATGAACTTCTTCGAGGGCGATGTCGACGGCGACAGGCTCGCCTGCGACGGGTTCGAGTACGAACTCTCCGAGCGCATGCGGTCGAACGTCGGCGACCGCTCGGCGGTGACGCTGGGCGCGCGCCCGGAGGACTTCGACCTCTCGGAAACTCCGGTGAAAGGCAACAGCGTCGAAGTGACCGTCGACGTCGTCGAGCCGATGGGGAGCATCTCCTACGTCTACCTCCGCCCGGTGGACCAGTCGCACGAGGACACGTTCGTCGTCGAGATAGACGGGAAACGCCCCATCTCCGAGGGAGAACAGGTGTACGCGTACGTCGAGCCGACCGACGTCCACCTCTTCGACGCGAACACCGGCGAGACGATTCACCAGCGGAAGCTGGACTTGGACGCGGAGATAACGCCGAAGGAGGAGTCACAGTCCGTCAGTCGCTCCGCCGAGTGAACGCCGACACCCGCGGACGGGAGGCGCTCTCGTTCGCACGCACCATCCGCCGACCATCAACACCTATCCACGACAGTTCATGACATCACGAGACATTCCGCACTACGAGACGCGCACCGCCATCTGCGAATACGGCCGCAGCCTGCTCGACGACGACCTGACGACCGGGACGGGCGGGAACCTCAGCGCTCGTCTCGACGAGGACCGAATCGCCATCAGCCCGTCCGGAATCCCGTACGCGGACATCAAGCCGGCGGACGTGCCCGTCGTCCGCACCGACGGAACCGTCGTCGAGGGGGAGACCGAACCGTCGACGGAACTGCCGATGCACCTCGCCGTCTACGAACGGCGCTCGGACGTCGGCGGCGTCGTCCACACCCACTCGCCGTACGCCACCACGTTCGCCTCGCTCGGCGAGGCGATTCCGGCCTCGCACTACCTCCTCGCGTTCACGGGGTCGGAAGTCCCCGTCACCGGGTACGAGACCCACGCGACGGAGGCTCTCGGCGACGCGGCCGTCGACGCCCTGGGCGAGTCGTACAACGCGACCCTCCTCCGGAACCACGGCGTCTTGACGGCCGACGGGTCGCTCGACGACGCGTACACGGTCGCGCAGATGGTCGAGTACTGCGCGCGCATCCACTACCAGGCCCGCGCAATCGGCGAACCGGAGATCCTCCCCGACGAGGAGATAGACCGTCTCCGCGGGAAACTGGACAGCTACGGGCAGTGACCGGACGATGGAACACGTAGCCATCGACATCGGTGCCAGCGGGGGAACGGTGTACCTCGGAACCGTGACGCCCGAGTCGTTCGAAGTCCGGGAAGTCCACCAGTTCGATAATCGACCGGTCGAGCGAGGCGGTCGCTACGTCTGGGACCTCGACGCCCTCCGAGACCGGATGGTCGCCGGCATCCGCGCCGCGGCCGAGCGAGGGGACGACGTCGACACCGTCGGTATCGACGCGTGGGGGCTCGACTTCGGGCTCCTGTCCGACGGCGAAGTCCTGCGGGACCCCATCTCGTACCGCGATCCGGCCGCGACGGCGACGCGCGAGTCGCTGTTCGAGGCGGTCGACGAACGACGGGTCTTCGAGGCGACGGGCGTCACCAACTGGAACACGCCGAACACGCTGTGGCAACTCCACACGCTCGCGCACGAGGAACCCGAACTCCTCGACCGGGCCGACGGACTCCTCATGATGCCCCAGTTGCTGACGGCGTTGCTGGGGGGGCGACCGTGCGGCGAAGTGACCGTCGCGTCGACGACGCAGATGGTCGACCCGCGGGAGCGTGAATGGGCGACGGACCTGCTGGAGGAGTTGTCGCTTCCGACGGATATCCTCCCGACGCTCGACGAACCCGGGCGACGGTTGGGTTCGCTCGCCGACGACGTGTCCCGGGAACTCCCCTGCGACCCCGAACTCGTCGCGCCCGCGAGCCACGACACGGCGTCCGCCGTCGCCGGTCTGCCGCTCACCGACGACGCCGCGTTCCTGAGTACCGGGTCGTGGTTCATCCTCGGCGTCGAACGGGAGGAACCGGTGCGGACGGACGCCGCCTTCGAGCGCGCCCTCTCGAACGAACTGGGCGCCGACGGAACCGTCCGTCTGCTCACGAACGTCAACGGGTTCTTCCTCCTCGAAGAGTGCCGCGAGGCGTGGCGCGACGCCGGCGTACCCGCCGACTACGAGACGCTCCTCTCGGCGGCGCGAGAGGCCCCGGCGCGGGCGTCGTTCGTCGACCCCGACGCCGACAGCTTCGGCATCGACGAACCGATGCCCGACCAGATACGCGCCTTCTGCGAGCGAACGGACCAACCGGTCCCGGCCGGTCGGGGGGAAGTCGTCCGCTGTCTCTTGGACAGTCTCGTGACGAAGACGGCGCTGGCGCTGGACGAACTTGCGTCGGTCGCGGATGGGCCGATACCACAGATCAACCTCGGCGGCGGCGGC
Source organism: Halopelagius fulvigenes (assembly GCF_055398025.1). Taxonomy (NCBI): domain Archaea; kingdom Methanobacteriati; phylum Methanobacteriota; class Halobacteria; order Halobacteriales; family Haloferacaceae; genus Halopelagius; species Halopelagius fulvigenes. Next base: position 154,172 of record NZ_AP043845.1, on the reverse strand, counting down.
GTGCGGAACGAACTGTTCTGTCAGTTACTCGCCGACGCGACCGGTCGCCCGGTGGTGGCCGGGCCGACGGAGGCGACGGCGGTCGGAAACCTCCTGACCCAGGCCGTCGGAGTCGGTACGCTCCCGGACGTCGAGACTGGACGGCGACTGGTGGCGGAGGAGTTCGAGACGACGACGTACGAACCCGCGACGACCGACGGATGGGACCGAGCGAAGAGTCGGATAACCGAGTTCGAGACGGGGTGACACCGCTACCGGGCGGTGTACCCTCCGTCCATGACGACCGTCGACCCGGTCATGTACGAGGACGCGTCCGAAGCGAGGTAGACGACCAGTTCGCGGAGCTCTTCGGGCCGACCGAGTCGTCCGATGGGCGTGTTCTCCAACCACGTCTCCTCCATCTCGGGGTTCGCTTCCAGCACTTCGTCGACGAGGTCGGTTCGCATGTAGCCCGGCGCGATGGCGTTCACTCTGACGCCGCGGTCCGCCCACTCGACGGCCAGCGACTTGGTCAGCATGGAGACGCCGGCCTTCGTGGTGTTGTAGCTGGCCTGTTTCTGCGGGACGTTGACGTCGAAGCCCGACATCGACGCGATGTTGACGATCCGCCCTCCGCCGCGTTCTAACATCCGCTGACCGACGTGCTTGGCGCAGAGGAACACCCCGTCGAGGTTGACGGCGAGGACGCGCCGCCACGAGTCGAGCGACGTCTCTTCGGCGGGCGAGTTCTCCACGATGCCGGCGTTGTTGACCAGCACGTCTACGGGCCCGAGGCGGTCGGTGACGTCCTCGACCATCGCTTCGACCGACGCCTCGTCGGTGACGTCGACTTCCGTCGCGACGACGTCCGTCTCGCCGTCCAACTCCGCGGCCGTCCGCTCGGCCTTCTCGACGTCCACGTCGGCGATGGCGACGTCGGCTCCCATCTCCGCGAGACCGGTCGCCATCTGCTTACCGAGTCCTTGCGCCGCGCCCGTAACGATAGCTGTCTCTCCCTCTAGGGAGAAGCTTTCGAGTACGCTCATGCGAACGAGTCGATAGTCGGTTTCTATCATGTTAAATGTACGTGTCCGTTCACTATCGCGCCGTCGATGGATGCGGACGGGTGAAATCCGTTCCGTGTACGTCCGGACCTGCTAACTAAAGTAGTCGGCAGGACACAGCCCACGCATGGAAATCGTCGACTACGAACTGTTCGCCGTTCCCCCGCGGTGGTTACTCCTCAAACTGGAGACCGACGAGGGGATAACCGGCTGGGGTGAACCGATAGTGCAGGGGCGATTGGAGACGGTCCGGACCGCCGTCTCCGAACTCGTCGAAGAGCACCTCCTGACGAGCGATCCGCTTCGGACGGAGTACCACTGGCGGAAGCTCTACCAGAGCGCCTACTTCCGCGGCGGCCCCGTGCTGATGAGTGCGCTGGCCGGCATCGACCACGCGCTGTGGGACATCAAGGGGCGCCACTACGACGCGCCGATTCACCAACTCCTCGGCGGACACGTCCGCGACCGCATGCTCGTCCACGAGTGGTTGGGCGGCAACAGCGCCGAAGAACTCGCGGACGCGGCGAGTCGAGCACGGGAGAACGGGTACCGGGCGTTCAAGCTCAACTCCCCGCACGAGTTCCGCCCGCTGGAAACGCCCGCGGCCGTCGACCGCCTCGTGGAACAGGTCGCGGCGGTCCGAGACGCCGTCGGCGACGACGCCTTCCTCGGTCTCGACTTCCACGGCCGCGTCTCGAAGCCGATGGCTCGGGAACTCCTCGGGCGGGTGGAACCGTACGACATGATGTTCGTCGACCAGCCGGTGCTCTCGGAGTACGGAGACGCCTTCCGGTCGCTCGCACAGCAGACGACCGTCCCCATCTCAACGGGGGAGCGTCTGTACTCCAGACACGAGTTCAAACCGCTGTTCGTCGACAACTCGGTGTCGGTCGTCCAGCCGGACGTCACCCACGTCGGCGGTATCACCGAGATGCGAAAACTCGCCTCGATGGCGGAGGTGTTCGACGTGGCCGTCGTCCCCCACTGCCCGCTGGGTCCCGTCGCGTTGGCCGCCAGCCTTCAAGTCGGCTTCGCCTCCCAGAACGTCGTCATGCAGGAACAGGACCTCGAACTGCACGACGCCGATTCGAGCCACGGACTCGAACTGCTCGAAGACCCGCGCGCGTTCGAGTTCGAGGACGGCTACATCAACCGACTCACCGGCCCGGGACTCGGTATCGAAGTCGACGAGGACGCGGTTCGCGAGAAGGCCCAGACGCAGGTCAACTGGCACAGCCCCATCTGGCACCACGAGGACGGGAGCATCGCGGAGTGGTGATTCGATAGGCCGACCCGCACCTATTTGTGTCCACCTCGCCAATTGATCGGGTATGAAAACCGCGGTGTTGACCGAACCTCACGAGTTCGAAATCGAGGACCGTCCCAGGCCGTCTCCGGGTCCGGACGACGTCCTCGTGGCCGTCAGGGACGTCGGTATCTGCGGGTCGGACGTCCACTACTACGAGCACGGCCGCATCGGAGACTACGTCGTCGAAAATCCGCTCGTCCTCGGACACGAGAGCGCCGGCGAGGTGGTCGACGTCGGCGAGAACGTGAGCAGGCTCGAACCCGGCGACCGCGTCGCCCTGGAACCGGGCGTCCCCTGTCGGCGGTGCGCACACTGCAAGCGCGGCGACTACCACCTCTGCGAGGATGTCGAGTTCATGGCGACGCCGCCGCACGACGGCGCCTTCACCGAGTACGTCTCGTGGCCGGCGGACTACGTGTACGAGTTGCCCGAGAACGTCTCGACGACGGAAGGGGCGCTCTGTGAACCGCTCTCCGTCGGCATCCACGCCTGTCGTCGCGGTGACGTCGGGACGGGCGATACGGTGCTCGTGACCGGCGCCGGCCCCATCGGTCTGATGGTGATGGAGGCCGCTCGGGCGGCCGGTGCGACGGACGTCATCGTCACCGACGTCGTCGAGGAGAAACTCTCGTTCGCGGGAGAACGCGGGGCGGACCGGGTAGTCAACGTCGCGGAGGAGTCTCTCGAAGCGGCCGTCGACGAGTACACCGACGGTGTCGGGGCCGACGTAGTCGTCGAAGCGTCGGGCGCGGAGCCGTCCATCCGATCGACCATCGACGCGGTTCGGCGAGGCGGAACCGTCGTCCTCGTCGGACTCGCCGACGAGGCGAACGTCCCCTTCGACGTCCTCGACATCATCGACAACGAACTCGACGTCCACGGCTCGTTCCGCTACAAGAACACGTACGACGCGGCTATCGGCCTCCTCGAAGACGACGCCGTGGACGTGGAAGGCATCGTGGACTTCGAGTCGTCGCTCGACGATATCGACGGGGCGTTCCGGCGCGCGATGGACCCCTCCGTCGTCAAGGGGATGATATCGTTCGGCGAGTGATCCGTCGGCGGTCGTACCACCCCCCGGTGGTACCGTCTCAGTCGCGCCAACGGGGAAGCGGGGACGAAGGTTTTTGTGAGACTCGGTCGGTAGTACGTCCGTGACTGTACTCGACGCGTTCGACCTTGACGGAGAGACGGCAATCGTGACCGGCGGGAATCGCGGCATCGGCCGCGCTATCGCGAACGCCCTCGCGGAGGCGGGCGCGAGCGTCGTCGTCGCCAACCGCGACGCGGCGTCGGGAGAGGAGGCGGCGGAGGAGATTAGCGACTCCACCGGAGCCGACGCGTTCGCGGTTGAGTGCGACGTGACCGACGAGGACGCCGTGGAGGCGATGGTCGAGGCGACCGTCGAACGATTCGGCGGAGTGGACGTGCTCGTGAACAACGCCGGCATCGTCGTCCACGAGGCCATCGAGACGATGTCGCTCGAAGAGTGGTCCGCGGTCCTCACGACGAATCTCACGGGCGCGTTCCTCTGTTCGCGCGCCGCCGGGCGCGAGATGATGGAGAACGGGGGCGGCGTCGTCCTGAACGTCTCCTCGATGTCCGCGTTCATCGCGAACTACCCCCAGAGACAGGTCGCCTACAACGCCTCGAAGGCCGGGTTAGAGGGGTTCAAGAACCAACTCGCCTCGGAGTGGGCCGAGCACGGAATCCGCGTGAACAACCTCGCGCCGGGGTACGTCGCGACCGACAACGCGGACCAGGGCGCGCAGGTCGCAGAGAACGCCGTCGAGACGTGGGAGGGCGAGATGTTGATGGACGAGATGGCGTCGCCCGAGATGCTCGGCCCGACGGCGGTGTACCTCGCGAGCGACGCCTCTGCGTACATGACTGGGGAGACGATCGTTCTCGACGGTGGGTACACCGTCCGCTAGCCGAATCGGCGACTCGACTACCCGATTGCGTCCGCCCCGAGGAGACGACTCGCTCCGCCGGGCAGACGGTTCTGTCGGGGGAAACGCGCCGCGCGGGCGAGACGACGATACGAAACGGCGGAGGCCCCCGTCCGACGAGAGCGACCCCCGGAACGGATCCGAACGAGGGGGCGGACGGAGCGTCTCTCCCGGCCCGACGGCGAACTCGACTGCCACGCGGGGCGGAAAACCGGACGACGGCGACGCCCCTTCGATACGGGTAGCCGGCCGGCCCGACGAACCGGTCGTCGAACGGACCGTTCCCTCGGCCGACGTTACAGTCTTACTGTTGTCACAGCCTCCGACGGGGGCGGACGGCTGTGCGATTTGGTCGCACGGATGGAGATTCGACCGGCGCGGACGTTCTCGTCCGTTCACCGCGGATACGGTCGCCGTCAGGGGTGATATCCGCAGTTCGAGGCGTTCCGTTTCCGTGTCGCCATAGTATCGCCCCGTGCGACGATAGGAAACGGAGGTGCCGCCTCCGAATCGAAAGAGGGAGTCAGACGACCGTGACGGTGTTTTCGAGAATGCCGATGTCGTCTATCTCGATGCGGACGCTGTCGCCTTCCCGGAGGGTGAAGTCGTCGCTCGGGACGAGTCCCGTTCCCGTCAGGAGAACCGCCGTCTCGGGGACGGTGTTGTGGCGGGCGTAGTAGGAGACGAGTTCCTCGCACGATTTGATCATCTCGGAGGTGGAGGTGGACTCCTCGTACAGAATCTCGCCGTCGCGTTCGATGGTCATCGTCATGCCGAGGTTCTGCGCGTCGTCGACGGCGTCGGCGGAGGTGATGCAAGGACCGATGGAACAGCAGCGGTCGTACACTTTCGCCTGCGGGAGGTAGAGGGGGTTCTCCCCCTCGATGGACCGACTACTCATGTCGTTGCCGACGGTGTAGCCGACGATGTCGCCGCGGTAGAGGACGACGCCCAGTTCCGGTTCCGGAACGTCCCACGAGGAGTCCTCGCGGATTCCGACCGCATCGTTCGGGCCGACGGTTCGACTCTCCGTCGCCTTGAAGAATATCTCGGGTCGTTCCCCCTCGTAAACGTCCAGATAGACGTCGGGCATCCCGCTTTCGGCCTCTCGGGCCTGTTCACTGATGTGGTACGTCACGCCCGCCGCCCACACCTCGTCCGGAACGGCGGGGCGACGGGCCCGGTCGGACAACTCGTCCGCCGGGACCGAGTCGGCGTCGTCGAGTAGTCCCCGCGCGACGTCGTCGACGCCCTGATTCGTGATGTTCGCGGCCCGCGCGAGGTCGGAGAACGTCTCCACCTTCGGATTCGCGCTCGTCAGGTCGAAGGCGTCGTCCCCGTCTCGTGCGACGAGTGCTGATCGCTCCGCACCCGATAATGCGTAGTATTGCATGCGTTCAGGTACCGGGCACTGCCACATAATTGTTAGCGCCGACGGGGAATCGGTCGGGCGAATCGGGCTGTCCCGGTGAGAGAGGGTGGTTCGGGACGGTCGTTCGTGAGGGACACCGCTCGGAGCGCCGCACTCACCGAAAAACCCCTAAGGCACGCGGGCGTACGCTTCGGTGCCCATGGCAGCCACGAACTACGTAGACGGAGAGTGGACGGAGGCAGAGTCGGGAGAGACGTTCGAGGTGACCAATCCGGCGAACGCGGAGGAGGTAGTCGCGGAGTACGCGATGGGGTCCACCGAGGACGCCGAACGGGCCATCGAGGCCGCCGCCGCGGCGTCCGAGGAGTGGGCGGCCACGCCCGGTCCGGAACGCGGCGCGATTCTCACGCAGACCGCGCGGTTGCTCGAAGACCGCAAGGAGGAACTGACGGAGACGCTCACCCGCGAGGAGGGGAAGACGCCCGCGGAGGCCGAACCGGAGGTCCAACGCGCCGTCGACATCTTCTACTACTACGCGCAGAAGGCCGGAGACCACGGCGGCACCGTGAAGGCCGCCAGCGGACGGGGGAAGAACCTCTACACGAAGAACGAACCGTTGGGGGTGGCCGGCCTCATCACGCCGTGGAACTACCCCATCGCCATCCCCGCGTGGAAGCTCGCACCCGCCCTCGCGACCGGTAACACGGTCGTCATCAAACCGGCGCGACTCGCGCCCGGCGTCGCGAAGGGTATCATCGAGTGTCTCGACGAGGCGGGGATCCCCGACGGCGTCGTGAACCTCGTAATCGGGTCCGGGAGCGACGTCGGCGGCGCCATCACGGACCACGACGCCGTGGACGCCGTCTCCTTCACCGGGAGTTCCGCGGTCGGACACCACGTGTACGACGCCGCGACGGACGACCAAAAGCGCGTCCAGTGCGAGATGGGCGGGAAGAACCCGACTATCGTCTCCGACACGGCGGACGTGGAGGAGGCCGTCGATATCGTCGCCTCGGGGGCGTTCGGCGTCACCGGACAGGCGTGTACCGCCACCTCCCGCGCCATCGTCTACGACGACGTGTACGACGAGTTCGTGGACGGGGTCGTCGCCGCCGCCGAGGACATCGACGTCGGCCCGGGCCTCGACGGCCACGACATGGGGCCGCAGGTGAGCGAGAGCGAACTCGAATCGACGCTGGAGTACGTCGGAGTCGGGCAGGACGAGGGCGCGACCCTCGAAACGGGCGGCGAGGAGGTCGACGTCGACGGCGCGGACGGCTACTTCGTCTCGCCCGCCGTCTTCTCCGACGTGGACGAGAACATGCGGATAGCGCAGGACGAGATATTCGGCCCCGTGCTCTCGGTCATCCGCGTCGAGAACTACGAGGAGGCGGTCGAAGTGGCCAACGGCGTCGATTACGGCCTCGCCGCCAGCATCGTCACCGACGACCACACCGAGGCGAATCGCTTCGTCGAAGATATCGAAGCGGGCGTCGTGAAGATAAACGAGAAGACGACGGGCCTCGAACTCCACGTCCCCTTCGGCGGGATGAAAGACTCCTCCAGTAACACCTACCGCGAACAGGGCGAGGCCGCCCTCGAGTTCTTCACCACGACGAAGACGGTCTACGACAACTACTGAGCCCGCCCCTCGGCTCCGAATTATTTTTACGCCGAACGCGAACGGTCGCTCCGCCGGCAGAACGCACGCGGACGGAGGGGGGCGACGGCAGTGGGCTGGTTGAACTGATAGTGGCACGCGGCTGTTGGACTACGCGCAACGTTCCCCTCCGACCGCAGCGTGTATTGTGTCACCTATGGACATGAATCTTCGGGCCCCGTCCGCTCCGGTCGTCAGGGCCGCCGGGGCGGGGCGTCCCGCCGTCTTACGGGACGCGCACGTCGTGTTCGAGGACGCCGACGCCCTCGACTTCGACTTCGACAGTGTCGCCGTCCGAGAGTGGACCGACGCCCTCGGGCGTCCCCGTCGAGATGACGTCGCCCGGTTCCAGCGTCATGTACGTCGTAATCTCCGCGACGAGTTCGGGTATCGAGAAGATGAAGTCCGCCCGCGAGGAGTCCTGTTTCGTCTCGCCGTTCATCCGGAGTTCAATGCTCGCGTCGTCGGGCACCTCGTCGGGCGTGGCGAGAACCGGGCCGAGGGGTGCGCTGTTGTCGAACGCCTTCCCGCGAATCCAGTTCTGTTCTTTATCTTGGTCGTCGCGGTTCGAGATGTCGTTCATGCAGGTGAAGCCCGCCACGTACTCCATCGCCTCCTCCTCGGAGACGTTGCGACACTGCTCGCCGACGACGACGGCCAACTCCGCCTCGTAATCCACCCGTTCCTTTCCCGCGGGGAGGGTCACGGTGTCGCCGTGGGACGAAAGCGCGTTCGGCGGCTTGAGGAACAACAGCGGTCGGTCCGGAATCTCCATCCCGGATTCCTCGGCGTGTTTCTCGTAGTTGAGGCCGATGCAGACTATCTTCGTCGGGTCGCAGGGCGGCAGGACGTCCACGTCCTCGGGGTCGTACGTCTCGTCGCCGAAGACGAGTCCGTCGTCCGTTCGCCGTCCGGTTCTGACGCTCCCCGCGGGGTCGCGGAATCGTACGCGGTGCATGCCCGCAGCGTCTCTCCCCCGCGACAAAACAGTTCGGAAAGCCGCAGTCCGGCGGCGGGGAAACGTTGAAGCGGACGCGCACCGACGCACCGCGGGGCGGGAACGCGTCGCCGAACCGTCACGTCCGGCGCGCACGACGATGTCGGGTCGTCCACCACCATGGCCGGAAACACGTTCTGCGAACGTGAACAAACGTTATGTATACCGGACGGCAACCGGTGTGTGCCATGGGAACGAACACCGCGAACACGATCGGGGCGCTGGGAACCTCGCTTCGAATCCTCGAAGCGTTGAAGGAGAAGGGTAACGCCGGTGTGACGGAGTTAGCGAACGAACTCGACCTTCCCAAGAGCACCGTCTACAGCCACCTGCGGACGCTCCGGGAACACGAGTACGTCGATTGGCACGACGAGACGTACTGCATCGGCCTGAAGTTCCTCGACTTCGGCGAACACACGCGCGACCGGATGCGCATCTACGACGTCGCCAAACCGGAGGTGGAGGCGCTGGCCGAGGAGACCGGGGAGTTGGCGAACCTGCTGGTCGAGGAGCACGGAGAGGGCGTCTACCTCCTCCGCTCGAAGGGGGACCAAGCGGTCAACCTCGACACGCACGCCGGGATGCGCGTCGGCCTCCACTGCACCTCGCTGGGGAAGGCGATTCTCGCGCACCTCCCCGAGGAACGCGTCGACGAGATAGTCGACCGCTGGGGCCTCCCGGCGCAGACGGCCAACACCGTCTCCACGCGGGAGGAACTCGACGAGGAACTCGCGGCCATCCGCGAACGCGGGTACGCCACCGACAACGGGGAACGGCTCTCCGGTCTCCGGTGCGTCGCAGCGCCCGTCACGGACCCCGACGGGCGCGCCATCGGCGCGGTGAGCGTCTCGGGGCCGACGAGTCGGATGAAGGACGAGGCGTTCGAATCGGAGATACCCGAACGCGTCCGGAGCGCGGCGAACGTCATCGAACTCAACCTCACGTACTCGTGACTGACCGCGCGCCCGCCGGGCGGGCGTTCTCAGTTTCTGCGACTCCAAGTTCGTCCGTCTGACAGTTCCGAACCTGTGTGCGACACGAACGTATATCACGGTCGGCGACGCATCGAGACCCATGTCCGACGAGAGTAGCGAACCCGCGTCGTTCACGTACGAACCGGTCACGGTCGACGGGAAGACGGCCGTCGTCGTCGGCGGAACGAGCGGTATCGGTCGCGCGGTGGCCCTCGCGTTCGCCGAAGAGGGGGCGAACGTCGTCCCGACGAGTCGAACCGAATCGCGCGTCGCCGCGACCGCAGACGAGGTGCGCGAACGGGGGAGCGAGGCGTTGGAGGCCACCTGCGACGTGACCGACCGCGACTCGCTGGAATCGCTCGCCGACGCCGCGACCGACCGCTTCGGCGGCGTCGACATCCTCGTCAACTCCTCCAGCGCCATCGCCCGGTCGTCCGTCTCGGAGGTGACCGACGAGGAGTGGGACCACGTCCTCGACGTGCAACTGACGGGCGTCCACCGCACGGTGCAGACGTTCGCCAACCGTACCGGGGTAGAGAGCGTCGTCAACGTCGCGTCGCTGTCCTCCGTCCTCGGAATCGAGAACCTGGCGGCGTACTCCTCCGCGAAGGGCGGTATCGACGGCTACACCCGCGCGGCGGCGAAGGACCTCGGGCCGGACGTGCGCGTCAACGCCGTCCGCCCCGGGTTCATCGCCACGGCGCAGACGGCCGACGCCTACGAGGAGGGGAGCCACCGGTACGAACGCGTCACGTCCCGCGCGCCCGCCGGGCGAATCGGTCGCCCCGAGGACGTGGCCGGCGCGGCGGTCTACCTCGCCAGCGACGCCGCGTCGTACGTCACCGGCGAGACGATAACGATAGACGGCGGGTTCACCCCGAGCGCGTTCTGAGACCGAGAAAAGGCGGATGACGCGGCGGACTCACATCGAGGGTCCGACGCGCGTGATGGCGAACTCCGTGAGGCCGTGTCGCTCCGCGCAGCAGGGGTCGCCGTTCGCCACGGCGACCAGTGTCTCCAGTAGGTCGTCGGCGTCGGCGTTCGTCGCCTCCACGTCGATGTCGTCCGGAAGCGCCGCCGCCGTGCCCGGGTCGCCGGTCACCTTCACCACCGGGACGAGGGGGTGGCCGGCGAGGATGCCGTCGCCGGTGACGTGGACGACGACGTTCGCGCCGGCGGCGGCGAGGGCCGTCGTCGCCTCCGCGAACCGCGACGGCGCGTCCACGAGGGCGAGACCCTCCGAGATGCTCGCGCGTTCGCCGTACGAGAGCACCTCCGAGACGTCGCGTTCTCCCCACGAGCGAGTCACCTCGTCGAACGACCGCTTGCGGGCGAACCGACCGACTCGCGTCGCGCGCGGCGGAATGCCCTCGTGTCGGGCGAGGAGTTCGTCCACCGAGTCGCGGGCCGACTCCTCGGTCATCTCGCGCGCGTCGTCCGGGTGGGCGAGGACGCGTTCGTTGCCGGCGACGACGACTCGACCCCCGGCGGCGACGACGGCGCGGGCCACGTCGCCCACGAGGGGGTCCGCCACGTCCACCGTCGAGGTGTCGAGGTCGGTGGAGACGACGCCGAGCGTCAGGTCCCCGATGGTGGCGTCGGAGCGGTCCACGGAGCGCGATTCGACGAGTTCGGACGCCGCCTCGACGCCCCGTTCGACGCACTCGTCGGTGCCGCCGACGCCCTGTATCGACAGTTCTCGCACCGGGACGTCCCGCGACCGGAGCGCACCCGCCACGTCGTCGCTCTGGACCTCCTCGCACCCGAGTCCGACGACGAGGGTGCCCGCAACGTTCGGGTTCTGCGCCAGAGAGAGGAACGTCCGCCGCGTCTGTTCGTTGTCGGCCCCGAGTTGGGCGCAGCCGTGATCGTGCGGCGTCGAGACGGCGTGGTCAACGCGCGCGGCGATGCGGTCGGCGACGATGTGCGAGCAGATGACCGACGGGAGGACGAGGACGTTGTCGCGGACGCCGACGCCGCCGTCCCGCCGAGGGACGCCCTCGAACGTCCGCCCGGTGACGGAGGGGACGCTCACGCCGCCTCACCCCCGGCGGCCGCGCGGTCGCCGCGGCCGCGGGTGCTCTCGCAGTTGTGCGTGTGGACCCACTCGCCCGGCCCGACGGCGCGCGTCGCCGCGCCGATGACTTCGCCGTACTTCCGCACCTCGTCGCCGACGGCGAACGACTCCAACGCCACCTTGTGACCGAAGGGAACGTCCTCCGGGAGGGTGACGGTCCGACCGTCGCACTCGATTTCGGTTCCAGCCGAGAGGTCGTCCACCGCCGTTCCGACGTTGTCGGCGTCGCTTAGAAGGAGGAGGGCGTCGTCGAGAACGCGGCCCTTCATGCGCCCGCCTCCGCGTCGAGTTCCTGCGGTTGAATCTCGTTGATGGCGAACTCCTCTAAGCGCCGGTGCTCGGACTCGGTGCGCCGGCCGTCCGCGACGTCCACGAGCGTCTCGAAGACGCGTTCGCCGACCGACTCGACGGACTCGCCGTCGAACACCGTCCCGGCGTTGACGTCGACGTTGTTCGACATCTTCTCCCACGTCTTCGGGTTGCCGGTCACCTTGATGACCGGCGCGATGGGGTTGCCGGTGGTGCTGCCGCGCCCGGTGGTGAACGCTATCACCTGCGCGCCGCCGGCCACCTTGCCGACGACGCTCTCCACGTCGTATCCGGGCGTGTCCATGAGGACGAGTCCGCCGCCGACGGGCAGGTCCTCGGCGTAGTCCACGATGCCGCGGACGGGCGTCGTCCCGCCCTTCGAGATGGCGCCGAGGCTCTTCTCTTCGATGGTGGTGAGGCCGCCCTCCTGGTTGCCGGGCGTCGGTTGCGCGCCGCGGAGGTCCACGCCCATCAGTTCGGCCATCCCCTCGCGGGCCTCGACCCGTTCGAGGAGACGTTCCCGCGTCTCCTCGTCTACGCACCGGTCCGCGAGGATGTGTTCCGCGCCGATGAACTCCGGCGTCTCGCTGAAGCAGGCGGTGCCGCCCGCCTCGACGAGGCGGTCGCAGGCCGCGCCGACAGCCGGGTTGGCCGCGATTCCGCTGGTCGCGTCGCTCCCGCCGCACTCGACGCCGAAGACGAGTTCGGAGACGTCGGCCTCCTCGCGCCTGGCCCGTTGCGCCTCTCCGTTGAGGCGTTCGAGGCGGTCCGCGCCCTCCGAGAGGGCGGCCTCGGTGCCACCGGCCTCGCGTATCGTGAGCGTCTCGACGGCCCTCCCGCCGGCGGCGATTCCGTCGGCGATATCGTCGGCGTCGATGTCCTCGGTGCCGAGTTCGACGACGAGGGCCGCACCCACGTTCGGGTTCCGCCCGACGCCGGTCAACACTCGCTCGGTCTGTCGCCTCGCCGGGTCCGGTTGGCTGGTTCCGAGTTGGTGGGGCGTCGCCCGCGCCCACGCGCCGGCCTCCTCGGCGACCGCCGACGCGACGGCGGAGGCGGCGACCGATGTGGGGACGACGGCGACGTGGTTGCGGACGCCCACCTGGCCGTCCGGCCTGCGGTAGCCGCTAAACGTATGACCCATGGGAACGAGTGTCGATGACGAGCGTGTTAGTCTTTTCGCCGGTGCGACACGCACTACCGCACGGCTTCGGTGGCGAGCGCCAACCTATTAGTTCGCGACGCGAAAACGGGAGACATGGCCGATTGGGTAGACTTGACACAGTCGCTCGGTCCGGACTGTCCGACCCGCCCGCCGAACCGTCCGGCGCCGGAGTTCGAATCGTACGCCGACGTCGAGGCGGACGGGTACAACGGGACGAGACTCCACCTCGACGCGCACTGCGGGACGCACATGGACGCGCCGACGCACTTCCTCCCGGCCGACGAGGCACGGACCATCGACGAGGTGACGCCCGAGGAGATGGTGACCGAGGGCATCGTGTTGGACTTCACCGACCTGCCGCCCGGCGCCGAACTCGGGCGGGAAGCGCTGGAATCCGAGGCCGACCGGCGCGGCGTGCGGGCGGGCGACTTCGTAATCCTCGACTTCGGCAACCCGCCGCGGCCGACGGACGAGTACGTCCGCGAGTACCCGTATCCGTCGCGCGACGCCGCCGAGTTCCTCGTCGAACGCGAGGTGGCCTGCGTGGCGACGGACGCCCTCGGCGTGGACGCGCCCGGCGCGACGATAGCGGAACACGTCGTCCACCGGACCCTCTTACCGGCGGGCGTCCGCATCGTCGAGGGCGTGGCGAACCTCGAAGCGGTCGAACCCGGGCAGTACGACGTCATCTGCACGCCGATACCGTACGCGGGCCGAGACGGGTCGCAGGTTCGCCTCCTCGTTCGACCGAAAGCGTAGTTCGTCGTGGCGAGGAGAGGGAGCGTAGCGCCGTCCGTCACTTCACCACGTCTATCTTGTCGCGGTCAAGCGACATCCACACCGCGCCGATGACGACGAAGCCGAGGATTATCTCCTGGACGAACGACCCGATTCCGTTGAGGTCGAGTCCGTTCTGGAGGACCTGGATGACCATCACGCCGATGATGGTGCGGTGGGGGCCGCCGACGCCGCCGGTCAACGCGGTGCCGCCCATCACGATGGCGGCGATGCTGGGGAGGAGGAAGCCGTCGCCCATCGTCGCCTGCCCGGAGGAGATGCGGGCGGCGAGCAACGCCCCGGCGATGCCGCAGAGCAGTCCCGAGAGGACGAACACGCCGATCTTGTAGCGGTCCACCTTCACCCCCGAGAGGTCTGCGACTTTCTCGGATTCCCCCAGCGCGTATGTGTAGCGGCCGAACGACGTCTTCCACGCGATGAAGGAGGTCACCGCGTAGATGAGCAGTCCCCAGAGGACGAGGTTCGGAACCGTCGGGATCAGTTCGCCGGTCGCTATCCACTGGGCCTGTTCGTTCCGGAACGGGATGGACGACCCGTCGGTCAGAAGCAGCGCCGACCCCTGCGCGATGGAGAGCGTTCCGAGCGTCACGAGGAACGAGGGCAGTTTCAGTTTGGCGAAGATGACGCCGTTGGCCGTCCCCGCCGCCACGCCGACGAGGATGCCGACCGGAATCGCCAGGATGCCGATCTGATTGACCAGCATGGCGGTGACGACGCCGGTGAGACCGACCAACGCGGCCACCGAGAGGTCGATGCTCTGTTGGAGAATCGGGAACGTCCCCGCGAGGGCGACGAGCAGCAGGATCATGCTGTTCTTCAGGATGCCCATGAAGTTGCCGTACGTCGCGAACACGTCGCTGGTGAACGAGAACAACGCGACGAGGATGAACAACATCGCGAAGGGGCCGAGGTCCACCAACCAATCGCGGAGGTCCCGTCTCTCGCGTAACTGTTCGAACTTCTCCCGTGCGCCGTCGCCGATGGATGTTGACATCGTTAGATCATCTCCTGTATGACTTCCTCTTCGGTCGGTTTGTCGCCGGGCGGAGCCTCGACGACGTCAGCGATGCGTCCGTCTTTCATCACGAGGATGCGGTTGGCCATCCCGATGACCTCCGGCAGTTCGTCGCCGATGAACAGCATGGAGACGCCCTCGTCGGCCAACTCCCGGCAGAGGCGGTACACCTCCTCCTTCGCGCCGACGTCGATGCCGCGGGTCACGTTGTCGAGGACGAGGACCGACGCGTCGCGCATCAACCACTTCGCGAGGACGACCTTCTGCTGGTTGCCGCCGCTCAGCCGTTCGACCAACTCGCCGGTGCCGGGCGTCTTGATGTTCAGCCTCTCGACCGCCCGGTCGGCCAGTTCCTCCTCGCGTTCGAAGTCGACGAGGGGGAGCGACCGGCCGACCACCGGGACGTCGTCGCGCATCGACGGCAGGCCGATGCTCGGGAGCGACACGTTGAACCGGAGCGGTTGGTACAGGAGCAACCCCTCCGATTTCCGCTCCTTCGGGACGTAGCCGACGCCCGACTCGACCATCTCCGAGACGGTGGGGTTCTCGATTCGGTCGCCGTCGACGGCGACGGACCCCGAGTCGGGGGTGCTCGCGCCGCCGAGAATCCGGCCGAGTCGGGCCTTCCCCGACCCGTCCACGCCGACCACGCCGAGGATTTCCCCCCGCCGCAACTCGAAGGAGACGCCGTCGAGACCGTCGTCCGTCGCGAGTTCGTCAGCCGAGAGGGTCACGTCCTCCCCCGCGACCGTCCGTTGGGCGGAGACGTGGTAGTACTCCTCGGAGACGTCGCGGCCGACCATCGCTCGCTGGAGTTCGTCCTCGGTGGTCCCCTCCGCGGGGAGTTCGTCCACGACGACGCCGTCTTTGAGGACGTACACGCGGTCGCAGACGTCGAGCACTTCGTCGAGTTCGTGGGAGACGAACACGAACGAGGCCGTCTCGCGGAGGCGCGCTATCTGGTCGAACAGCAGGTCGCGACCCTCCTCTTCGAGTCCGGCGGTCGGTTCGTCGAGGAGGATTATCGGTCGCTCGACGTCGCCGAGGTAACTGAACGCCTTGGCTATCTCCAGCATCTGACGCTCGTTGAAGTCGTAGTGGGCGACGGTGTCGGTCAGGTCGAGGTCGATGCCGAGATCGTCGATGACGCCTCGGCCGGCCTCGCGCATCGCCCGCCTGTCGAGGACGCCGCCGGTGGTGAACCGGTCGAACATCCCGAGGTACATGTTCTCGTAGCCGGTGAGGTTCTCGATGACGTCCTGTTCCTGATGGACGAGCGAGATGCCCTTGCCGGCGGCGTCGCTCGGGTCCGAAACCGTCGTCTCCTCGCCGTCGAGGTAGAGTCGCCCCTCGTCGGGGCGGTGGATGCCGGTGAGAATCTTCAACAGCGTGCTCTTTCCCGCGCCGTTCTCGCCGACGAGGCCGACCACCTCGCCGGTGCCGACGGTCAGGGAGACGTCGTCTAGCGCGTCCACGTGACGGAACGACTTGGAGACGCCGTCGATGCGGAACAACTCCTCGCCGCGCGCGTCCGTCGCGGCGGTCGAGGGGGGTTCGTTTCGTTGTTTGTTGGAGGACATCTATGGTGTGATAGTGGGAGTTCCCGCGGGGAGTCTCACGCGTACGGGTCCGACCACCGGTCGGCGTACGTCTGCTCTACCTCGTCGAAGGGCTTCGACTGGTTGTACTCCTCGGGCAGGGAGTACCCGCTCGGTTTGTTGTCCTCCGTCCAGAGCAACTGGTAGAAGTCGCTCTTGCGGATGGGGACGAGCTTGTTCTGTGGGTCGAACGCGTCCTCGCCGGACTCGACGACGGACATCTTCTTCCAGTCGTAGGGCGGGTCCTCGGACCCGAACACGGCGTCGAGGTACGGTTGCGGTTTCAGGAAGCGGTCGTGGTCTATCTTGTCTTTCCACTTTGAGGGCTCTTTGACGACGAGCGATCCGCCGGAGAACATCATCCGTTCGGGCGTCTTCGGCCGCCACCCGTTGTGCCAGTCGTACGTCTTCGCCAGCGCCCACCCCGCCTGCCACGGCGGGTGCGAGGTGAACGTGGCGACGATGCGGGGACCGTTCTCCGGCGGGTTCTGAATCGCCTCCACCGTCTCTTGGATGCCGTCGTACCCCACGATGGGGACGTTCAGGTTGTTCTCCTGGCAGACGGTCAACACCCCCTGCGCTTCGGTGTCGTTCTGCGCGTAGACGCCGTCTATCTTGTCGCCGAACCGGGAGACGAAGCTCTGCATCGACTCACGCGACTTCTGGCGGTTCCAGTCGCCGGGGAGGGGGTCGCCGAGGCGCTTGATGTTCGGGTAGTCCTTCATCGCCTCCTCGACGCCCATGTTGCGGCCGTTCGCGCCGACGGTGCCCTTCAGGCCCGTCACGTGGACGAAGTTGCCCTTCCCCCCCATGGCCTCGAAGAGGATGCGGGCGGTCAACGCTCCCGTCCGCACGGGTTCGGGGATGTTGTACTGGACGAAGTGTTCGCCCGCGTCGAGGGGCGTGTACCACTTCCCCATCGCCCACATCTCCACGAACGGAACGCCCGCCTGGCCGGCGGCGTCGGCCAACGACGGGACGCCGGAGTCCTTGCTCGCGGTGCCGACGACGGCGTCCGCGCCGCCCGTCACCGCCGAGTCGAACTGCGAGAGCATGTCCGACGTACTCGCGCCGTTGGCCTGGATGTCGTGGTTGAGGCTCCACGCGTTCGCCGCCGTCTTGTACCCCTCGGCGAACGCCCCCCAGTAGTCGTTCTCCAGCGTCGGGGCCGTCGCGAACACTTGGTCGTACGAGGAACCGTCGCCGCCCCCGGTGCCGGTACCGTCGCCCCCGGAACTCCCGTCACCGCCGCCGCCGGCGCACCCGGCCAACCCTCCGAGTGCGGCTACCGACGCCCCTTTTATATACGCTCTTCTCCCCATAGTTGATATATTACTGTCATGGTCTACCATGCCAAACCACTGGAAACGCGGATTTGTAAATCTACCGGAGAAATGGACCGGCTTTCGGCCGAACACCGCTCCGTTTCGTTTCCGGGGTAGGTTTTTACGACTGCTCTCGGAACGCCGTCGCATGCAGCCTTCGGGACTCGTCGTCGCGGACGACCTGACCGGGGCGACCGACACCGGCCACGAGTTCGCCGCCCGCGGCCGCCGAACGCTCGTCTCCGCGCGAGGGGCATCGACCGACGCGGGCGCCCGGCCGGACGTTCGCGTCGTGGACACGGACTCCCGGTACGCCGACCCGTCGGACGCCGCCGCGAGGGTCGAACGCGCGGTGGGCGACGGCGGACACGCGTTCGTCTACAAGAAGGTCGATTCGACGCTCAGGGGGAACCTCGTCGCCGAGGTGGACGCCGCCCTCGGAGCGACCGGCGCGGACGTCGCCCTCGTCGCCCCGGCGTCGCCGCGGAACGGTCGCACGACCGTCGAGGGGTACCACCTCGTCGACGGCGTCCCCGTCGCGGAGACGGACGCGGGGAACGACCCGGAGAAACCCGTCGAGACGTCGCACCTCCCCGCGCGGTTCGCGTCGTCCACCTTCCCCGTCGTCCGACTGCCGGTGAACCGCGTCGCCGCGGGGGCGGCGGCCGTTGCCGACGAACTCGACGCGGCGGCGCGGGAGGGCCGAACGGTCGTCGTCGCCGACGCGTCGCACGAACGCCACCTCGAAGCGATAGCGGCGGGGGCGGCGCGGGCGGACTGCGCCGTCCTCTACGTCGGAAGTGCGGGCCTCGCCCGGTACGTCGAGACGCCGCCGCCCGCCGGCGACGGCCCGCCGCCGGTTCCGAGGCGGGAGCGGAGCGTCCTCTGCGTCGTCGGAAGCACGAACCCGGCGACGCTGGAACAGGTCCGCGCGCTGCCCGACTCGGCGGTCGTCCCCCTCGATTTGGAGGCGGCGGTGGAGTCCCCCGAAGCTGCGAGCGAGAACGCCGCGGCGGCGTGTGCCGACCGCCTGTCGCGTTCGGGCCTCGCCGCACTCGTCTCCGCCCCGGACGCCGACGCACCGGCCCGCGCCGTCGAGGCGGGGCGACGACTCGGCACCGACGAAGCCGCGGTGCGCGCCCGCGTCAGCGAGTCGTTGGCCGGGGCGGTGGCGCGACTGTGGGACGGTCGGGGTGAGAGCGGCCGCGGCGGCGACCCGCCGGAGTCGCTGTTCGTCACGGGCGGCGCAGTCGCCGCCGACGCGTTCGACGCGTTGGACGCGGCGGGCGTCCTCCTCGCCGGGGAGTCCGTCGAGGAAGGGATACCGCTCGGCCGCGTCGCCGGCGGGGGAGCCGACGGGACGCCCGTAGTGACGAAGGCGGGCGCGTTCGGCACGCCCGGGGCAATACGTAAGTGCGCCGCCCGTCTCGGGGGACGTGATGACTTCGAGTAAACCGCTCGTCGCCGTGACGATGGGCGACCCGGCGGGCGTCGGCGCGGAAGTCGCCGCGAAGGCGTACCCCGCCGCGACGGAGTTCGCGCGTCTCGTCGTCGTCGGCGACGCGGACGCGGTGCGGGCGGCCGTCGAGGCGTGCGGCGGCTCGCTCGACGTGCGCACGGTCGATTCCGCGGCAGAGGCGAGCGACGACCCCTCGACGCTGTCCGTCTTGGACGTGGACAACGTGGACGAACTCGCCTACGGCGAGTTGCGCGCGGAGTACGGCGAGGCGAGTCTGGCGTACGTCGAACGCGCCATCGAACTCGCCGTCGCTGGCGAGGTGGACGCCATCGCCACCGCCCCCATCAACAAGCAGGCGACGCGGATGGCCGGGAGCGACCACGCGGGACACACGGGCCTCCTCGCGGAGCGAACCGACACGGAGAACTACTCGATGATGCTCATCGAGGAGGACCTGCGCGTGACGCACGTGAGCACGCACGTCCCCCTCAGGGAGGCCTGCGACCTCGTGACGACGGAGAACGTCCTCGACACGATACGGGTGACCGACGACGCCCTCCGCGAACTCGGCGTCGAGTCGCCGCGGGTCGCCGTCGCGGGGTTGAACCCCCACGCCGGAGACGGCGGACTCCTCGGCGACGAGGACGACGCGGAGATAGCCCCGGCGGTCGAACGCGCCCGCGAGGAGGGCATCGACGCCGACGGCCCCCTCTCGCCCGATACGGTCTACGTCCGCGCGGCGCGGGGCGACTTCGACTGCGTCGTCTCGATGTACCACGACCAAGGGCACATCCCGCTGAAGATGCTCGGCTTCGACGGGTCCGGCGGCGTCAGCGGCGTCAACATGACCGTCGGACTCCCCATCGTCCGCACGAGCGTGGACCACGGAACCGCGTTCGACATCGCGGGCGAGGGCGTCGCGAGCGAAGAGAGCATGGTGGACGCCGTCCGCGTGGCGGCGACGGCGGTGGAGAACCGCCGGGCGAACGGCCGGTGAGGGCGCGCGACGTCGCAGTTGGCTCACACGTACCGTAGTAAGTGTTAACACGGTAGTGGCGGAAGAGCGTACTATGTCTATCGACGCGGTATCGACGTTCGAGTCGTCGCTCGCGGAGTTGGATGTGACGCTCACCCGCACCGACCCTGACGGGGTCGCGGACGCTCTCGCTGACGCGGTGGACGAACCCGCCGTCGGGACGCCCCTCGGGTTCGACGGCGTCTCCTTGGCCGAGACGCCGGTCGAGACGGACCTCACGCCCCGGCGAATCCGGGAGGCGGAGACGGGCGTCACGCCCGTCGGGCGCGCCGTCGCGGAGTACGGAACGCTGGTCGTGGAGTCGAACGCCGCCGGGAACGAACTCGTGTCGCTCTACCCGCCGACGCACGTCGGCGTCGTCCGCGAGAGTGACGTGGAGGCGGACGTCGAATCGACCGTCCCCTACCTCGCCGACCGGTTCGACGGCGGAGGGTCGGCGGTGTTCGCCACGGGCGTCAGTTCCACCGGCGACATGGGCGCGTTGGTCGAGGGCGTCCACGGGCCGCGCACCGTCCGCGTGATTCTCGTGGAGGGGCTATGAGCGCGCGGCGAGAGCGTCGGCGGAAGGCCGAGCAGATTCGCCACTTGCTGGAGACGGAGGGCGACGCCATCCAGGCGAACACCACCGTGTTCAACGAGGACCGCTACGCGGTGACCGCCGAGTTCGACGAGTACGAGGACCTGCGGACGGAGGCGCGAGAAATCAAGGAGGACGCCATCGAACGCCTGCCGGAACTGGTCGAGCAAGTCCGCGAGAGCGTCGAGGCGAACGGCGGGACGGTGTACGTCGCCGAGGACGCCGCGGACGCGAACGAGTACATCGCGAACGTCGTCGAGGAGGAGGGCGCCGAGACGGTGGTCAAGAGCAAGTCGATGACCACCGAGGAGTTGGACGTGAACGAACACCTCCGGGCGCGCGGGACGGACGTCTGGGAGACCGACCTCGGCGAGTTCGTCCTGCAGGTGGCCGAGGAAGCGCCCTCTCACCTGGTCGGCCCCTCGCTCCACAAGTCGAAGGCGGACGTGGCCCGCCTGTTCAACGAGGCGTTCGACCCCGAGGAACCGTTCGAGACGGCCCAGGAACTCACCGAGTTCGCCCGCGACTACCTCGGGGAGCGAATCCGCGACGCCGACGTGGGGATGACCGGCGCGAACTTCGTCCTCGCCGAGTCCGGCACCATCGCTCTCGTGACGAACGAGGGCAACGCCCGCAAGTCGGCTGTCACCCCCGACACCCACGTCGCCGTCGCGGGCGTCGAGAAACTGATTCCGGGCGCAGAGGAGTTACAGCCCTTTATCGAACTCATCGCGAAGGCGGCGACGGGCCAGCCCATCGCGCAGTACGTCACGATGCTGACGCCGCCCGTGGCGTCGCCGACGATCGACTTCGACGCCCCGGACGAACCCCTCGGAAGCGCCGACGAACGCGACTTCCACCTCGTCCTCGTGGACAACGGGCGCACGGAGATGCGCGAGGACGAACACCTCAGGGAGACGCTCTACTGCATCCGGTGCGGTGCCTGCGCGAACTCCTGCGCGAACTTCCAGCACGTCGGCGGCCACGCCTTCGGCGGGGAGACGTACACCGGCGGCATCGCCACCGGGTGGGAGACGGGCGTCCACGGCATCGACAGCGCCGACGACTTCAACGACCTCTGCACCGGATGCACCCGGTGCGTGGACGCCTGCCCGGTGAAGATAGACGTGCCGTGGATAAACACCGTCGTCCGCGACAGGCGAAATCAGGGGGCCGACCCCTCCCAGTTCGACTTTCTCGTCGAGGGCCTCACGCCCGACGAGGAACCCGGCGGGATGAGCCTCCAGAAGCGCTTCTTCGGCAACTTCGGGACGCTGGCGAAACTCGGATCCGCGACGGCACCGCTCTCGAACGCGGTTGCGAGCCTCAGCCCGGTCCGCACTGCGATGGACCGCTTCATCGGCGTGGACGCCCGACGCGACTTGCCGGAGTTCCAACGGGAGACGCTGGTCGATTGGTTTAATTCGCGGACGCCGCGCGCGCCGAACGCCACCGCCGACCGGAAGGTCGTCCTCTACGCCGACACGTACACGAACCACGTCCGCGTCGAGAGGGGGAAGGCCGCCGTCCGAACGCTGGAGGCCCTCGGCGCACACGTCGAACTCTCGGCGTCGATGGAGAGCGGGCGCGCCCCCCTCTCGCAGGGGATGATAGCGACGGCAACGGAGAACGCCCGCGCCGTCGCCGACGAGTTGGACCCGTACCTCGACGCCGGGTTCGACGTGGTCGTAATCGAACCGTCCGACCTCGCCGCGTTCCGCCGCGAGTACGAGAAACTGCTGGACGAGGCCGCTCACGAACGACTCGCCGAGAACGCATACGACGTGATGGAGTACGTCTACGGACTCCTCCGAAACGGCGCGGACGAAGACGTCCTCTCGGGGCCGACGAATCCCGTCGCCTACCACAGCCACTGCCAACAGCGAACGCTCGGCGTCGAGGCGTACACCGAGGCGATCCTCACCGAACTGGGTTACGACGTACTCACCTCCGACGCGGAGTGCTGCGGCATGGCGGGAAGTTTCGGCTACAAGAGCGAGTACTACGAACTGGCGATGGACGTGGGCGAGGACTTGCGCGAAGAGTTCGCCGACACCGACGACAGAACGCTCGTCGCCAGCGGAACCTCCTGCGCCGAACAGATGAGCGACCTGTTCGCCCGCGACGCCGTCCACCCCGTGGAACTCGTCGCGCCGGACGAGTAGAACCGCGTCGGCGTCGGTGTGACGCCGGAGTCGGCGTCAATTTTTTGCTCGCCGGAGCGGTTTGGTATGGCATGCCACAAAGTGACGGCTCTCGGGTGGGGCCGACGCCCGTTCCGGAGGAACCCGTTCTCGCCGCCTGCGGCGACACGTCGATTCCGGAGATGGGCGTCGTCGAACAGGTGTGGGAGACGGACCCGATACCGACCGACGAGATTCGGGGGCGCGCCGCCGACGCCGCGGGCGCGTTGGCGTTCGAGGGGGTGCCCGACGGCGGCGAGGTGGCCGTCGGCGCGGGCAGTCGCGGCGTCGCCAACATCCCCGACGTCGTCGGCGGCGTCGTGGACGGCCTGCGCGAACGGGGGTACGACCCGTTCGTCTTCCCGGCGATGGGGAGTCACGGCGGGGCCACCGCCGAGGGGCAACGGGGGATGCTCGAAGCCCTCGGGATGACCGAAGACGCCCTCGGGTGCGAGATACGCGCGACGATGGACACCGTCGTCGTCGGGGAGACGGCGGACCGGGGGGTGGAGGTGCACGCCGACGCGAACGCCGCCGCCGCCGACGCCATCGTCCCCGTCAACCGCGTGAAGCCCCACACGGACTTCGAGGGCGCGGTGGAATCCGGCCTCGCGAAGATGCTCGTCATCGGCATGGGGAAACAACGCGGCGCGAAGACGGCCCACCAGTGGGCCGCCGACTGGAGTTTCCGCCACATGCTCCCCGAAATCGCCTCGCTGTTGGTCGAGGAGTTACCCGTCGCGGGCGGCGTCGCCGTCGTGGAGGACGAACACGACGACACCGCCGTAATCGAGGGCGTCCCGCCCTCGGAACTCCTCGACAGGGAGGCGGAACTCCTCGAACTCGCGTACGACTACCTGCCGACGATACCGTTCGACGAGGTGGACGTCCTCGTGGTGGACCGGATGGGGAAGGACATCTCCGGGGCGGGGTTGGACACGAACGTCATCGGCCGGCGGGTGTACGGGAACGAACCCGAACCGGAGCGTCCGGACGTAAAGCACATCTACGTCCGCGGCCTCACCCCGGCCTCCCACGGCAACGCCACCGGCGCGGGGTCCGCCGACCTGATACACGCCGACCTGTTCGAGGAAGCCGACCTCCACGACATGCTGATGAACACGGTCACCGCGGGTACGTTGCGGAGTGCGCACCTCCCGCCGGCCGTCGAGACGGACCGCGCCGGACTCCTCGCTTGCCTCTCGACCATCGGCGTCGAGAGCCTCGAGGACCCGCGCGTCGTCCGCATCCGCGACACGATGCGGCTCGAACGCGTCGAGGCGTCGCCCGCCCTCCTCGCGGAGGCGCGCGAACGCGACGACCTGCGGGTGGTCTCGGACGCCGAACCCGTTGAGTTCGAGGACGGCCAGTTCGCGGAGGACGTTCTCGACGCCTGAGGCGCGTCTTCTCCGCCCGTTCGCCGGGGATGTAGTTTTTTGGCGGCTCGGCGGGAGAGAGGGGTATGGAACCGGCACTCATCCTGCCCGCAGAGCGTGACGAGCGATGGGACCTGGCGAAGCAGACGGGCGTCGAAACCGCGGTGTATCACTCCTTGGAGATAGGCGACGGGTCGCGCCCGTGGCGGTACGACGAACTCCTCGAACTCGTGCAGGAGTTCCGCGACTACGGCCTCGAACTCGGCGTCATCGAGGGGTGCGTCCCCATCTCCGACGACACCCGCCTCGGACGCGAGGGCCGCGACGAGGAGATAGCGCGGTTCAAACGGTACCTCCGGAACCTCGGCGAACTCGGCGTGCCCGTCGTCGCCTACGACTGGATGGCGGGCAAGCGGTGGGCGCGCACCTCCACCGCCCTCCCCATCCGCGGCGACTCTCTCACCACCGGGTACGACGACGAACTGATGGCGGGCGCGCCCGACCAAGAAATCGCGCCCGTGGACGCCGACCGGTTGTGGGACGCCCTCGAACACTTCCTGAACGAGGTGGTCCCCGTCGCCGAGGAGGCGGGCGTGAAACTCGCGCTTCACCCCGACGACCCACCCATCGACAGCATCCGCGGCGTGGACCGCATCGTCACCTCGCCGGAGAACTACGACCGGGTGATGGAGACGTACGACAGCGAGTACAACGGCATCACGTTCTGTCAGGGCAACTTCGCGGCGATGGGCGTCGACGTCCCCGAGACCGTCCGGCACTTCGGCGACCGAATCAACTTCGTCCACTTCCGCGACGTGGAGGGCGACGCCCGGAAGTTCGTCGAGACGTGGCACGACGACGGCCCGACGGACATGCGCGCCTGCATCGAAGCGTACCGCGACATCGGCTTCGAGGGGCCGGTCCGTCCGGACCACGTGCCGACGATGGCGGGCGAGGAGAACTCCAACCCCGGCTACATGACGCTCGGCCGCCTCTACGCGATCGGCTACCTGAAGGGACTGTTGGAGGCGACGGAGTAACGGCGAGAGCGAACGTTCGGACGCGCGAACGTCGGAGCGACCGGGCAAACGTATAACCGTCAACTCCGTGAATACCGGCGTGAACCATGGGACGGATTCGACCCGACTTCGCAGACGAGACGGTAATCGTGACCGGCGGCGCGTCCGGCATCGGCCGCGAGGTGTCCCTGCGCTTCGGCGACGCGGGCGCGACCGTGATCGTCGCCGACTTGGACGACGAACCGAAGGACGCCGACGTGCCGACGCACGAGGCCATCGAAGAGAACGGCGGCACCGCGGCGTTCGTCGAGACGGACGTGACCGACCGCGAGCAACTCCGTTCGCTGGTCGAGGCGGCCCGTGAGTTCGGCGGCGTGGACGTGATGGTGAACAACGCCGGCCTCATCGTGAACGGATCCATTCTCGAACTCGACCCCGAGGACTTCGACGCGATACACGCCGTCAACGCGAAGGGCGTCTACTTCGGGACGCAAGTCGCCGCCAACGACATGCTCGACAGAGAGGACCCCGGCGTCATCGTCAACACGGCGTCTATCAGTTCCAACACCGCGCAGTTCGAACAAGTGCAGTACGACTCCTCGAAGGGCGCGGTGCGGATGATAACCCGCGGGGCGGCCTTGGAGTTGGCCGAACACGGCATCCGCGTCAACGCCGTCGCGCCCGGCCAGATCGCCACCGAGTTCACCGAGGGGTGGTCCGAGGAGGCCCACGAGAGGGCCCAGAGCGGCGACCTGATCAAGCCGGTTCCGCTTGGGCGCGCCGGGACGCCCGAGGACGTGGCGAGCGCGTACCTCTACCTCGCGAGCGACGACGCCGACTACGTGACGGGCGAACTCCTCCACGTGGACGGCGGGTGGCAGATATTCTGAGCCGTCCGGTCGGGGATGGTTCTTTCCCGCCTCGTGCTAACAATTAACTCTTCGGAGGGAGACGTACCTCGCGTATGTTCCCGCCGGAGGAGATTATCGACCTGAGCAACCCGATAGCGGACGGGATGCCCGTCTGGCCGACGTTCCCGCCGTTCGACCTCGAACGGACCGACTGGGCGGCCCGCGACGGGTTCACGATGGAACGGACGGAGATGCGGACCCACACCGGAACGCACGTCGATTCGCCGCTTCACTTCATCCCCGAAGGGCGGTCGCTCGACGACTTCCCCCTCTCGAAGTTCATGGGCGAGGGCGTCGCTATCGACCTGACGCCGAAGGAACCGGAGGAGGCCATCACGGTGGACGACATCGAGGCGTTCGAGGACGAAATCGAGGCGGACGACGTGCTGATGCTGCACACGGGGTGGGACGAGTACCACGGACTCACCGAGGAGTACCTGTTCGAGTTCCCCTACCTGACGGCCGAGGCGGCGCAGTACTGCGCCGAGTTGGACCTGAAGGCGGTCGGAACCGAGGGCGCGAGCGTCGGCGGGTGGGTGGACGAGGTTCCCGCCCACGGCCCGAGCACCGACGTGGGCGCGGACGAGTCTCACCTGCCCCTCTTGGAGAACGGTGTGATACCGATCGAGGAGGTGCGTAACCTCGACCGGGTGCTGAAGGGCGCGGAGAGTCGCCGCGCGTACTTCTTCTTCCCGCCGTTGAACTTCCGCGGGACGAGCGGGTCGCCCGTCCGGGCGTTCGCCTTCCTCTGACCGCGTCGGGCCTCGAAAAACCGCGCGCTGCGCCGCGGTCAGACCCTCACCACGACGTGATCTCCACGTCCCGCAACGGTCGGTCGAGGGGGATATCCACCTGTCCGCCGGTGTAGTGAGAGACGTAGAAGGCGACGATTATCTCCAAGGACCGGGTCGCCTCCTCGCCCGTCGAGGGGTTCTCCGCCTCGCCGCGGAGCATCGCCTCGATATGTTGCGCGGCGTTCGGGAAGGCGTTCCGGTAGTCCTCGTCCCACGTCCACGCGCCGTCGATGCCCGGAAGCGGACGCTCGACGTGGTCGCCGTCCTCCAACGCCCAGTAGCGCCACTCGCCGTCGTCGTTGTTCAGGTAGAGTTTCCCCTCGGTCCCGACGAACGAGAGACTCATCGAGGAGATGTCGCGGGGGACGGTGCAGTCGACGGTGACGAACGTGCCGTCGTCCGTGACGACGTGGCCGCCGCCGCCGGAGTCGTCCACCTCCGCCGCCGCGCCCAGCGAATCGACCGCCTCGTTCTCGCCGGTGACGTACCCCGACACGCGGTCCGCGCGGGCGTCCAGCAGATAAACGAGAGTGTCCAACACGTGCGTCGAGTTGCGCATCAACTCCATCCGGTACTGCGTGCTGACGGAGCGAACGTCGCCGAGGATGTCCTCCTCGACGACCAACTCGCGGAGTCGCCGGAGTTTGTCGGTGAAGCGGAACGAGTGGTTGACGACGAGTTCCGTGTCCGTCTCCGCGCAGGCCGACACCATCTCCTCCGCGTCCGAGACGGAGGAGGCGATGGGCTTCTCGCACCAGATCACGTCGGGGTTCGCGTCCGAGCGGGCCGCGTCCACGACGTGGTCGCGGTGGAGGAACGACGGCGTGCAGACGGACACAACGTCGAGGTCCTCGGCTTCGAGTATCGCCTCGTGGCCGACGTACCGCCGTTCGTCGGGGATGTCCCACGCGTCGCCGAACTGCGCGAGTTTCCCCTCGTCCACGTCGGCGACGGCGACGAGTTCTATCTCCTCCGCCTCGCCGTACCCGCCGGCGTGACTCGCCCGGACTTTCTCTCGGCCTATCTGTTCCTCGTCGTGCATGCCGAGGATACCCATCCCCGCGATTCCGCCCGTGCCGATGATTCCCGCCTCGAAGGTCATCACTCGTAGACGTGGACGCTTCCGGTCTTGTTCTCCTCGACGTAGTCCCAGTCGTACTCGACGCCGAGTCCGGGGCCGTCCGGCACCGGCACCGTCCCGTCGTCGTCGATGGTGTCGAACATGTCGGAGTAGTCGCCCTCGTACACCGGCGGTTGGGTGTTCTGCGCCTCCGGGTGGACGAGAGCGAGTTCGTAGTAGTTCGCGTTGCGCGTCGCCGCGATGCAGTGCCTCTGCGCCGGGCCGGGCGCGTGGTACTCCACGTCGAGGCCGAACCCCTCCGCGACGCGGGAAATTTTCATCGCGCCCGTGATGCCGCCGTCGTACTCGGGGTCCGCGCGGACGAAGTCCGTCGCGCCGTTGGCGATGAAGTCCGTGTGCGGTTCGAGTCCGCGGACGTGTTCGGTCTGCAGGATGGGCGTCTCTATCATCTCGCCGAGTTTCTTGTGGGAGTGCTGGGAGATGCCGCCGTCGCGGTAGGGGTCCTCGTACCAGAGGTAGTCGTACTCGTCGCAGGCCCGTCCCACCTTCAACGCGTCCGCGAACGTCTCCAGTTCGCAGGCGGGGTCGCACATCAGGTCCATCTCGTCGCCGACGCGTTCGCCGACGGCGCGCACCGTCTCCACCTCCCGGTTCACGTCGCGGGCCTCGTCGCTTCCGCCCCACCCGTGAATCTTGAATCCGGGATAGCCCGCCTCCAGACACTCCTCGGCGAAGTCGGCGTACGCCTCCGGCGAGTCTAACCCGCCGTTGTCGTCGGCGTGGTAGGTGGAGGCGTAGGCCGGGAGTCGCGTGCGGTAGGTGCCGAGGAGTTCGTGGATGGGCGCGTCGTAGTACTTCCCGGCGAAGTCCCACAGGGCGATGTCGATGGGGCCGATGCCCATGCGGTCGTACTTCCGCAACGCTCGCTTCACTTCGCTCCAGTGGCGTTCGCGTTTGAGGGGGTTCTTCCCGACGAGGTAGTCCGCGAACGTGTGTATCTGCGCCGCACCCGGGGAGTTCCCCCCGACGTACTCGCCCGTGATGCCCTCGTCGGTGTGGACCTGTATCGCGAACAGTTTCCGCTCCGTCGTCGTTCCCGGTTCGTACGAGAGGTTGAACCCGTTCCCGTCGGTGCCCACGTCCTCCAGTGGGTACCGGAACTCCGTGCTTTCTATTCGCGTGATGGTCGGCGCCATAAGTCGCCCGACACGGGGGACCGTAATAAATGCTGGTTCGCGCCGCGGGATCGAAGGCGGCCGCGTCGGACGGTCGGACCCGAACGACGCCGAGTCCGGGAGTTCGTTCACCATCGTCGCACGCGTCTCGCAGACCGCCGGACCACGCGGTGTTCGCCGCCGACAGTCTCGAAATCCGACGCGCCGTTACACGACTACACCTGTAATACGGATGCAAGTTAGCAAGAACTAAACCGCTCGTTCGGCGGCCGACGAGGGACGGCGCGAACCGACACGAAGGTGATGAATCGCCTTCTCGAAGCGTATCGAATACCGCATCGGCGACGAACGAGCGACGAAAATCAGTGTCCGGAAAGTGTCCACGCCTCGAAACTATCGCGTGTCGAGTACGTTTACCGATGATGAACGACAGCATCGAGAACCAGACAGTCTCTCGACGGAGAGCGTCGAACCGGAACGCAGAAACGCCGCTACGCCGTTCCTCGGGGAGTATCGGTGCGAACGGACCGTCCGAAACCCCCACGGAGCGGCGACCGGTCGTGGTAGCTATTCGCACACATGTGCGATATCGTCGCACGTCCGGGCGGTCCTCGGGCGCGGCGGGCGTCGTCGGGCGGTGCCCTCGGGTGAGCGACGACCACCCGTCCGTCGTCTTCGGCTCGCACGTCCGCTCACCGTCACGTAAATTTATATCCCGTGATGTGCTTCGCCAAGGCATGGCACGCGACGACGGGGAACGGACGGGCGCATGGCTCACCCGCGACGAGGCGGCGCGGGAGTACGTCGTCGAAGCGGCGCGGGCGGTCGAATCGCTCGTCGCCTCGACGTACGGCCCCGCCGGGGGGACGACCCTCGTCGAGACGGTGGACCCGCAGGACGTCCCCGAAACCGTCGTGACGAGAGACGCCGGGCACCTCCTCGAAGCCATCGAACGCGGGGGCGGGTTCGGCCACCCCGTGGCCGCCCTGTTCGTGGACGGACTCGACTCGGTGCGGCGGAGCCTCCGCGACGGGACGACGGCGGCGGCGCTTCTCGCGGCGAGACTCCTCGATTCGGGCGCGGAGTTGGCCGGAGACGGCCTCCATCCCGGCAGCATCGCCGTCGGGTACGCGATGGCGGCCAACCGCGCCGGGGCCGTCTTGGACGACTTGGCGCGTCCGGTCGAGGCGACGGACCGGGAACTGCTCTCGCGGGTGGCCGCGACGGCGATGACCGCGGACCTCTCGGACCGGCGGCGGCGCGAGTACGCCGACGCCGTCTCCGCGGCCGTCTCCGGCCTCGCCCGCGAGAGCGACGACGGGTGGTTCGACACGGACGACATCACGGTGCGGACGCGGGTAGACGCCGAGTGTACCCTCTCTCGGGGCCACGTCGTGCGTCGCCGTCCCGGCGCGCACGAGACGAGCGAGCGGAGTCGCCTCTCGTTCGACTGGTCGCCGTCCGTCGAGGGCGTCCTCGCGGACGCTCGGGTCGCCGTCCTCGAACGCGACATCGACGTGGAGGAGTCGGCGACGAGTTTCGGACGGGAGGGTCGGTCCGGCGTGACGCTCGACTCCGCGGGGTCCGTCGCGGCGTACGTCGAGGGCCGCGACGCCGCCGTCGAGTCCGTCGCCGCGGGGGTGGCCGACACGGGCGCGGACGTGCTGGTCGTCCGGGCGGAACTCGACGACGAGGTGAAGGCCGCCCTCGAAGCGCACGGCGTCGCGGTCATCGACCGGGCGCAGTACCCGAAATCCGATATCCACCGCGTCGCCCGCGCGACGGGGGCCACCGTCGTCGGCCACGTCTCCGACCTCGACGAGTCGAAACTGGGTCGGGCGGGGCGGGTGTCCGAACGGCGCGTCGGCGACGAGAAGTGGGCGCACTTCGACGAGTGCGACGGCCCGGTGTTCACCCTCCTCGTCGGCGCGCCGACGGAGAAGGGCCGGACGACGCACGAACGGCTCGTCTCCGACGCAGTGGAGACGACGGCTATCGCCGCGATGGATGGACAGGTGCTCCCGGGGGCCGGCGCCGCGCCGGTCGCAGTCGCGCGCGACCTGCGGGAGTTCGCCCGCGGCGTCGAGGGGAGAGAGCAGTTGGCCGTGGAGGCGTTCGCGGACGCCTGCGAGTCGCTGATGACGACGCTCGCCCGGAACGCCGGGTACGACCCCCTCGACGTGCGGGCGAACCTCCGGAACGCGCACGCCGAGGCGGCCGAACGCCCCGCGCCCCTCGGCCTCGACATCGCCACCGGCGAAGCGGCCGACGCGTGGGAGATGGGCGTCGTCGAACCGCGGCGCGTCTTCTCGCAGGCCGTGGATACGGCCGTCGCGACGGCCGAGCAGTTGGGAACGGTCGACGCCGTCGTCGCACCGGGCGTCAAACCCGGGCCGTTCACGCCGCAGACGGAGCACGACTGACGGCGGGCGAAGGAGGGAGAAGCCGAGCGAAGGCGAAAGGAGGAGCGGAGAGCCGACTCATCTGGCCGCCGCGGTCGAATCCCCGTCAGAGAGGTCGTTCGCCGGAATCTGTCTGTCGATGCGGAGCAGTTGCGTCGCCAGTTCCGTCGCCGAAGCCACGGCGTCGCGCTTGAGGCCGAGCGGGTCTGCGACGGGTTCGCCGTCCAGAACGTCTCGAATCTCGCCCGCGAGGGCGTCCACGCCGACCGAGGACCGACCCTCGTCGTGCGCGACGCGGAGGCGGATGACGCCGGACCACCCGTCGATGCCCGCGCTCTCGGCGAGTCGCCGCGGCACCGTCGCGAGCGCTCTGCCGAACGCCTCCACGGCGAGTTGCTCCCGTCCGGCCGTCCCCCGCGCCGCCGCCCTGACCGCGCGTTCGAGGCCGATTTCGGTCGCGCCGCCGCCGGGCACGACGCGTTCGTCTTCGAGTGCCCGGAGCGTCGCGGCGACGGCACTCTCGGCGCTTCTTTCGAACGCGGCGACTGACCGCGGGTCGGGGGCGCGACAGACCAGCGTGAACGTCGGCGCGTCGTCGCCCTCGACGTAGACGAACTCCCGACCGGCGAGGCGTTCGACGCGCACGTCCGCCCGCCCCATCGTCTCGGGCGTCGCCTCCGCCAGGGAGGGGACCACCCGCCCGCCGGTGTGCCGGACGAGACGCGCCATCGTCTCGTCGTCCACGCGGTCGATTGCGGCCACGCCCGCGTCGGCGAGCCGCGTCTTCACGCGGTCGTTGACGCCCCCCTTCGTCGCGACGAACCGACACCCGGACGCGACGGCCGACGAGAGAACGCGGCGGAACTCCTCGCGTTCATACTCGCCGATGGCGGCCCGGTCCTCGAAGGAGTCCGCGTCGAGCGAGAGGTCGTAGTCGACCGACTCGGTCGCGCCGCCGAGTTTCGGAACGTCCACCGTCGAGGAGAGGAGGGCGACGCCCGCGTCCGGCAGGCGGCGCGGCATGGCGTCGGAGACGAGTGGCGTCTCAACGACGACGCCCGAGACGAGACCGGTGTCGCCGACGCCGCCGAGGCGCGCGAGGACGGCCACGTCTCCGCGTCCGCCGGTCGGCGAGTCCGACGCCGTCACCGTCTCGGCGGCGTCGGCCACCGCTTCGCTCACGCGCCGCCTCGTCATCGGGTTCCGCGTCCCGGTGAGCGCCGTCCGCGCGACGGCCTCCGGGCCGACGGCCGAGAGGGGGCGCGCGCGGGATTCGAGGTGGTCCTCGGCGACCGAGAGCGCCTCTCCGTACCCGCGGGCGACCGTCGTCGGATGGAGGCCCCGGTCGAGTAACTCGTCGGCCTCACGGAGCAACGCGCCCGTCAGAAGCGTGAGCGTCGTCGCGCCGTCGCCGTGTCTCTCGCGGAACTCCTCGGCCGCCCGTTCGAGGAGCGTCGTCGCCGGGTCGTCCAGTTCGAGGCGGTCCAAGAGCAGCGACCCTGAGGAGGTGGCCGTCACCCGTCCGCCCGACTCCACAACGAGTTTGTTCGTCCCGAACGGACCGAGCGTCGTCCCGACGAGTTCGCAGACGCGGTTCGCGTCATCGAGTAGCGCGTGCCGTGCGTCGGAGTCCATGGTCGCGCAGTCTTCCTCCCCGCTCATAAGTCTGCGGGACGAAACGGTCGGATTCGTCCGGTATCGGCGGACAAAC
This sequence comes from Halopelagius fulvigenes, assembly GCF_055398025.1. NCBI lineage: Archaea > Methanobacteriati > Methanobacteriota > Halobacteria > Halobacteriales > Haloferacaceae > Halopelagius > Halopelagius fulvigenes. The sequence goes on along the minus strand of NZ_AP043845.1, from coordinate 120,854 downwards.
GGCGAGAAATTGGTGCCCGCGTGAGAAACATTTATTATCACCGTCTATCATGTGAATACACGATGTCAAAGAGTAGCACGAGTAGCAGGGAGAGCGCGGACCGCGCCGAGGGGCGGGCCGGCACCGAACCGTCGCGGCGGGACTTCGTACGGGCGACTGCCGCCACGGCGACGGTCGGCGCACTCGGTGCACTCGCGGGGTGTAGCGGCGAACAGGGCGGAGGCACGCCGGAACCGAAAGGAGGGGGCGGTGGAAGCGGATCGGGCGGCGACACGGGTTCGGACTCGGGCGGGTCCGAGAGCGTCACCGTCGACTACCTGAGCGCGCAGGCCGTCGAGAACGCCGCGATGAAGTCGCACTTCCAGGAGTCGATGAAGACGTTCGAGGAGAAGAACGGGAACGTCAATGTGAGCCTCCAGACGGCATCCTACGGGGACATCCGGTCGAAGCTCTCCTCGACGGTGTCGTCGGGTAACCCGCCGACGTTCGCCGAGGCCGGCGGCGGCGGCTTACAGTTCTACCTCAACGACAAGGTTCCGGACCACAAGCCGTTCATCGAGTCCACCGACTCGCTTCCGGACGACTTCACGGCGGCGAACAAGGAGTCCGCACAGTACCGCGGCGAGTACTGGTCGGGCGGCGGAATGCGCAATACGAACAGCAACCTCGGGATCAGCCCGAAACTGTTCAGTCAGGCGGGCGTCAGCAACCCGGAGAAGGAACTCTCGACGTGGAGCGGGTTCCTCGACGCGGTCAAGCGCGTGGACAAACAGACCGACGCCATCGCCTACGAGGAGACCGGCGTGCCCGGCGACCTCGAATCCTACTGGGGGTACGCCCGGACGGCGTACACCGAGGGGACCGACCCGTGGATGCGCCCGGGCGACAATCCGGACAACCCAACCATCGTCGTCGCCAACCAAGACCACGAGGACCGCGGGAAGACGGACGGGATGATAAAGACCTGCGTCAAGATGGCGAACCAGTTCAGTAGCCAGGAGGCGGCCCAACGCGGCGACGAGGACATTCCGTCGCTCATGCTGACCGGGAAGGTCGCCTCGTTCAACTACGCGGTACCGACCGCCAGTCGGTGGACCGCCACCAAAGACGACGTCAAGTTCGGCTGGCAGGGCGGCAACGGCGACTTCATGCTCCTCCCACACCCGAAGGTCGATCCCCAGTTCGGGCAGAACTTCGGAATCAGCGACCTCGAAGGCGTCGAGGGGCAACACGGCGGCCACATGTGGGCGCTCGAACAACAGCAGTGCATCTTCCAGGCCAGCGACGCGAAGCAGCAGGCCGCGTGGGACCTCAACATGTTCCTCTTGAGCGACAACGAGTTCGTCCTGCCCGCCTGGGGCGAACACTACGAGGCGATTCCGGGTCTCAAGACGAAACTGCAAGCCGTCCTCGACGAGTACGACCTCGCACAGAGCACGGAGCAGGCGTACAAGAACGCCGACAAGTACGGCGTCCAGTACTCCACGACGGGCGCGTCGTGGGACGTGCGCGACGTGGACCCGATTCGGTGGACTGACATCAACGAGACGATCAGTCAGGCCATCGCGGGGCAGCACTCCGCCGAGAAGACGCCGAAACTCATCCGACAGCGCATGAAGAAACGACTCGGGCAGTAAGCGCGTCTCGGAACCCCGCGACCGCCTCGCCTCGGCGCAAATAGCGGCGATTAGCCGGTCGTACGCCGTCGTATCGCCGCAATTCACCCCCAACGTTTTTACCGGTCGCAGGGCATCGGAGAAGTACCTTGGCACAAGAAACCACACAACACATCAGGCAGAAGTACGGCATGGAAGAGACCACGCTGAGGGACCGTGCTCGGGAGAACTGGATAGGCTACCTGTTCATTCTCCCCACGTTCCTGATGTTCACGCTCCTGTTTTACTTCCCCATCGTGCGGGGCGTCTACATGACGTTCACCAACACGCGGTTGGGGGGAGTGGGGACGTTCGTCGGTCTCGACAACTACGTGTGGCTGTTGACGAACGACCTGTTCCACTTCGCGTTCGGGTGGACGCTCGTGTTCGTGTTCGGAACGACGTTCCTGCAGTTGTTCATCGGGCTCATCGCGGCGCTCCTGTTGGCCGAACTCCGAAGCGGGTTGCGCGAGTGGACCAGCGCCATCGTCATGTCCCCCTACTTCTCCGCACCGCTCGCAGGGGGTGTCATCTGGCTGTGGTTCCTCAACAGCGACTTCGGGATGGTTCCGAGACTCATCACGGACGTCTTCGGCGTGACGACGCCGGCGTTCCTCGCGGAGGACCTGTGGCCGTACGTGTCGCTCATCGTCGCGCAGTCGTGGCACGACTACGGGTACGCCGGCATCATCTACGCGGCGGCCATCGTCGGCATCCCGCGCGAACAGTACGAGGCGGCGGCGTTGGCCGGGGCGGGTCGCCTCCGGCGGTTCCGCGACGTGACCCTCCCGCACCTTGTGACGCCCACCATCGTCATCCTCGCGCTTCGGACGGCGTGGAACGTCGCGGAGTTCGCGCAACCGTTCGAGCTGACCGGCGGCGGTCCCGGGACGCGGACGATGCTGATGAGCATCCTCACGTACGAGACGGCCTACGTGAACCTCCAGTTCTCGCGGGCATACACGCTCGGGATGGCCATGATCGTCATATCGATGACGGCGGCCATCTTCTACGTGACCGTCATCCAAGACGAGGAGGAGATGTACGTCTGACCATGATAAACGAAACTCGCCGCTCCCGACTGATACTGTACGTCGTGCTCGGACTGTTCGCGCTGTTCGCCTTAGCGCCGTACTACTGGGTGATTCGGACGTCGTTCCTGACGGACTTCGCCGCCATCAACCCGGAGACGAACTACCTCCCGGCGCTGAAGAACCTGACCATCACGGCGTACGAGCAGATATGGGAACGGTACAACTTCGTCACGTTCTTCAGCAACAGCATCATCGTCTCCGTCACGGCGACTGTCATCTCGCTTTTCTTCTCCATCCCCGGCGCGTACGCGTTCGCGCGACTGGACTTCCCGGGGCGGAAGGCGCTGTTCTACACCGCCGTCTTCACCATCATGTTCCCGTGGATAGTCATCACCATCCCCGTCTACGAGGTGTTCTTCATCCTCGGCCTCATCAACACCCTCACGGGCGTCATCATCGCCCTGTCCATCTTCGTCCTCCCGCAGACCATCTGGCTGCTGCAGGGCTTCTTCAGGCAGGGCATCCCCGAGAACATCGAGGAGGCGGCGCTCATCGACGGGCACAGCGAACTCGGGGCGTTCCTGCGGATCGTCCTGCCCCTCTCCGCGCCCGCCGTGGGCGCGGCGGCCCTGTTCGCGTTCCTGACCGCGTGGAACAACTTCCTGTGGGTGTTCGTCCTCACGAGCGACGAGGAAGTGCGCACGGCCACGGTGGCCCTGCACTACATCCTCGGGAGCGACGTGCTCCGGCAGTGGAACATCCTCATGGCCTCCGTGGTGCTTCTCGTCGCGCCGCCGGTGGTCTTCTACGGTCTCTCGCAACGCTACGTCGGCGAGGGACTGGGAGGGATGTGAGGCGCATCGGCGTCCCGAGGAGGGTTTCGACCCTCCTATCGGGGATACTACTAAATAACTGAGATGCAAACCCAAACTGGAGTAAGTTAACATGGCACGTGTACAATTCGACGACGTAACGAAAGTGTTCGAGGACACGTCCGGTCCGATAGTCGCCGTCGAGGAGTTGTCGCTCGAAATCCCGGACGGCGAGTTCGTGGTGTTCGTCGGTCCGTCGGGGTGCGGGAAGTCCACGACGCTGCGAATGTTGGCAGGGTTGGAGACGATCACGGACGGCGAGATTCGGTTGGACGGACAGCCCGTCAACGATATGTCGCCGAAGGAACGCGACATCGCGATGGTGTTCCAGTCGTACGCGCTGTACCCTCACAAGACCGTCCGTGAGAACATGGCCTACGGGCTGAAGTTGAGCACCGACCTCAGCGACGAGGAGGTGAACCGCCGCGTCGTCGAGGCGGCCGAGATGATGGGCATCGAGGACTTGCTCGACAAGAAACCCGGAAGCCTCTCCGGAGGGCAACAGCAACGCGTGGCGACCGGTCGCGCCATCGTCCGCGAACCGGCGGTGTTCCTGTTCGACGAACCCCTCTCGAATCTGGACGCGAAGCTCCGCAAGCACATGCGGACGGAGTTGTCGCGCATCCACTCGGAACTCGGCATCACGACCATCTACGTGACGCACGACCAGGAGGAGGCGATGACGATGGCCGACCGCATCGTCATCCTCGACAACGGCCAACTCCAACAGGTCGGCTCGCCGAAGGAGGTGTACTACCGACCGGCCAACGCGTTCGTCGCCGACTTCATCGGCTCTCCGAGCATGAACTTCTTCGACGTGGACCTCCACGTCGAGAGCGACGGAACCGGAACCTTGGTCGGCGAGGGCATCTCGTACGGCGTCTCCGAGGAGATAGTCGACGCCGTCGGCGGCGAGGGCGAGTACACGCTCAGCATCCGCCCGGAGAACCTCCGCGTGGACGACACCGTGCCGCCCGCGAAGAGGTTCGAGGCGGAGGTGGACGTCGTGGAGATCGTCGGATCGGACAACTTCCTCTACCTGCGGGTCGGCGGCAAGGAGTGCCGCCTCCGCGCGCCCGTCGAAGTCGAACCGGCGGAGGGCGAGATAGTGGACGTGACGTTCGACGAGTCGGACCTCCACCTGTTCGACCGCAACACCGAGGAGGCACTCGTTCACGGGCACGAACGGGCCGAGACGGCGCGTCGGACGGTGGAACAGGAGGCCTGATGCGGCGAGTGGCGACCGTTCGGTGATCGAGTCGGATCGAAGTCGAAACGGACGAGGCCGGACCGAGGACCCGGCGACGAGTCGGACACGTGCCGCGATGACCGTCGCCGCCGGGGGAACGCTTTTGACCGCTCTCGGCGACTCTCGGGTGTGACGTACGATATCGCGCTACTGCCGGGAGACGGTATCGGAGTCGAAGTCGTCGACGCGACGCTCCCGATACTCGAAGACGCCGCGGAGCGAGGCGGATTCACCGTCGAGACGACGCGGTACGACTGGGGGAGCGAACGCTACTTAGAGGAGGGGTCGATGATGCCCGACGACGCCATCGAGACCCTCGACGGCCACGACGCCATCCTGTTGGGCGCGGTGGGGCACCCGGACATCCCCGACCACGTGACGCTCCGGGGGATGATGCTCCCCATCAGGAAGGCGTTCGACCAGCAGGTGTGCAAGCGCCCGTCCGTGCTGTTCGACGGCGTGGAGAGTCCCCTCCGGGGGTACGAGGGCGGCGATATCGACTTCGTCGTCTTCCGGGAGAACACCGAGGGCGAGTACTCCGACGCCGGCGGCCGCGAACACCGGGGGCACCCGCACGAGGTGGCGGTCCAGACGGCCATCTACACGCGGCGGGGGACCGAGACCATCGTCCGCGAGGCGTTCGAGGCGGCCGCCGAACGCGACGGTCACCTGACGAACGTCACGAAGTCGAACGCGCAGGCCCACGGGATGGTGTTCTGGGACGAGGTGGTCGAGGAGGTGGCCGAGGAGTACCCCGAGGTGGAGGTCGAACGCCTCCTCGTGGACGCGGCGTCGATGGACCTCGTGCGCCGCCCCGACGAGTTCGACGTCCTCGTCGCCTCCAACCTGTTCGGCGACATCCTCACCGACCTCGGAGCCATCGTCAGCGGAAGCGTGGGACTCGCCCCCTCGGCGAACATCAACGTCGAGGGCCACTCCCCGTCGATGTTCGAACCGGTCCACGGAAGCGCGCCCGACATCGCGGGCGAAGGCGTCGCGAACCCCCTCGCCACCGTCCTCTCCGTCTCGATGCTCTACGACCACCTCGGCGAGGAGTCCGCCGCCGCGGACCTGTGGGACGCCGTCGCGGCCCAGTTGGCCGACGCCGACGCGCCGCGGACGCCGGACCTCGGGGGCGAGTCGGGGACCGAAGCGGTCGTCTCCGACCTCCGGACGCGCCTCTGAACGGCCGTGCGACTTCGCTCCCGCGGAACCGACCCGGAGGTCGCGCGGTTCTCGGCGACACTCCGTCGCCTCGACGAGGAGGCGTTCGCCGCCTTCGTCGCGGCCGTCTGGGAGGCGCGCGGGCGGTCAGCGACGCGAGACGGGACGACGCTCTCCGTCGAACACCGCGGTGAGAGGAGTCGCCTCCGAGTCACGCACGGCGAACCGACGCCGGGACGCGGCGGACGGGCGACGCGAGTCGTCACCTCCCGTATCGTCCCCGAATCGACCGCCGACGCGCCGGAACCGGCCGTCGTGGACGCCGCGGAACTGCTCCGTATCGTCCGGTACGCGGTCGAACGCGGCCGAGCGTCGTCGCTCCTCGACCGGCACCTGGGTCGCGGTGCCGGGAAGTTCGCCGCCCCCGGTGCCGTCCGCGCGGAGCGCGAACGGACCCGGAGTCGGCGCAGACGCCTCGGGCGACGAGTCGCCGCCGCCGTGGTTCTCGCGGCGTGTCTCGGCGTCGTCGCCCTCGGCGGACCGAGCCTCGTCTCGTCGTTCGACGCGTCGTTCGGGTCCGCTGAGGACGCCGCACCGCCGACCGACCGGCCGACCGAACTGGCGAGCGAACCGGCACGCGAATCGGCGCGCGAATCGGCGACGGCGGGGAGCGAAGCGACCCGTCTCGGTGAGCGTCCCGACTACGCCGCACTCGGGTGTCCGCCGCCGCCGGACGACGCCGACCCGGGAGAACTCACCCCGGCCGTCGTCCCCGGAGCGAGTGCGTCGGGGTTGGACGGGTGGCGACTCCTCGACTCCGAGCGCATCGCGTCGTTCGACGGCCGAATCGACCTCGGCGACCGCCCCGAACCGGCGGTGCGGTACACCGCGAGGTACGTCCCGCCGTCGGGCGAGACGCTCAGACTCACCGTGGACCGGTGGCGGTCGGTCGCCGCCGCTGACACCGTGGCGCGGTCGCTGGCGGAGACGAACCAGACCGTCCTTCGGTGGGGTCGGTACACCGTCGTCGTCCGCGCGTTCACCGCGGACGGGGGTCGCCTCTCCCGCGCACAGACGCTCGACCGGTCGCGGGTGCTTCTCGCGGCGGTGCGGGACCCCTCCGGCAGTCGCCTCGGCTTTCGGTGCGTCTCGTCGCTCCTCGACGAGGCGAACGCGTCGGACGAGGGCGGCGTATCCGGAGACGGCGACGCCGCGCCCGCACCCGTTGACGGCGCGTGAAAGTTTTATATTCGATGAAGCGCCACGGGTGAACATGGCACACGGCCCGGACGCGGTCCACGAACTTGTCTCGGAGTCGGGGTGGTCCTACCCCGTCTCCGTGCGCCGGTTAGAGCGTGAACACGCGTTGGCGAACGTCCAGTTGGACGAGGACGGCAACTCCATCATGCTGGCGGAACTGCTCTCGGAGACGAACGTCGACCGCTTCGAGAGCCGAGATGACCTCGAAGCGAAACTCGGCCCGGTGTTCGAATCGGAGAGCCGACGCCGGAAGGTGGGCTTCTTCGGACGCATCAAGCGGACGTTCCTCGGGGGGTGACCGAATGAACAAACTCAGAGCGTTCGTCGTCGGCGGATCGGTCGCACTCGCGGTCGTCACCCTGTGGGCCGCGTTCCGCTACGGCGTCGCGCCGACGTCACGGCCGGGCTATCTCAGGGCGGCGGCCGCCGTCGTCCTCCTGCCGGCGATTCCGGTCGCCTTGACCCGCGGGAAACTGTGGGTCCGCCGCCTCGCGGAGTACCGGCGCAACGGGTCAAGCCTCAGTTTCGAGCGGAAGTCGATATTCGTCTCCGGCGACGGGGTCGGCGACGCCGACGAGACGCTGGCCGACATCGAGGCGGCCGTCGCCGCCGCCGACGAGTACGACGAGTGCCGCCGCGACCGGTTCGGCGAGGGCCGCGGCCTCACGGTTCGCCACACCGGCTTCCACAACTCCTTCGTCCGCATCGCGGGCGACGGGCGAGTCATCGTCACCGGCGCCTCGGAGAACACCCACTTGCTCGCCTCCCTCGTGGAGCGAGCAGTCTCGCTCCCGATGGAACGGACGCGGATCCACCCGCTTCTCGAGCCGAAACCCGTCCGCGGCGCGCCGCGGGCGTTCCTCGGACTGTTCCTCGTCGCCCTCTTCCTGTTCGGCGTCGGCGGCGTGGGGGCCGCGGCGTACCCCGCGGACGCCTATAGCGCGCCCGAGCGGACCGTCTTCGTCGGGTACGACGCGCGGGCCGACGCCCTCCCCGGGTACGACGAGACGGACGCGACGGTGGACAAAGCCGCCCTCCTCGTGAAGGCACTCGACGAGGAGGCCGTCGAACTGCAGTGGGACCGCGACGACGCAACCAGACTCTCCGAACACACCCGGCAGTCGGTCTTCCTGTCGGCGCGGGGCGCGGAGATGCTTGACGACGCGCGCGGCGAGAGCCTCGACGCCGCGGAGCGAAAGCGGGTGTCGGCGCTCGAATCCGACCTGCACGCGGCGGAGTGTCGCGTCGCCTCGGCCATCATCACCCGCATCGAGAAGGGACGCGTCGAGGGCGACGCGGAGACGTTGCGGGACGCGCGGCGGACCCTCCGCGAACGGGCGGCGGCGGCCGGCCACGCCTGTACCGCCTGAGGCGGGGAGAGAGCGGAACCGGAACCGAACAGTCGTCCGAACGCTCGTGACAACGGTTCGAAACCTCACCTTTACCGTGTCCGAGCGAGAGTACCTCGCGTATGGACGAAGACGCACTCGAAGGGAACGTCGCGTTCGTCACGGGAGCCACCTCCGGGATCGGCCGCGCGGCGGCCCTCGAACTCGCCGCCGAGGGGGCGCACGTCGCCCTCGCCTCGCGCCGGGAGGAACGACTCGAAGCCGTCGCCGACGAGGTGCGGAGCGAACACGACCGGGAGGCGCTCGTCGTCCCGACGGACGTGACCGACCCGGAGCAGGTTCGGTCCGCGGTGGAAGAGACGGCCGAGACGTTCGGCAGGATAGACGTCGTCGTCGCCAACGCGGGCCTCGGCGTCAACGAACCCGTCGAGGACCTCTCCGTCGAGGATTTCGAGCTGATGATAGACGTGAACGTCAACGGGATGTTCTACACGGCGCAGGCGTCGCTCCCGCACCTCCGGGAGTCCTCCGGTAATCTGGTGTTCCTCGGCAGTTTCGCTGGGCAGTACCCGCGGCCGAACGACGCCGTGTACGCCGCCACGAAGTGGTGGACGCGGGGGTTCGCGCTGAGTCTCGAAGGGACCGTCGGCGACGACGACGTGGCCGTCACCGTCGTCAACCCGACGGAGGTGCGGACGGAGTTCGGGTCCGAGACGGACACGGAGATGAAAGACCGCTTCGAACCCGGCGAGGTGACCGAACCCGCGGAGGTGGCCGAAGCCATCGCGTTCGCGGCGAAGCAACGCCCGCCGAACACCGTCAGCGAGATAGACCTCTACCGCCGCGACAAGTTCTCGCACTTCTGACCGCCGCCCCGGGCGGCGGCAACGCCGGCCCGGAGTCGAAGGTATAGGTGGCCGGCCGACGAGGGAGAGAACATGACCGAAGACGGCGGACTGGCGCGCATCGCCGAGGCGACGGACCCGTTGATAGGGACGTGGGTCACCATCCCCGCGCCCGCGACGGCGGAGTTGCTGGCCGGACTCGGCTACGACTTCGTCTCGTTCGACCAAGAGCACACGCCGGTGTCGTACGAGACGATGGAGGACATGCTCCGGGCGGCGGACGCCGCCCCCGGGACGACGGATTCGCTCGTCCGCGTCGCCGACGACGACCCGACGACGCTGAAGCGGACGCTCGATTTGGGCCCGACGGCGATTCTCGTCCCGATGGTCGAGACGCCCGAACAGGCCGAGGAGATAGTCGATGCGAGTCGTTACCCGCCGGAGGGACGGCGGGGACTCGGCCTCACCCGCGCGTCGGAGTACGGTCGCTCGCTCTCCGACCACGTCGAGACGGTCGAAGACGGCCTCGCCAGGTTCGTCCAACTGGAGTCCGAACGCGCCGTCGAGAACGCCGGAGACATCGCAGAGGTGGACGGCATCGACGGCCTGTTCGTCGGGCCGGTGGACCTCTCGCTTTCGATGGGTCGCTTCGGGGAGTGGGACGACGAGGCGTTCCTCGAACACGTCGAGAGCGCCGTCGGGGCGGCCCGCGACGCCGGCGTGGCCATCGGAACGCTCGCCACCAGCGCGGAGCAACGCGAGGAGCGTCTCGACTGGGGCGTGGACTTCCTCGTCGCGGGCGTGGACGCGATGCACCTCGCGGAGGGAGCGTCGGCCGCCCTCGACCACTCGGAGGGCCTCGTCCGACGGGAGGAGTGAGTCGGCCCGGGTCCGGTCGGCGTCGAACCGAGGAGGCGTCGCGGGGGCGGGGGAGTCCACGCTTACGAGTGAACGTCCGGGGGACTCCACGGTTACAAGTGAACGCCCGGTGACTCCACGGTTACGAGTGAACGCCGGGACGAGAGCGACCGTGGGCGGCGGAAACGGGGAGAACGAGGAACGTCCCGCTACTCGTAGGCGGCGACGACGCCCTCGACGAGCGACGCGATGTCGTCGCGCGCGTCGGCGTCGAGTTCGACCAACGGCGGCCGAACCTCGTCGGTTTCGAGGACGCCGCGGGCGCGGAGGCCGGCCTTCGTCGCCGGGGCGAACCCGTGTTTGACGCACTGCTGGAACAGGGGGGCGATGTACTCCTCGTGGACGCTTCGGGCCGTCTCCGCGTCGCCGTTCGCCGCCGCCTCCGTCGCCGCCGCGAACGCCTCGGGAATCACGTTCGAGAGGGCGTTGACGCCGCCGTCGGACCCGAACAGCAGTCCGGGGACGAGGTGGCTGTCGAACCCCTCGAACAGTTGGAACGACTCGGGCGTCCGCCGCAGGAGTTCTGAGAAGTAGTTGAAGTCGCCGCTGGAGTCCTTCACGCCGAGGATTCGGTCGTGGTCGGCGAGTTCGACCGCGGAGTCGGCGGCGATGGGCCGGCCGACGCAGGCGGGGATGTTGTAGAGGTATATCGGAAGCGCGGCGTCGTCGGCGACGCGTCGCACGAACGCCTCGTCGCCCGCCGGGTCGTTCGACCCGTGGAAGTACGGGAGGGTGATGAGGGCGGCGTCGGCGCCGACGTCCGCCGCCGTCTCGATGCGTTCCAGCGTCTCCGCGACGCTGGTTCCCGCGGTGCCCGCCATCACGGGCGCGGCGTCGGCGTACTCGACGGTCGTCTCCAGAACCGCCCGGTACTCGGCGGCGTCGAGGCTGGCGAACTCTCCCGTCGTCCCGCAGGGGACGAGGCCCGTCACGTCGCCGTCGAGGACGTGTTCGACCAGTTCGCCGAGAGCCTCGTGGTCCACGTCGCCGTCCGCGAAGGGGGTGACGAGCGGGCAGTGCGCGCCTTCGAACCGTCGTGCGACGTCTTCCGTCATCGTGGGTCACTCCCCCGCGGCGGCAGTTATACCTTGGCACGCCGGCAGCCCGCCGCCAAATTTTATGTGCGCATGCGAAGAGGTATCATGGTATGGCGATACTGGCAGCAGTCGACGGCGACGAGGAACCCGACCGCGCGGTCACCGTCGGAGAGGACCTCGCGGCGGCGTACGACGACGAACTCGTCGTCGTCCACGTCCTCTCACAGGAGGAGTTCGAGAGGCGAGACGAGGTCCGGCGGGGCGAACGCTACACCGTCGAGGACGGACAGCACGACGCGGAGGCGACGGCGCGTACGGTCGTGAAAGCCTCGACGGACAGGCCGGGACCGGTGGTGACGCGCGGGCGCGTCGGCGACGTGGTGGAAGAACTGCTGAGCGAGGCCGAACGGGTGGACGCGAAGTACCTCGTCGTCGGCGGGCGCAAGCGGACGCCCGTCGGGAAGGCCCTGTTCGGGAGCACCACGCAGTCGGTGCTCCTGAGTTCGGACGTGCCCGTCGTCGCCGTGATGGACGAGTGAGGGCGAGTCGGACGAACCGGCGCGGGATTCATTAGCACGGAGGCGAAAGCGGAGAGAGATGGTCGAACTGGAGTTTCCGGGCCGGGAACGACTGGAGGCGGTGAACGACGCGTCGTTAGCGGACCTCCCGGCGTTCGCGACGGTGCGGACGGTGACCGACCCGCCCGAGGTGGACGACGTCCCCGCGGCCACCGCCGCGGCGATAGCCGAGATACCGGCGCTGAGCGACCTTCCGCGCGGGGCCGAGGTGGCGATAACCGCCGGCAGTCGGGGGATACACGACATGCCGACCGTCCTCTCGACGGCCGTCGAGGAACTTCGGGACCGGGGACTGGAACCGTTCGTCATGCCCGCGATGGGGAGTCACGGGGGCGCGACGGCGGAGGGGCAGGTGGAGACGCTCGCGTCCCTCGGCGTCACGGAGGCGTCGATGGACTGCGAGATTCGGTCGTCGATGGCCGTCGAGCGAGTGGCCGAGGACCCGAACGGCGAACCGGTGTACGCCGCGCGCGACGCACTCGACGCCGACGCCGTCCTCCTTGCGAATCGCGTGAAACTCCACACCGACTACCGCGGGCCGATAGAGTCCGGCCTCTGTAAGATGGCCGTCATCGGCCTCGGGAAGCACCGCGGTGCGGAGAACATGCACAACGCCGCCATCGCCCGCGGGTTCGACGAGGTGGTCCCCGAACGGGCGGAACTGCTGTTCGAGGCGGACGACGTGCCCATCGTCGGCGGCATCGCCGTCGTGGAGAACGACAGGGAACGCGCCGCGCGCGTCGAGGGCGTCCCCGTCGAGAACCTGCCCGAACGCGAGGAGGAACTCCTCGAACGGTCCGCGGACCTGTTCCCCTCCCTGCCCGTCGAGCAACTGGACTTCCTGATGGTGGACGAACTCGGCAAGAACGTCAGCGGAACCGGGATGGACACGAACGTCGTCGGGCGGGTTCGGTTCCACAACCAACCGGCGGTCCACGCCCCGGAGATAACCCGCATCTACGTCCGGTCGGTCACCGAGGAGTCCCACGGCAACGCCATCGGCATCGGCCTCGCGGACTTCGTGAGCCGCAAACTCCTCGAATCGGTGGACTTCGAGGACATGTACGTCAACATCACGACCAGCGGAGAACCCGAGCGCTCGAAGGTGCCGTTCGTCGTTCCCTGCGACGCGACGGCGTTCGTCCTCGCCGCGTCGATGACCGGCGTGCCCGACCTCTCGGAGATGCGAATCGGCCGCATCAGGAACACGCTCGAACCCGGGACGATGCTGGCGTCCGAACCCGTTCTCGACGAGTTGGAGGGGCGAGACGACGTGGAAATCGGTCCGCGCCGGCGATTGACGTTCGACGACGACGGGCGGTTGACGACCGAAATAGAGGGGTGACCGCCCTACGCGTCCCCGTCCCGCACCCGTTCGAACGTGCGCGCGATTCGGAGGAGGCGCGCGTCCTCGTACGGTCCGGCGACGAACTGGACGCCGACCGGGAGTGCGTCGCCGCCGTCGTCACCGTCGGGCACGGTCACGGCGGGGACGCCGGCGAGGTCCATCGGACGCGTGTTGTACGCGAGCGGCACGTCGAGGCCCTCGTCCGCGTCCGCGTCGTACTCGTGCGGCCGCCACGCGCCCACCTCCGGCGCGACGACGGGCATCGTCGGCGAGACGAGAGCGTCGCGGCCGTCTAAGGCGGCGTCGAACTCCGATTTCAACGTCGCACAGACGTTCCGCGCTCGGGTGTAGTGGCGGCCGTCGTAGCGGTCGAGGAGTGTCGCGCCGACGAGAGCGCGTTCCTTCACCACGTCGCCGAACCCGACGCCCGCGGCGGACTGACGGGCGCTAGCGGCGTCGTACCGAGCGGTGTCGAACGGCCCCGGGCGTTCGAGGGGGAGTCCGTTCCGGCGGAGTGCGGCGGCGAACTCCACGTTCGTTACCGCGTTCCAGACGTAGACGGCGTCTTCGACGGTCGGCAGGCGAACTGACTCGACGGTCGCCCCCGCGGATTCGAGCGTCGCCACCGCGCCTCGGAAGCGTTCGCGCACCTCCTCGGAGACGTGGTCCGAGAGGAGTTCCTCGGGGACGCCCAAAGAGAGGTCCGAAACATCGGGCGCGTCGGCCAGTCCCGCCGCGCACTCGCCGACCGGAATCTCCGTCGCCAGCGCCGAAGACGGGTCGCGGGCGTCGTAGCCGCCGACCACGTCGAATCCGAGCGCCGCCGTCTCCACGTCCGGCGCGAGCGTTCCGACGTGGTCGAGCGTGTACGCCAAGTCCACGAACCCGTCGCGCGGCACCGCGCCCCACGAGGGTTTGAAGCCGACGACGCCGCAGAACGACGCCGGAATGCGGACCGACCCGCCGGTGTCGCTCCCGAGTGCGAGGTCCGCCGACCCCTCGGCGACGGCGGCGGCGCTTCCGGAGGAGGATCCGCCCGCGACCCGACTCTCGTCTCTCGGGTTGGTCACGGGGCCGAACGCGCTGGTTTCGCTCGTCGGCCCGTAGGCGAGTTCGTCCATGTTCGTCTTCCCGACGAGTCGCGCGCCCGCCGAGAGCAGTCGGTCCACGACGCTCGCGTTCCGCCGGGGGACGACGCCCTCGAAGACGCGCGACCCGCACGTCATCGGGACGCCCGCGACGGCGATGTTGTCCTTCACGGCGACGGCCACGCCCGAGAGGGAACCGTCATCGTCGCCGTCACCGCTGGACTCCGCCTCGAACGCCGTGATGTAGGCGTTGTGCGGGTCGTCGTCCCCGTCGGGCGCGCGAACGTCGCGCACGGATACCGACTCCGAGGCGTCCGCCGGCGCGAGTTCGTCCAGCGCGGCGTATCCGTCGAGTTCGTCGTTCACGCCGCGGGCGAACCGTTCGGCGTCCGCCGCCGAGAGGTCGAACCCCATCGACTCGCCCGCCTCCGCGACCCACGCCGCCGAGACGGGGGAGAGGGGCATCGGCACTACGGCCACCCCCGCCACCGGACGGGCGGCCTGTCGTCGAATCTCGTCATGCGTTCCCGACTCACGGGGGAGGCCCGCATAACCGTTCGGGATGGCGAAAGCGCCCGACGGGCCGACCGACGTCGGCGACTGCGAGAGGGCGGAGACACCCTTCGCAACGAGAAACGAGACGACAAAACTAGCAAAGGCAGAAAAGAAGTTTGGGTAGCAAAACTAGCAAAGATAGGAAAACTTCGATAGAGACTTCGAAGGAAAGGTCCGAAGGTGCGTTCGAGGGAAGGAAGTCGCCGCTCCCTAGTTCTTTGGTACCGAATCGCGTGGAGGTTCGTATGCGAGTGACTGCAACCGACGCGTTCGAGGAAAGTTCCCGCACGGGGCTTCGCACCGGATCGAACGAGGAACCCCCCTCTCGCGCCGACGAAGGGAGGAAGCGGCGATGACGGGGGAGTCGATGGACGGCGTGAACGAGGACGCCGGACGGGGCGAGTTGCACCCCGACGCGCGGGCGTTCCTCGACGGCCTGGCGGCGAAGGGTCTCCCCTCGACGGCGACCCTCTCCGTCGAGTCCGCGCGGGAACAGTCGGGGATGCTCGTCGAACGGACGGAGGGGCCCGAGGTGGAGGACGTGTTCGACGTCTCGATTCCCGGTCCGGACGGCCCGGTTCCGCTTCGCGTCTACCGACCGGCGGGCGACGACGGGCGGGGCGTTCTCGTCTACTTCCACGGCGGCGGGTGGGTGCTCGGCGGACTCGACAAGATGGACGCCGCCTGCCGCCACATGGCCGTCGAGTCCGGTCGGTTGGTCGTCTCGGTGAACTACCGGCACGCGCCGGAGCATCCGTTCCCCGCCGGACTGCGCGACTGCCGCGCCGCGACGCGGTGGGTGACGGAGAACGCCGACGCTATCGGCGGCGACGCGGGGAGGGTGACCGTCGGCGGCGATAGCTCGGGCGGCAACCTCGCGGCGGCGGTCGCGCTTTCGTTTCGGGACTTCGACGGCCCCACCCTAGAACGGCAGTTGCTGATATACCCCGCGACGGAACACGCCTTCGACACGGAGTCCCACGAGGAGAACGCGTCGGGGTACTACCTCGAACGCGCCGACTCCCGGTGGTTCTGGGACCACTACCTCGACGACGAACTCGACGGCAAACACCCGTACGCCTCGCCGTTGCGGGCGCGGGACCTCTCGGGACTCCCGCCCGCGTCGATTCTCACCTGCGGGTTCGACCCCATCCGCGACGAGGGTATCGCCTACGCGAGACGTCTCTCCGAGGCGGGCGTCCCGGTTCGACACCACCACTACCCCGACCAGATACACGCGTTCGTCGGGATGTTCGTCGAACCGATGCGCTCACACGCTGAGGAGGCCCTTGCGACCATGCTGAACGACCTCTCGGAGTGAGGTGGCGGACGAGGGAGGCGCGGAAGCGTCCGCGCGTCGTCGTGGCGGCCTCTCCCGGCGATTCAGTCGTCGAGAGGCCGTCCGACCGTCGTGCGAGGTGATCGAACGCCGCGCCGACTCGTCTCACCGCATCCGAGAGACGAACGCGTACGACGCACCCAGCAGAAATCCGGTCGCGTGGAGCGCAGTCGCCAGTCCCCCGGTCGCGATGTCCCCGACGAACACCACCGTCGCGTAGCACAGGAAGGCGGACGCGAGCGTCGCGTTCCGTTCCGAGACGCCTCCGGCGGCGAGTTCGCCCGCCACGTACCCGGTCACGGCGAATCCGACCGTCGACGCGCCGTACCCGAACTTCGTCTGTCCGGTGACGAGAAACACCGCCGCCGACACCGGGGGTGTGACGACCACGAGACGGGCGTAGGCGGCGCGAATCGCGTCCGCCGACTCGTTCGAGATACGGAAACCGACGGCGGCGACGGCGAACAGACCGAGGTTCTTCAGCAGGTGAAGCGGGGGTCGCTGCGTCGGGTCGTGAAAGAGGACGTGCGCGAAGACGCCCACCGCCCGGACGGGGAGCTCTTCGAGCGACGAGGGGGGCGTCGATCGGAGCGTGAACAGTCGAAACCGGGAGACGGAGGGTTGGACGAGGAAGAACCAGACGGTGACGACGGCGGGGAACCACCCGACCGACGCGGCGTACTCCAGCGACGACCGGAGCGAACTCCGACCGAATCGCTCCCCGAAGAGTGCGGAGTCCGGCGGCGAACGACCGACGCCCATGTAGTCGTACCCCGTACGTCCGGGTGGTAGGTTGTAACAAACACCATATTCCGCCGCGGCAGAAAGGCGGTACGACTAACGAGGGAATAATCGCTCGGCGCGCCGGAGGCCGCCTCTCTAGAGCGAGAAGCGGTGTACGCCGGCCGTACGTCCGACGGAGGCGGATAACGTCGCGCTAACTCACCCCACAGAGGTGAACAGGAACGTTCCTCGCCGAGAGCGTCGATCCGGCGAGAGCGGTGGCGGCCGACGTTCAATCGAGTCCCGTTACGGCCGTACGACTGTAACGACGAACAGCCAGTCAGGTATTCCTGAGCGAGTGCGCGGTTCGGCGCTGCGTAACGCGATTCTGCGAGAGTTCGACTTCGAGTAACGCGTCTGAATCGCC
This sequence comes from Halopelagius fulvigenes, assembly GCF_055398025.1. Classification (NCBI taxonomy): domain Archaea; kingdom Methanobacteriati; phylum Methanobacteriota; class Halobacteria; order Halobacteriales; family Haloferacaceae; genus Halopelagius; species Halopelagius fulvigenes. The sequence continues at coordinate 103,413 of NZ_AP043845.1, read as the reverse complement.
CGCGTCCATTGTCGTCCGTCTATCACCGTTTCGATATCTCGCGTTCGTCCGCCACGTCGCTTATGGAAGAGAGATAAAGACAATCGTGTGTGGTGCTTGTCAACTATCGTGTCGTCGGCGTCGTCCTTCTGCTTCTCACCGCGGGGACGGGTGTGGCGGGGGCGTCGTCCGTCGGCACCGACGGTTCGACCGAGGAGAACAGACTCCGACAGACGGGAGTGCAGACGCAAGCGCAGGCGCAGTGTGACTACACGAAGGTGTACAACCAGACCATCGACTCGGTGGTCGCGGTGCGGACGGAGTCGGGGCTCGGTTCCGGGTTCGCCTACGCTGTGTCGGAGAACAACTCGACGAGTCACGTCGTGACCAACGCCCACGTCGTCGGCGAATCGAACTCCGTCGTCGTCCAGTTCGCTCGCGGCGAGTCGAAGCTCGGAACCGTCGTCGGGCGGGACAAACGCTCCGACCTGGCCGTCGTCCGGGTGAACGAGACGCCGGCGTACGTCGAGTCGCTCCCGGTGGCCGAGTCGCCCCCCGACCGCGGGGCGAGAGTCGCCGCCCTCGGGAGCCCGTTCGGGTTCGAGGAGACGATAACGCACGGCATCGTCAGCGGGACGAACCGCTCGATGCCGACCACGCGCGGGTTCGCCGTCCCGAACGTCGTCCAGACGGACGCGCCCATCAACCCCGGTAACAGCGGCGGACCGCTGGTGACGTGCGGCGGCGACGTCGTCGGCGTCAACACCGCGGGCATCTCCGCCTCCCGCGGCGAGAACATCGGGTTCGCGATTTCCGCGTCGCTCATCGAGCGTGTCGTCCCGTCGCTCGTTCGGACCGGCGAGTACAAGTACTCCTACCTCGGCGTGGCGGTCACCGAGACCACTCCTCCGCTCGCGTCGGCGAACGGACTCAACTCGACGGAGGGCGTGTACGTCACCTCGACGGTGCCAGGGACGCCCGCGGCGGACACCCTCCGCGAGACGAGGGAGTACCGACGGGTCGGTGGATTCACCGTTCCGGTCGGCGGTGACGTCATCGTCGCCGTGGATGGACGGCAGATACAGTCGCCTGAGGACCTCTCGTCGTACCTCGTCACCGAGACGCAACCCGGAGAGACGGTGACGCTGACAGTCGTGCGCGACGGTGAACGGCGGCAGGTGAACGTGACGCTGGCCGAACGACCCGAACCGCGGAGCGGATAGACGCGAATCGGCGCGGGGTACCGCCGCACTCCGACCGGTGCCTCTTCGCGGCGAACGGCGCTACGTCCTTCCGACCGGCGGGCCGGACGGCGCGCGGTGTACGTGCCGTCCTCCCGGCGGATGCCGAGGATGTTGATTCCTTCTTCGGACCGCAGATCTAGGTCCGCGAGTCGTTCGTTCGCCAGCCACGACCCCGTCCGAACGGTGAGGTCCGCGACGGTGAACTCGCGGTTGAGGTTCATCAGGCCGACGTAGTCGCGGAGTTCGAAAGTCGCGGTGCAACTGAGAGCGCGCTTGATGAGCGGAGTGAGGAGACTGTGGAACGCCTCGCTACGCGAGAGAGCGACGAGAACGGCCGCCACGCCGAGCAGGATGAGCAGTCGAGGGAGGCGCGTCGCCGGGCGGGTAAACGAGAGGACGAGCGTCGCGATAGACGTCGCGAGACCGACGTTCCCCAATCGCACCAGCGTCTTCACGACTCGGCGTCGCGCCGGGTACGCGGTGATTTCTTCCGCCTCCTGCGTGGTGAATCCGGCACCGGAGAACGCCGAGAGCGACCGGAACGACGCCACCTCCCTGGAGACGCCGGTCATCGTGAGCGCAACCGTCCCCATTCGAACGATGAGTAACGAGAGCGACACGACGATAATCAACGAAATCAGTGCGTACATCGGGTCGTTCTAGCCGCCGAAGACTGAAAGGTTTGATCTGGTATGCGAAGAGGTGGCAGAGACGCGTCCGCCGTCTCTCCCGCCGAAGCCTTCGAGAGGAGAACCTGAGTATTCGAACATGAGAGAGACGATAGTTCGTCTTCGCGTCGATGAGGCGACGGACGGTAGTCGTCTGCTCACCGTTTCGATGGAAATTATTGGAATTCTGTTCACGGTCGATATCTCCGTTACTGGCGGGCGGGACCGTTTTCGACAGACAGAGAGAGCGCCGATAAAGAGGCCAATTGATATTGGTTATATTTCATTCTTCGAGACCTACCCTGAGTTAGGGATATTTTCGCCCATATATCCGAAGTAGTTGAACGTATTATCCGCACTTCCCCGATATCGTTGTACTTCTCACTGATACAAGTATATTTATTCGATCTAGCGGACATCCGCCGGAAGGTATCGGGAGAACGAGTTCACTCGGTTACCATGCAGACGGTTCGTCGGCGTCCGCCTCGAACCGGACGTCGGCGCGGAAACTCGCGAACGACGGCGCGAGTGCGAAAACGCCGTCTTAGGAATTTTCGCGGTTAACGACGGAGTAGAACTCGTTTGTACGACAATAATCGGGAGCGGTCTCCGAATATCTCGCAATGTTCGCTATTAGTTTACTCCTGTCGGAGTGAAAACGGTCGGGGGAACGGGCCAACGGCGAATATTTGGGACTGTTTTGGGTTTGTTTTCTACTTTCTGGTTCGAAAATAATTAGTTTTAATGTACGGAGTACACACACACTGTGTATGGATAGGCATACCGCGGAACCGACAGCGGAGGGTCTGCCCGGACCGAACGCGGCGGCGTGGATAAACTTTCACTCCGAACACGCGGCGCCCAGCGAGTACTCCCACGAGTTCGTCTGGGACGTGACGGCGGAGGCCGACGGGCCGTTCGTGACCGACGTGGACGGCAACGTCCTCTTGGATTTCACCTGCCACATCGGCGCGGCCCCCCTCGGCTACAACAACGAGAAGGTGATCGGCAAACTCCGGGAGTTCGACCTCGTGGACCCGATGAAGATAGCCGGACAGGACATGTACTTCGGCGCCGGCGGCGACCCCGAATCGACGGAGTTCCCCGGGTCGAGTCACCTGATGAAGAAGCTCTGCGAGGTGTCGAGTCAGTACGGGATGGATACGGTGTTCCTCTCGAACTCGGGGGCGGAGGCCGTCGAGAACGCGATGAAGATATCGTACGACCACAACCCAGAGGCGAAGTACGGGTACGCCTTCGAGGGGAGTTTCCACGGCCGGACGTTCGGCACCCTCTCGGTCACTTGGTCGAACGAGGTGTACACCCGCCGCTACCCCGAACTGTCGGGGATGCGGACGGTGCCGTTCTGCGGCGACAGACACCACACGGCGGAGACGTGCGACTGCGGCTTCTTCACCGGCGACGGGTCGCAGTTGCGACGGAGTCTCTCCCCCGAGGGCGGGCACATCAACCCCGACGAAATCGCGTTCCTCGTGATGGAACCGATTCAGGGCGTCGGCGGGTACCGCTTCCCGAGCGACGATTTCATGCGGGAGGTGCAGGACGTGACCGACGAGTACGACATCCCCCTCGTCGTGGACGAGATTCAGTCGGGCGTCGGGCGGACGGGCGAGATGTGGGCCTCCGACCACTACCCCATCGAACCCGACGTCATCGCGAGTGCGAAGGGACTCCGCGTCGGCGCGACCATCTCGAGGAAGGACATCTTCCCCGAGGAGAAGAACCGCTTGGGCTCGACGTTCGGCGGCGGCGACATCCTCTCGTCGATGCAGGGCGTGTTCACCCTCGAAGCCATCGAGGAGCACGACCTGTTGGACAACGCGACGGCGCGCGGCCGACAGGCCAAGGAACTGCTCCGCGACGGCGCGCCGGACCACGTGGTGGACGTCCGCGGGAAGGGCCTCATGCTCGCCGTCGAGTTCGACACCGCGGACCGTCGCAATACGGTCGTCCGAGAGTCGCTGAAGCGCGGCCTCCTGACGCTCGGGTGCGGGAAGAAGACGATTCGACTGCTCCCGCCCCTCGACTCGACCGAACGCGAGATAGAACTCGGCATCGCCATCTTCGCCGAGGCCATCGAGGCGGCGCACTGACCGCCGCGACGCCTCTTTTTATCAATCGAGCGTGTGCGAGACGACGCTGACGCCGTCGAGTCCGGCGAGTCCGGCGACGACGTCCCGGAGGTGGTCCGGACCGCTTCCCTCCAAGCCGACGGCGACTGGCGTCCGGTTCGGGTGGTCCGCGTCCGTCCGCCGCGCCCGTTCCACCGCGTCGAGTCCCGCACCGCGGTCCGACACCGCGTCGGCGACGGTTCCGAGACTCCCCGGCCAGTCGGCGACGTGCAGTCGCGCCTCGGCGTACCGACCGAGGGACATCAGGCCGGTCCGGGCGAGTTCGCCGTGTTCCGTCAGGTCCACGTTGCCGCCGGAGACGACGGCGGCGACGCGTTCGTCGGTCACGTCCACCGCGTCCGAGAGGAGGGCGGCGACGGGCGCGGCACCGGCGGTCTCAGCCACCGTCTTCGCGCGTTCCGCGAGCAAGGTCACCGCGACGGTGATCTCCTCGTCGCTGACGGCCACCACGTCGTCCACGCGTTCCTCGACGACGGCGAACGTCTTTTCGAGCATGCGGGTGTCGGCGATGCCATCCGCCACGGTGTCCACGTCCGGGAGTTGGTGAATCTCGCCGCGTTCGAGCGACGGTTTCGCGTGGGCGGCACCCTCGGGTTGGACGCCGACGACGCGCACCTCAGGGTCGTGCTCCTTCAGAACCGTGGCGACGCCGGAGATGAGTCCGCCGCCGCCGATGGAGACGAGGACGGTATCGACGTCGGGGAACTGCTCGACTAGCTCCGCGCCGACGGTGCCCTGCCCGGCGATGACGCTCTCGTCGTCGAACGGGTGGACGAACTCGTAGCCCTCCGAGTCCGCGAGTTCGAGGGCGTACTCGTAGGAGCGTTCGTAGATGTCGCCCTCGACGACCACCTCCGCGCCGTAGCCTCGGGTGGCCGCTATCTTGGCGGCCGGCGTCACCTCCGGCACGACGATGGTCGTGTCGATGCCGAGGAGTCGGCCGGCGAGTGCGACGCCCTGCGCGTGGTTTCCGGCGCTCGCGGCGACGACGCCTCGCTCTTTCACGCCCTCGGGCAACGTCGCCATCGCGTTGTACGCGCCGCGAATCTTGAACGACCCCGTGCGCTGCATGTTCTCCAGTTTGAGGCCGACGGACGCCGCGCCCGACATCTCCGCGAACGTCGTGGACACGTCGAGTGGCGTCTCGTGGGCGATTCCCTCGATCCGGTCCCGCGCCGCCGCCACGTCCGCGACGGTGACGACGGCGTCCGCGCTCTCGGGTGCCGAACCCTCCGTCACGGCGACTCACCCACGGAGAGAATCGCGTCCGTCAACACCTCGACGCCGTGTTCTAAACTGCGCTCGTCCACGTCGAACGTCGGCGTGTGGTGACTCGTCGGGTGGTCGGTGCCGACGACGAGGTACGTCGCCCGCCCACCCTCCTCCTTGGCGCGCCGCATGAGGAACGTGGCGTCCTCGCTCGCGCCGAAGTCGGCGCTTTCGAGCACGGAGTCGACGCCGGAGGCGTCGCGGGCGGCGTCGGCGACGACGGCCGCGAGTTCCGGGTCGCTATCGACGCGGGGGGACTCGCTGACGACGTTCACCTCCGCCTCGCACCCGTGCATCTCGCCCGCCGTCGTGAGCGTGTCTCGGAGTTTCTCCTTCATGTACTCCATCAGTTCGGTCGTCTCGCCGCGCGCCTCGCCGTGGATGGTCGCCTCCTCTGCGATGACGTTGCTCGCCGTCCCCGCCTCCGCGACGCCGACGTTGACGCGGGTCATTCCCTCGGAGTGCCGGGGGATGGCGTAGGCGTTCTGGATGGCCGTCCCGAGGGCCTGCATCGCGTTGTCGCCCTCGTTGGGGGCTTTGCCCGCGTGCGCCGACGTGCCCTTGAACGTCGCGTCCACGTGGCACATCGCGAGGATGCGTTCGATGCCGGCGACGACTTCGCCCGTCGGGTGGTCGAGGCCGACGTGGACCGCGAAGAGGTAATCGAGGCCCACGGCGTACTCGCTCTCGGCCATCGGACGGCCGCCGCCGGACACCTCCTCCGCGGGTTGGAAGAAGACGGTGAACCGGCCCGAGAAGTCGCTCTGCTTGACGGCGTCGAGAACCGCCAGCCCCCACGTCATGTGGGCGTCGTGCCCGCAGGCGTGCATCGTCCCCTCGTTCTCCGACCGGAACCCCTCGCGGGCGGGGAGGTGGTCCTCCCCGTCGGACTCCTCGATGTACAGGGCGTCGATATCGACGCGGAGGCCGACGTGCGGTCCGTCGCCCCGGTCGAGGACGGCCACGAGTCCCGTGTTGCCGCCGGCCATCCTCTCGACTACCTCCTCGTCCGCGCCGCGTTCGACCGCCCGCCGCATCCACGGCCGCACCTCCTCGGGGTCCGGCGCGGCCATCCTGTCTTCGGGGTCGTACGCCTCGGGTCCGACGGCGAGTTCGTCGACGCCGATTTCTTCGATTCGCTCTGCGAGCGTCGCGGTGGTGTAGAACTCCCGCCACGCCGGTTCCGGGTACCGGTGGAACTCTCGACGCAGTCGGCTCAGGTCGAGCGTGGTCGTCGCTGCCATACGACCCACTAACACGCTCCACCCCCTTAGTTGTACACAAAATTCGTGCATGGCGAATACACGAAGGACTAAGTGCGGGTGAGACGATCGTTCACTACCGATTCGCGTCGGAAGGCGCGGAGTGAGCAACAGATGACCGACACACCGGATATCGTCGTCCTCCGCGAGGGGACGGAAGGGCTCTCGATGGAATCGTACGCAGAAGCGCTCCGCGAACGCCTCCCCGAGAGGACCGTCGCGCACGCCCGAACCCCGAAGCAGGAACGGGAACTCGTCGCGGAGGCGCGCGTCGCGACGGGCATCACGCTCGACCCCGAACTCGTGGAGGACGCCTCGAACCTCGAACTGTTCGCCTGCACGTTCGCCGGGACGGACCACGTCCCGATGGACGAACTCGCCGCCCGCGGCGTCGGCGTCACGAACGCCGGGGGCATCCACGCGCCGGGCATCGCCGAACAGGCCATCGGCAACATGCTCGTGTTCGCGCGCCGCCTGCACGAGGGGTGGCGGCGCAAGCGGAACGCCGAGTGGCGGCACTTCCAATCGGGCGAGTTCACCGACAGCACCGTCACCGTAATCGGCCTGGGGTCAATCGGGCAGGCCGTCGTCCAACGCCTGCGGGGCTTCGAGGTGGACACCATCGGCGTCCGCTACACCCCCGAGAAGGGCGGCCCCACCGACGAGGTGGTCGGCTTCGACGAGGACGCGATTCACGACGCCCTCTCCCGGAGCGAGTACGTCGTCGTCGCCTGCCCCCTGAACGACCTGACGCGCGGACTGATAGGGGAAGCGGAGTTCGCCACGATGCCGACGGATGCCGTCCTCGTCAACACCGCCCGCGGCGGTATCGTGGACACCGACGCCCTCGTCTCGGCCCTGCAGTCGAACAAGATTCGCGGCGCGGCCCTCGACGTCACCGACCCCGAACCCCTCCCCGCCGACCACCCCCTGTGGGACCTCGAAAACTGCCTCGTCACGCCCCACACCGGCGGCCACACACCGAAGCACTGGGACCGCCTCGCCGACATCGTCGCCGAGAACGTCGCCCGACTCGACGAGGGGGGCGAACTCGTCAACGAGGTTCTCGCGCGAGGGGACGACTGAGACGGGGGCGGCCGCCGAGGGCGTCGAAACGGAATTCGAGCGTTCTCCGACCGCGCTACGGCCAGAGGCCGCGCGTGGACTTCGCCTCCGCGACGCGGCGGAGTGCGACCACGTACGCGGCGTCGCGCCACGTCACGTCGCGCGCCTCGAACTCCTCGCGCACGTCGGCCCACGCGGAGAGCATCTGCGATTCGAGTTCGTCGTGGACGCGTTCGAGCGACCACTGCCGCCGGTTGATGTCCTGCAACCACTCGAAGTACGAGACGGTGACGCCGCCGGCGTTCGCGAGGATGTCCGGAACCACCGGAATCCCGCGCTCTTCGAGTATCGCGTCGGCGGCGAACGTCGTCGGGCCGTTCGCTCCCTCCACGACCAGGTCGGCCCGCACGTCGTCCACGTTGTCGGCGGTGAGGGCGTTGCCGACGGCCGCTGGGATCAGCACGTCCACGTCGAGTTCGAGGATCTCCTCATTGGAGAGTTTCTGCGGCGCGTCGTGGGACATGACGGCCTCCGGTTCCTCCTCGTGCGTCGGGACGGCGCGCGTGTCGAGTCCGTCGGGGTCGTATATCGCGCCGTTGACGTCGGAGACGGCGACGACGTTCGCGCCCCAGTCGTCGAGTGCGCAGGCGGCGTTCGCGCCGACGCTTCCGAACCCCTGCACCGCAACCGTCGTCTCCGAGAGGTCCCAGTCGTAGTAGTCCACGGCCTCGCGGGTGACGATGGCGACGCTCCGGCCGGGCGACTCCTCGCGGCCGTAACTGCCGCCGACGACCGGCGGTTTGCCCGTGACGACGCCGGGCACCGTCTCGCCCTCCTGCATCGAGTAGGCGTCCATGAACCACGCCATCGTCTGCGCGTCGGTCCCCATGTCCGGCGCGGGAACGTCCTGTTTCGGGCCGACGACGTCTCGAATCTCCTCGGCGAACCGCCGGGTGAGACGCTCCTTCTCCGTCTCGGAGAGGCCCTTCGGGTCCACGGCGACGCCGCCCTTCCCGCCGCCGAACGGGATGTCCATCACCGCGCACTTCCACGTCATCCACATCGAGAGGCCGATGCACTCGTCTTCGGTCACCTCCGGATGGTATCGGAGTCCGCCCTTGTACGGGCCGCGCACGTCGTCGTGTTGGGCGCGGTAGCCCGTGAATACGTCGAGCGACCCGTCGTCTCGCTTCAAGGGGACGGAGACGCGTTCGACCCGCGTCGGGTGTCTGAGTCGTTCGATGACGTTCTCGTCCACCTCGACGTGCGCCGCCGCGCGTTCGAGTTGCCGCCGCGCGGTGACCAGTGCCGAGTCCGCGTCCGATTCCTCCTCCGCCGTCGCGTCCGTCGTCGTAGTGGTAGCCATGGTGTGTTATGTCGAGAACAGCTTCCGCGGGAACTCCGCCAGCGTCTCCGCGCCGTTGGAGGTGACGCGGAACGTCTCTGAGAGTTCGATGCCGAAGTCGTCGAACCACAGGCCCGGAATCGCGTGGAACGTCATGTTCTCCTCCAGTACCGTCTCGTCGCCGGGTCGGAGACTCGCCGTGTGTTCGCCCCAGTCCGGCGGGTAGCCCAGCCCCATCGAGTAGCCGATTCGCTCCTCCTTCTCGATGTCGTACTTCGAGATGACGTCGCGCCACGCCTTCTCCACCCGTTCGCAGGTGACGCCCGGTTCGGCGGCGTCGAGGGCGGCGTTCAGGCCCTCGACGACGATCTCCGCCCGGTCTTTCATCTCCGCCGGCGGGTCGCCGACGAACGTCGTCCGCGCGAGGGGGGAGTGATAGCGGTGCCGACAGCCAGACAGTTCGATGATGACCGGGTCACCGTCCTCGAACTCGCGGTCCGTCCACGTGAGATGCGGCGTCCCCGTGTGGTCGCCGGAGGGCATGAGGGGGACGATGGAGGGGTAGTCGCCGCCATAGTCGTCGGTGCCCCGGATGAGGGCGTCGTAGATGGCGCGCGCCGCCTCCGACTCGGGGACGCCCTCCTCGATGGCGTCCATACCGGCCTGCATCGCGTTCTCAGAGATGCGGGCGGCCTCCCGCATGTAGTCGAGTTCCCGGTCGGACTTCTTCACCCGGACCCAGTTGACGAGAAGGGTCGCGTCCTCGAACGTCGCCTCGGGGAGGTTCTCCTGCAGGCGCGTGTAGGACTTGGCGGTGAAGTAGTACGCGTCCATCTCCAACCCGACGCGGCCGCCGTCGGCGTCCAGTTCTTCGAGGACGCCCGCGACGTAGTCCATCGGGTGGAGGTCGTGCGGCGAGTGGACGTGGTCGTCGCTGTAGGCGCGGATGCTCTCTTCTTCGAGCCACGTCGTCGCGCGCGCGCCGTTGGCGTCCATCCCCCGTCCGACCCAGACGGGTTCCTCGCGGTCCGGCGTCAGGACGACGGCCTGCGGGACGTAGAACGACCACCCATCGTACCCCGAGAGGTAGTTCATGTTCGCGGGGTCCGAGACGACGAGGGCGTCCAACTCTGCCTCCCGCATCCGTTCTTTCGTCTTGTCGATGCGTCTTTCGTACTCGCTCTCTCCGAAGATTGACTGGGGCATACTACCGGTGCTCGAACCGTGATTCGGCTGACAGCGATTTAACGTTTGTGTACGATGATTACGGATACTGTGTAGCGCCGGGGCGAGAAGGGAGGGACGGTCGGTCAGGCGGGGACGCGCCCGTCGGGAACCACGCCGTCGTCCGTCCACCCGCGCACCTCGTAGTACTCGTCTAAGGCCGCCTCGAACTCCGGCAGGTCGTACGGGAGTCTGTCGTCGTCCCTGTCGAACCCGCGTTGGTTGTTGAAGTGGCGTTCGAGCGTGACGGTGCGCGCGCCCACGTCGAGGAGGTCCTCGAAGTCCGCGCCGAACAGCATCTCGTAGCGTTCGGGGGTCATGTAGTCGCGGGAGAACTTGCAGACGACGCCGCTGTCGTTCAGGGCCATCAGGTCCTCGCGTTCCGCGAGGACGTCCGCCTTCCCGACGGTGCCCTTCGGGTCCACCGCCTGCTCCTGCGGGACGAGGGGGTACTCGACGGAGTAGAACGTCGCGTACATGTGGTCCGCGCCGCGGTTGGCGACGGCGTACGAGAGGCCCTGCCCGTTGAGGACGCGCCCCTCGTGGCCGGCGAAGTCCATCCCCTTCACCGTCCAGTTCTCGACGCCGAGTTCGTCGTGGACGCGGTCGATCCCCTCCGCGAGGGTGTCGCCGACGCCCTCGCGGTGGGCTATCTTCTCGACGAGGTCCCAGATGAGTTCGCGGTTGCCGAACTCGTCCTCGGCGGCGAGGTAGGCGGCGACGGTGTTGCCCGCCGAGATGGCGTCGAGTCCGTAGTCGTCGCAGAGTTGGTTCGACTTCATCACGTCCACGATGTCGTCCACGCCCGAGTTCGAACCGAACGCCATCGCCACCTCGTACTCCGGGCCCTCCGTCTCGATGCCGCGTTCCTCGTCCTTCGTCGGGAGTTTACACGCGAACGCGCAGGCCGAACAGGTGCCTTTCTTGTACTTCTTCTCGGCGACGGCGTCGCCGTTGATGCCCTCGACGCCCTCGAACGTCTGCTCTGAGAAGTAGTACGAGGGGAGGCCGTCCACCTCGTTCGCGAGGTCCATCACCGCGACGGTGCCCTGTTCCTTCATGACGTGGTCGTCCGTCGCCGCCTCGCGGTGAATCTCCATCTGCCCGGCCGGAACGTCGATGTCGGGCGCGGAGTCGCCCTCGAAGGTGACGGCCTTGACGTTCTTCGACCCGAGGACGGCCCCGAGTCCGCCGCGCCCGAAGGCGCGTTCCTCCGAGGTCATGATGGAGGCGAAGCGCACCTCGTTCTCGCCCGCGGGGCCGACGACGGCCGTCTGGTCGGCCCCGATGCCGTGCGCCTCGTCCAGGTACGCCACCGTCTCCGGCACCGTCCCACCTTCGAGGTTCGGCACCTCCTCGAACCGAACGCCGTCGTCTCTCACGTGGACGACGACGAGTTCGTCGCTCCGACCGGTGAACTCCACGGCGGCGTTCCCGGTGTCGGCGAAGTGCCGCGACATGAACCCGCCCGCGTTCGAAGAGAGGAGGCCGTCTGTGAGGGGCGAGACGCCGGTGACGTTCATCCGACCGGTGAAGCTCATGGTCGACGCCTGCATCGGCCCCGTCGTGAACACGAGTCGGTTCTCCGGGCCGAGAGGATCCGCGTCGAACGGGACGCGGTCGTGCGCGAGTCTGGTGGCGACTCCCCGCCCGCCGATGTACGACTCCAGTACCTCGGTGACGTCGATACGCTCCGTCTCCCGCGTTCCCACGTCGACGGAGACCAGCGGACCTTTCGAGTGTAGCATTGCCCGGCGGTTGCCCGCGGAGGGGCTTAATGATTTGTGGTGACGAACCTCGCAGCAGCCGAACGGACTCGGGGAACTGATGTCAGAAACTGTGTACAGTCTATATGGTAACTGTGGACAACTTATTTATGATAGTTACGCGTTGGCACGGACATGGCAAGAGGACCACCGATAGCGGAACTGCACTACGACGAGGCGCCGTCGGTCGACTCCGTTCCGGGTCCGAAGTCGCGCGCTCTCATCGAGAAACAGCAGGCAATCGACAGTAGCGCCGTCGCGTACCCGGAGGATATCCCCATCGCGTTCGAGGAGGGGAAGGGCGCGACCGTCCGCGACGTGGACGGCAACACGTTCATCGACATGTTCGCGGGGATCGGCGTCCTCAACGTCGGCCACTCGAACCCCTACGTCCTCGAGGCGGTCCACGAACAGGCGGACAAGTTCGTCCACACGGTCGACTTCCCCACGGAGGCGCGCCTCGAACTCATCGAGAAACTCGACGAGATAGCGCCCTCGGGCCTCCAGGGGAACATGCGAACCGTCTTCGGCGGCCCGACGGGGAGCGACGCGATCGAGGCGGCCATCAAACTCTCGAAGTACAACACCGGCGGCGACGGCCTCGTGGCCTTCCGCGGCGCGTACCACGGCGCGACGAGCGGCGCGATGAGCGTCACCTCGAACAAGAAGTTCAAGGAGGCGTACACGCCGCTTCTCCCCGACGTGGTCCACGCGCCGTACCCGTACCCGTTCCGGATGGAGAAGACGCCCGAGGAGGCGGTGGACCACGCGTTGGAGGAGGTTCAGGAGATCCTCGAAGACCCCTACGGCGGCCTCGCGAACCCCGCGGGCATCATCGTCGAACCCATCCAAGGCGAGGGCGGCGTCGTCGCCCCGCCCGAAGGCTTCCTGAAGGGACTGCGCGACATCGCGACGGACAACGACGTCCCCCTCGTCTTCGACGAGATTCAGAGCGGACTCGGGCGCACCGGCGAGTGGTGGGCCAGCGAGTGGTACGACGTGTCGCCGGACGTGATGACCTCCGCGAAGGCACTCGGCGGAACCGGGTTCCCGCTCTCGGCGACGATGTACCACGAGGACCTCGACACGTGGGGGTCGGGCGACCACGCGGGCACCTACCGCGGCCACGTCGTCGGCATGCGCGCCGGAACGCGAGCCATCGAGTACATCCAAGAACACGACCTGTTGGCGCACGCCCGCGAACTCGGCGAGCACATCCGGACGCGCTTGCGCGAGGTGGGCGAGTCCAACCCGCAACTCGCCGACGTTCGCGGGAAGGGCCTGTTCATCGGCGCGGAGTTCGTGGACGAAGACGGGAACCCGGACGGCGACATCGGCGACGCGATTCAGGACTACTGCTTCGAGCACGGCGTCCTCGTCTGGAAGGCCGGCCGCCACGGCAACATCCTGCGCCTGCTTCCGCCCCTCGTCCTCACTCGCGAACTCGCGGACACCGCACTCGATGTCATCGAAGACGCAATCGAGCAGGCCACGACGGCTACATCGACGGTCTGAGCGTCGGGCCACTCTCGTACTGCCTCTCGAACGTCGAACCGCCGCCCGCCCGAACTCTCTTCGACGCGTCGGATCGAGGAGGGGCGCTCTTCGGGAGACCGGTCGCCCGGCGCGTTATTCGACCTTCGCGACGGCGTCTATCTCGACGCGCACGTCGTCGGGGAGGCGAGACGCCTCGATGCAGACGCGGGCGGGCGGCGTCTCGCCGACGTGTTCGGCGTACGCCTCGTTGACCGCCCCGTAGTCGTCCATGTCGGTGACGTACACCGTCGCCTTCACGACGTCGTCGAGGGACCCGCCGGCCTCCTCCACGACGGCGGCGAGGTTCTCCATCACGCGGTGCGTCTGTTCCCGCACGTCGCCCTCGACTTCCTCGCCCGTCTCGGGGTCCACCGGGCCGAACCCGGAGACGAACAGGAGTCCGTCCGCGAGGACGCCCTGCGAGTAGGGGTTGTCGTTCTGCGGCGCGCCGGACGCGGAGACGGCAGTCTTCTCTGGCATAGGTTGCGGGCGGAGCGTCTCGCCGAGATGCAATAAACGTTATTCGGTGGCCGTACGCGAAGACCGGTTTCTCGGGGGTGGAGGCGGAGACGAGAAATCGGGAAACGACGGAGAACGAAAACGAGGGGCCGCGACGACGGTCAGTCGTCCAAGTCTTCGACGCGGCGGTCGCGCGCCTCCGTGGCTTTCGCCACCGCGTCCACGAACTCGGGCATCTGTTCTTTCATGCCGGACCGCATCTCTGACGGCGAGAACGTCTCGGACTCCGTCATGAGGCGGACGAACGCGCGGAGTTCCTCGTCAGTCACCTCGTCGAAGTGCCCGGCCTCCAGTTTGTCTACGACCTCGTCCACGTCGATTTGGCCGACCGGGTCGACGTTGAAGTCGACGGTCACCATGCGGTAGTCCGACCCGGCGAGTTTCTGTTCGGCCCGGTTGACGCCCTGTCCGAGCATGTCCTTGAACGGGACGTAGTAGCCCATCGTCCCGAGGTGGAGGAACCCGAGCATGTCCACGATACCCCGCGTGTACGCCTCGCGGGCCTCGTCGTCGGGGTCGAACACCGTCTCCCTGTCGCGGTCTTCGAGGTGGTCGAAGAGGATGGTGAAATCGAGGATGGCGTTCCGCAGGCGACGGCGGATTCGGTTTCGCTTCTGCTTCTTCGAGTGCTCCGTGTAGTCCGTCTTCCGTCCGAGGAGGAACTCGCGGTCGCTCGGGGTGAGGATGCCGCGTTCTCTGTCCGCCGAGTAGGCGAGAGCGTCGTCCGCGTCCGCGCCGTTCGTCCGTGGGTCGTCTTCCATACACACTTCTCGTGTACGTCCTCAATTAAGGGTTACGGAGGCCTCAAACGTCGTCTCGACCGAACGACTCGAATCGAACGGTATAAAACGCCGTACTTGGTGGGGAGGGGCGACGACTGAGAATCGGAGCCGAACACAGATATCGTTTAAAACTCGCGGTAGAGAGGGAACTTCGGTCGGACGCGACGCCGTTTCGGGGGCGTTTCGTCAGTCGACCCCAAATTTTATCCCGGAGTTCTGAGATGTGTTTGATGCTACCACTCACGAGACCATG
This sequence comes from Halopelagius fulvigenes, assembly GCF_055398025.1. Taxonomy (NCBI): domain Archaea; kingdom Methanobacteriati; phylum Methanobacteriota; class Halobacteria; order Halobacteriales; family Haloferacaceae; genus Halopelagius; species Halopelagius fulvigenes. Next base: position 88,348 of record NZ_AP043845.1, on the reverse strand, counting down.
TTAGCACACAGCAGCGGCGAGGCGTACGACCGGGTTCGAAGCGGGTGCAGCCGACGAGAGCGGACGGCAGCCGCCGTCGTCGACGCCCGGCCGAGTAGTATCGCGACGAAACGGACGAACGCCGACGGCACTGCCGAGAGGAGAGACGATGAGTGAGAGCGACGGCGCACTCGGCGAGTTCTTCGAGGAGATAGAGCCGTCCATCTTCGGCTTCGGCGCGGGTATCACCCTGCTCTTCGTCGGCCTGTTCGCGGTTCGTCCGGACGCGGCCGCCGAAGTCGTCTCGGGCGTCAACCAGTTCGTCCTCGCGCACTTCAACTGGGCGTTCCTCATCGTCATGCTCGTTCTCGTCGGCTTCCTCGTCTTCCTCATCCTCGGGCCGTGGGGGTCGATCAAGTTAGGCGACGAGTCGCCCGAGTTCAGTTACGTCTCGTACTTCGCGATGATATACTCCGCGGGACTGGCCGCGGGCATCGTCTTCTGGGGACCGACGGAGGCGCTGATGCACTACTCGTCGGTGCCCCCGTTGTACGACGTGGCCGCGAAGTCGCAGGCGGCCATCCCCATCGCCGTCCAGTACAGCCTGTTCCACTGGAGCATCACGCAGTGGTCCTGCTTCACGGTCATGGGCCTCGGGATCGGCTACTTCGCGCACGCACACGGTGCGCCCCTCCGCGTGTCGGCGGTGCTGACGCCGTTCGTCGGCGCGGACAACGTGGACAACGCCCTCGGGAAACTCGTGGACATCCTCGCGGTGTTCGCCACCCTCGGCGGCGTCGCCACGTCGCTCGGCTTCATCGGCAGTCAGTTCCTCACCGGCATCGAGTTCCAGTGGGGGTACCAGCTCGGCGACGTCGGGACGATAGCGGTCATCACCGGGATGACCGTCCTCTTCACTGCGTCTCTCGTCCTCGGGGTCGACCGCGGCATCCGTCGCCTCTCGAACTTCAACATGGGGCTATTCGCGGTGCTCATGGTCGCGACGCTGATTCTCGGTCCGACGGTTCGCGTCCTCGAACTCAGCACGCAGGCGACCGGCGGCCTCATCGGCGACTGGTTCAAGATGAGCCTGTTCACCCACTTCGCTGGCGGCGGCGAGTGGTCGAACGCGTGGACGGTGTTCTACTGGGCGTGGCCCCTCGCGTGGTCGCCGTTCGCCGGCCTGTTCATCGCCCGCATCTCCCGCGGACGCTCCGTCCGCGAGGTGGCGTTCACCGGCATCGTCGCGACGTCGCTGGCCACTATCCCGTGGTTCGCCATCGTCGGCGGCACCGCGACGGTGTTCCAACACCGCGGTGCGGTGGACATCCTCGGACCGGTCGGGCAGTACGGCGAGGCGGTGTCGGGCTACATCCTGTTTCAGGCGCTTCAGGTGTCGTGGCTCCCGATACCCGTCGGGACCCTCCTGCTCTTCGGCTTCCTCGTGTTGGTGACGACGTTCTTCGTCACCTCGGCGGACTCCTCGACGCTGGCCGTCTCGATGATGACGACCGGGGGGAAGGAGGAACCCTCCGCCGTCAACCGAATCTTCTGGGGCCTCCTGCAGGGCGTCGTCGCGTCGATACTGATGGTCATCGGCGGCGTGGAGGCGCTTCAGTCCGCCGCCATCGTCACCGGCGGGCCGTTCGCCATCGTCTGCCTCGTCGCCGTCGCCGGTCTGGTGAAGACGTTCACCGACCGCCACGGGAGCGTCATCCTCCAGGACGAGACGGTTCTGTTCGGACGTAGTGGAACGTCGAACGAATCGACCGTCGCCCGGGCGAACGTCGAGTCCGACGACGACTGAAGCCGCCCCGTACCCCCGCCCCGCACGACCCGGTGACCGTTCGTCGCCGACCGAACTCGGTTCCCCGTTCTCCTGCAAAGAAATCATCCGAATAGGAGTACGTTCGCACGGTTTCGACGCGGCGGTCCGGCGTAGTTTCGAACCTCGCGTTCGCGGCCGTTCCTGAGAGCCGAATGAATCGGCCCCCGTTTCGTGCGCTCTCTCCGCCTCCTCTCCGTGCAGACGTTTCACGACCCGCATCCCCTTACAGACCTAATCCTGTAACGGTAGTCAGGAAATCCGTCAGAATAATCGTTGAGGAAGTGAGTAGCACAAACGATATTTGTGTATAGGTTTATCCATTTATTTCTTATATACCCCTTAATTCCCCTATTTTCGATTTTCTTCATCATCTGTTCTAAATTTAAGTTATATTTTTCGTGTATAAATAGAGATGGTTTGTTTGTAAACAGTATCTGATCGGGCATGGGGATCACACGGAGGCGTGGAATTCCGTATAAAAACTCGTTCCGCTCTCCGGAATGGCTTCCGGAGGGGGGGTCTACATAGCGATAAGTAGTTCGGCCGCGACGGTTGCCACATGAAGCCGCGCCGTACCGAGGACACGCTCCAGACGACCGACATCTCGCTTCGACTCGTCGAACTCATCACGGAGCTCGACGGCGCCACGCTCGCGGAGTTAGCGGACGAGGCGGAACTCGCGAAGAGCACCGTCCACAACCACCTCAAGACCCTCGCGAAGTACGGGTACGTCAGCCGAGAGGGGGACACCTACCACGTCGGGCTGAAGCTCTATCACCTCGGGAACTACGCCCGCAAGCGCAACGAAGTGTACGGGGTGGCGAAGGCCATCGTCCCGGAACTCGCCGACGAGACGCAGTTGGAGGTGGACTTCACCGTCGAGGAGAACGGCCGCGTCGTCTCGCTGTACGACGAATCGACGTACTCCGATACGCCCTCTTACCTCGTAGATGGCCGACTGTTCCACGTCCACAGTACGGCATCCGGGAAGGCGATTCTCGCCGAGTACCCTGAGCACCGCGTCCGCGACATCCTCGACCGGTGGGGCCTCTCCGCGCAGACGGACCACACCATCACCTCGACGGAGGAGTTCCTCGACGAACTCGAACGAGTGCGCGAACGCGGCTACGCGACCAACTTCGAGGAGGCGATAGAAGGGATGTGGGCGGTCAGCATGCCCGTGAAGACGCCTCTCGGCGAAGTGTGCGGCTCCATCAACGTCTGCGGGCCGACGTACGTGTACGACGAATCGCGAGAACGCACCGTCGTGGACGCCATGACCGAGAAGGTAGACGAGTTCGAGCGACATCTCACCGCGGACTCGGAGTGAGGAATCGACTGCCGACGGAACCGACGAACACGGCGCGGTACGGCCGAAAGCGCACGACGGTGCGAACGCGGCCGACGAGCGACCGACGGTCGGAAGGACGGTCCAGAGAGAACCCGGAAGGCGGTTACTGTCAGCCGTCGGTCGCTCGCTCGGCGACTTCGAACAGGTCCTCGTACTCCGGCGGGAGTTGCGCTTTGACCTCCTCCAGTTCACCCTCCGGAGCCGTCTCGCTCACCACGCCGAGGACGGCCTGCGCCTGGTACGCCGCCTCCGACCGGTCCTCGCCCCCTCGTTCGACGACCCGGTCTACGAACTCGTCGTAGTCGAATCGCTGCCCGGACTCGGCTTCCAGGAGGAATCGGTCTATCTCCATCGGTAACGGTGCGGCGAGGTCGCTCGCCTCGCCCTCTTCGAGGCGTTCGCCGAGCGTCGTCAGGACCGCACGCGTCGCTCGGGCCGCCTCGCCCGTAGAGCTCAGTTCGAGTTCGTTCTGCACCTGACCGAGGAAGCTGTCGTAGTCCATGGTGTGTGCCTCCCGGCTGAACTAGCGCCCGAGAGTCAATAAACGCTGAGGAGAAAGCCCGATATTCGGGGTAGACGGGTCGTCCGCGGTGATCTTCACCCGTGCGAACGACCGGAGGATACACGGCCGCCCGGACCCAACGTTCGGTCATGCGAGTCGCAGTTGCGGGGACGTTCGGACCCCTTCACGACGGCCATCGAACGCTCCTCCGTGCAGCGCTCGAACTCGGAGACGAGGGCGTCGTGGTCGCACTCACGAGCGACGAACTCGCGGGGGCGGAGCGGACGCGCCCCGTGCCGCCGTACGACCGACGGGCCGACGTCGTGCGGGCGGAGATAGCCGACGTAGACGAGTGGGGGCGCGACGTGAGCGTGGAACGACTCGCGGACGAACACGGGATAGCCACCGAGGACCCCTCGCTGGACGCCCTCATCGTCTCCCCCGAGACGGTGCCCGAAGTCGAAGCCATCAACGACGTTCGGCGGGAACGCGGGATGGACCCGATTCTGGCTATCGTCGTCCCGTACGTCTACGCGGACGACGGCGAGCGCATCTCCTCGACGCGCATCGTCCGCGGCGAGATAGACGAACACGGGAACGTCCTCGACTGAGAACGCCGGTCGGCGAACCTATTTCCCGGAGAACGTGGATAACGGAGATATGAGCGACGACCGGAGGCGACGCCTCGGACTCGCGGCCGGGATACTCGGTATCGTCGTGTCGCTCCTGATAATCGTCCTCGTACTCGGGGGAGTGGTCTGATTCGATACACCGTCGTTCGATCGAAGGTCGCCACGAGCCGTTCGCCGAGCCTGGCCTCGACCGGGTCGTTTCACTGTTACTACGCTCGTGGCGTTCAGTTCGCCCGGAGCCGACGGATCCAAGGCCTCACAAGGAGGTCGCCGCCCGTGAGAACGAGACCGAAGAGGGGCGGGGGGAGGTAGACCACGGGAGAGACCTCGCTGCCCGTGGCGGAGAGGGCGAAGTAGCCTGCCGGTACCAGCCGCCGGCTCACGACTCGTTCTTGGTCACTGCGTCGCGAACGAGGGACTTGAAGGCCTCCTCGTCGATCTCGTCTCCCTCGTGGATATCGATGGCGCGCCTCGTGTCGCTATCGAGGCTGGCGTTGAAGAGTCCAGCCGGATCCTCGAGCGAGGGACCTTGCGGGAAGGTGAGTTTCACTTTCTCCTTGTAGGTCTCGCCGGTGCAGATGGTCCCGCCGTGGGACCACACGGGGATCCCCAGCGGGTTCGACGGTTTCCGCCATTTGATCTCCTCGACCACGTCGGGGTCCGCCTCCTTGATGAGGCGGCGGATCCGGGAGAGCGTCTTGCCCCGCCAATCGGACAGCTCCTCGATTTTCGCGTCGATCACCTCGGAGGGTGACTTGGGTTCGTCTTCGCTAGCCATGCTCAGGCCTCCGCCCCCAGCGCGTCTTCCAGGCGCTTCCAGGCGGCCTTCGCGCCCTGGGCGGCGCCGGACGAGAGCATGTCCTCACGCTGCTCCTCCGAGGCACAGCGGAACGTCAGCGTGATATCGGTCCCGGCCTCGACGGCCTCGAGATCGACGATGGCGAGGATCTCCTCGTCGGTACCCTCACCCACGTTGTACGTGTAGCTGAGTCGCGTCACTGGATCGACCTCCCGGTACTCACCGTGCATCACCATCTCTTCGCCATCGTCGAGGATGTGAACGAAGCGCCACTCACCACCGGGCCGGACGTTCATTTCGTCGACGTGCATGGACTGGCCTGGGTGCGCCCACCATTGGGCGATGAACTCTGGCTCGGTGTACGCCTCGAAAATCCGTTCCGGGGTACTCCGGATAGTACGTTCGACGACGAATTCGCGTTCGGAGACTTCTCGTACGTTGGGTGTTTCCTCGGTCATCGGGGTTCCTCCTGATCGTGGCTATCCTCGACGAAGGCGGCCAACCGCTCGACGCGATCGACCTCCTCGTGCGCGTAGCGGCGCATCCACTCGGCCAGCTCCTCGAAGGGTTCCGGCCGTAGCGAGTACATGCGACGCCGTCCATCGGCCCGGACGTTCACGAACCCCGCATCCTTGAGGATCCGGAGATGACGAGACACGCCGGGCTGTTCGATGTCAACGTGTTCGGCGAGTTCGGTGACGGAGCTTTCGCCGTCGTGCATAACCTCGACGAGGCGACGCCGCGTCGGGTCGGCCAGCGCCACGAAAACATCGGTTTCAGCCACGAATAATATATTGCATGTGATGTATATATGCGTGTCGTAACGGGTCGATGTCTGTAATGGATTGATCGACAATCTCTTTCAGCGCCGGCCATCTGCCGACGAACTCCTTCAAGCGAGTTGATATTTTAGATCCCGCTATCGCCTACACTCTGTTGTTCGTTTACACCGGTCGGTTAACCGCACCGGTGGTAGCGTACGGGATTTACAACGACTGATACCGTTCTGACATCTTATTTCTCCGTCGTCTGATTTGCACGCAGTCAGAGTGCCGAATCGGGCGGTCCACGTTCAGATACCGTGAGGGTGCGGCAGAGATTGACAACCGTTCCGTCGACGAGAGACCGCGCAGTAACTCCTTGTGCGCGGTCGGACAGACTGTTCTTCGTGATAGATAATAACGACCGAGAGAGCGAGCGAGACGAGGGACAGAGACACTCCCGTCGAACGGTCCTGCGGAACGTCGGTCTCCTCGGCGCACTCGCGGGAACGGGCGCTCTCGCCTCGACGCCGGCGCGGGCGGCGAAGGACGACAGCGGCTTTCGGTCCGCGGACGGCGGGTCGCCGAACCCCGGTCCGTCCCTCCTGTACGACGAACCGGTGACGGCGCCGCAGTTCGAGAACGAACCCCCGTGGAAGGCCGATCCGCTCCGCGTCGCCGGCACCGAGGCGTACGTCAGAGGGGAGTACCTCTATCAGGACTACGTCTACGACGACTACGGCGCCAACACGACGAACACGTCCGAACCGCCGCAACCAGCGCCGAACAGCGAGGACGCCTACGGGGAGAACGGGACGATGACGGGCGACGTCGTCTACCCGACCGACGAGGCGACCTACCGACACAACGCGGCCGACTTGGTGGAGTTCCGCGCGACGCGCCACGAGGGGAAACTCCGGTATCGGTTCACCCTCAACACGATGGTCGAACCGGACGCCGCGGCCGTCGCTGTCGGTATCGACACCGGGGAGTCCGGCGGAACCGACGACTGGGGGTACGGGATCGGAACCCTCGGCGAACTCGGCCTGGATCACACGCTCGTGACGTGGGGGTCGGGCGCGGAACTCGACGGCGAGTCCGTCGAGTCGTCGGTGGACCTCGAACGGAACCAGATAGACGTGACCGTCCCCCTCTCTCCGCCGAAGGACGCCACGTGGCGGCACTACCTCGTCGTGGGTCTCTGGGACGGGGAGAACGAGCGGTTCACCCCCGTCCGAGAACTGCCGGACTCGACGCACCCGGGCGGTGCCCACGGCCAGAACCCCCCACCGGTGTTCAACGTCGGCTTCCGGTTCGACGAACCGGTCGGCGCGCCGAACGTGAATCGGGAGACCGGCGAGGTAGCGGAGACGACCGAGACGGGTTCGCGCGGCATCGGCTACGGCCACTGGCGCGACCACGCGCAGGCGAAAGCCCTCGCGGAGCGAGACATCTCGGAGTTGCACGCGGACGTCGACTTCGGAAAGCTAGACAGTCGCGTCACCGACCGCCGAATCCCCGACTCCGGCTTCCTCACGTGCCTGTACTCGTCGCGGTACGACCTCGGGTCGGGGGTGGACGCCGAGGACGACGTGTTGCTCGGCCGCATCCAACCGTACGGGCTGTACGTACCGGAGAGTTACGACGGCGACCCGACGGCGTTGCACCTCCACCTCCACTCCCTCGGGTCGACGTACAGCGAGTACGCGGTCCTCAGTCCGAACCTCCTCCGCCAACTCGGCGAACGGCGCGATTCGTTGGTCCTGACGCCGGAGGGGCGCGGTCCGGCCGGGTGGTACCACGACGAGGCCGAACTCGACGTGTTCGAGGCGTGGAACGACGCGGCCCGCCGGTTCGCGGTCGACGAAGACCGCGTGACCGTCGGCGGATACTCGATGGGCGCGTTCGGGACGTTCCGCCTCGGCGGCCTCTACCCGGACCTGTTCGCCCGCGCGTTCGCCGTCGCCGGGGGCGCTTTCGAATCGGAGACGTACGAGGCGAGCACCCCGAAGTACCTCGACGGATTCCGCAACCTCCCGGTGCGGATGTGGAACGGTTCGAACGACAAACTCGTCCCGGCTCCGGTCTACACGAGTACCGAACAGCGACTGCGCGAGTTGGAGTACCGGCACGAACTGGACGTCTTCCCTGGGTACGACCACTTCACGTTCGCGTTCCGCGACCAGTGGGGCCCGGCCCGCGACTTCCTCGGGACGTCGACGGTCCCGGAGTCTCCGGTTCGAGTCGTCTACCGCCCGATCCCCGCGCAGGACGCCGAGCAGTTCGGCCTGGTTCACGACGGCGCGTACTGGGTCTCAGGCGTCCGGGTGGCGGACGGCGCGGCCGACGGACGCGTCGACGTTCGCTCGCACGCGTTCGGCGAGACGCCGCCGGTCGCGGTGAACTACGAACGCGAGGGGACGGAACCGGCGCCCCACACGAAGCACGGGACGGAGTGGACGGAGCCGACGTCGGACCCGCCGAAGCGAAACGCGCTCTCGGCCGACCTCGACCGGGTGAGCGAAGCCACCATCTGGGTCAAAGAGGCGGGACTCGACCCGGCCGAACCGATAACGCTGACCGTCGATTCGACCGACGCCGCGACAGTCACGCTCGCGACGGAGCAGAAAGAGGAGACGGTCGAAGTCCCCTCCGGGCACACCGAGACGACGGTGACGTTGTAGCGCCCAGGCGGGAGCTACGACCGCCCGTCGGTGCAGCAAGTCACCAAGTCGGCTGTGAGAACCGACGGGGACGCCGCTTATGTCGCCGCCGCGCCTACGTCACTCGATAGACAGATGTTCCGAGACAGAGCGGATGCCGGGCGGCGACTGGCCGAGGAACTCGCGGAACGCGGGGTCGAAGCGGACGTCGTTCTCGCGGTTCCGCGGGGCGGACTGCCGATAGGGCGGCCCATCGCCGACGAACTCGGCGTCCCACTCGACATCATCGTCGCGAAGAAGATCGGCGCGCCGAACAACCCCGAGTACGCCGTCGGGGCCGTCTCCAGTCAGGGTCACTTCTGGGTGAACGACACTGCCGTCGAGTCGGGCGGCGTGGACAGGGAGTACGTCGAATCAGAGCGCGACGCCGTCGAACGCGCCTCGCGAGAGAAAGCAGACCGGTACCGCGGCGACCGGCCGAGTCCTGAGTTGGAGGGGAAGACGGTGGTGATAGCCGACGACGGCATCGCGACCGGCGGTACCGCGACGGCCTGCGTCAGAACCGTCCGCGAGGCGGGCGCGCGGCGCGTCGTCCTCGCCGTCCCCGTCGGGTCGCCGCGGACCATCGGCGAACTCGAATCGGAGGCCGACGAGGTGGTCTGTCTGGCGACGCCCTCGAACTTCCGCGCCGTCGGGCAGTTCTACGACCGGTTCGGGCAGGTGTCCGACGAGGAGGCGATGACGTACCTCGAACGCGACGCCTGACCCGTCCGTCACTTCACCGCGCGGAAGACGGTCGGTCCCTCCCCGTCGATGGCCTCGACGCGTTCGAAACCGGCGGCCGAGAACGCGCGTTCGAGCGATTCCGGGTCGTGGAACCGCCCCCGGAACACCGTCCCCATGCGCGCCTCCGTCCCCCGTTTCTCGTCGGCGATGACGAACAGGTGCGTGGTCGTGTAGTGGCCCTCTCCGGAGGTGAGTGCGCTGACGGAGCGCCGTTCCACGGTGTATCGGTCGGATTCGACGGTTCGAACGTTCCAGCTTCCGTTCTCGACGTCGTCCGAGAGCGGTTCGAAGAAGGTGACGAACGTGCCCCCGTCCCGAAGACTCTCATGAGCGTTCTCGGCGAATGATTCAAGGTCCCGGTCGTCGGTGAGGTGGAGGAGTCCACCCATCAGAACTGCGACGTCGAAGACGCGGCCCTCGTCGGCGGCGGACCACTCCGTGAAGTCCGCCCGTCGAAGCGTCGCCTTCTCGACCTTCTCCTCTGCCAGTTCGAGCATCGACCCGTTCGAATCGACGCCGAACACCTCGTCGTAGTCGTCTTCGATGCGCGCGAGGAGGGGACCGGTTCCGCACCCGAATTCGAGAACTCGAGTGACCTCCTCGGGACTGAATCGCTCCAGTAGGCCGACCTGCGCCTCTCGGTCGAGAACCTGCGAGTGGTAGAATTCGTACAGTTCCGGGTACTCGTAGAACGTTCGCCGGCGGTGCGGGTTCTCGTTCACGTCGTCGATGACCGCGGACAGATTCATCCGTACGGTCGAACGACCCCGAGCGACGGCGTAAGCGTTCTGCGGGTGTGCGAATCGTTCTGTCGTTCCGACACTGCTCCGTCGGGGGACGGCGACTCACTCCGCCCGCGTTCGCGTCTCGGCCGTCTCGACGTAGTTCTCGTTGAACAGTTGGACGAGTCGCTTGAACAGGCCGATGACTATCGGGCCGTAGAACAGGCCCATCACGCCGAAGGCGTACACGCCGCCGAAGACGCCCACGAGGATGACCGCGGAGTGGAGCGACGACTCCCTGTCGACGACGTACGCCCGGAGGTAATCATCGACGAGGGCGACGGCGGTGAGTCCGTAGGCGACCAAGAACGCCGTCGCGAAGAGGCGGCCGTCGAGGAACAGATAGAGGGCGGCGGGGCCGAGAACCGCGGCGACGCCGACGATAGGGAGGAGAGCGAGGAACATCATCACCGCGGTCCAAAAGAGGACGTTCGAGATGCCGACGACGAACAGGCCCACGCCCGCCACGATGCCCTGCACGACGGCGACGAGGACGTGCCCCTTCAGCACGGCCCACGTGGTGACGTACGCCTCGTCGGCGAGTTCCTCCGTTATCTCCACCTTCAGCGGGAGCATCCGCTTTATCCACGTCACGAGTCGGTCGCCGTCCTTGAGCAGGTAGTACAGCGAGAAGACGAGGAGGAGGACGCCGATGAACACGTCCGTCGTCGCGCTGACGATGTTCGAGATGTCGCCGACGAGGAGTTGCGCGACGCGGCGCGGCGCGTTCGCCAGGAACGATTGAAGCGGTAACTCGACGCCGAGAGCGCTCTCCAACTGCCGCTGAAACCGCCCGCGCGCGAGTTCGTTCTCTATCGTCTGCGTGACTCTCGACGGATCGGTCGGTACCGCCATCACCATCACGGCCACCGAGAGGGCCGTCGCACCTATCGTCCCGGCGACGAGAGCGAAGGCGGATAGCTGCTCGCCGAGGCGGGGTTCGAGTCGCCGTTGAAGCGGGGAGAGGAGAAACGCCAAGAGGACCACCGCGAGGAGATACGAGAGGAACGGCTTGATTATCGCGGCGACGAGCAGTGAGAAGAAGGCGAGCAGAACGGCGAAGAAGACGCTCCGCGCGTCGATGTCGGAGCGAATCACGACAACAGCCTCCGTGTTCGTTTCCGTCCGAATCCCGAACGCGCGGCGGGACGCGGACTGTCGGACCGTTCGTCCGGAACGAGCGTTCTCGGGCGGACGAGAGTCGACGGCGTCGGCGGCGGACCTCTTCGCCCCCGTCGTCGGACGCAGACGCGACGTTCAGCGGTCAGGTGCACGAGTGGTCAATCGACCCCCTCTGCAAAATCTCTTGAGCCTTCGCGGGGGGGCACTCGTCGGGAGAGAAGGCGAACGGAGGCCCTCGCGATTCCGACTCCGCCCGCACGGCTCTATTAAATCTCAAGACAGCGTCGAGTTGACGGTCATCGCTCGATGGCCCGATCGACGTTGTGAACGGAGGCGACGAGGACGAGTTCGCGGAATTGGCAAAAATGCGTTCGAACAAGCGTTGCCACCTGCTCGACGAAGCGGAGGAGTCCTTTCTCATTACACCGTTTTCCCACTTCGCTAGTCTCGTCTCGTCGGATTACTGAAACGCCCGCTAAAGGTTCAATAGAGCGAACGTCTAAGGAAGTACGAGATGCAGTTTCCGCGCCTCGATCATGTGGGTGTTGTCGTCGACGACCTTGACGCTGCGGCTACTTTCTTCCTCGATCTGGGATTCGAGCTCGAAGGCGGCGGGCTGGTCGAGGGCGAGTGGGTGGACGAGGTCGTCGGACTCGACGGCATCCGGGCGGAGATCGTGATGGTGCGGACGCCGGACGGCGGCGGCAAGCTAGAACTCATCAAGTTCCATGCGCCGGCTGACAACGAGAGTGCGCACCCCTTACCGGCGAACCGGCTGGGCTTCCGCCACATCGCTCTCGCGGTCGGTGACCTCGACGCGACCGTCGACGGACTGCGAGACAGAGACTTCGACACGGTCGGCGAGATCCGTGAGTACGAGGACACCTATCGGCTCTGCTATATCCGCGGTCCTGAAGGGTTGATCGTCGAGCTCACCGAACAGATCACCTCCGAGGGAACGAGCTAGGCGGCCGTACGGCTCTCCGACGTCCATATCTGGCCACGGCCGGCGGCGATATCGCGGATGTGGATCCCGCTCAGCGCCATCGGCGGCTCCTGCCTCGGCTACATCCGGCTGTACGCCGCCGATCACGCGCACGACGCTAAGCCTGGACGCCGATCACGACAATCAGCGAGCCCTCGTCGAGTCGGTCAACGCAGCGATCAAGCGCCCGATCCGCGAAACCATCACCGTCCACGCCGGTTCGTCAGTTCCACGAACTCGCCCTCGTCGCCTCCGTCTATAGCAACAACCGGACGATTCAACGTTGAATCCTGTCGCTGTCTCGGGATTCAAGAGAGCCCTCCCCCACACCACTACTGCACGTGAAGCGCGTTCGTCCGCCTGCGGAACGTCGGACACCACTGATTCAAGTGAAGCGCGCGGCGACACACACACACCACCGCTGCAAGTGATCGGCCCCGAAGCGGTGGGGTGGGGGTTCTCGGTCGCCCTCTATGAGGAAATTCACCACGGATTCACCCGACGAATCGGCACACAGACACACCACTTCTGCAAGTGAAAGCCCGAGAGGGTGCCCAACGGGATTCGAGACCGAAGCCGAGAACCGTCACCTCGCCACCGAACAGACACCACCGTTGCAAGTGAAATAGCGCGATCCGGGGCCTCGTTCGGGGGATCAACCCACGTACCCGCCCAATTACAGTCAGCGCTTTAGATGAAACGGTGGTGTGTTCTTCTTCTAGAGTACCTTCTCACACTAGCTTCACTTGCAACAGTGGAGTGTGTGGGTGTTCACTTGCATCAGATGAATCAGTTGTAACCGTGGTTTTAAGTGGGTACACCGTAAGATGCGAAGCACGATGCGCCGCTTCGAGCGGAAACAGAACATCTTCCACAACAAGGACGCCTTGGGGGAGTCCTACCGACCGGAGCGGATTCAGGAACGGGACGAGGAGATAGACGAGTACATGGACGCGCTCCAACCCGTGGTCGACGGGTGGGAACCGAACAACGTCTTCCTCTACGGGAACACCGGCGTCGGGAAGACGGCGGTGACCGAGTATCTGCTCAAGGTACTGCGAGAGGACGTCGAACAGTACGACGACGTGAACCTCCACGTCCTCTCTCTGAACTGCAAGACGCTCAACTCCTCCTATCAGGTGGCCATCGAGTTGGTCAACGAGCTCCGTCCGCCGGGCGGCGAGATCAGTTCGACCGGATACCCCCAACAGACCGTCTTCAAGAAGCTCTACAAGGAACTCGACGAGTTGGGCGGCACGATACTCGTCGTCCTCGACGAGATAGACTCCATCGGAGAGCGAGACGAACTGCTGTACGAACTCCCCCGCGCCCGGTCGAACGGGAAACTGGAGCACGCGAAAGTCGGAATCGTCGGCATCTCGAACGACTTCAAGTTCAGAGATAGGCTCGACCCGCGGGCGCAGGACACGCTCTGCGAACGCGAGCTTCACTTCCCGCCGTACGACGCGCCGGAACTGCAGAACATCCTCAAGTCCCGCGCCGGCGTGGCACTCTCCGAGGGTGCCTACGAGGAGGGCGCGTTGAACCTGTGTGCGGCGCTGGCGGCGAGAGACAGCGGAAGCGCGAGACAGGCGCTCGACTTGCTTCGGTTGGCCGGCGAGTACGCGGAGAACCGCGACGACGAGTGTATCACCCGCGACCACGTCGAAACCGCCCGGGAGAAACTGGAGCAAGAACGCGTCGTCGAGGGAATGCGCGAACTCACCGTGAACGGCCACTACGCGCTGTTGGCCGTCGTCTCGAAGGCCGCCCAGCGAGAGACGCCCTGCCGGATGCGCGACGTGTACGACGAGTACGTGAACCTCTGTGAGAAAGCCGACATCGAACCCCTCGCACAGCGGTCGATTCACAACCACCTCTCGGACCTGCGGATGCTCGGCATCCTCTCCGCCGAGGAGAACCGAACCGGCTCTCGGGGGAACTACTACAGTTACGCGCTCGACGTTCCGTTCTCCAGCGCGATGACCGCGCTCACCGACGTCCTCTCGCTCGAATCGGTGCTCGAAGACATCCGAACGACCGCTCGACGGTACGACGTCGTCTGACCCTCATCTCCGCTATATCGCCGCTTCAACGCTTCTCCGTCGGGTCCCCACTCCACTATTTCAAGTGAACCGGTTCCCGGTCGAATCACTTGTAGGAGTGGTGTGTCTCCGAGAGATAGAGTCGGATGACGATACAGTGCGGTTCGTTAATGCCTTAATCAGTATATGGTATATCGATACACCGATCCATTGCCGAGTAACGGCCCAGCTACTAGCGACTACTATTTTTCTAGTACAGTACTAGAACTACACATATCATCTGAACTTCGATTGAAACTTTAGAGTGGTTTGATACGTTCGCCGTTCGCCGTCTCCCTATGGCATCCGGTGAGGATTCGAATACTACTCCGGCCCCGACTCACGGTAGTCACTCTCGACTGCGTCCTTCTCTGATGCGTCGTCCGTAGATGACGCAGGTACTCTCTGCCGACCACTTGTCAATACACAACCATTATAAGGTCGTAAACTACGGTTCGAACCGTGGTTTACGAGACTGGAAATCGGACGGTCGATGGCGCGGTAGAACGGATACTCGAGGGCGAGGCTCTCGACCGGACGGACGCGCTCGCACTCGTCGCGCAACCGGTCGAAGATTTAGCGCCGGCGGCGGACTACGTTCGCGCTCACTACGGTGACGACACGGTCGACGCCTGCAGCATCGTCAACGCGAAGGCGGGCGACTGCACGGAAGACTGCGGGTTCTGCGCGCAGTCGGTCCACTTCGACACCGGAATCGACTCCTACGGCTTCCTCGATCCCGACGAAATTCTCGCGGCCGCGAAACGCGCCGAACACGACGGCGCTCAGCGCTTCGGCATCGTCGTCGCGGAGGAGGGCGTGAGCAAGGACCGCCGCCCCGAGGAGTGGGCGGACGTGCTCCGGGCGATTCGTCTCGTCCGCGACGAGACGGACGTCGAGGTGGACGCGAGTCTCGGCCTGCTGACCGCGGAGGAAGCCGAGATTCTCGCTGAGGAGGAGGTCAACCATTACAACCACAACATCGAGACGTCCCCCGACTACTTCCCAGAGGTCGTCTCCACCCACTCCTTCGAGGACCGCGTGAAGACGCTCGAACGCGCCAAGAGCGCGGGAATGAACCTCTGCGCCGGCGTCATCCTCGGGATGGGCGAAGCGCCGACCGACCGTATCGACGCCGCCCTCGCGCTCCGCGATATCGGCGTCGCTTCCCTCCCGGTGAACGTCCTCAACCCCGTCGAGGGGACGCCACTCGGCGATGCGGACGAGGCGGACATCACTACAGAGGAGATTGTTCGGACCGTCGCCGTCTACCGACTCCTTCATCCAGAGGCGCGCATCCGCCTCACCGGCGGTCGGGAGGTGAACCTCGGCGCGGACGAACAGCACCGCCCGTTCGAGGCCGGCGCGGACGGCATCCTCACGGGGGACTATCTCACCACCGAGGGACAGTCGCCGGCCGACGACATCAGAGTCATCGAGGAGGCCGGACTCCGTCCGAATACCGACGTCAACGAGTTCGACCTAGAGGCTGTCAAGCGGCGCTGAAGGAGTGACGCCTCGGCCGTCGAGACGGCGGCGGAGACGACAGCGGAGACGGTGGCGGGGACGGCGAACGGCAGCACAACCCACGACGAAACGAGGAACTAATTACGAACGACGCCCGGATGCGGTACTCCGGCGCCGGCGGTATCGAACGTCCCCGACGGGCGTCCGAGCCGGTCACTCGACGTCTTCCAACTTCTCCCGAACGCTCTCGGCGTCGAGTTCGTCTATCTCGTCGAGGCCGAGCGAGACGACGAGGGGGTAGAAGTGGCGGTTCTTCTCGAAGCTCTCGTCGAACTCGTACTCGTAGTCGGCTTTGAGCATCGCGTATGCCCTGTCGAGGTTCCGACGCACGTCGTGCGGGAGGTACATGTACGTCGGCTTCTGCTCGTCCTTGACGGACGTCGGCGGCGACTCCCGATCCGCCGCCGCGTCCTCGGGTTCGGCTCCGTTCTCTCCGCCCGACGCGGCCGTCTCTGCATCCGACGAACCGGCCGCCGTTCCCGTCTCGTCTCCCTCGTCCGTTTCGTCGGAGTGGTCGGTTCGACCGGTCTCGTTTCTCCCTTCGCTCTCGGCCGTCTCTGCGGTCCCGCCGCTCTCGTCTACGCTGTCCGTCTTTTCCGTCTCTTCCGTCTCGCTCGTCTTTTCCGTCTCGTCTTTCCCGCTCGTCTCGTTCGTCTTTGACGGTTTTGCTGTCTCTGCTGAAGCCGCCGTCTCCGTCGTCTCAGCCTCCGTCCGAGACTCGGTTTCGGACTCCTCGGCGTCGGACGCCTCCTCGGCGTGAGTTTCCCCTTCGTCGTCTTCGTCCGCCGACGAACCGTGCGCGCGATCGCGGGCGCGTTGGCGACGGCGTCGGAGTCGGTCGGCGCGGTCGCCGTCGCTCATGCGTTCGCCTCCGCGAGACCGAACTGTTCGTCGAGGTCGGCCGCCACGTCGAGGAACGTCTCGCACATGTCGCAGTCGGGGTTGAACTCGAGGAGCGACACGCCGGCGTCGAGGGCCTTCTGCACGTCGGCGCGTTCGCGAATCTCCCAGATCGGAACGTCCTCGAACGCGGCGTTTATCCAATCGACCATCTCGCGGGCCTGCTTCTTCCGCACGTCGATGCGGTTGACGACGACGCCTCGGTCCCGGATGTCTATCTCGTAGTCGTACTCCAAGGCGTCGATGTGGTCGAAGAGCAGCTCAAAGGCGCGCTTCGATGTCGATTCCGCGAGCGCCGGGATGAGCACGTTCTGCGTCGCGAACAGCGCGTTGTCCATCAGGTTCCCGAGGTTCGGCGGGCAGTCGACGATGACGTAGTCGTAGTCGTCTTCGACCTCCCGGAGGACGAGGTCGAGTTGCTCGCCGCTTCGGCGCGCGAGGGTGAGTTCGGGTTCCGCGGCCGTCATGTCGATGTTCGACGGGACGACGTCCATCTCGGGGTGTCCTCGGACGATGTTCTCTATCTCCCCTCGCTTCTCGGCGTCCGTGAGACAGTCGAACAGCGTCGGCGGTTCGTCGTCGTAGGCCTCCATCAGCCCGAGGTTCTCCGTCGCGTTCCCTTGGGGGTCCAAATCGACGAAGAGCACGTCGTGCCCACGGGCGTTGAGTGCGCCCGCGACGTTGATGGCGATAGTGGTCTTCCCGACGCCCCCCTTCTGGTTCGACACGCAGAGTTTTACTGGTCCGGCCATACGGACTGTCTTTGCCGTCTAAACTTATAGTTTGAGTATGGATGGCAAAACCATCTTTGCCCTCTTTGTTTCCATTGTCGACTACGCCAACCAGCGTAACGCCCCGCAGTCACGCGATTACAATGACGAGCGAGAGCTTCTCTCTAACGTCAAAACTATCAAAGACTGCTTTGATGGTTCACTCGTCTTTTCACTCTTTTCAATTTTTGCTATCAAATCTTCTCTCTGAATTTCGTCAGGCGAAGTACGCGTTCGTCGGCGCTGGCGACGGCGTTTGGACGTTTCGTTCGATTTTGCTCTCTTTCACGTCCGGGGCTTCTTTGCTAGCGTTCCCGATTTGCACCGTTTTGATAGAAAAATAGTCCGAGCCGTCAAAACTAGAAAAACTATCTTTGATATCTCTGCTCCTGTGGCCGTCAAAATCCGCGCCGAGGAGGTTGCGTCCGAGTACGACACCGAGATAACTACCGAGGTACAGGCCGGGCATCCGGTACGGGCGATTCTCCGCCGGGTCGACGACTTCGACGCGGTGGTCCTCGGGACGCACGGGGGGACGGTGGCCGAACGACTGTTCGTCGGAAACGTCGCAGAGAAGGTCTTCCGTCGCTCTCCGGTCCCGGTCACCGTCGTTCGGTGAGTCTCCCGCGGTTTCGTACCGGCTCTCGCCGCGACGACGAGAGCGCGGAACTCGACGACCCTACGGCGACTGTCGAACGGCGGAAACCTCCCGAGGGAACTCGTCCGTAACGTTTCATACGCGCCGGTCCTACGAACCGGCATGAAGCCGGACCGCGAGGCGTCTCTCTTCGAACGGGCCGCTCGGAACCCGGCGGTCCAGACGCTCGTCGCGATGGTCGTCGTCTCCCTGCTGACGTGGTGGAGCTTTCTGGTCGGTTCGGCCCGACTGTTCGTCCTCGCGCCGCCCGTCTTCGACCCGCCGTGGGGGCTCGTCACGAGCGTGTACGCCCACGCCAACCCCGCGCACCTCGTCTCGAACGCGATGCTCATCGCCGTCGCCGGCGGCATCGTCTCGCTCTCGACGACCCGGCTGAAGTTCCACGCGTTCTTCCTCTCGACGGGCGCACTCGCCGCCGTCGCCCAAGTGTGGTCGGGGATGGCTCTCGGGAACCCGACGGCGGTTCTCGGGTCGTCCGGGGCGGCGTTCGCGTTGGTCGGCTACGTCCTCGCCTCGAACCCCGTCTCGGCGTCGCTCCTCGACCGGTTCCGCCTCCCCGCGCGGGCCGTCGTGATTCTCGTCGCCCTCGTCGCGTTCGCCCTCACGCTCACCTACAGCGCACCCGGGAGCGCACTCGTTGCCCACTTCACGGGCACCGTGGCGGGACTGACCGCCGGGCGCTTCCGCGTTCTCCGAGACGACGGGCGGTGACTGCGTCACTCCGGTGACTCGTTCTTCCCGTCCTCTCGTGCCCTCTCCGCAGTCTGTTCCCGCACGTCCGACTCCACCCGGCTACCCCGCGGTTTATTACCCGAACGGATACGTCACGGAGCGAACACGGTCCCGTTTCTCCCACTGTCCTAGGACGGATAAACAAAATATGGGATTTATTTTGTCGAATCGATATTCGAACCGGCTAGTTTATGCCGTTCCGTCCTGTATGTGCTAGTGCCGAAGCCGGGCACCACTCCGGCGACGTACGCACCTACAACCATGTCTACACAAACACTCATCGTCGGCGGTGGTCACGTCGGCCGCTTGCTCGCTGGACAGATGGACGAACGTCGCGGGACCGTCCGCTTCGTCGACGACAGCGAGACTGCGGTCCGACGCGCACGCGAGAACGGAGTACCGGCACGGGAGGCGACGCTCACCAGCCTGCGGTCGTTGGACGAGGTGGGGGTCGGCGACGCCGAGACGGCTATCGCCGTCTCGTTGGAGGACAGCGTCAACATGCTGGTCGTCCAGTTGCTGCGCTGTCAGTTCGGCGTCCCGCGAGTCATTGTCCTCGTCAACGACCCGCGGAATCGAGACGCCTTCGACGAACTGGGCGTGGAATCGATCTGCGCGTCCACGGCCATCACTGGGGCCGTGCTTCGAACGACGCTCGACCCCGACACCGAAACGTCGGACGGTTCGCCCGTCGAACCGATGTTCGACACCAATGACGGATCTGAGCCGGACCGGAGCGTCGCGCGGTCGTTCGACCTCGGGAGTCGCCTCCGTTCGGAAACGCTCGGCACCGACCGGTTCGCCAAGTCGGCCCGGAACCGAATCGCCCGCCTCGGCGGGAGGAGGTCGAACTGATGCAGAAGGCGTTAGAGCGTGACCTCGGCCTCTACTCCGTCCTCGCCATCAGTATCGGCGCGATGGTCGGGAGCGGTATCTTCATCCTCCCGGCACTCGCCGTCAAAATCGCCGGCCCGGCGGTCATCCTCGCGTACGTGATCGCCGGCCTCCTCGTGTTGCCCGCGGCGTTGTCGAAGTCCGAGATGGCGACGGCGATGCCCGAAGCGGGCGGGACGTACCTGTACATCGAACGCGGGATGGGCCCGCTTCTCGGAACGGTCGCCGGTCTCGGGACGTGGTTCTCCCTCTCTTTCAAGGGCGCACTCGCCCTCGTGGGCGGCGTCCCGTACCTCCTGTTGCTGTTCGACGTGCCGTCGGACATCGTCACGCCCGTCGCCCTCGCGTTGGCGGCGGTTCTCGTCCTCGTCAACCTCTTCGGCGCGAAGCAGACGGGCCGCCTCCAAGTCGGCATCGTCGCGGTGATGCTCGCCGCACTCGTGTGGTTCGCCGTCGGCGGGACGCCCAGCGTCCAGCAGACCAACTACCGACCGTTCCTCACCGGCGGCGTCGGCGGCCTGTTGGCGGCGACCGGTCTGGTGTTCGTCTCCTACGCGGGCGTGACGAAGATAGCGAGCGTCGCCGAGGAAGTCGAGGACCCCGACCGGAACATCCCTCTCGGCATCGTCGGTTCGCTGGCGTTCACGACGCTTCTGTACACGCTCATCGTGGCGGTGATGGTCGGCGTCACCGACCCCGGAAGCATCGCCGAGAGCGCCACGCCGATGGCCGTCGCGGCCGAGGCGACCCTCGGCACCGCGGGCGTCGTCGCCATCGTCGTCGCCGCCGTCTTGGCCCTCGTCAGCACCGCGAACGCGGGCATCCTCTCGTCGTCGCGGTACCCCTTCGCAATGAGTCGGGACAACCTCGTCCCGTCCTCGCTGTCGGTCGTCAGCGACCGGTTTGGCACGCCGAGCACCTCCATCACGCTCACCGGCGTCGTCCTGTTACTCCTCATCGCGTTCGTCCCCATCCTCGACATCGCCAAACTGGCGAGCGCCTTCCAGATCCTCGTGTTCGTCCTCATCAACTTCGCCATCGTGGCCTTCCGCGAGGGCAACGTCGAGTACGAACCGTCGTTCGAGTCGCCGCTCTACCCGTGGACGCAGGCGTTCGGCATCGTCGGCGGCGTGGTCCTCCTCACGCAGATGGGGACCGTCCCGTTCGTCGGTGCCGCCGTGATGACCGCCGCAGGCATCGGCTGGTACTTCGCGTACGCGCGCCCGAGAGTGGACCGCGAGGGCGCGGCGAGAGACGCCGTCCGCCGGCAGATAGGGCAGAGCGCAGTCGAACGGACGCGGGACGCCATCGAGGAGTGGACCAGCGGCTACCGCGTTCTCGTCGCCCTCTCGAACGACGTCACCAAGGACGAAGAACGGGCGTTCGTCCGCGTGGCGGCCGACCTCGCGCGTCCGAACCACGGTCGGGTGACGGTCGTCCGCTTCGAGGAAGTCCCCGACCAGGTTCCGTTGACGCACGCCTCCGAGACGGAGTCGCCCGCGGACCTCCAGTTCGAGCGACAGACTGACGAACTCGACGAGGAGTTCGACGTGCCCGTCGACAGCGGTACCATCGTCAGCCACGACACGAGACACGCCGTCGTCAACTACGCCGACCACGAGGAGGTGGACATGCTCCTGATGGAGCACGACCCCGGCGCGTCGGGCCTCCGCGGCCGCCTGTTCGGCGACGACGCCGACTGGGTCGTGCGACACGCCCCCTGCGACGTGACGCTCCTCGACGACCGCGGACTCGGCGAGATAGAGACGGTCGGCGTCCTCACGGACGAGGGCCCCTACGACCCCACCAAGGTCGCCGTCGCGGACGCCCTCGCCACCGAGGCTGGTGCCACCGTCGCACTCAACCACGCGGTGGACGTGGAGTCCCGCCCGACGCGGGCGCGGACGATACGCGAGTATCACGAGGAAATCGGGCAACTGTGCTCGGCCCCAGTCCGGACGGGACTGCCGTTCACCGACGGCGGTCGCTCCGACGGACCGCCGTACGACGACGACGTGTTGGTCGTCGGCGTCGAGGCGGGGTCCGACCGGGCGCAGTCGCGCATCGTCGACGAGTGGGGCTGTTCGGTGCTGATGGTCCACGGGCAGGACGCGCGGCGGCGCGGCCGCCTCGCCCGTCTCGCCGACCGCTGGCTCTTCTGAGCCGTCCCGCTCGGCTCACCCCCCCGACGGAGCAAAACACATATCGGCCTCTCGCTCGCTCATCGTAGCATGGCGTCGCCATCGCTTGACGACCTCGACCGCTACATCATCTACGCGCTCCAACAGGACGCGCGACACACGTCGGGGGGAGACATCGCCGAAGAACGCGGCGTCTCCGCCAGCACCGTCCGCAACCGAATCAGCAAGCTAGAGTCCAACGGCATCATCCGCGGGAGCCACCTCGACGTCGATTACGAGGCGATGGGTTACCAGTTGTACACTATCATCTTCTGCACCGCGCCCATCCCCGACCGGGAGAAACTGGCGAAGCAGGCGCTCGACGTGGACGGCGTCGTCTCCGTCCGAGAGATAATGACCGGCGACGAGAACGTTCACATCACCGCCGTGGGACGCGACGGCGACGACCTGAGCCGAATCGGGCGGGAACTCAGCGCGCTCGGATTCGAGATAGCCGAAGAGGAGATCATCCGCAACGAGTACACCTGCGCGTACAGTCCCTTCGGACGCGACGTCGAGAACTCGGAGTGACGGCCCCGGACGCTCACGCCGTGCGGGTCGGCAGTTCGGCGAAGCGGAACCAGAACTCCTCTAAGGCGCGCGCGAGCTCGACGAACTCGTCGGGTTCGACGGGTTTCACCAGGTAGGCGTTCGCCTGCAGCTCGTAGAACTTCGTGATGTCCTCCGTCGTCTTCGAGCTCGTCAGGACGATAACCGGAATCCGCGAGAGGTCCGTATCGTTCTGTATCTCCTCGAGGACTTCCTCGCCGTCCTTTCGCGGAAGGTTGAGGTCGAGGAGGATGATGTCCGGCCGCGGCGCGTCGGCGTACTCCTCGCGTCGGTAGAGGAAGTCGAGCGCTTCGACGCCATCGGCCGCGACGTGGAGCGTGGTACCGACCTGCCCCTCTTTGAACGCTTCTTTCGTCAACCGGACGTCGCCGGGGTTGTCCTCGATGAGGAGGACTTCTATCGGTTCTCCGTCGTTGGTTTCGTTACTCATCGTTGGAAGAGATCGTGAACGAGAACGTCGACCCCTCGCCGGGTTCGGAGTCGAGCGACATCTCGCCGCCGTGGCGTTCGACGATGCGTTCGCAGAGCGCCAGTCCGATGCCGGTGCCCTCGTACTCCTCGCGGGTGTGGAGTCGCTGGAACACCTCGAAGACGCGGTCGGCGTCCTTGGAGTCGATGCCGATGCCCTCGTCCGTGACCGAGATGGTCCAGCTGCCGCCGTCGCGTTCGGCACCGACGTGGACCCGTGGCGGTTCGTCGCCCGAGTACTCGATGGCGTTCTCGAGTAGGTTCTGGAACACCTGCCTGAGTTGGCTGGCGTCGCCCTCGACGGTGGGGAGCGTCTCCGCCGTGATCGCGGCGTCGCTCTCCGCTATCGCCCGCCTGAGGTCGTTGCGGGCTTCGTCGAGTACGTCGTTGAGGTCGACCGGCTCGAACGGATCGCCGCGCGTCTCCACGCGGGAGTACTTGAGCAGGCTGTTGATCATGTCCCGCATGCGGTCGGCACCGTCGACGGCGAACTCGAGGAACTCCTGCCCCTCCTCGTCGAGGACGCCGTCGTACCGGCTCTCGATGAGCCGAAGGTAGCTCGACACCATCCGGAGCGGTTCTTGGAGGTCGTGGGAGGCGGCGTAGGCGAACTGCTCTAAGCGCTCGTTGGACTCCTCCAGTTTCCGCTGGTACTCCCGTCGGTCGGTGATATCGTGGATGTAGATGGACAGCCCCGACTCGGAGGGGTAGACGTTGTATTCGAGCCACGCTTCGAGTCGCTCGTCGTACAGCTCGAAGTCGACCGGTTCCTGCGTTCCCATCGCCCTGTGGAACTCCTCCCAGAGCCGTCCGTCGGACCGTTCGGGGAACACCTCCCAGAAGGACCGTCCGGCGAACCCAGTCTGGGGCTGCTGGAACAGCTCCGCGGCGCGTTCGTTGAGGTGGGTGAACTGCCACTTGTCGTCGAGCGCGAAGAACGCGTCGGAGATGCGGCCGAGAATCTCGCTCAGCTCGCTCTCGAGCTCCGACTTCCGCTCTTCGAGCTGCCGTTCGCGCTCTTTCTGTGCGGTGATGTCCTCGATCGCGACGACGACTCCGCTGTCGTCGGAGAGGCCGCCTTCGAGGGGGACCACGTTGATCGAGAGCCAGCGCCGGTCGCCCTCCGTCCAGTCGGACCGACACTGGTAATCGTACACGGATTTCCCGGTGTCGATGACCTGCGTCCACGGTCGCTCGTCGCTCGGAACGAAGTCCCCCGCGCCGTCGTAGAGGTTCTTCGACTCGATGGAGTCTCCCTCCACGGAGGCTTCGTCGGCGCCGAGGAGGTCGAGCGCCTGCTGGTTCGCCCTCACGAACTCCCTGTTGGAGTCGAGCACGCAGATGCTGACCGGCGCGGTTTCGAGTATCTGCTCGGTCAGGTCGCGCTCTCTGCGGAGTTGCAGCTCGTACTCCCGTTGTTCGGTCATGTCGCGGGTCACCTTCGTGAACCCTTGGAGCGTGCCGTCGACGTCGCGGATGGCGGTGATGATGACGTTCGCCCAGAACCGCGTGCCGTCCTGCCGAACCCGCCAGCCTTCGTCCTCGGTGTGGCCCTCCGTCGCGGCGGCTTGGAGGTTCGTCTCCGGGACCTCGTTTTTGTTGTCTTCCTCGGTGTAGAACGTAGAGAAGTGGCGACCGACTATCTCGTCCTCCGAGTACCCCTTGATACGTCTGGCCCCCTCGTTCCAGCTGGCGACGGTGCCGTCGGGGTTGAGCATGAAAATCGCGTAGTCTTTGACCGCCCTCACGAACGCGCCGAACTCCCGCAGTTCGGACTGTTGATCGGTCGAGTTCGCCTCGCCCGGCGGCCGCCACCAGACGCGGGTTCCGTCGGCGACCTCTCTCGTCCGTACCTCGTCCCGGTCGGCGAGCGCTTCCAGCTCCCGTTCGACGGTCCGTTCCGGACACTCTAATCGCTCTGCGACTTCCGACGCGGTGAACGGCGTGCACGGCTCGTCGGACGTCGAGAACAGACGCTCTATATCGTCTCGAGTGACGTCCGACGTTGAGCCTGATGAGTTCATCGTGTACCTGTTATCGTGGCTGGGGTGATCGTTCGCAGTCAAATTTGACGTCCGTACCGCTGTTCTTCGACTTCCGTTCGTGATCTCGGCGGACTGTGCATCGGTTCACTCACGCTCGTCTGCGACACTCCGTTCGGAGGCGGTCCGCCGGCCCTCGTTTCGACTACGGTTCTCCGAGGGGTTCGAATTCGGCGTGTCCGCACTCGCACGACCCTCCGGTTCCGACGACTCGAAAATCTCCGCCCGGCGTCCGTTGCACGGGGTAGACCGCCCCGCACTCGGCGCACCGGCCGAGCGTCTCTGGGTCGCCGCCCGATGTGGGCCTCTCCGTCATCCGCCTGCACCGGCTCAGTTTCTTCGAGCCGACCGTAACGACTCGACTAGACGCCGTGCCGTCGCCATCTCCGCCCCCGGCGCGACCCGGTTCTCCTCGGCGTCGTACTCGACGATTCCTGCCTCGTCCAGTTTCGGCAGGTGGACGTGGTGGAGTTTGACCTCCATCCGTTCGACGGCCTCTTCGGGTAACGCGTCCAACGGGACGCCTCGCTCCTCGGCCGCGGTCCAGCCCGCGAGGAGTCGGACCTGGTGCGAGCGGTTCTCTTCGGCGAGTATCTCGACGATGGCTCGTCGCTGGTCGTTCGCCAAGAGGGCGAGGTGTTCGTCGAGGACTTCGGACGGGAGGGTTCTGTTTTCTGTGACTGCCATCGGACTCTCTGTTTCGAGACGAGTTCTCCTATCTGCAAAAGTCGTATACCTAAAGCCGTAGGTGCCGGCGGAGGGACGGCGTTCGAGGGGGTATCGAAAACGGGCGAGCGGAGACGCCGGTTATCGGTCCGAGAGAGCGCACCCGAACAGGTTCGGCGCAAGCGACTGTGGCGTACCGCCGGAACGACCGACTGTATGATGGACTCACACTCGACTCGACGCGCGTTCGCCGCGGCCCTCGGTACGCTCGCCGTCGGCGCATTCGCGGGATGCACCGGAAGCGGCGCGGAAGCGAATCAAGCCGGCGGCGGGGGCGGCGAATCGACGCCCGCGTCCACGGAGACGCCGGCGCGGACGGCGACGGACGCCGCGGGTTCAGAGTCCGGCGGCGACGAACCGTCGTTCGGTGGGTGGTTCGACGACATGAGCAACTACGACGGCGTCGTCGATACGACGGGCAACTCCGAGGTGACCGTCGCCGTCGGCGCGAGCGGAAACAACGGTAACTACGCGTTCGACCCCGCGGCCGTCCGGGTGGACGCCGGAACCACCGTCGTCTGGGAGTGGACGGGGGAGGGCGCTAGCCACAACGTCTCCGCGAAGGACGGGTCGTTCGAGAGCGAGATGACCGGCGAGAAGGGCCACACGTTCTCGCAGACGTTCGAGGAGGCGGGCACGTACAAGTACGTCTGTACCCCCCACCAGGCGATGGGGATGAGGGGCGCAGTCGTCGTCACCGAATAACATTCGGTGAGCAGCCGAGTTTCACTCGGCGACGTCGAGCGACGGCGGTCAGCACGCTCTCGACGACGAGGGCGTAGTCGGCGTCCACGGCGAGCAGTTGGTCGACGACGCCCGCCGTCAGCGACCCGAGGGTGACGACGGCGAAGCCGACGAAGAGCGCCTTCAGCGCCCGCCTTCCGGTCCGTCGGAACGCCTTCCACGTCACAAACGTCACCAGACCGCCGAGCACGAGCGTCACCGTCTTCGCGACGACCACCGCCGAGGCGAGGGTCGGTTCCGTCGTCATCGCTCGCGCTCCGCTTTGACCTCGGACCACAGGTCAGCGGCCGTCTCCGCTCCCTCCTCGACTCGAACGCTCAGCGCCACTCCGTCCGTCTCCTCCTCGACTGCGAGCACCACCCGGTCGAAGGTGAGTCGGTACGTCGCCGCCTCGCCGGCGTGGAGTCGCTTCTCCGCGAGGTTCGCCTCCACGAGTCGTTCGAGCTTCCGGTACACCGTCGAACGGGGGAGTTCGCACTCGTCGCCGATCTCGTCGGCGGTCATCGGCCGGTCCATCTGTTCGACCATCCGCTGGCAGTCGTCGTCGTTCAGCACGCCGAACACCGACCCGGCGTCCGGCGCGAGTGCGTCAGCGAGTGGGTTCGAACTCATCTGTGTCTCCGTCGTCCGTCGCTCGGTAACGCCGCGTTCCGTCGCTCGCCACGCCGCGTCGGTTCCGCGTCAGTGTTGGATTTCGTCGCTCACTCCGCCCCTCCGTCCGAGCGGACGTGCACGCGAGTCACGTGGCCGCCGCACCCGCAGCGTTCGACGTACTCCCACTCGACGTCGTGGTCGCTCGCTTCGAGTTCCTCGTAGAGGTACGTCTCCGGGTGGCCGTGGTCGCCGTGGGTGACGAGGTTGACGTGGTTCCCCGCCGTCGTGTGGGCCACGGCGTCGAGGGCCTGCCGGACGACGAGTTCCCTGTCGTCGGCGTGGACGGGGTGTTCGAGGTTCGCCGACCACGAGTTGTCGTGGACGCGGTCGGTGATCGGTTCGACAGATTCGACGGGTTCGCTCAGGTCGTGTTGCGCGTCGCTCATACTCGGCCGTCGGCGTCGAGAGACCCTGAACGCTCCCCCGAACACGTTCGGGTTCATCGGTCGGAGTCGAGGTACTCCTTGATGACGCGCCCCTCCGCGCGGTGGAGCTTCTCGCTCGTCGTGGACTTGGCGAGTCCCACCGTCTCCGCGAGTTCCGTCAGCGTACAGCGTCGGGGGGAGTCGTAGTACCCCTCCTCGGCGGCGGTTTCGAGGAGTCCGCGCTGGTCGTCCGTCAGGAGCGACTCCATCTCGACGGTCTGTTTCACCGACCGGAGGTCGAAGGGGATGCCGAACACCTCGAACTGCGCGCCGAGCTCCGAGAGTCTGTCGCGCGACGCCGTCACCTCCAGTTCGGCCTCGCCGTCGCGGATGGCGATGGGGAGTTCGAGGGGGACGCCCGCTTCGCGGATAGAGAGGAGCAACAGCGGTTCGGTCGTCTCGAACTGCACGAGTGCGGCGTCCTCCCGCACTTCGAGCAGGTTCGTCGAGACGATGCGCTCGTCCTCGTCCATCTGCGCTATCACCGTATCGAGGTTCGACCCCGACAGTTCGACGAGGCCGACGCCCGTCTCGTCGGACGGCATCGCGGCGAGCACCTCGAACGTCACGTCGGGGTTCGCCGTCGAGAGCTCCGACACCCACGTCCACTCCGGCAACGTTATCGCTAACGTGGCTCGCGGCATGGCTGACTCTTCTCACTCCGTCTGAAAGTAGTTGCGGACGGTCGCTCGGTCGTCCGCCGCGACGACGTGCGCCGGATCTCGAAGCGCGCCGACGAGGCAGTTCGACAGTCGCTCGACCGTCCGTCGCTGTTCGTCCGTCATTTCTCCCTGCGCCTCTAACCGGCGGAGCGCGCGCCGGACCTGTTCGCGGCGCATCCGCTCTACGGGTCCGAGAGCGTCCGTCTCTGCGCCCCCGTCGGCATCGACGGCCGCCTCGGTGCGCGCGGTCACGACTCCGTCCTCTCCCGTCGGCCGCCGGCACCGGGCCGTCGTATCCGGGCGGGACGTACGGACAGAGGGGGTCGCTCTCTAAGGGGTCGCCCGTGTGGGCGTAGGCGCGAGATCGACTCCCGCCGCAGAGGCGGTTGAACGGACACGCGCCGCACTTCCCCCGGAGTCGGCCCCTGTCGCGGAGCGACTCGAACAGGTCCGACTCCCGGTATCGCTCGACCAAATCCTCCTCCCGGACGTTTCCGACCGATTCGGGGAGGAAACCCGAGGGGAAAATCTCGCCCGTGTGACTCACGAACGCGAAGCCGTCGCCGGCGACGATTCCGCGCCGCCGCGAGACGCCCGCCGGGGGACCGCCGCCCGACTCCCCGTCGTCGGCTTCGGCCCGTCGCCGTCGGACTCGGACGCGACGGTACTGGGGTGCCTCCGTCGTCTTGAGTCCGAACGGTTCCTCGTCGCCGACGGACGCCAGCCACTCCATCACCTCGTCGGCGCGTTCCGGCGACACCGGGTCGAGGAGGCGGCCCCGGCCCACGGGGACGAGGAAGAACACCGACCACATCGCCGCGCCCAGTTCCGAGACGATATCGCGGACGCCCGACAGTTCCCCGACGGTTCGGCGACAGACGGTCGTGTTTATCTGGAGGGGGAGGTCGACGCTCCGGGCGAACTCGGCGGCAGAAAGCGTCTCCTCGAAACTGCCGTCCTCGCCGCGGAAGTCGTCGTGCGTCGCCGGCGTCGCGCCGTCGATGCTCAGGGCCATCCGCTTGAGGCCCGCGTCGGCGAGTTCTTCGACGCGTTCGCGCGTCAGCGACGATGTTCCCGACGGCGTGAGCGTCACTCGCAGACCGAGGTCGGTCCCGTAGGAGACGAGTTCGGCGATGTCGTCGCGGGCGAGGGGGTCGCCGCCCGAGAGGACGACGAGTTGCCCGTCGCCGAACGCCCGCGCCCGTTCGAGGAGGCGCTTTCCCTCCTCGGTGGTCAGTTCGTCCGGGTGGCGGTTCGGTCGCGCGTCGGCGCGACAGTGGTCGCAGGCGAGTTCGCACGCCTGCGTCACCTCCCAGACGAGGACGAACGGTCGCTCGTCCGCGTCGACGCCGGCGTGCGGCGGCTTCGGTCGTTCTCCCGAGGGTGCGTCGTCTCGTGGCATGGTGAAACTGACGCCGCGCGGGCGTCGTTCGGACGGTGGTTCGGACGCCCCCTCGCTCCTGCGCCGAACGTGTTCGGACGCGATGTCGGACGCGACGGCGGACGGGTGACCGCACCGAAGCGTCCGGTCCGGGGACCGCACCGATTAGCGACTCGGCGGCGGTGAGGCCGACGACGGCGGCGACGCGTCCGGACGCTCCTTGGCGGAGAGGTACGGTATCCCGAGGACGGCGGCCACGATGGACGCGCCGAACCCGACCGTCAGGTAGTCTCCGAGGCGGTCGGCGGGAGGCGTCTCAGCGGCGCCGCCCCCGCCGACGACCACCGCGCCCTTCATGCCGAGGACTTCGTGGGGCGGGCAGGCGTACTTGTGGATTCTGTCGGACGCGAACGTCTGCGAGAACGTGTGTCCCGCCTCGGCGGTCATCTCGCTCTCGAACGATCCGTCGAGGGCGGTCACGGAGTGCATCCCGGACCCCGTCCACTCCCAGACCACCGTCGTGCCTGGAGTGATCCGTATCGCCGGGGGGTCGAACGAGAACGCGCCGCCGTTGCCCGGCGCGCCGACGGAGACGGTCACGGTTCTCTGCCCCCGGAGGTCGGTCGTCGATTCGTAGTTGTCCGCGCCGTCAAACCAGCCGTCGTACGCCGGTTCGCCGGACTCGCCGGCCGTTCCCGCGTCCGCGGACGCGCCGCCGACGGCCGCGTCGCCGACGAGCACCGCCCCTTTCATCCCCATCGCTTCGTGCGGCATGCAGTAGTACGTCGTCGCGCCGTCGTCCTCGAACGCGTGTTCGAACGTCGCGCCCGCGTTGCCGAGGAGTTCGCTCTTAAAGGACCCGTCGGACGCTTCGACGTTGTGGACGCCGCCCTCGCCGGTCCACTCCCACACCACCGTCGTTCCGGGGTCGATGCGAACCGCGGCGGGCGCGAACCCGTACGCGCCGCCGTTTCCGGGTGACCCCACCTCCACGGTCACCGTCTCCTGTCCGGTCAGGTCCGTGACGCCGTCGAAGTTGTCCACGCCGTCGAACCACGAGTCGATGTCGACCGGTTCGTCGGCCGATTGGGCCTGCGCCGTCCCGCTTACGAGAGCGGAACCGAATAGTACGCCGCCGGTCCCCGCGAGGAACGTTCGGCGGTCCACGTTGATTGTCTCTGAGGTCATGATATTCTCGTGAGTCGTGGTTACTGTTGGTAGCCCGCGTACTCCATGAGTTGTCGGAAGATGTCCGACTTCATCACGGGGGTGTAGATGACGCCGCTGAGCATCCCGCCGGGGTAGGAACTCCCGTTTCGGACGTGGTCCACCTTGTGACAGTGGATGAGGTAGATGCCGGGGTCGGCGTCCGCCTCGAACTCGACGGTGTACCGTTCCGCCGGGGCGATGTTCACCACATCTTGGAGGAGTTGCATCCCCTCGGGGATGGGCGACCCGTCCTTCTCGACGATTTTGAACCGGTGGTTGTGGATGTGCATGGGGTGCGACATGAACCCCCCGTTCACCCAGTGGATGCGCACCGTGTCGCCGGGGTCGACGAGAATCGGCGACCCCTCCTCGGGGTGGAGCGTGTACGGCGCGGACCGGCCGTTGAGGGTGAACGCGTCCGCCTTCCGGGCGGTGAGGTCGTACGATGCGTCCTCGCCGCCGTACATCCGCGAGAGGCGCGTGTCCCACTCTTTGACGGTCACGAAGTACTCCTTGTCCGCCTCCTCGTACCCCTTCGGGTCCACCCGGAGGATGCCGTACATCCCCATATCCATGTGGAAGGGGGTGTTGAAGTGACAGTGGTAGAGGTGCGTCCCGGCGACGTTCGCGGGGATGGTGTACGTGTGGGTCTCGCCGGGGTTGACGGTGACGCCCGTCGTCGTCGGGACGCCGTCGTTCTCCCACGTCTTCCGGACGCCGTGGAAGTGGAGCGTGTGCGGCATCTGGCTCTCGGTGTTGTCGAGCGTGATTTTCAGCGTCTGGCCCTCCGTACACCGTAGTATCGGGCCGGGGACGCTCGGCGTCCCGTCGTTCGCCTGAAACGCCCACACGACGGGGAGTTCGATGGGGCCGCCCATCGTGTCGTGGGGGTGGAGCGAGTGTCGGGAGTGGACCGCTCTGAGGGTGACCTCCCCGCCGAGTTCGTCGAGGTTCACGACTTCGGGTTTCCCGGTGTGGGGGAGCGCCTGTTCGGACATCGAAGCGCGGTTGGTCGTCGAGGGCGACGCCGTCGGGGCGACGCACCCGGCGAGGGTGCCGACACCGACCGCGCCGGTGGCGGCGAGGAATTCTCTGCGCGAAACTCCGGTTCCGGGTGCGCCGACTTGGGAACTCATAGTACGTCTGACCGTCCGCGCTTCGGAAGAATATAGAGTCGAGCTGGTTCCCGACTTCCGAGAAACGTCGCACGAGAGCCCCTCTACCGGCGAAGGCGCGGACTCGGCCGTCCGGTCGAATCCGGCCCGGCGATCAGTCGGTTCTGCCGAACAACACTTAAGTCGCGCTCCCATGTTGATAATACCCACGGTAAAAATTGCCACGGGCGCGTTCGAACCACTATCCCGGGGCAGTCACGAGAGACACCGAACACCACCAGACGGAGCACAGATGAATCTCACATCGACAATCACGAGTTCGACGCACACGTTCGGCTCGGTTCGCGAGGTGCTCGCGAAAGCGAACGAGGAGAAGACGGGCGACGAACTGGCCGGCATCGCCGCCGACTCCGAGGCGGAGCGCATCGCCGCGAAAGACGCGCTCAGTCGCCTCTCCCTCGCGGACCTCCGGCGGTCCCCGGCCGTTCCGTACGAGGACGACGAGGTGACCAGAGTCATCCAGGACGGCGTCGACGAGGCGGCGTACGAACGAATCGCGGACTGGTCCGTCTCCGACCTCCGGGAGTTCCTCCTCGACGAACGGACGCGGAACGACGACATCGCCCGGATTCGCCCTGGCCTGACGAGCGAGATGATAGCCGCCGTCGCGAAGGTCATGTCCAACATGGATCTGATCCAGGCGTCGTCGAAGATGCGGGTCACCGCCCGGTGTAACAACACCGTCGGGACGGAGGGGACGCTCTCGTTCCGACTCCAACCGAACGACCCGACGGACGACGTAGAGAGCATCCGGCACTCGATACGCGAGGGACTCTCCTACGGCGTCGGCGACGCCGTCATCGGAATCAATCCGGTCGAAGACGACGCCGAACGGACGAAACGGCTGCTCGATGTGACGAAGGAGTTCATCGAGACGTGGGAGATTCCGACGCAGAACTGCGTCCTCTCTCACCTCTCCACCCAACTCGAAGCCGTCGAGAACGGCGCTCCCGCCGACCTGTTGTTCCAGAGTCTCGCGGGGACGGAAGCCGGCAACGAGGGGTTCGGAATCGACGTCGACCTCCTCGACGAGGCGCACGCGTTCGGCGCGGAGCACTGCACCGCGTCCGGTCCGAACTTCATGTACTTCGAGACCGGACAGGGCTCCGAACTTTCGAGCGACGCTCACGCGGGCGTCGACCAGGTCACCTTGGAGGCCCGGTGTTACGGCCTCGCCGAGCGGTACGACCCGTTCTTGGTGAACACCGTCGTCGGGTTCATCGGTCCCGAGTACCTCTACGACGGAAAGCAGGTCATCAGAGCGGGACTCGAAGACGTCTTCATGGGCAAACTCACCGGGCTCCCGATGGGCATCGACGCCTGTTACACCAACCACATCCAGGCCGATCAGAACGACATCGAGAACTTGGCGGTGTTGCTGACCGCCGCCGGTTCGAACTACTTCATCACCGTCCCGATGGGTGACGACACGATGCTCAACTACCAGTCGAACAGCTACCACGACGCCTCCGCGCTGTGGGACATCTTCGATATGCGGCCGGCCCCGGAGTTCGAGGAGTGGTTGGAATCGGTCGGCGTCATGGAGGACGGACGACTGACCGCGAACGCGGGCGACCCGACGCACTTCTTAGAGCCATGAGCGACTCACAACCCCCTCACGTCGACGACCCGAACGACCGCAGAGCGCTGGAGCGAATCGCGGACGCGACGCCGTCTCGACTCGGCGTCGGCAGAAGCGGGACCCGCCCGCGAACGTCGTCGGTGCTCTCGTTTCGCGCCGACCACGCCCGCGCCCGCGACGCCGTCCTGACGCAGGTGTCCGACGACGCCATCGAGGAGGCGGGTCTGCTCCGGATCCAGAGCCGGGTCTCGGACCAAGACGAGTACCTCGCGCGCCCCGATTTGGGTCGTCAGATAAGCGACGACACCGCGGCGCACATCCGTGAAGAATGCGTGCAGGACCCGGACGTCCAGATTATCGTCTGCGACGGGTTGAGTTCGACGGCCGTCGAGACGAACGTCCCGGACCTCCTGCCGATGCTCGTCGACGGCCTCGAGGACCGGGGGTTCGAGGTCGGAACGCCCCTGTTCGTGAAGTTCGGCCGCGTGGACGTGATGGACGTCGTCGGCGAGACGCTCGGCGCGACGAGCGTCGTGAACCTCATCGGCGAACGGCCCGGACTGAACACCGCGCAGAGCCTGAGCGCGTACTTCGTCTACGACCCCCGAGAGGGGAAACCGACCGCGAAGAAGTCGGTCATCTCGAACATCCACGACGACGGCCTCCCGGCGGTCGAGGCGGGCGCGCAGATACTCGACCTCGTCGAGAGAGCGCACGAACAGCGGGGGAGCGGCATTGACCTCTCCTGAGACCGACCCGCGGCATGTCCGGTAGCGACCCCTCGACGCTGACGAGCGTCGGCATCGACATCGGGACGACGACGACGCAACTCGTCGTCAGCGAACTCTCGATCGCGGCGTCCGGAGTCGGAGCCGTCGCGGTCGAAATCGGCGACGTGGACGTCGTCCACCGGGGAGACGTCCACGAGACGCCGTTGCTGGACCGACGGACGCTCGACGTCGACGCCGTCGGGAAGTTGATAACGTCGGAACTCCGCCTCGCGGGCCACTCGCCGTCGTCTATCGACAGCGGAGCGGTCATCGTCACCGGCGAGTCGGCGTACAAGCGGAACGCCGAGGAACTGGTCAACGCCGTCGCCGAAGACAGCGGCGACTTCGTCGTCGCGGCGGCGGGCCCGGAACTGGAGTCCGTCTTAGCCGGGAAAGGGTCCGGTGCCGCAGCGTGGGCGTTGGACGGCGGACGGACGGTCCTGAACGTCGACGTCGGCGGCGGAACCACCAACATGTGCCTGTTCGCGGGCGGCGGGGCGGTCGAAACCCGCTGTCTCGCCGTCGGCGGTCGGCTACTCCGGTTCGACGAGTCGGGCGTCGTGACCCACATCTCGCCCCCCGCAGAGCGGTTACTCGAACGGTGCGACATCGACGTCGCGGTCGGTTCGCGGCCGAGCGACGGCGAACTGTCCCGTCTCGCGACTGCGATGTCGGACGCGATATTCGATGCGATTCGCGGCGGTCCGGTCGGACCCGTCACCGAATCGCTGGCTATCGGGTCGAGCGACTACTCGGACGGAGCGGTCGATACCGTCGTGTTCAGCGGCGGAGTCGGACGATTAATCTCAGACGACGACTCGACGCCCGCTCGCTCTCCGTTCGAGTTCGGCGACTTCGGCGTCCTCCTCGCCGCCGCGATCCGGGACCGAGCGGAGGAGAGTACCCTCTCCGTCCGCCGACCGGACGAGGATATCAGAGCCACGGTCATTGGGGCGGGCACCCGGACGACGTCGTTCAGCGGTACCACGACCCACCTCGACCGGTCGATACTCCCGCTGAAGAACCTCCCCGTCGTCGAAGCGCCGCCTCTCGAACAGGACCACGAGTACGAGGAGATAGAAACCCGGTTGCGGGCGTGTTTCGAGAGGGGGATGGAGTTGTACGAGGCCGACGAGGGGACGCCGTTCGTGCTGTATCTGCCCGCTATCGAACCGCTGAGCTACGACCGGATGACAGCGCTCGCGCGAGCAGTCGCTGGGGTTTACGAGCAGTACGTCGGGAGCGAGTTCCCCCGTATCGTCCTCACGAGACAGAACTGCGCGAAGGCGCTCGGACAACAGATTCAGCGGGTAGACGCCGCCGCACCGTCTCTCGTAATCGACGAAATCGTCGCCTCCGACGGCGACTACCTCGACGTCGGCGAACCGGTGGTGGCCGGGGAGGCGGTTCCCGTCGTCGTCAAGTCGCTGGCGTTCGGAGCCTAACCGCCGGGACGAACGCGGGAAGGGGAACAGAGCGGGCGCGGCGTTCGAACCGAGAAAGAGAGAGGGAGGTACTTACCGACTCACGCGCCGTTACGGGTCAGGGTCGAACACCTCGGGGTTCTCCTCGCCCTCGGCGCGGACGACGCTCAGACAGCCCTTCCGGGCGACGCGACTGAGCGAGTGGTCCACGAGCTTGTAGTCGCCGGGGACGGGGAAGTCCATCGTGGCGATGGTGGTGCTCCCCGGCGGGACCAACCGCGTCTGGATGTGTCGCTGCGGGTCCGTGCTTAGCCACCCCTCGGGGTAGAGTTTCTCCCAGACGTTGCCGATGGGGTGGAAGCTGCTCGCCAGGTTCGGCCCGCCGGCGACGAAGCTCAGAACTCCTCGGCGGTGTCCACGCCGATGACGACGCCGACTTCGTCGTCTTCGAACCGTTCGCGGGCGTCGGGGGACTCCGCGAACAGCATGCGAGTTTGTTCCGTGTGCGCGCGGATAACCGCCCCCTCCGTCTCCTCGTCGAACTCGAACTCGTCCAGAATCGACTCCCACTCCTCTGCGGGGACGCGGTATCCGCGGACGCCGTCCACCGTCTGGTAGTCGCCCCGTCGTTCGAGGGCGGAGTGTCGCCCGATGAGCCTCGCGTTCACCTCCACGAGGGCGGTCCGCAGTTCGTCGAGGTCGAGGTCGGTTTCGTCGGCGACGCGTTCCGCCACGGGGGCGTCTATCGGCGACTCTCCCGTCTCGGTGTCCGTCTCGTCGAACATGGTCGGAACCGACGCGGTGCGTGCGGTTCGGTCTTTCGGCCCCCGTCGCGGCGCGTCCGACCGTTCGCCGATTCCCCTCGCGGTCGGTCACCGATCCCTCTCAGTCGTCCCCGGCGGGCGCGAAGACGACGACGGCCGTGCTCGGTTCGACGGCGTACGGTGAAATCTCTCGCTCGCCGCTGAATCGGGCGAGTTGCCCCGCCGCAGTTCGTGCGTCTCATCGTCCAACGTCAGTTCGAGGTGGCCCTCCACGAGGTGCAGGACGATGTCGGTACCCGGGTGTCGGTGCGGGGGGACGCGTTCGTCGGCGTCGAGGGAGAGGCGCACCGTCCGCGGACGGCGCGTCTCGCCCGGCGCGACGGTCGTGTGGGAGTGGTCCGGGCAGGGCGGTAGCCACAACGTCTCCGCGAAGGACGGATCGTTCGGGAGCGAGATGACAGGCGAGAAGGGACACACCTTCGAGCGGACGTTCGAGGAGGCGGGCACCTACAAGTACGTCTGTGTGCCCCACGAGGCGATGGGGATGAAGGGCGCAGTCGTCGTAGACGACTCCGTGGCAGCGGTGTCAGGGTCCGGCGGCGGCGGAGAGATCACCGAGGAGGAGTTCTGGCCCCTCTCGGTGGCCGGGGGCGTCACCCTCGCCGTCGTCTCGCCCATCGTCTTCGGCGTCGCCGCGTGGATAGCGGGGACGGGCGACGAACCCGAGGTTGCGTGGCGCGAGGACGCCGAGGACGACGGCCGCGTGCGGACCTGATCTCTGCCCCGTCCCCGAACGGAACCATCCGCTTTTTCGAGAGTGTTGGGCGACGCGGCGACTTCTTTTCCCGAACCGAACGTGTTCGCGGCCAAGACGAGGGTGCGTGCGCACGTACGCGCGAACATGAGCGCGATTCCACGCGTCGACACCGACAGCCAACCCCCAATGGCGATTCCCCTCCGGCACTTTCTGGTCGGACTCGGCTTCCTCCTCGCCGGCGTCCTCGTCGCCGCCGCCGACGCGGCCGGCGTCGCCTCGGGACTCGTCGGCCCCGCGCGGTACCACCTCCTCCTCGCTGAGTGGTTCGCCCTCCCGGGCGCCGTCAGACTCGCGGGCGGGGTAGCGTTCGGAGTCGGCGTCTCCCTGTTCGTCCACAACCTCGCCTCGGTCGTCCGCGAATACGGCCCCCGCGGCGTCGTGGGGACGGTTCTCCCCCTTCCGAATCGCCTCGGCGGCGACGGACCGACGGGCGCGGGCGACGACTCGCCGTCATCGAAGTGAATCGAAACGTCGCCCCGTCAGAATTCGGGTGTGACGGGCGTGGCATACTGAATACGGGGCACGAGTACATCACCTAAGCCGCGCTTCCCTGACTGTCCCGCTCGGTCCCCGGACTCCAACTCGGAGACGCGGTTCGGAGGAGAACGCGACCGTCCGGTCACCCGAATCCGTCACTACAGTATCCAGTCGACGAGCCACGCGATTGCGCCCACGAACAGTAGCAGGACCCCGACCGCCGAGGTGGCCGGTTCGGGGATTAAAAACAGGATCGCGCCGGTGACGATCAACAGCGTGATCAGGCCCTCGTCCAAGAGGCTCCCGTTACCGCCCTCGTCGGAGCGCGCCTCCTCTCTCCGACTCGCAAGGGGCACGCCCCACCCGCCGCCCCACCCCCACGACGGGTAGTAGGAGAACCCTGCGCGGTCCTCCTCTTCCGTGTACTGATCGCCGTCGTAGCGACTCTCCTCGCGGTACGGCCCGTCGTCGTACTGGTCGTTCGGAGAACCCATACTCGAAGAGAGGGTCGCTAGCCGGTTCGGGCTTCTGACTGCGTTTGCAGCGTCCCTTTCCCGCCTTCCGCGTCCCTTTCGACGCTGGCGACGTCGTCCACGCTCCTCGAACAGTCCGTCGAGCGGTGAACCCCACGGCCAAGGATCGGGGAGTCGTGAAACGCCTCCTGCGAAACTCACGCCCCGATTCGGCACGACCGCCGAAACCTCCCACCGCCCGAGGGATTCGACGAGATCAAAACGCAGTCGTCTTCCGCCGATTACGCGCCGGGGTCGAACTCGCCGCGGCGGAGTCCCTCCCGAACGGGGCCGTGTTCGGCGTCCGTCGGCGGCGGCGCGGTCACCAACAACGCTTCGAGTCGCCCGTCGTCGTCGGCTTTGACCCCGCGCGGGGTGCCCGCCTCCACGGCCACGACGTCGCCGGGTTCGACGCGGTGTTCCTCGTCGCCCTCTCGGACGATGCCGGTGCCGGCCCAAACGGAGACGACCACGTCGCTCTCCGGCGCGTGAACGGGGATGAACTGCCCCGGTTCGAAGTAGCCGCAGATGACCTTCGTTCGCTCCGTCCGGGCCGCCTCCCGTACGACGAACCGGTCGGCGTCTAACGTTCGCTCGGCGTCGAAATCTACCGCCGGCACCGACGGACACCTCCGAGGGGTTCCCCGCCGGTCGGACTCGTCGCTTCGGACGTGAGTCGGGTCATACGCGCAGACGTTCGTGCGACCGGCCGGTGGTCGTTGCCCCGAACGTGTTCGCGGCGGAGGCTCGAAGCGGAAACGATCCGTCAGAACGGTGCGTCCGGATCGCTTCCCACTCCTCCGCCGCCGTCCGCCGGGCACGTCGCGCCGCCCTCGGAGGGGGCGGAGAGTTCGCCGGTCTCGCGGAACTCGGTCGCCAGTCGGTCGAGTTCACCGTCGATGGCGTCGCTCCGGTGGTGCATCGGGTGGACGCGCACCCGAACGAGTTCGTATCCGTGTCGCTCCGCGAGCCCGTTCCACGCCCTGAACGACTCGACGGTGAGCGTCCGACTCTGCGGGCAGAACGGCGTCGTCGGCGTGAACTCCGCCCGAAGCACCGCCGGGTCGTCTCGGTCCACCGCGTACCGGTACCCCGAGTTCGGGTGCCGGTGGTCGAGGTTGAGGCGCGCGAGGTTGTAGCCGAACGTCACGTCGCACACGCCGCGTTCCTCGAACACCCCCTCGGTCGTCCGGTGGAAGGAGACGTGCTCCTCGCCGCGCAGGACGTCGTGCCCCTCCAGGGACGGGCCGGGGTCCGGGAGGTGTTCGGGAACGAACTCGCCGATGCCGTCGAACGCGTCGTCCGCCTCCGACGACGCTGACCTGAATCCGAACATACGCGGACCGTGGTCCTCCGCCGGGGAAGCCTTCCCCCCGAACCTGTTCGGACGAACGTGTTCGGCGTCGTCTTCGTACTGCCGAGGCCCCTACGCGAACGTATGGCGACGACCGAACCGTCACTCGACGACCTACCGATTCCGCCGTCGCGTCCGATAGCGACGCTCGACGCGCGCGAACTGCCGCCGCCGCAACCGCTCCGGAAGACGCTCGAACTCCTCGCGGAACTGGACGACGGGACGGCGGTAGTGCAACTGAACGACCGCGCGCCGCAACACCTCTACCCCCGGATCTCTGACCGAGGGTACGAGTACGAGACGACGGAGTTCGAGGGCGGCGTCGTCACGACCGTCTGGAAGCCGCAGGATTGACCCGCGAACGGTCGATTTCCGCCGCGGCGTTCGTCCGCCGTCGCCGCGGGGACCCAACCCAACAAATCTTTGTCTACCGAAACTGAGGTTGATCCGATGGACGGAACCGACTCACTCGTCGCGGCGGACGGCCACGAAACGGTCGCGATTTCGGTCCCGAGACCCGCCGGAGAGGCCGACTCCGACTCGGCATCGCGGGTTCGCCCCTCGTCGCTTCGGGTGGTGCGACGATGAAGGGGTTCGTCCTCGCGGGAACGTCCTCCGGCGTCGGGAAGACGGTGGCGACGCTGGCGGTGTGTCGCGCACTCGAACGCGCCGGCCGCGAGGTCCAACCCGCGAAGGCCGGGCCGGACTTCATCGACCCCTCCCACCACGCCGCCGTCGTCGGACGGCCCTCCCGAACGCTCGACCCGTGGTTGGAGGGCGAAGACGGGATGCGCCGGACCTACGCCCGGGGAGACGGCGACGTCTGCGTCGTGGAGGGGATGATGGGCCTGTACGACGGCGACACCTCCACGGCGCGCATCGCAGCGATGCTCGACCTGCCGGTCGTTCTCGTCGTCGACGCCGGCGCGGGGATGGAGAGCATCGCGGCGACGGCGCTCGGATTCCGCGAGTTCGCCGACCGGGCGGGCGTGGATATCGACGTCGCCGGCGTCGTCGCGTCCCGGGCGCACGAGGGGCGACACGCCGACGGTATCCGCGACGCGCTTCCGGAGGAACTGACGTACGCGGGCCGGATTCCGCCCCGCGACGACCTCGAAATTCCGGAGCGACACCTCGGACTCCACCTCGGCGAGGAGGCACCGCTTCCGACGGAGGCGGTGGACGCGGCGGCCGAGGGCGTCCTCGTGGGCAGACTACTCGAACTCGCGCGTCGCCCCAGGTGGTTGACCGACCCGTCGGATTTCGGCCCCGACGCGGTTCCCGACGACGGGGCGGGTGGAGCGACCGATTCGGCGCGCCCCACCGTCGCAGTCGCCCGCGACGCTGCCTTCTGTTTCGTCTACCCCTCCACGCTCGACCGCCTGCGGGCGAGGGCGAACGTCGTGACGTTCGCGCCCGTCGAGGG
Organism: Halopelagius fulvigenes; assembly: GCF_055398025.1. NCBI lineage: Archaea > Methanobacteriati > Methanobacteriota > Halobacteria > Halobacteriales > Haloferacaceae > Halopelagius > Halopelagius fulvigenes. The sequence continues at coordinate 47,231 of NZ_AP043845.1, read as the reverse complement.
CGACGCGTTGCCGCCCTGCGACGGCGTCTACCTCCCCGGAGGGTACCCGGAACTGCACGCCGAGACGCTCTCGCGGTCGTCGGCGCTGTCGGCGCTATCGGACCGCGCGGCCGACGGCTTGCCCGTCTTCGGGGAGTGCGGCGGGTTGATGGCCCTCGGCGAATCGCTGACCACCGCCGAGGGCGAACGCCACGAGATGGCGGGCGTCCTACCGGTCGATATCCGGATGTGCGACCGCTATCAGGCTCTCGACCACGTCGAACTGCGGGCGACGCGCGACGCACTGACCGCCTCGGAGGGGGAGACGCTTCGCGGCCACGAGTTCCACTACTCGACGGCCGACCCCGATCCGGACGCGACGTTCGCCTTCGAGGTCGAACGCGGCACCGGAATCGACGGCTTCGACGGCCTCTGCGAGTACGAGACGCTCGGCACGTACGCGCACGTCCACGCCGAGAGCGGAGCGTTCGACCGCTTCGTCGAACAGCTCTGACGACGCAGACCAAACGACACCGCACCTATGACCGAAACGAACGACACCGACGGGAACGACATCGACCCGGAGACAGTCCGACGAAACACGCCCGGCCGTGGCGTCCGACCAGGCGCCGCGACCATCGAACCGTCCGCGCCCGAGGAGTTCGGCCTCGTGCAGGTCTGGTGGGGCGACGGCAAGGGCAAGACCACCGCCGCGATGGGCATGGGCTTTCGCGCCGCCGGTCACGGCTACCGCGTCCACATGCTCCAGTTCATGAAGGGCGGCGCGGACTCCGTGGAGGCGGTCCGCGGCGAGTACAACGCTATCGCGGCGATGCCGGGCTTCTCCTACGAGAACCTCGGCCACTACGGGTGGGCGGGGATGGCCGACGGGAGCGACGACGAGAACCACGCGGAACGCGCGGTGGCGGGACTCGAACGGGCGACCGAACTCGTCGCCGCGGCGCGCGAGGCGGACCTCTCGACGCCGTTCGACGCCGCCGCGCCGCCGGAAGACGGCGTTCACATGCTCGTCCTCGACGAAATTCTCTACGCCGCGGACATGGATCTGCTGGACGAGGAGTCCGTGGTGGACCTGATTCGAGAGAAGCCCGACGGCCTCGAACTCGTCCTCACCGGAAGCCACTCCGAACCGACGTACCTCCTCGACGCCGCGGACCTCGTGACGAACGTCCGCAAGGTGAAACACCCCATCGACGAGGGACGACGGGCGCGAAAGGGGACCGAATACTGAGTCCATCGTTCGGCTATTTCGAACGGCCGTTTCGAAAACCGGGCGCAGCGTATTGCAAAGACAGCACAATACTATTCCTGGTAACCTCTGAGATATCTCCTCGTGACATCCGCCTCTCTCCGTTCTTATCCGCCGTTTTACCACCAATAGAGTCCATTAGAAGGAATAACGACCTTAGACGCGTCCGTTATCAACTATATTCTGTCTTATCCTAGTAATCTGCTCGAAAAGTGCATACATGGGTTATTTATCGGGTAATAACGGCGATAGAATGGGTTTTGGCTGTGTACTCCTTATTTCACTGAAAAAATGACGCTAATGTTAACACTAGCTCTGATTCGGCAGTATTGCACAATAATAACAAGATATGTGGAAAAGTTTGTGGTTGGTGTACTCGATTGCGAACGTGCGTTCTGTCACACAGACTACAAACCGCCAGAACGAGACTACTGACGGGCCTTCGCGCCGACTCCTCCACTGCCTCCCGGACCGAGTCTCCATCCGTGCGGACGTTCGCCGTGGCTTCGGCGAGCCTCCTCGTCTACGTCGACGGCGGCGACGACGTCGACGAGTCCGCCTTCGACATTCGGCGGAGGTACTCGGAACACCAGTTCGCGCCCTGTCCGCCGGTACCGACCAGTATTACTCGATATGACATCGGTAATCCTGTTTGAACAGTTGTCAGATTTATGATGGCTATTTCTACTGTGGTCGAATCGTGGCGGGGCGGTCGACGGGTCGAGGGGCAACCGGACGAGAGCCCCACGCAAGCGGAGATGACGCTTTCTCGCATAGAGAATCTGCGTCCGAATACGCTGTGTGGCCGTCCCCTCCCGAGAGGGGGTCAACGAGGTGTCCGACGAAGCCCGACTACCGCTCTTCGTCCAGAATCTCGCCGACGGTTTCGCCCGTGCGCTTGGCTTCGATGTCCGTGTAGCGTTCGTGCGTCGTCTCGATGCTCTTGTGGCGGAGCGTCACCTGCGCTAACTCGGCGCTTCGCTGGTACAGTTCGTGACCGAGTCCCCTCCGCGCGCCGTGGAGTTTCAGCACGTCGCCGTCCTCGCGTATCCCGGATTCCTCGGAGAGTCGAGCGAGGACGCGTCGCCCTCCCTCGACGGTGAGAGACGGCGGCGCGAGGTCCAACGTCCGTAGGGCGTCGTCGATCCGGGCGGGCGTGCACAACTCCTCGATTCGGTCTTCGTCGCCCACCGCCTCGCGGACGAGGGCGTACTTGCTCGGGAGGTGACCGCTCTCGAACACCGGCCAGTCGTCGCTCGGCGGGTCCTGTCGGCGGCGGTGTCGTTCGAGGTAGCGGCGCGCCTGCGGCGGAAGTGGAACGTCCTCGCGTTCCCGCGACTTCCCCAGTACCTCCAAGTAGCCATCGTCGAGGTGGACGTCGCTCCAGCGCAGACCGGCCCGACGCGAGTCGCGCGGTTCGCGGAGTATCTCCGCGCCGCGGACGGCGGTGTACGCCACCGTCGCGACCAACGCGCGGTCCCGAACCGCCGTCGCGCCGTCCATCCACCCCGAATCGAGGGCGTCCTCGGCGCGCCAGTCGGCCCACCGGACGATGGCCTCGCGCGTCTCGCTCCGCCAGAACTGCTGTCTCGACTCGCTGGAACCCGCGCTCTCCTCCGGGAGTTCGTTCTGCGCGACGGCCTTCGCCGCCGGGTTCTCCGCGAGGTACTCCCACGCGACGGCCCACGAGAGGAAGGCGCGAACGCGGGCGTAGTACTGGTGCGCGCTCCGCCCGGAGATGCCGCTTGCGCCGTCCGACTCGCGCGCCCCGACGCGGCGCTTGAGGTGCCGCGCGTACGCGCCCAACGTCCGGGCGTCGAGACCGTCGAACGTCTCTACGCCCCGTTCCTCGCACCACGCTATCCACGAGGTGAGGACGCGTTCGGACTCCGTCGCGTACCGGCCGTCGCCCTCGGCGGTCCCTTTGCTCTCGACGAACGTCGCCAACGCTTCTCGGAGTGTCGGTGCGGCGGTCTGTTCCTCGGGTCCGGATTGGGCGGGCATTCGTTCGGTCGATGGAGACGGGGGTTTGTAAAGTCACGTGTGACTTCGCCCATCGTCCGCCGCCTCGGCGCGGGTTCGTCGCCGACTGATCTCTGACCATTACAGAAATAGTCGTGTAACGGAAAGAGATTCGACTCCGAACGAATCTAAGAAGTGTACAATCACTTCTGAGTCAGTAACTCAGTGTGGGATACGTTCTCATTCGGAGGGCTCGTGCGGTCGAAGGCGACGATCTTCTGGAGTTCCGGGCGTAGCGGCAGCGACGGAGATGAACTCTTGGAGAGTTTCCCCCTCTCGCAGCGGAACTCCGTTCTGACCGTACAGACGACCGTTGTTCGCCGTTTCCGCGGTATTATCGCTTCGCCGTGTTCCGGTGACTTCCCGCCGGCCGCTACTGTTCCGGACGCGAGGAAAACTCCTAAAACGAAAGTGATTGGACTCCCGACGCGTGATCACCGCCGTGCGGCGCTCTCCCGGAACGTAACGAGTACTCGAATTACGCGTTCGGAGAACTGAGACGGGACGCCGACGCCGAGAACTCACCGGGGGGAGTTTCCGCTTCTCCTCGTCCCTCACTCGGCGGGAGACCTGCCGGTACCGGTTTTGTCACGGACGCTCCGCGTGGCGAGGGGAGGGGAAACCGTCGCTATCGGCAGACGTACCGGTCGCCGTCGGACCGCACGTGGCCCTTCTCGACGAGGGTTCCGAGGACGGGGTAGAGCGTTATCGTCTTCATGCCGAGTGCCGTTCGGAGATGTTCCACCGTCCCCTCCTCCATCTGGCGCAGGTAGAGGTAGACGAGTTTCGCCCGGGGCGACTGCAGGTCGGACGGGAGGGACTCGTCTCCGTCGAGGGGGGACTGTTCTGCGTGCGTACCGGTCTCTGCGGTGAGTTGAGTGCTCTTCATTGTTATATGGTTAGTGAGACGTACGACACCGTATCCGCTGAACGACGCCTTTTCGAGCTTCAGGGTCGGGAAATCTGGCGGTGGCTCGATGTGTTCCGTCTGTCACTTCTGCGTCCACTAACTCCATGCGCCGAAGACGCCATAAAATTTACTCAGGCCGGTTCGGACGTTCTGCGCCCCGTAGACGTGAGAATGCGTATCAAACCTCGGTCGTTCGGCCCGCGCGGGCCGGCGCCGTCACTCCCGTCTCGAACGGTGACCGTCTCCTCGCCGTGTGTGTGGCCCAGTTGTTTTGTCGGACCCCGCCGTTTGTCCGGTACATGACTCGCGTAGTCGTCATCGACGGATGCCGGACGCCACACGGAGCACTTCTCGGCGCGCTATCGAACCGATCGGCGGTCGAACTCGGCGCGCGAACGCTTCGGGCCCTCCTCGACCGAACCGACGTGGACCCGGCGGACGTGGACTGGGCCGGACTGGGGAACGCCATCCAAGCGGGGGTGGGACAGGCCCCCGCGCGACAAGCGGTCGTCGAGGCCGGCCTGCCGAACGACGTCGCGGCGACGACGATAAACGAGGCGTCGGGATCCGGACTTCGCGCGTTGACGCTCGCGTTCGACCGCATTCAGGCGGGGCGGACGTCCGTCGCAATCGCGGGCGGCATGGAGTCGATGTCGAACGCGCCCTACCTCTCGACGGAGATGCGGAAGGGCCGTCGGTACGGCGACGTGCGGATGCGCGATTCGATGATATACGACGGCCTCTGGGACGTGGGCTACGACGAACACATGGGCGCTCTCACCGAACGCCTCGTCGAGGAGGCGGACATCTCCCGCGAGGCGCAGGACGAGTACGCCCTCGAAAGCCACCGGCGCGCGGTGCGGGCCATCGAAGACGGCAGGTTCGAGGACGAAATCGTCCCGGTGGAGACGGACTCCGGAACGGTCGAAGTGGACGAGGGACCGCGGGAGGACACCGACATGGACAGATTGGGGTCGCTGTCGCCCGCGTTCGAGTCCGACGGGACGATAACGGCGGGAAACGCCTCTGACCTGAGCGACGGCGCGGGAGCACTCCTCCTCGCGGACGCGGACGCGGTGGACGACTCCGACGTCCTCGCCACCGTCGCCGACTACGCCGTCTCGTACCGCGACCCGAAGTGGTTCGGCAAGTCCGTCGGCGACGCGGTGGAACGACTCCTCGAGTCGAACGACCTGACCGTCGAGGACGTCGGCTTCTTCGAGTTGAACGAGGCGTTCGCCGCGCAGATGGTGTACACAATGGACCGTCTCGACGTTCCGAGGGAGAAACTGAACCCCCTCGGCGGCGCCATCGCGTACGGCCACCCCATCGGCGGAAGCGGCGGATTGCTGGCGACGACGCTCGCGCACGCCATGGTCGAAGACGACGTGACGTACGGCGTCGTCGGGATGAGCGTCGGCGGCGGCGGCGGCATCGCCGTCCTCCTCCGACGCTGATTCGACTTCCCTTACAGTCGTATACCTGTAATACTGCGAGAATGTGTCGGCGATTTCACAGTACCGAGTCGGCAACTGTCCGCCGTTTCGGACTCCGCGACGGTCGGTCGGAGTTCTCCGCGGTGGGCGGACGCCGAGTCGTCACACCGATAGGACCGGGATGGAGGCCGACTCGGTGACCCTGTCGGTGCAGGCGTGTGCGTGCGGCCGCGTCGGCGGCGAGGTTCCGTGTCCGCCCATCACCACGAGGTCGATGTCGTTTCTCGCGACGTAGGAGAGTATCTCCTCGTGCGGGCACCCTCTCGTACACGCCGCCTCGGCCTCGAGTCCGCGTTCGGACGCCGAGGCCACTATCTCCGCGCAGTCTCTCGCCCCCCGCCGTTCGATCTCTTCGAGGTAGAGTTCGTCGCTACTCAACGCGGGCGTCTCGTACATCCGTTCGTCGAGAACGAACAAGGAGTGAACCCTCGCTCCGTGTTCCTCGGCCAGTTCCAATCCCCGCTCTACTCCGCGCTTCGCTCCGCGACTCCTGTCGGTCGGAATCAAGATGTTCGAGTACACATGCTCGTGTACGCTCGCTGAGGGTTTGAAGGTGTGTGCTTCCGATGTGCACAGTCTGGGGTGGCAGACTGGTGTGCGAACGGTCCGGTTCGATTCCCTACCACTCCATACCGCCGTTGACGCCGATGACCTGTCCGGTCATGTACCGCGAGTCGCCGCTCGCGAGAAAGCGCACGATGCCGCAGATATCTTCGACGTCGGCGAACCGGTCGAGCGGGATGCGCTTTCGGATCTTCTCTTGGACGCGTTCGTCCACGCCTTCGAGCATGTCGGTGCGAACGAACCCCGGCGCGACGCAGTTCGCGGTCGTCCCCGAACTCGCCAGTTCCAACGCGAGCGTTCGGGTGAACCCGAACAGACCGCTCTTCGTCGTGGCGTAGTTCGCCTGCCCGTAGTTTCCTTGCTGGCCGACGACGCTCGATATGTTGATGAGTCGTCCCTGTTCGGCGTCCGACAAGTCGTCGTAGAACGCCTTCGTGCAGTTGAACACGCCGCCGAGGTTCACGTCCATCACGCGGTCCCAGTCCTCGCGGGTCATGTTCTCGAACGTCCGGTCCACGGTGATACCGGCGTTGTTCACGAGGACGTCCACCGGCCCGTACGCGTTGTGAATCCGTTCGCGCATCTCTTCGACGGACTCCATGTCGCTCACGTCTCCTTGGACGGCGATAGCGTCGCCGCCCTCGTCGGCGATGGTCTCCACGACGTCGTACGCCTCCCCTTCCGAGGAGCGGTAGTTGACGACGACGTTCGCGCCGTTGCGACCAAGTTCTTCGGCGATTCCGCATCCGATTCCTCTCGACGACCCTGTGACGAGGCAGGTCCGATTGTCCAGTATCATGGTTGGGTGGGGGGTCGGAGCGCTCACTCCCGGTATTTCGGCTCCGCCGTACGAATCTACGGACGAGAATCGGCCAAGTAAGTGTTTCTCAAGATATCTAAACGGTACTCCGCGGGCGAAGAGTCGTCGGAGAAGAGTACGCCGAGGGGTTACTCGGAGGACGTCAGTTCCCGTGCCTGCGCTATCCAGTCTCGGACGCGACTCTCGGAGACGCCGATCTCCTCGGCGACGGATTCGGCGTCCGACGCGGCGAGGGCGGTGACGTCTTCGACGCCGGCGTCTCGGAGGCGCGATCGGTACCCCGACCCGATGCCGGATATCTCCGTGAGGTCGGTCGGTGCCGCCGGTTCGCCGGCGTCGGTCCCCGCCTCGGCGGCCGGTTCGTCGGTCTCGTCGTCGGGCGTCCGCATCTCGTTGATGTGTTCGACGGCCGACTCCGACTCGGTCTGCTCTCTGGGTTCCGCCTCGTCTTCGGTCTGCAGTTCGTCAGACGTCTGCGTTCCGTCGGGCGTCGCCCCGCCTTCCTCGTCCGCTTCGTCGAACGTCGGCGGTCGCCCGCCCTCGTCCTCAGCGTAGACGGCGCTGTCCTCGTCTTCGGCGAGTCCCGTGCCTCCGGTCTCCGCCGTCTCGGCCCCCGTCTCGGTGTCCTCGCCCGTCTCCTCGACGTACACGTCCACGTGTCCCTCGTCGGGGTCCCGCGACATGGTCTTGCCGCCCGCCTCGTCGGTCTGGGCGGCTTGGTCGGTTTCGACGGTTCGGTCGACCTCGTCGGTCTCGTCGGCCTCGCCGGCGGGTTCGCCTCCCGACCGTTCCTCGAACCACTCGCCGACGCGCGGCCACAGATCCTCGTGGGATCGCGAGGAGACGGAGAGTCCGATGTGGCCCGTGGGGAACGCTATCGTCTCGGTGTCGTCGCTGGCGACGAGTTCGTTGAACGGGGTGCTCGCCTCCGACGGGACGAGGTGGTCGTACTCGCCGACTATCTGGAGGACGGGCATCGTTATCTCCCCTAGATCGACGCGCTCGCCGTTCAGGGTGAACTCGTTCCTCGCCAGACTGTTCGACTGGTACATCCCCTCGAGGAACTCGCGGTACGTCTCGCCCGCCACGTCGATGCCCTCGCTCAGCCAGCGTTCCATGCGGGCGAAGTTCTCCACGAAGTCGTCGTCGTCGAGGTTGTCGGCCAAGCGGGCGTACTTGGTGAGGTAGTTGTCCACGGGGTCCATCATGGCGAACCCCGCGTCGAGGAAGTCAGAGGGGACGTTGCCGAACGTCTCCGTGACGGTCTCGGGGTCGAAGTAGTCGCCGTCGCCCCACATCTCGAGGATGCCGCCGCTGTCGTCGAAACAGAGGCCGGCGGCCATGAGTCCGAGCGTTCGAACTTTCTCCGGGTGGAGGGCGGCGTACATCGCGCTCATCGTCCCGCCCATGCAGTAGCCGAGGAGGTGGATGCTGTCCTGTCCGGAGCGTTCGCGCACCACGTCCACGCAGTTCTCGATGTACCTGTTCACGTAGTCGTCGAGCGTCAACGACGCGTCGAGGGTGGACGGTTCCCCCCAGTCGATGAGGTAGACGTCGAAGCCGCTCTCGAGAAGCGACCGCACGACGCTCCGGTCGGGCTGGAGGTCTAAGATGTACGGCTTGTTGATGAGGGCGTAGACGACGAGTATCGGCACGTCGTGTTGCTCTTCGGTCCGCGACTCGTAGTGGAGGAGTTTCAGCTTGTTCTCCTCGTACACGACTTCGCTGGGCGTCTGCCCCACGTCCACGCCGGTGAACCGCTCCGCCTGCTCTCCCGCCGTCGCGAGGCGTTCGACGGCGTCGGCTGCCTCCGTCCACTGTTGCTGCTGCACGTCGAGTGCGAAGGTGTAGGGGTTCACGGTTCCACCGAGTCGATGATTCGGTCGAGTTTCTTCTCTACGGAGTGCTGGCGTCGTTCGAGTTCGACCAGTCTCTCGCCGACCTCCTGCACGTCCGACTTCGTGGCGAACCCGAGGGCGTGGAGGGTTGTCTCCGACATCTCGTCTACCTCCTGCCGGAACTCCAAGACGTTCTGGACCGCCTCGCCCGTCGTCGCCGCGAACGCGGTGGTTCGCATCACCTCTTTGAACGCCTCGTTGGCGGCGTTCAGCCAGATATCTCGAATCTCCTCGGTGTCGACGTCCTCGCCCTCTACGGAGTCGATCGTCCGTTCGAGGTGTTCTTCGGCGGCCTCCATCCACACCTCGTAGGCGCGGGCGTACCCCTCGATACCGTCGCTCCACGCGTCGGCGTCCGTGGCGGACGACTCCTCTACGGCGTCGAACCACGATTCGACGAACTTCGCCTGCGCCTCTGCGTTCCGCTCGAAAGCGTCCGCGAACGATTCGTTCGTCTCCTCGACGAAGCGTGTCCAGTCCTGCTCGGTCCCTGCGGTAGCGTACTCTTCCGACATCGTTTCACTCTACGCGAAGTATCTCCAAATGGTTACCGCCCGAGTTACTCCTCGGTGGCGTCGAACTCCACGTCGGAGTCCGTCCCGCCGACGTCAGACTCGTCGCCCGACTCGACTTCCACTTCGGTCGTCTCGGGTGTCGCCTCTCGGGCCTCGGCTATCCGCTCGGAGACCTCGTCGACGGTCCGGTCCACGTTCTCTTGGTACTCCTCGAGCATGTCGTTGTACAGGTCAGTGTTCTGACGCATGCTCGTTTCGAGGGCGTCCCAGACGTTCTCGTTTATCTCGTTGGCCGTGTCGTACTGCTCGTCGATGGTGTCGCGGAGGTCATCGAAGAACTGCTGGTTGTTCCGGACGCTCCCGTCCATCGAGTTGATGGTCTCGAGCGACATCTGGAGCGCCTGCCGCGTGTTCTCGACGAACGCCTGGTTGTTCGTCGGGACGCTGTTGTCCATTGTCTCGACGGCTATCTGCGCCATCGACCGGCCGACGTCTGTCGTCTTCTGCTGCACCGGGCGGCTCGATTCGACGTTGTCCGCGAACAGCTCGATGTACGACTGCTGGAGCTCCATGCTCCGGCGCATCGCCTCCTGACTCTGTTCGAGGGAGCGCTGGTAGGCGTCGAACATCGCGGTGAAGGGGTTCTGAACTCGGTACGTCTGTCTCTGTCGGTTGGTGTCGTGTTGGCTCATGGGTGTTTACTCCGTTTTCGGCTCTATTGGGATGACGAACGCCTGGACGAGGTCGCGCTCTTCGATACCCAGCGCCTCCCGTTCGGCGTCGGGGATGCTGATCCGCCCCCCGCTCTGCACGCGGGTCTTGAAGACGGCCGCTTCTCTGCTCAGCGATTCGAGGGTATCGAAGTCGCTCTTCTCCTCGCCGCCTCCGGCAGACATGAGCTCGTTGAAGAACCGAAACTGCTGGTCGGTAACTTCCTCGCTCGCCTGCCGGAACTGCTCCGCGAACGCGGCCGGCGGCCACGGCGGAGTCGATGGGTCGTCCGTCATCTCACTTCTACGTAGGACCCCATGATACAAATGTGTTCCCCACGTTACCTTTGAATGGTATACAATGGCTACGATTGGTGAACACGGTAATACCGGCGTCGTGGAGTTATCAGGATTAGATACAAATCGCCCCATCGAGGGCGGTCGGAGGCGGGTTTGAGATGGCGCGCGACGACCGGACCGGTGACCGGCACCCGCCGACGCCCCTCGGGGGCCAACTCGAACAGTTCACGACGGCGTGGGGGCGCGCCTCGAACCACCTCGTGAACAGCGTCGTCGAGGCCAACCGCGCCACGCTGGCGCTGTTCGGCGTGAACGGCCGCGACGCCGACGGCGACGGCACCGGAACGGGGAGCGCTCCGGTTGGCCGAGACGCGAAGCGTCGCGTCAACGCCGAAGCGGTGGCGGTCTCTCACTCCGAGGAGGGGTGGGAGTCCGAACGCTCCGTCGACTCTGTGGAGGACATCGACGTCGGCGACTGGGTCCAGTTCTCGAAGACCATCGACGAGGCGGACGTGGCCGCGTTCGCGGCCGCGAGCGGGGATACGAACCGCCTCCACACCGACGAGGAGTTCGCCGCGCGGACGCGGTTCGGCGGCCGAATCGTCCACGGAACGCTCGTCTCCGGCCTCATCAGCGCGGCGTTGGCCCGCCTCCCCGGCCTGACCATCTACCTCTCGCAGGACCTGGAGTTCGTGGGGCCCGTCGAGGTGGGGTCCCGCCTGACGGCGGTGGTCGAGGTGATCGAACGACTCGGGTCGGACCGATTCCGACTCTCGACGGACGTCCTCGGTGAGGACGGGGAATCCGTCGTCGCGGGGGAAGCGGTCGTCCTCATCGACTCCGTGCCCCCGGACGACGGCGGTTCGTCCTCCGAAGGGGGACGGGCGTGACCGTCGGTCCGAACCGCCGACCGACCCGCGCGCCTATTTAAACACCGCGTAGTGACAGGGGGAATAAGTAACGTAGCTCGTGAACCACTAGGTGACACTGCTGACCGGTCGGACGGGGACCGACGACCGGCAGCGAGGAGAAACAATGGCTTCGGGAGATACACACACGAGAGCGGAACTGTACGTTCGGTCGTTAGCACCGCGCGGCGCGCAGGCGTCGCAGGAGTCGGTCGTTCAGCGACTCCTGGATATGGAATCGGAGCAGGAGTTCGAGTTCTCCGTGACGGTGTGGGGCGACCAGATAGCGACCGACAGCGCGGTCACTCGGACCGAGGCGGGACGGACGATGATAGAGACCGTCCGTCAGTTCGAATCGTGGGCGGCGACGAACGGGTACACCGTGGAACCGTTCTTCTCCGACGTGCGTCGGGAGTCCCTTCTCGACGGTTCCTACGACGCTATCATCCCTCCGCATCTCTGCTTGGCGCTCTACGAGGACGGCGACGTCGCGGGCGTGTTCCCCTGTTCCGACCGCGACGCCAACTACACCGTCGAGGACGCCCTCGAAGCGATGACCGCCGACGAGGACATCCCGCCGTTGTCGGCGACGACCCTCGACGCCGACGACTCGGACGCCGACGACCGGTTCTCCGAGGAGGAAGCGCCGACGTACGTCTCGCCGATTCCCCTCGACGAGTAATCCCCGTCGTCACCCCGTACGCGTACTCCGCGCCCGTCGGTCCGACCGGGCGTCCGCGAACCGCCGCAGACGACCCGTCTTTCTCGTTTTCCTGCGGTCACTCGGCCCGAAAAAGGGAGGACGAACCGTCCGTCGGCCGTCGATTCACTCGATGTCGATGTTCTGCCCCCGGTCGGACGATCCGACCTTCGGGAGCGTGACGGTGAGAACGCCGTTCTGGAACTTCGCGGAGACACCGTCGGCGTCGACGGGTTCGGGGAGGCGAACCGACCGCTGCATCCGTTCGTCGGAACGCTCCCGCCGGAGATAGTTCTCCTCGCTCGTCTCGGTTTCGCGCTCTCTCTCGGCGCGAATCGTGAGTTGGTCCTCGGTGCACTGGACGTCGATGTCGTCCTTCTCGAACCCGGGGAGGTCGGCGGTGACGACGAACTCCTCACCTTGGTCCGCGAGGTCGATGTCCACCGACCCGCGGCCGAGCATCCCCTCTTGGCCCATCGACCACGGAGACTGTTCGAACTGCCGGTTCATCTGCTCGAACATGCGTTCGAGCTCTTGGAACGGGTTTCTGTCGGGCATCATAGTTGTCTGGTGACGTTTCCGCGTCGTAACTTTCGCGGGATGGTCCTTATCGTTTATTCCTCCGAGCGAACCCGTTCGAGAACGCCTGCGGGAGGCCGTGGTCTCCGTCTCCACCTTCCCGACGAGTGGAAGGCGAGAATACGTTCCCGTGCGCGGACGGCCGTTCCCCCTCGGGGTTCCCACGTCTACCGTCTCGCGCCTCCGAGAGACCGGTCCGATGCCTCTTTGTCCAAGATATTCTGTCGGATTTTTCTCCGTAGGCTCGGAGTACTCCCCGATTCTTCTCTATCGACTCACGTTTGAAAGGCAATGTTCCGGCTCGATCTAACCGTGTTTGCCGTCAAAACTGTCTTGTTCGTCTTTGCTATCTGTGATAGCTTGCCTATCCTTCCCGTCTTTGCCGGCTTGTTCGTCGACGGTTCGCGGGACGAGGAGGAAGGCGAGGGAGGCTGACCCCGCCGTCTGCGGTAACTGCCCCAGCGGTTAACTCCGAGAGGGGACTAGTTCCGGTATGGCGTATCAGACGACCATCGGTTGGTCGCTCTTCACGTCCGGAATCGTATCGCTCCTGTTGGCGTACCTTCCCGGCGACTCGATGTGGTGGGGCGTCGGACTGTTAGTGCTCGGCCTCGTCGTCCTCTACGTGCGTCGGGACGACATCGGCCCGTGACGGACGTCGGTACCTTCCTCTCATTCACCGTTTCGCTCCCCGTACAGTAGAATCGCCGCTGCGACGATCAGACAGAGTACGAGGCCGCCGAACGCCGCGGCGTAGCTCGCGTAGGTCACGACGACGCCGACGTATGCGGGCCCGACGGCGTTCGCGCCGAGAAACAGGGCGCGCGCAGCGCCCAAGTCGGCCCCGGTGCCGCCGTCGGGAGCGTCGTCCATGATGATGGCGTCCGCGAGGGGGAAGCCCGTCTTGTAGCCCAACGCCGTCAGTCCGACCGCCACCCAGACGAGAGGTTTCGAGGCGGCGGCGACGAGTGCCGCCAGCGAAAGTGCCGCGAACCCGATTCCGACGACAGCGATACCTCGCCGAGAAAACTGGTCGCCGAGGTCCCCGGCGACGGGCTTGACCGCCAGACCGACGGCGAAGACGATGGCGAACGTCGCACTCGCGAGTCCCTGTGAGAACCCCTTCGATGACGCGAGGTACGCCGGTAGGAAGTTGATGAACCCGCCGACCATGAAGTAGAACAGCGAGAACGCCAGCAGCGTCCCGCGTTGCTGCGGACTGGCGACGAGTCGGCGCGCGGTTCCGCCCGCGTCGAGGGACGTATCACCGACACGGTAGCCCTCGCGTGACCAGACGACGTAGAGGACGGTCACGCCCGCCAGAACCGCCGCGACCGGGAAGAACGGCGCGCGCCACGTCGCGTACCCGAGCGCGAGGACGGCGAGGCCGGACGACAGGAGGCCGCCGATGTCGGTACCCGCGGCGTAGACGCCGAGTGCACGCCCGCGGCGGCGCACGAACAGGTCGGAGAGAAGCGCGCGAGACGGGATGGCGAACAGACCCTTCCCGAGTCCGACGATAGCCGCCGCGGCGACGAACGCGGGGAGATTCCACGCCGACCCGAAGGCGGCGAACCCGACCACGAGGACGAGTAGTCCGGGGACGATGAGCGTCGCGCGCGTCCACCGGTCGGAGTACTCGCCGCCCGGATACTGCGACAGCGCGTAGACGCCCTGAAACAGCGCGAGGGCGAGTCCCGCCGTCGCCTCCGTTATCTGGAGGTCCGCAATGATGGTGGGCAGAAGCGGGGAGAGGAGGAACCGTCCGGTCTGAAGCACCGCCCACCCGAGGGAGACGACGAATAGCATCCGTCCCGCATAGCCGCCGCGTAATCGTTCGTCGGTCGCCGTCGATCGCACGGCGGACAGTCCCCGCGACGGTACCAGTCCTTTACGGTTCGAAAGCGACGCATCGATCCGACGGCCGTACCGACGCGCTGGCGGTACGGAACTACGCAGCCGTCCGCCGGCGGATGGTGACCGAGGTCACTGCACGTACGAACACGCTCGTCGGAACTCGAACGCCACAACCGTCTCCGGGAATCCAGACATAATTATTTGGACCGAACTCCCCCGTCTCTGACGTGAGTCGTCTCCCGTTTTCTCACCTCCTCCCGTCTGTCCGGTTCCCCGTCCGGTCACTCTTCTCACCGGTCGGGGAACCGAACAGTTTTCTTACCCCCTGATGACGGGCCACCCGTGTCCGAAGGAGTGTTCGCCGACCGACTCCGGCGGGAGTTCGAGACCGTCGGCAGTCACGAGGAGTTGATAGCGTTCTCGCGCGACTACTGCGAAAACGCCGCCTCCGAGTTCGACCTGAGCGTGGCGTTCTCACGGGTGTCGTGGGAGGTTTCGACCCGCGCGAAGCGCCGGGCGGCGGCGGTGAAGCGACCGAAGGTTTCCGAAACGGCCGTCGGCGACCCGATAGACTGGGGCGAACGGCCGACGGCGGCGGCGGACGGAGGCGCGCCGACGTGTACGGTGTCGCTCTCGTGGCGGGCGTTCCAGTCGTTCGACTACGGGGAGTGGACGGCGACGCTCAGACACGAACTCGTCCACGTAGAGCAGTTCCAGCGGTTCGGGACGACGGACCACGGACCGGCGTTCCGTCGGCGCGCGGAGGCCCTCGACGCCCCCGTCCGGGTTCGCCACTTCGCCACGCCAGCGTACCTACTCACCTGTACGGACTGCGAGAACGTCGTCGCCAGACGGTACCGCGACTGCAAGTTGGTCCGGGAGTTCGAATCGTACGTCTCCTCCTGTTGCGGCGCGGCGCTGGAATGCGATATCCCCGACGAAACGGCGTCCGACGGGTAATCCGCGGAGTCAGTTCTCCGCCTCGGCGTCGTCGCCGTAGGCGTCGAGGTACGTTCGCTCCCGGCGGATGAGTTCTTCGACCCCGTGTTCGAGGATTCCCTCGCCCAGAGATGTCGCCGCGTAGTAGGTGTAGAGGCCTTCGCTGTCGCGTTCAGCCCGCTTTCGTTTCTCGACGAGGCCCACGTCCACGAGTTTGTTCAGGTGGTAGTGGAGGGTGTTCCCGCGGACGTCGAGGCGTTCTTCAAGTTGCTTGGGGCTCTGGTCGCCCGCGTGGACGAGGGTGTAGACGACGGCGAACCGCGTCCTGTCGCCGATGGCCGCCTGCATGTCGAGGTAGTCGTCCAGAGAGAGGACGCTCGTCGGCGGCAGGAGGTCCTCCGGGTCCTCCGGGGCGTCTCCGTCGTCGGCCGCGGCGTGGTTGGTCGCCATTCGTCTCTCTGTACTCTACGAGCCCGTTTAACGATTGCTGACTCAACGACCCTCGAAAACGTCTCTTTTTATATAGCATCCGTCCGAGTCGCCGGTATGGGAACGGAGATAACGCGGGACCGAATCCGGGAGTCGTTGGGATCGGTCGCGTACTCGCGCTTCTTACTCTACATCATGGGTCCGTACAAGTCGTTCAACTTGGCGTACGTCCTCTCGGAGGAGGAACGGGCGGACATCGAGGTGGAGGAGCTCCCCGGTCCCATCAGGCGACTGTTCAAGCGACGCGACGACATCGACGAGGCGCAGGCGTTGCTCCGCCGCGTGCAGGGGTCGCTTCGGGCCGACCCCGGGGTGAACGCCTTCCTCGCCGTGGACGTGGGTATCGACGTGGACGACGTGGACGCGGCGACCCAGAGTATCGAGTACGCCCGGCAGAGCAACGTCACGGCGTTCGTCCTCCCCTACCTCGGTCACAACTTCGGCGTCGGCGAGGAGGCGGGGTCGGTGCTCGAAGCGTTGTCGGAGACGCACGGCGACCGGATGCTGTTCCTCCACGAGGCGGACGTGACGAGTGCGATGCTCCGGGCGGCGAACGAACGGTGGGACCTCAGAATCGAGTCCTACGGGACGGAGGCGGAACTCCTCGACCGCCTCAGACTGTTCGTCGCCGACGTGATGAACCGCGAACTCCACGGCGACCTCGACCCCCTCCACGAATCGTGAATCGCGGCCGCGACGGGGCTTAGCGTCTCGCGTTCACTTGCAGTAGTGGAGGTGAAGGCCGCTTCGGACGCCCGAATCGTATCGGGTAGTTCTCGTGAGACGATAGCCGCCTTAGCCATTATCTCCTCCTCTTCGATTTGTACAATTAATTCTATCGAAACCATCCTTTGAGCGGAATTCACGCACCGTCGAGACCGTTCGTCGGTATCGGAAGAATTGGGAGAAAACACGGAATTTAGCCCCCACTAAGGCTGTGTTCCACTATCTCGATTTCGCGGAATCGTCTCGCCTTTCTCTTTCGGAGGTGTCTTCCGCAGCCGTTTCGAAAAATAATTCACTACAATTTTTGGCACTATAATCGAATATATCCTGGGATCTGCGTCCGAATAGCGAATACAAACGGAATCTTCGTTGATTGCTTCTTTAATATAAACAGATGCACCCATCTCACCGAGAGCAGTTATTGGAGACAATGTTAACAGAAATAATTGTATTACTTTCGCGGTAGGTCCACTCTCTGTCAGTCAACCACATTTATGTTCCGTGCTGGTGGTGTCTACCTATCTATGACACTTGACGACGACGCGCGGGAGTATCACCGAGAGGACCCGTCCGGAAAGATAGAGATTTCGACGACCAAGCCGACGAACACCCAACGCGACCTGAGTCTCGCGTACTCGCCGGGCGTCGCCGCGCCGTGCCGCGACATCGACGAAGACCCGGGGGCCGCCTACGAGTACACCGCGAAGGGGAATCTCGTCGGCGTCGTCTCGGACGGGTCCGCCGTCCTCGGACTCGGCGACATCGGCGCGCAGGCGTCGAAACCCGTCATGGAGGGCAAGGGCGTCCTCTTCAAGCGGTTCGCAGACATCGACGTGTTCGACGTCGAACTCGACGCGAGCGACGTAGACGAGTTCGTCCGAACCGTGAGTGCGATGGAGCCCACCTTCGGCGGCGTCAACTTGGAGGACATCAAGGCCCCCGAGTGCTTCGAGATAGAGGAACGACTCCGCGAGGAGATGTCCATCCCCGTCTTCCACGACGACCAACACGGGACGGCCATCATCTCCGGGGCGGCCCTCCTCAACGCCGTCGATATCGCGGGGAAGGATTTAGACGAGATTCGGGTCACCTTCGCCGGGGCCGGTGCCGCCGCGACGGCCACCGCGCGCTTCTACGTCTCTCTCGGGGTCCGACCGGAGAACATCGTCATGTGCGACATCGACGGCATCCTCACGACCGACCGGGCGGACGCCGGCGACCTGAACGAGTACAACCGCGAGTTCGCGCGGGACGTCCCCGACGGCGGCCTCGCGGAGGCGATGGAGGGCGCGGACGTGTTCGTCGGCCTCTCCGCGGGCGGCATCGTCTCCCAAGAGATGGTTCGGTCGATGGCGGAGGACCCGATAATCTTCGCGATGGCGAACCCGGACCCCGAAATCGGCTACGAGGAGGCGAAAGAGGCCCGCGACGACACGGTGATCATGGCCACCGGTCGCTCGGACTACCCCAACCAAGTGAACAACGTGCTGGGGTTCCCGTTCATCTTCCGCGGCGCACTCGACGCGCGCGCGACGGAGATCAACGAGGAGATGAAGCGCGCGGCCGCCCACGCACTCGCCGACTTGGCGAAACAGGACGTGCCCGACGCCGTCGTGAAAGCCTACAGCGACCAACCCCTCCAGTACGGCCCCGACTACGTCATCCCGAAACCGCTCGACACCCGCGTCCTGTTCGAGGTGTCGTCGGCAGTCGCGCAGGCCGCGATAAACAGCGGCGTCGCCCGGCGAGACATCGACTTGGAGGCGTACCACGAACAGCTCGAAGCGCGCGTCGGAAAGTCGCTGGAGATGCTCCGCGTCGTTCTCAACAAGGCGCAGAACGATCCTAAGCGCGTCGTCCTCGCGGAGGGCAACGACGAGAAGATGATACGCGCGGCCGCACGTATGGAGGCGGAGGGTATCGCGGAACCCCTCCTCGTCGGGGACAGAGAGACCGTCGAGTCGGTCGTCGCGACCCGCGGACTGGACTACGACCCCCGCGTCGTGGACCCGACGGCGGACGAACTCGACGAGTACGCCGACCGACTCCACCGTCTGCGCCGCCGAAAGGGACTGACGCGCCGGGAGGCCGACGAACTCGTCCGGACCGACCCAAACTACCTCGCCAGCGTGATGGTCGAGGAGGGCGACGCCGACGCGATGCTCACCGGACTGACGCACCACTACCCCTCTGCGCTTCGCCCGCCGTTGCAGGTCATCGGCACCAAGGAGGACGCGGATTACGCCGCCGGCGTCTACATGCTCACCGTCGCCGACCGAGTGATATTCTGCGCCGACGCGACGGTGAACCGGAACCCGGACGCCGACGTCCTCGCGGAGGTCGCCCGGCACACCGCCGACCTCGCGCGCCGGTTCAACGTGGACCCGCGCGTCGCGTTCCTCTCGTACTCCGACTTCGGAAGCGTGGACAACGCGGGGACGCGCAAACCCCGCGATGCGGCGCGGGCGTTGCGCGACGACCCGGGCGTCGATTTCCCCGTGGACGGCGAGATGCAGGCCGACACCGCCGTCGTTGAGGATATTGTCGCGGACACGTACGAGTTCTCCGAGTTGGACGGACCGGCGAACGTCCTCGTGTTCCCGAACCTCGAAGCGGGTAACATCGGCTACAAACTCCTCCAACGACTCGGCGACGCCGAAGCGGTCGGCCCGATGCTCGTCGGCATGGACAAGCCGGTCCACGTCATCCAACGCGGCGACGAGGTGGGCGACATCGTCAACCTCGCGGCGGTGGCGGTGGTGGACGCCCAGCAAGCGTAGACGAGTCGCCGCCCCTCCTCAAATCGATTTCGGGGCCCTGTCCCGGCCGAGACGCCGATCCTCGGCGAAACGGCCGTTCATCATTGCTCTCCGGACAGTCCGTTCGAAGCCCGGTAGATATATAATGGACCTTTCTTACATATGCTGTATGGCGTCGACAGTGGACGGTATGGACGAAACAGCATCGCGACCGACCGGGGGGTCCGACGGCCAGTCGGACGCTCAGTCGGACGACCAATCGGAGGAGTACTCGCGCCGGAAGTTCATGGAGACGGCCGCGGCGGCCAGCGCGGCGGGTGTGACGGCCCTCGCCGGGTGCAGTGGCGGCGACGGCGGCACCGACGGCAACGGCGAACAGGACTTCCTGTGGTGGACGATGCGGGGGTACATCCCCGCGGAGACGAAGGCAATCAAAGAGGCGGCCAAGGGGTACGAGGACGCCGCGGACGCGAAAATCAACCTGACCACCCAAGTCGTCACCTGGGACCAGGTGTTCCAGGAGTGGAGCGCCTCCATCGAGGGCCGTTCGATGCCGAACGTCTCCGAGATGGCGTGCGAACACGCGGCCGACTTCGGTAACCGCGGCGCGGCGCGACCCAACACCGAACTGTTCAACAAGTACGACGACTGGTACAGCACGATTTCGAAGTGGGGCCAGTTCGACGGCGATTACTGGGGGATGCCGTGGTTCATGGAGCTCCGAACGAGCCACGTCAACATGAACCTCCTAGAGGAGGCGGGCGTCTCCAAGCCGCCGGAGACGTGGCCCGAACTCATCAAGGCCGGACAGGCCGTCTCGAAGAACACCAACGCCTCCGGGTTCACGACGCCCGGTGCGACGGACTTCCCGACCGGTCAGAACCAGACGGCGATAACGCACCAGTCCGGCGGATCGTTCTACGGCCACTCCGACGGCAAGTTCAGCGTCGAAATCGACAGTCCGGCGTCGCTTTTCGCTCACCTCTGGACGCTGAGTCTCCGCGAGAAGTGGGACATCGCGCCCGGCGGATGGGGCGGTATCGACAGCACCGCCGGCGAGGAGCTCTACCGCGCCAACCGGACGGCCATCGCCCACCTTCCGACGGACTTAGCCCGCAGCCTCATCGACCCGCAGGAGGGCGTCTCCGAAGAACACAAGGAACTGGCCAAGGCCACGGAACTGACACCGATGCCGGCCGGTCCGAACGGCAAGCGGCAGTCCTTCATGGGCGGCAGTTGCCTGACGACGTTCAAGCAGAACGTCACCCGCCACGACGTCGACGACAAGATTTCGCTCGGCTTCATGGACTACATGACCCAGCCCGACCAGCTGAACAAGTACTTCCCGGTGTCGGCGCCGAACTTCCTTCCGGTCCGCAAGGGCCAAGAGCAGATGGAACTGTTCACCGACAACCCGACCGAGATACCGGACTCGTGGCTCGAAGCCCGCCTCGAACAGGCGCCGAACGCGGTTCGGTACGGCGTCACCGGCGCCGGACGCGTCGCCCCGTTCATGGGCTCCGTCGAGGGCAACACGACCGGCTACTCGACGGCGATATCGGGGATGATCGGCTCCGACACGGACCCGAAGAAGGCGCTCGGGACCATGGCGAACAAGGCGCGGTCGGCCATCAACAGCGCCGACTACGTCGACTACGAGTTGAAAGCGCCCAGCGAGGGACCGTCGCTTGAGGACGCACCGAAGGAGGTCCAGCCGTGGATCACCGGCGACGGCGTGCCGAAGATATACAACCCCTACGAGTGACGGGGCGTGAGTTCGCCGACGCGAGGTCCCTCGAAACCGGTCGTCCGGACCTCCGCGGTGGACTCGGTAATAACCACCACAAATAAAACATCAGTGCGCCATTTCGCAAGATAGAGTATGTCAAGAAACACCTCGGCACTAGGTAGAATCACTATCCCGGAGGAGTACCAGTACTGGCTCTCGAAAGAGAGCCTCTGGGGTTGGCTGTTCCTACTGCCAACGTTGGCGGCACTCGGTGTCATCAGCGTCCTGCCGATCCTCCGGGGAATCGCCCTGAGCTTCTACGAGTACGGTGGTCTCCAAGCGGACGTCTTCGTGGGGCTCGAAAACTACGTCGAAGTACTCACGCTGCCCGACTTCTGGGTGGTGATGAAGAACACCTTCGTCTGGTCGTTCACGGCGGTGGTCCTCATGGCGATCCTGGGACTGGCGTTCGCGATACTGCTCAACCGTGAGTTCAAGGGGCGGTCCATCGCGACGACGCTCCTCTTACTCCCGTGGACGATTCCGTTCATCGCCGTCGCGCTGAACTGGACGCTGCTGTTCAACTACGAACTCGGGATGTTCAACGGGTTCCTCGAAGTGCTCGGATTCGGCGAGGGAATCGCGTGGCTCGGCCGCTCCCGGTACGCGCTGTTCTCGGTGACCATCGCGTACGTCTGGCGCAACTTCCCGTTCTTCATGATAACCTTCCTCGCGGCGATGAAGGGTATCCCCCAGGACCTCTACGAGGCGGCGCAGGTCGACGGATCGACCCGATTAGACCTGTTCCGGCATATCACGCTCCCGTTCCTCCAGCCCATCGGCATCGTGACGACGCTCCTGATGAGTCTCTGGACGCTCAACCACTTCACGCTCATCTTCGTGATGACGAGCGGCGGTCCCGGGAACTCCTCTATGGTGTTGCCGGTGTACATCTACCGGCAGGCGTTCATCCAGAACAACTTCGGCGTCGCGGCGGCTATCGCGGTCGTGATGCTCCTCATCATGCTCGGGTACGGGATGGTCTATCTGCGGCTCTACCAGGACGAAGTCGGAGGGAAATAACATGGCAAGTGAAACGAGAGACACGGACGAACTGTTCGGCTTCGAGGTATCACCGAAGGTCACCACGTGGGCGAAGGCGCTCGGATTCCACGCGGTGCTTTGGTCGTCGGTATTCGTGGTCCTACTGCCGGTCTTCTGGATGATCGTGGTTTCGCTGAACCCGGTCGCGTTCGACACGTTCGTCCAGAGCCCGGGAACGTGGCTCAACGGGGTCAGCTTCGATGCGTACGAGAGGATGCTGACCGAGACCAACTTCCCCATCTGGTTCCGCAACAGCGCCATCGTCACGGTGGCGTCGACGGTGCTGAGCATCATCGTCTGTACGTTTGGAGCGTACAGCATCGGCCGGCTTGAATTCAAGGGTCGGAAGGCCGTGGCGACGTTCCTGTTGCTCACGCAGATGTTCCCGCTCATCTTAGTGGCGGTTCCGCTGTTCCTCATCTTCCGCAACATCGGTCTGTTCAACAGTCTCATCGGCCTCACGATAGCGTACGTCGCGTTCGTGCTGCCGTTCTCCATCTGGATGCTGCGGGGGTTCTACGAGAACCTGCCCGAGGCGCTGGAGGAGGCGGCGATGATAGACGGAAGCACCCGCATCGGCGCGGTCATCCGGGTCATCGTCCCCCTCTCGTCGCCGGCCATCGCGACCACCGCCATCTTCGCGTGGATCTTCGCGTGGAACGAGTTCGTGATGGCGCTCATCCTCATCAACGACGACGGGAAGACGACGCTGCCGCCGGGACTCAGTTCCTGGATCGGCCAGTACGCCCTCCAGTGGGACCTGCTGATGGCCGGCGCTCTCGGCGCGACGCTTCCGTTGTTCGTCATCCTGTTCTTCCTCCAGAAGTACATCATCAACGGCCTCGCCGAGGGTGCGGTCAAGACCTGACGGTCGCCCCGCGCCCCGGCTGATTTTTCGCTCCGTTCCTGACGGCCAACAAGGCTGATTTTCCGCTCCGTTCTTGACGGCCAACAAAAATAATAAATAGTTACGATAGAAACGTTCGCTAAGTATGAGCCGAATCCTATTCGACAGCGTAACGAAGCGGTACGAGGGAGACATCCTCGCCGTGGACCAGTTCGACCTCGAGATCGAGGACGGGGAGTTTCTGACGCTCGTCGGTCCCAGCGGGTCCGGCAAGTCGACGCTGCTTCGGATGCTCGCGGGCCTCGAAGAGATAACGGACGGCGAGATACGCATCGGCGACACGCCGGTCAACCGGCTTCCGCCGCGCAAGCGGGACATCGCGATGGTGTTTCAGAACTACGCGCTGTACCCCCACCTCTCGGTGCGGGACAACATGGCGTTCGGCCTCAAGCGCTCGACGGACCTCCCGGCCGAGGAGATAAACGAACGCGTCGAGGAGGCGGCCGACCTCATGGGCATCGGCGAACTCCTCGACCAGAAGCCGAAGCACCTCTCCGGCGGTCAGCGTCAACGGGTGGCGACCGGCCGCGCCATCGTCCGCGACCCCGCCGTGTTCCTGTTCGACGAACCGCTCTCGAATCTGGACGCGAAACTCCGCAAGCACATGCGGACCGAACTCCAGCGCCTCCAGCAGACGTTCGAGACGACGACTATCTACGTGACGCACGACCAGGAGGAGGCGATGACGATGAGCGACCGCATCGCCATCCTCAACAACGGAACGCTCCAGCAGGTGGGGTCGCCCCGCGAGGTGTACAACCGGCCGAAGAACACGTTCGTCGCGCAGTTCATCGGCAGCCCCTCGATGAACATGTTCGTCTCCGAGTTGGACCTCTCGGGCGAGCAGGCCCGGTTCACGGGCGACATCGAACTTCCGATTCCGAAGCGGCAGGCGGAGGCCATCGCCGCGCGGAGCGACGCCGAGCGGTTCCTGTTGGGCGTCCGCCCGGAGCACATCCACGTCCACGAGACGCCGACGGAGGAGTCGGTGCGGGCGTTCGTGGACATCATCGAACCCCTCGGGAGCAACGACCTGCTGTACTTCGACTTGGAGGACCACGTCGACGTCTCCTCCGTCATCGCCGACGACATCGACATCGGCGCGGACGAGCAAGGCGACAGAGAGGAGTACAAGGTGTTCATCGAACCGGATTCGATTCCCGCGCGGTACGAACGGAGCGACGACCCGGTCTACCTCACGTTCGACACGGAACACGTCCACGTGTTCGATCCGAACACCGGCGAGAACCTGAGTCTGAGCACCGCGTCGGTCGCCGAAGCCCAGACGGAGTCGGCGACGGGGACGAGCGACTGACCCCATGACCGCTATCCGACGGACGAACGACGGCGACGAAACCGACCCGTGACCCCAGCATCCCCCACAGCACACCCATGACCGTAGACGACATCACAGAGTACGGACGCGAGACGGACGCCGACTCGGAGGCCGCCGCGAACGTCTCGGGGCGGGGGGTCGGCGTCACCGACCGGACGTGGCGTCGCCTCGGCCACGAACTGACGAACGCCCGGAGCATCGCCGACTTCGTGCGGACCGTCGAGCGGTACGGGTGGACCCCGCCGCTCCTCGCGCTAACGCTTCTCGGCGGCGTGCGGGGCGTCTTCGAGTACCTCTCGGAACCGTTCGCGATGTCGCAGGGGTACGTCTTCGCCGGGTGGCAACTGGCGCTCGGCATCAACCTCCTGTACGGCCTCTTCTTCGTCGGCTTCGTCTGCTTCCTCTACTTCGGCGTCGCCGGCGCCATCGCGGGCCACCTCTCCGAGGAGACGGCGATGGAGACGGCGATGTTCAAAGTCGGCGGATACCTGATGCTCCTGTTCGTCCCGGTGGTGATAGTCAGCGCGGCGCTCGCCGCCACCATCCCCGCGCCGGAGATCGTCGTCGCGGGTGCGGAACCCGTCTCCGAAGTCGTCGCCTCGCACGAGGCGGTGGCCGACAGCCCGCAGATGCGGGTCGTGGGGACGATGATGGCGGGGGTGTGGATTCTCGTCGGATTCCTGCTGCTCCCGGTCGTGAGCGAACTGTACGGCATCGACAAGAAGCAGAGCGTCCTCTCGGTTCTCCCGGTGACGCTGGTCGCGGTCGTCGCGACGCAGTTACTCTAGCGGTCCTCCGCCTTTTAGCCGTCCATCGCCTCCTCGGGGCCGACCTTCGGGTCGTCGAGCACCCGGTCGGCCGTCGGCGGGCGTTCGTCGAACAGGACCCCGTCGATTCGGACGAGGGTGGTGACGAACTCGACGGCGCGAATCAGCCCCGCCACGCGGATCTGGTAGGGGTCCAGACCGCCGCCGTCGGCGGTCACGTCGTCGACGACGCTCCCGTCTTTCGATATCGCGGTCCGGCGGTGACCCGCCGCATACCGCGAGCGCAGGTCGGCCAGCGCGTCCATCGGGTCCATCCCGGCGTTTCTCGCCAGCGTCTTCGGGATGGATTCGAGGACGTCGGCGAACTCCTCCACCGCGAGTTGCTCTCGCCCGTCGAACCGCGGCGCGAGTTCCCTGACCGCGTGCGCCGCCGACACCTCCGCCGCTCCCCCCGCGGGGAGCGCTTTCGGCGTTATGACGCAGGCGCGGAGCGCGTTCTTGCTGTCTCTGACGCGACGCTCCGCCTCCTCCGCGGCCGCCTGCGTCCCGCCTCGCACGACGAGCGTAACCGCGGGCGATCCGGCGTCGGCGGGCGGTTCGAAGGCGATCCAGTCGTCGTCACGGCCCGCGTCGCGGAAGCGCACCGTCGCGTGACCGAGGATGTCGGGGTCGATTCGCTCGTTCGGGCGGACCGGTCCGCGGTGCGTCGCGCCGGTGGCCCGCTTGATGTACTCGAAGTCGGTGTACTTGACGTTCCGAAGCAGTATCGCCCCGTGGCGGGCCAGTTCCTTGGCGACGGCCATGTCCGCGTCGCCGGTCACGACCACGGCGACGGCCCCCGTCGCCGCGATGGCCGCGGCGATTCGCTCGCTGTCTCTGCGCCCGTTCGCTATCCGTTCGGCGTCGGCGTCGTCCTCGACGGAGACGTTCACGTTCGCCGAGAGGCTTCGGGGCTTGAGACTCCCGTCTACGAGCAACACCGGCCCCGTCGCCGGGAGGAGGTGTTCCGCGGTCACGACCGTCTCCGGGAGGACGACCCCCTCGACGAGCGTCGAGTCGGAGACGCTCCCGCCGGGGACGGCGACGGTTTTAGCGTGGTCGAGTCTGACGCTTCCGCTCCGGGGGTCGGAGACGCGCATGACCGCATCGACCACCGTGTCGGCGAACTCGGCGAGTTGCCACTCCGCCTCGCGGCCGTTCGTCATCCCCGTCGTCGCGACGGCGCGCAGTCGGTCGCAGTCGAGTCTCCCGGCGGCGTTCGTCAGCGGAATCGCCGCCTCGTTCCACCGCTCTAGCGTCCGCTGAGCGCCGATGGAGAACCCCTCTATCACGTCGTTCGGGTGGACGCCGCGGTCGATGAGGTCCATCGCCGCGGTCGTCAACTCCGACGCGAGGAGGACGAACGTGGTCGAACCGTCGCCGTAGTCAGCCTCGTGGTCCTCGACGGCCCGGACGAAGCGCTGTGCGACCGGGTGGTCCGTCTCCCCTTCGAACTCCTCGACGATGGCGCTCCCGTCGTTGCTGACGAACCAGCGGAGTTCGTCGTCGGGCATCCGACGGACGACCATCTTGTCCAGCCCTAACGGTCCGAGCGTGCTCCGGACGAGGCCGCCCATCTCCTCCGACGCGTCCCGGATCATCCGCCGAGTCTCCGGACCCGGCACCGCCGACCAACCTGTGTATAGTTCGTTCGTGGCCATGGTTACTTCGAGAGCGAGTTACCGTGTCGATTCGGGCAATCCCTAATAATCGTTCGGGATATCGCTCGTCAAGAGGCGCTACTGGATCAGGTAGTTATCGTACGCCAGCGCTGCTGCGAGGAGCACCAGCAGGGTATACCCCACTTCCACGATGAGCGGTTCCCCGTTGCCGCGAAGCCAGAGGATGCCGGCGGCCGCGACCACGACTGTTGCGACGACGAGAGCAACGAGCACTCCGACGTTACGCCTGTTATCGAGGTTGACAGACATTAGCAAGATTTTGCCCGTCTCGATATAAATAAATATTGGTTCGAATTGTCACGACTCCTCCCCGAGGTAGCGAACGGGACGGAACGACGAGGTACGGTGACGAACGCGGAGTTATCGCTCGCAGACGGTGCGTCTGACGACTTCGACAGTACCGGTAGAACGCACCGCGCAAGTCGGACGGGGAGCGGTTCAGGAGCTACGAGGGGACAGGCGCACTCCCCGGCCGACCGCCGCGCGCGGCGGTATGACTGACTCGATTTTCGCACGGTTGGTCGCTCGGCGGCGACCAATCGAAGTGTATCCTGATGGATACATAACGTTTTTGATCCGCCCGGCTTTCCCGGAGTCGGTAATCGACGTTTCCGCCTCCCCGCCGCGCTTCTCTGCTCCTCGATTCGACAATTGTCGTAGCAACACTTAAGTGAATATCGAAAGGCCTTGGAACCGCATGCGTTGCCCCCAATGCGACCAGAGTCTCACGGTTCACGAATCGTTCTACGACGACGAGTTCGTCTGCGAACCATGCGGATACCACCTTCCGAGAGGCGCGGACTGACGGTACGACGGTAGCGTTCGCGCAGAATGGGGTTCACCCCCTCGCGTAGTTCCTTCTCCGTCGTTTCACTCACGCGCTTCGTCGGCTTGCTACCGATTCGCACCGTCCCGTGGATCCGTCGGCGTCCGCACCGAAATCTGGAGACGCCCGAACTCGACGCCGGTTCCGGAACGCGTTCCGTAATAGAGAACGAGTGCGCCGGCGGCCGGCGGGTCGAACGGACGGATCGAGGCGACTCGCCGAACGTCGCCGCGCGGAATCCTCGAACTCTCCAGTTCACTTTCTCTCCCGCAAAACCGACGTCTGAGGACTTCTATCCGTCGCTGACTGGTCGGTCGGCACTCCTCGCCCGATGCTCCCTCCGTGGTATTACGACCTTAGTACTGTAATGCAGGAATTACAGAACTATACCTGTAATCCTCCGAATCGACGCTGTCGCACCTCGATGCGATTCCGTTCTCTATATCAGAACTCCTCCGTCGAGTTTCGCCGAAGCGTCGGCGGCGCGAAAGGCGACGGCGCGACTCGCTCGGACGGCAATTATCTTGGACGGAGGGGAGAAAATAAACGTCGCTCACGTTCTCGTCTGGAACCCCCCGGCGCGCGTTCGGCGGCGGATTCCGGCGTCCGAACAGTTAAAGTGCGCGGAATAGAACACGTTCGTTGATGCAGATACGTTCGAATAGCGAAGTCGGCGGGACGTCCGTCGACCGGCGAGTGGAAGAACTCCTCGACCGGATGTCGCTGGCGGAAAAGGCGGCGCAGTTGGGGTCGGTGAACGCTGACAAACTCCTCGACGAGGAGGGGAATCTCGACGAGAGCGCCGTCGAGGAACACCTCTCCGACGGCGTCGGCCATCTCACCAGAATCGGCGGCGAGGGGAGCCTCCCGCCGACCGAGGCGGCCCGCGTCACGAACGAACTCCAGACGTACCTCCGAGAGGAGACCCGCCTCGGAGTCCCCGCGATACCCCACGAGGAGTGCCTGAGCGGGTACATGGGCCCCCAAGGGACGACGTTCCCGCAGTCCATCGGCCTCGCCAGCACGTGGGACCCGGACCTCGTCAGGGAGATAACCGGCACCATCCGAACGCAGTTGGAGGCTATCGGCACCGCACACGCGCTCTCGCCCGTCCTCGACGTGGCGCGCGACCTCAGGTGGGGCCGCGTCGAGGAGACGTTCGGCGAGGACCCGTACTTGGTCGCCGCGATGGCCTGCGGGTACGTCGAAGGTCTGCAGGGCGACGGAGACGGAATCTCCGCGACGCTGAAACACTTCGCCGGCCACAGCGTCGGCGAGGGCGGGAAGAACCGGAGTTCGGTCAACCTCGGTCGGCGCGAACTCCGCGAGACGCACCTGTTCCCCTTCGAGGCTGCCGTCCGGACGGCGAACGCCGAGTCGGTGATGAACGCCTACCACGACATCGACGGCGTCCCCTGTGCGAGCGACGAGTGGTTGCTGACGGACGTTCTCCGCGGGGAGTGGGGCTTCGACGGGACGGTCGTCTCGGACTACTACAGCGTCGAGTTCCTCCGGAGCGAACACGGCGTCGCCGCCGACGAGGAGGAGGCGGGCGTGATGGCCCTCGAAGCGGGCATCGACGTCGAACTCCCCTACACGGACTGCTACGGCGACCACCTCGTGAACGCCGTCGAGGCCGGTCGCCTCTCCGAGGAGACGGTCGATACCGCGGTCCGACGCGTCCTCCGCGCGAAGGCGCGGAAGGGCCTGCTCGACGACCCGACGGTGGACGCCGACGCGGCGTCCGAACCGTTCGGCACCGAGGCGGCGGACGAACTCACCGAACGGGCCGCCCGCGAGTCGATGACGCTCCTGAGGAACGAGGACGACCTCCTCCCTCTCGTCGGCGAGGAGACGGACTCCGTCGCCGTCGTCGGTCCGAAGGCGGACGACGCCCAAGAGCTCATGGGCGATTACGCCTACGCCGCCCACTACCCCGAGGAGGAGGTCGAACTCGACGCGACGACGCCCCTCGACGCCATCAACGCCCGCGGCGACGAACTCGGCTTCGACGTCGCCTTCGAGCAGGGATGCACAACGACCGGTCCCGAGACGGACGGCTTCGACGCCGCGGCCGACGCCGCCGCCGAGGCGGACGTCGCCGTCGCGTTCGTCGGCGCGCGGTCCGCCGTGGACTTCTCGGACTCCGACAGGGAGCGAGTGAATATGCCGAGCGTCGCCACGAGCGGTGAAGGGTGCGACGTGACCGACCTCGGCCTCCCCGGCGTCCAACAGGAGCTCGTTGACCGCCTCGACGAGACGGGGACGCCCGTCGTCGTCGTCGTCGTCAGCGGAAAACCCCACTCCATCGAGAAGATCTCCGAGGAGGTACCCGCCGTCCTGCAGGCGTGGCTTCCGGGCGAACGCGGCGGCGAGGGCGTCGCCGCCGTCCTGTTCGGCGAACACAACCCCGGCGGTCACCTCCCCGTCTCCGTCCCGCGAACGGTGGGGCAACTGCCGGTCCACTACAGTCGGAAGCCCAACTCGACGAACGAGGAACACGTCTACGTGGGGAGCGACCCCCTCTACCCCTTCGGCCACGGCCTGAGTTACACCGACTTCGAGTACGACGACTTCTCCCTCTCCTCGGACGAACTCGCCCCCGCGGGGACGATTACCGCGGCGGTCACCGTCGAGAACGCCGGCGACCGGGCGGGTCACGACGTCGTCCAACTGTACGTCAGCGCCGAGAACCCCAGTCAGGCCCGCCCCGTTCAGGAACTCGTCGGGTTCCGGCGGGTTTCCCTGGAGGCGGGTGAGGCCCGACGCGTCGAGTTCGAGGTGGACGCGTCGCAACTCGCCTACCACGACCGGGACTTCGACCTCAGGGTCGAAGCGGGGCCCTACGAGTTCCGAGTCGGCCACTCCGCGAGCGATATCGCCGCGTCTGCGTCGTTCGAGGTGACCGGAACGAAAGAGGTGCCGCAGACCGGACGGACGTACTTCTCAGAGACGACCGTCGCCGACGCGGAGTAACCCGTCCTCCGGTTCGGACTCTCCTCTCCTCGTCTCTTCCGTCGATTGCGGCCGTTTCGTCGTCGAGCGAATCAGATTTTCGCCCGTTCAGACGACGACGGTGTCGTTGACGAGGCGTCCGATGTGGTCGATGTCGATGGTGACTCGGTCGCCCTCCGCGAGCGTGAACGACTCCGGCGGGACGAGTGCGGTCCCGGTGAGCAACACGACCGTCTCGGGCAGGTTGTTGTGGCGGCCGAGGTAATCGACGAGATTCTCGCAGGTGGTCGCCATCTCCCCCGTCGAGGTGGCATCTTCGAACATTACCTCGCCGTCGCGTTCGATGGTGAGAGACATCGAGAGGTCGTGAGGGTCCTCGACGGCTTCCTCGGTGGCGACGCAGGGACCGATGGCGCAGCACCGGTCGTACACCTTCGCCTGCGGGAGATAGAGCGGGTTCTCGCCCTCGATGGATCGACTGGAGACGTCGTTGCCGACGGTGTAGCCGACCACCTCCCCGCGGTGGAGGACGACGCCGAGTTCCGGTTCCGGGACGTCCCACTCAGAGTCGCCGCGGACGCCGATCGCGTCGTTCGGGCCGACCGTCCGTGACGGCGTCGCCTTTAGGAACAGTTCCGGTCGTTCGCTGTCGTAGACGTCGATGTACACCTCCGGCTTTCCGCTCTCGGCTTCGCGGGCTTGCTCGCTGATGCGGTAGGTAACGCCCGCCGCCCACACCTCGTCAGCGACGACGGGAAGGAGCGCGTCACCGTCTAAGTCGCCGGTTTCGAGGCGCTCGGCGTCCGGAATTCGGTCGCGTGCGATCGCGTCGATGGAACGGTCACTGGCGTTCGCCGCGCGAGCGAGTTCGGTGAACGAGCCGAGGTCGTCCGACGCCGTCGTCAGGTCGTACGCGTCACCGTCTTCGTCGATGACGACGAGTGAATCTGAAGTTGGCCTCTGCTTGCTACCAGGGAGTCGGTAATACCGCATAGTCGTTAATGTACTGATATCGTTAAAAGAGTACCGAGTGAAAAACGGCGCAGCGGGACTACGCAGGCGGAACAGGTGTAGAGGAGACGAGGGTCGAGACGATACCGGCCACGGAAATCGTCGTCAGCGCCGTTCCTGTTTTCAGCGTCTCCCCTCGGGTGGGGTCGCCGATTCCCCTCATCGACCGGAACTCGGAATCGCCGGTGGCTCCGGCGATGACCGCGAGAGTCGGTCAGGCGGGCGTCTCGTCGGAGATCACCGCCACGTCCGTCTCCTCGACGAGGAGATTCTCGCCCGTTTGGGTGTCGAACACGTGTATGTCCGACGGATCGAACGTCACGCGGAACGCGTCGCCGACGTCCGGTTTTACATCGCTCGCGGCCTGAACACTGCACTCCTGACCGTCGATGTCGAGGTAGAGGTAGTTATCGCTGCCCGCGTTCTCCACGACTTCGACGGTCGCGGGAATCGCGTTCTCGCCCGTGGCTCCCGTCCAGATGTCCTCCGATCGGATGCCGAGTTCGTCGCAGGCCTCCTGGAACAGCGTGTCGGAGTAGCTCGGCGGGAAGGCGTCCATCGGGAAGTCGGTCTCGCGGGACGGGGCGAAGGGGTTGTCCGCCCCGCCGGAGACGTCCGTCTCGGACTTCACGTCCGCGTGGTAGGGGCGCACGTCCTCGTAGTCGAGCGGCCAGTCGACGCCCAGCCCGTACCGAGAGTGCACCTCGAAGTCCTTCTGGTGGTGTCGCGGCGTATAGCCGATCCAGTGGAGCGTCGTGCCGCCGACGCCCTTGACGCGAGTGTAGGGGGTAGGGGACGCTCCCCGAGGACGTGAACGCGTCGCGCTCCTCGACCGAGAGGCGACGAAACGCGGCTCCACCCTCCTCCTTCGCTCGCGCATCGAGCACGGCGACGGCATCACTCCACTCGCGTCCGATACGCGTCGTCGTCCTCGAAGCGACCGGTGGCGTACGTCTTGACGAACTCGGCCGTCCCCTCGACCGAGGAGGGATAGAGGACCTCGGCGAGCGAGACGAGCGTCCCGATCGGCTCATCGAGAGTCGATTCCTCGCTGCCACCCTGGGAGCGGTCGTCGTCGACGGCGTAGACGGCGACGCCACCGACACCGATCCCGGCGGCTGCGAGAGCGGCAATGGCGTCTCGACGAGATAACTCAATAATTATTCATACATTTGGGGGCTTAACGTCTCCGTCGGTCGCCGAGAGTGAGGATCCGGGAATGAGTCTCCGTAACAATGGAGAACAATTATGTAGCATCCGGCGAAGATTACACTAGAATCTATGAGTGAAGTCCGTTTCAAGAACGTCCGGAAAGTGTACGACGACGACATCGTTGCCGTCGACGACTTCAGTCTCGACATCGAGGACGGGGAGTTCGTCACGATCGTCGGTCCGTCCGGATCCGGGAAGTCAACCCTGCTCCGCATGCTCGCCGGTCTCGAGAGCATCAGCAGTGGCGAAGTGATCATCGGCGATACGGTCGTCAACGATATTCCCGCACAGAACCGCGATGTCGCGATGGTGTTCCAGAACTACGCCCTCTACCCGCACATGACCGTGCGGAAGAACATGTCCTACGGACTCAAGCTCACCTCTGACCTCAGCAACGCGGAGGTCGACGAGCGCGTCGAGGAGGCAGCGGAGATGATGGGGATCGAGGACCAGCTTGAGAAGAAGCCCGCCTCCCTCTCCGGCGGTCAACAGCAGCGCGTCGCCACCGGTCGCGCCATCGTCCGCGACCCCGCCGTCTTCCTTATGGACGAACCGCTGTCGAACCTCGACGCGAAACTACGCGCGCACATGCGCATCGAGCTCCAACGCATCCAGGACGACCTCAAGACCACCACCGTCTACGTCACGCACGACCAAGAGGAGGCGCTCACGATGAGCGACCGGGTCGTCATCCTCGATCAGGGCGAACTACAACAGGTCGGAACGCCCGGAGAAGTGTTCGACGAGCCGGCGAACCTCTTCGTCGCCGACTTCATCGGCAGTCCGTCGATGAACTTCTTCGACGTCGAAATCGTCGGTAACCGCCTCGAAGGCAAGGCGTTCTCCTACGATATTTCCTCGAAGGTGGCCGAGCGCGTCCGCGAGAGGAGCAACTCCAACGAACTCATCCTCGGCATCCGCCCCGAGCACGTCAAGTTCGCCGACTCCGGCTCCGTCAACGCCATCCCGGCGACGCTGGACGTCCACGAACCCGTCGGCGACGACAACTACTTCTACCTCAAGGTGAACGACATTGAGTTCACGATGCGGATCATGGGCGACCACAAATACGACGAGGGCGACGAGTTTACGGTTACGTTCGACGAGGACAAGATGCACATCTTCGACCGCGAAACCGGGAAGAACGTCATGGTAGACGACGTCGAACCCGTCCCCAATCCGGAGACCGAATCCGCGACCCAGCGGACGTAATCGTACCGTCCGACCCATCCCCGTTCTTTTCGCACACACACCGACCGGAGAGCGAGAGCACCGCACACACTGATCAGTCAGTCGCGGTAACCCCGAGGCGGCGCTCACTCCTCGCGTCGCGTGTCCGCGTACGGCGACCAACCCTCGATTTCCGTGGGGTCGTCAGTCGGCGGCCCAAGGACAGTCTCGAGGTGGAAGGAGAACGCGATTCCCGCGAAGACGAGAACGAAAGCGATCGTCAGTAGTCCCGTGACCACGGCAACGAGGAACGTCCCCATCGCCATCATTACCGCGGAGATAGCGTTCTGCCCCGTCCACCGCACCGAGCCGCGGATCGCAGTCTCGAGACTGTCACCAGTCGCGATTGCGATAAACGCCGGAATGAGGAGGAGTCCCGTGTATCCGGCGGCGTAGGCGGTGACGACGCCGAGCGCGAGGGTGAGCGTTGAGTCGGCCACGAAGTACTGGCGCGTGTAGAGAATCGAGATGATGAGGAAGACGAGTGGAACACCCGTCAGGAGGACCGCTGAGACGCCGTGGCGCTTGACCGTCGCGACGACGTGCGTCCGGTCGATGCTGTACCCCTCTCTGAGCGTCGCGATCGCGGCGTACGCGGCGAGCGTCGCCGGGCCGAGCGTAATGACGGGGAGCGAACAGAGGAACCAGAGCACGCTCACGACGATAAGTCGTGGACCGTTCTCGTAGAAGAACTCAGTCGCGGCGATAAAAGACTGATAAACGCCCTTCGTGTTGACTGATCTCATTACTGCAGACGTGCGACTGGATGATGATGAGGTTACTCCTTTTGCTTCCGTGGGGTCGGTCGGACGCGTCGAAAACGGGAGTCGAGAGGGACTAGGTGACGCCCTGCATCTCGACTGCGGTCATCAACTGTTCCTGGAGCAGGAGGAACAGGATGAACAGCGGCCCGGACGCGATGACGGCGGACGCCATCGTTAATGCGGGCTGATAGGTGAACGTGTCACGGAGAACGACTATCCCGATCGGGAGCGTGTACATCGTCTCGTTCTGGAGCACGATGAGCGGCCAGAGGAACTGGTTCCAGCTCCAGACGAACATGAACAGCGCGAGCGCGGAGAGGATCGACCGCGAGAGCGGGAGGATCATCCGCGTGTAGATCCTGAAGTTCGAGAAGCCGTCGAGCTGAGCGGCCTCCTGGATCTCGTAGGGGATGTCCCTGAAGAACTGTACGAGGAGGAACACGCCGATCGGGCCGGCCGCGAACGGCAGGATGACTGCGAGGTAGCTGTTGATCAACCCGAGATCGGAGATAAGTATGTACAGCGGGATGATGTTGACGAAGCCGGGAACCATGAAGCTCGCTACGATAAGAGCGAGTACGTACTTCTGACCCGGCCAGTCGAGACGGGTGATCGCGAACGCGATCATCGAGTCCACGATCAACACCAGAAGCGTCGTCGTGGACGCGATGAGAACCGTGTTAAACGTCCACTGAAGGATCCCCGACCCGGTCAGTAACTCCACATAATGAACCAACGTGATCGGGTCCGGAATCCAGTTCATTCCCGGCTGAATAGCGCCCCGTGTCGTCTTGAGTGACGTGGTGATCATGTACAGGTACGGCACTAGGAACAGAAGTGCTGCTCCGTACATGACCGCGTGAACGAGCACGCTACGCGGATTGATCTCTTCCGGCAGAAGCGATTCGAAGCGATTGGTGGTTGTGTTACTCATTGTTGCCTCCGAGGAGGACGTAGTTCAGGATCGACACGACGACGAGAATCGCCGTCAGGACGTACCCAATCGTAGCTGCGTACCCGAAGTTGCGTTGGTTGAACGCTGCCTGATACAGGTACATGACCAGCGTCTCCGTCGAACTACCCGGACCACCGGACGTCATGACGTACGGCTGCCCGTACACCTGGAACTGCCAGATGAGGTTGATGATGACGACGAAGAAGATGGCGTGACGCATCTGCGGGACAGTGACGTCCCGGAACATCCGCCACTTCCCCGCACCGTCGAGTTTCGCCGCCTCGTAGAGGTACTCGGGGACGCTCTGTCGCGCCGCGAGCAGGATGACGAAGCTGAACCCGACGAGCCACCAGACGGTGGTGACCGCGATGGCCGGCATCGCCCAGAACTGGGCCTGGAGCCACTGTGGCGGGTTCGCCATGACCATCCCGAGGTAGTGATTGATGATACCGTACTGCGTGGAGTATAGGTTCGTCCACACGACTGCCGCGACGGACACCGTCAGGATGTATGGACTAAAGAAGACCGCCCGAAGCACGCCACGGCCCTTGATATCGTGGTTAACCCCGAGTGCAAGCCCCAGACCGACGATCACGATCGAGGGCACGGTGAGCAGGGTGAAGTACATCGTGTTCCAGAGCGCGTTCCAGAACTGCGGATCGTTAAACAGGCGCGTGTAATTCCCAAGGCCGATGAATTCGGACTGCGAGGGGAAGATCGCGTTCCACTCGAAGAGGCTCATGTACCCACCCATCACGAGTGGATAGAGGAGGAACACGCCGAAGATGATGAGGTACGGGAGTGAGAAGAGGATCCCCTCAACTAGCTCCTTGCGCGAGCGACTGAGAGTCGGGAGGTGCCCAATTCCACTCGTAAACCGATCAATAGCTGACATATTAAGTATTGATAGTGCTATTTTAATCGTAGGTGTTACTGAACATTCGACGTCCAGGTCTCGACGCCGCTCTCGATTGCCTTCTGCACGGGGCTGTTGTGGGCATACGCGTCGGTGATCCACGTCCAGTTGCTTGTGGCGTAGAGGTCCGAGCTAGCGAGCTGCGGCCAGTACGCGAGCTGACCAGCCTCGGCCATCTCCTTGAACGACTTCAGCGTCTTGTCCCAAAGGTCGGACTGTTTGAGCTTGTCGCTGTTCAGGATGGGGCTGTACGCCGGAAGGTGGCCTGCCTTTGTACCCCATATCGCGTTCTCTTGCGTGATCCACTCGGCGGCGTCGACAGCAGCCTGCATTCGCTTCTGGCTCGCCTTGGGATTGTTCGGGATGATGACCGTGTGGCTGTCGGCGGTGGATCGGAGCTGTTGAGCGTCGGGGAAGACGCGTGGCTTGTCGAAGCCCCACTCGAAGTCCTGCTCGCGGAGGACGTTCACGTACCAGGTCCCGTTGACCGTCATGGCCACACTGCCGTTCCGGAAGCTCTGCGCGACGCGGTCCGCGGAGATGTCTGGGATGTCCCAATTGCGTTCTCCGGAGACGCTGGCGAGGAAGTCGAGGGAATTCGTCCCGGCGTCGCCGCCGAAGACGGCCCGGGTGTGGTCCTCGTTGAACATCTTCCCGCCGTACTGGTGGAGCCCCATAAACCACTGTCGGAAGCCGCCGCCACCGCCCCAGTAGGGGTCAGGGCTGAACGGCTTGGCGTCCGTGTTCTTGAGGATGGCGTTACAGGCATCTTTGAACTGCTGGAAGTCCTCGATCGGCGGCTCGACGCCGGCCTCTTTGAGGATATCGACGTTGTAGTAGAGGCCGATTGGGTGGGAGTCCATCGGGACCGCGTACTGCCCTCCGTCGATCTGACACGCGTTCAGGATAGAGTCGACGTACTTGCTGTTGTCCGAGGACACCATATCGCTGATGTCCATCAGCGTGGGCTTGAACCGGCGGAGGTAGGACGCGTGCGAAATCGCCATGTCGGGTGGTGACCCACCCGTCATCGACGTGTACAGGCGGTTGTAGTGTTCGTCCCACGGAGTGCGCTGGCGGTTGATGGTGATGTTCTCGCCGAGTGGTCGCTCCTCGTTGAACTTGTCGACGATGGCCTTCATCACTTCGCCGTCGCCACCACTGAAGAGCGTCCAGTAGCTGAGTTCCATCTTCCCGTTACCGCCGCCTCCACCGCCACCGCCGCCTCCACCGCCGCCTCCACCGCCACCGCCGCCTCCACCGGTTATGCCTGAACAGCCCGCGAACCCGACTGCTCCGGCGACGCCCGTTGCCCGGAGGAATCTGCGTCGGTCGATCCGGCCGGTAGAGCCTTCTCGCTGTTCCGCACCAGCATTCGTTCGCTCAGCCTTGTCACGTGGCATCACACTCTTATGACGACTTTCGTTCGCAATAAAAGTTCCTACGATACCAGTGGTATATATGTCTGGAATTTTTCCTCGTGTTTCGACGGGCAAGCACGTCAAGGAGCGCGTCGGGCGAACAGCGCTACTAGCTGTTCAAGTCACATGCTCGTCCACTCGGACGGCGGGCGAGCTCGGCGATCCGACCAACTGCCCCCTGCCGGTGCTCGTCCTTTCGCCGGAGAACCGTCCGCTGCGACGGCCGACCAGCTCTCCCGCGTACGTCCGCCGCGTGGCGTAACACTAATAGAAGTGGCAGGAAAGCGTTGAATTATCATGGCGGCGTTCACACGAGATGCGTCGGTGACGCTCGAGGACGGGTGGACGTTCTCGGTTGACCCGGACGACGAAGGTATCGAGGAGGCGTGGTATCGGACGGACACGGAGATGGCAGACGAACGGGACGTGTCGGTCCCTCACGTCTGGCAGGAGCACGACGCACTCCGGGAGTACACGGGGGCTGCGTGGTACCGACGGACGGTCGAGGTCAACCACGAGGCTGACGAGCGTGTGCTGCTCCGATTCGGAGCCGCGGACTACGAGGTGACCGTCTGGGTGAACGGGACCGAGGTGGGGACGCACACGGGGGGTTACCTCCCCTTCTCCTTCGATGTCACCGACGCACTCACCGGCGGTGACGACACTGTCGCAGTGCGCGTGTTCGACCCGGCCGACCTCACGGAGATCCCGCACGGAAAGCAGGGAGAGCCGTGGTACACGCGGGTGAGCGGGCTGTGGCAGGCGGTCGACGTCGGGGTCGTCCCGGAGACGCGGGTCGACGATCTGCGCCTCACGCCCGACCTCGATGACGACACCGTCCGGGCCGACGTCTCAGTGACCGGCCCTAAGGGGGGAATCGACCTGACCGCCCGTGTCGAGGTCACGCAGGCAGGGTCGATGGTCGGGACCGCGGACGTACAGATACGCGACGGGGCAGGGTCAGCGACCGTCCGCCTCGACGACCCGACGTACTGGACGCCGGCGAACCCCGCGCTGTGCGACGTGACCGTCTCGCTGACCGACGGCAGTGACACTCTCGACACCTACGTCGACTACTTCGGGATGCGGAGTGTCACCGTCTCCGATGGAGAGTGGTATCTCAACGGCGAACCCCTCCGCGTCCGCGGGGCGCTCGACCAAGCATACTACCCCGACACGTACTACCGGCCCTCCGACCTCGACACCTACCGCGAGGAGATCGAGACCGCGAAGGAGCTCGGATTTAACATGCTTCGGAAGCACATCAAACCGCCTCACCCCCGATTCGTGGAGTTGGCCGACCGACTCGGGATCCTCGTCTGGTCGGAGACGGCGAATCCGGACCGGTACACGGACGCCTCGAAGCGGCGCGTGCGCGAGCAGTTCGAGGGGATGG
The DNA here is from genome assembly GCF_055398025.1 of Halopelagius fulvigenes. NCBI lineage: Archaea > Methanobacteriati > Methanobacteriota > Halobacteria > Halobacteriales > Haloferacaceae > Halopelagius > Halopelagius fulvigenes. Next base: position 7,540 of record NZ_AP043845.1, on the reverse strand, counting down.
TCAATCGGGACTACAACTCCCCGAGCGTCGTCGTCTGGAGCCTGTACAACGAGGAGTGGGGGATAGGCATCGACCAGCACGACTTCCCCAACCGTGACAACCCTGTACGTCTGTGGCACGACGAGGAGAAACAGCGGTATCTCTCGGAGTTCGTCGACGACGCCCGCGCGTACGACCCATCGAGGCTCGTGTGCGACAACTCCGGCTGGGCGCACGTCGACACCGACGTGAACGACTATCACGAGTACTTCGTCGTCCCCGACCGCGACAAACCGTGGCGGCGTCGGCTCCGTGACCTTGTTTCCACGCCCGAGGGGAACTACGCGACGACGGCGTACGACGACCCGGAACGGCCGCCGACCGTGATCTCCGAGTTCGGCACCTGGGGACTCCCCTCGCTATCGTCGCTTCGGGCCCACTACGACGGGGACCCCGACTGGTTCGCGCACGAGTTTCTGTCGGGGCTCAAGCGCCCCGCTGGCGTCGCGGACCGCTTCGACCGGAGCGTACTCTCTGACGCCTACACCGACCTTGACGAACTCGCTGCCGACTGGCAGCGGCGTGAGTTCACGTCGCTCGCTGAGTCCATCGCCGACATGCGACAGCACGAGGGCGTCTCGGGATACGTGGTCACGGAGTTCAGCGACGTCGAGTGGGAGTTCAACGGGGTACTCGACTACCTCCGCGACGAGAAGGTGTTCGCCGACGAATTCGCGGCGGTGAACGGCCCGACGATGGTCCGACTGGAGCCCGCGACGCGCACCGTCGACGGCGAGGGTCGGTTCACTGCGGACGCCGTGGTCGTGAACGACAGTGATCGCCGGCTCGAAACGACGCTCGAATGGGAGGGATTCGGCCGGTCGGGGAGTCACTCCGTCTCCGTGGACCCGAACGGCGTCGAGCACGTCTCGGACGTCGTCGACGTCGACGTCCCGGCCGTCGAGCGGGTATCGACGGAGGCTGTGACCGCCTCCCTCGCCGATACCGACGCACGGTGGTCGACCGACGCGACGGTCGTCCCGTCGACGCCGTGGGAGGAATCGGAGCGCGTGTATACCCCGGTGGACTCGGTTGCGTCGGCACTCGCCGACAGCCCCCACACCCTGACCGAGTCGCTGGCCGACAGTGACTGTGCCGTCGTCACGGAACTCGATGACGCGGTGCGCGCGTTCGCCGACGAGGGCGGCCACGTAGTTGTGCTCCCGGGACCGGACGGCCACCTCGACGCGTCGGTCGCCGAGACGCTCTCGATTCGACGCCTCCCAGAACGCGAGAGCTGGAACCTCTGTGCGTCGTTCGTCTACCAGACACTCTTCGACGCGCTTGACCGCGTCCCCGGGTGGGCGTTCGCCGACCTCTACCCGTACGCGTACGTCCAGTCCCCCGCGGACGACGCCGACATCGGGGTCGGCTACACCGAGGGCTGGGTGGCGAACTCGGGGGCGATCGTCTCGGCCCGGTCGTGGCGAGACGGGACGCTCACCGTCTGTACCCTTCGCCTCACCGACAACCTCGGCGATCAGCCGATGAGCGCCGCGATCCTCGCCCGTCTCCTGCGGGCGACCGGCGATGGGGGTTGTCCGTCGCTCCGGTGAGCCAGCACCCACCGCTACGGTGGCATTCAGCGCGAACCTCCCTCGCGACCGAGGCAGCGACGTTTCGCCTTCGATTCCCGAAACCGATGTCGGTGGGGTACCGGTCACTCCACCGACCGAGGAACGATGCTCTCAGCCGAGAGGGGTGATTCCCGTACCGATTCCTGTCGTCGAACGCCCACCGGAGCGGGCTTCAAAGCCGCTCGACTGGATTTTCGAGCGTGCCGATGTTCTCGATCTCGATGAAAAACGCTCGCTCCCTCGTACCGATCCGATCCCGGACTGACACCATAAAGATACTTCATGACGGCCGCCACGTGACGGAACGGGCACGGAACGCGGCCACGACGATGTGGTGTGTCGCCGTCAGTGCGGCCGTCGAGACCACCACGGCGTTACTCTTCGATGGTGATGGCGGCGACGGTGGCGGGTTCGAGGTCGACGGAGAGGGTGCCGTCGACGTCGACGTCGAGCGGTCGAGCGCCGAACTCGTCGGCGTTGTCGGCGTTGACTTCGGCGTCGGGTTCGTGATCCGCGAACAGGACGCTTCCCTCGACGTTCGCGGCGTCGGGCACGAGGCCCTCGACGGAGATGTCGACGGAGTGAGCCTCGCGGCAGTCGAGGTTGGTGAGGGTCACGTAGACCGCTCCGTCTCGGGTCGAGGCCGAGGCCTGAACGAACGGCAGGTCCTCCTCGTCCTCGCCGTCGAGCCCGCGCGTCGGCGTCTCGATCGACGTTTGCACGGCCTCGTTACCCTTGTGCGGCGCGTACAGATCGAAGACGCGGTACGTCGGGCGCGCCCACGCGTCGTTCTCGTCGGTTTCGACGAGACACTGCAGGACGTTGACCGTCTGTGCGATGTTCGTCATCGTCAGGACGTCGCTGTGGTCGTTGAAGATGTCGAGGACGGCCGCCGCCGAGAGCGCGTCGAGGACGGTCCCCGGCTGTTCGAGGCCGTTGTCCGCGTTGGCCTCGTAGTGCCACGCACCCCACTCGTCGATGATCACGCCGATATCCCGGGTTGTCGCGACGGCGTCGATGGCGGCGGCGATCCGCTCGATGTGGTACTCCATCTCGAGCGCCTCGGCGAGGAACTCGTCGTACTGTTCCTCGTCGGCCTCAGAGACGGTCATCGTGCGCCCGTAGTAGTGGTGGAGCGTGAGGTGGTCGAGCGGGAACTCCACGCCCCACTTGTTGTCTCTGACCTCCTCCATGAACCGCCGGTTCCACTCGTGGTTCTCGAACCCGCAGGCGATCAGCTCGAGTTCGTGATCGAGCATCAGGTTGTCCATGGTCCCGACGTAGGTCGCGAACCGACGATACTCGCGGGCGTACTGCTCGGGGCTCATCCGTCCGCCGCAGCCCCAGTTCTCGTTGCCGAGCCCCCAGTACTTGACGCCGTAGGGCTCCTCGTGGCCGTTCTCGCGTCGTCGGTCCGCGAGTTCGGTGTCGCCGTCGTAGTTGCAGTACTCGACCCAGTCGGCGGCCTCCTGCGGGTCGCCGGAACCGACGTTCGCCGCGAGGTACGGCTCCGTCCCGATTCGCTCGCACAGTTGGAGGAACTCGTCGGTGCCGAAGGCGTTGGACTCCTCGGGCAGTTCCTCGGGGCCCTGCGCCCAGAAGAGGTTTCGGCGCCGCGGCCGCTCCTCCCGGGGACCGACGCCGTCCTCCCAGTGGTAGTCGTCGGCGAAACAGCCGCCGGGCCAGCGGAGAACGGGAATCTCGAGGTCCGAAAGGAGCGAGACGACGTCCTCTCGGAAGCCGCCCTCGTCGGCGCTGTCGCTGGTCCAGATCCCCTCGTAGATGCACCGCCCGAGGTGTTCGGAGAAGTGTCCGTGTACTTCGGGCGCGATGCGGTCGATAGCCGCTGCAGTGTGAACTGTAATGCGTGCGTTAGCCATCCACACTCTTCTTTCCAGTACAGTATGATAAATTCCACGATTATGCCAATCCAAACCTATGATTACGAGAGAACGGGAGCGAACGACGAACCGGTCTCTCCGGTGCGGTCGGTACGTCGGACGGTCGCTCTCGAAGGTATATTCAAGTGTTAGTCTCGCCACGTATCGGTCGTGACTCGACTCGAACGCGTCGCGGACACACGAAACGATACCGGCGAAGGACCGCTTTGGCACCCCGACGAGGGCTGTCTGTACTGGGTCGATATTCCGCCGGGGAAGCTGTATCGGTTCGACCCGGACACCGAGGCGCACACGCTCGCATACGAGGCACCCGATGACCAACCCATCGGCGGCTTCACGGTCCAGACCGACGGGTCGCTGTTGCTGTTCGGAGACGGTCGGATCAGCCGATGGCAGCCCGGATCGGAATCGGCGGAACTCGTCGCGGGCGTCGACGCCGACACGCGATTCAACGACGTTATCGCGGATCCCGAGGGGCGAGTGTTCTGCGGGACGATGCCCGGCGAAGACTCGCTCGGCGACCTCTATCGGGTCGACGTCGACGCCACCGTGACGGCCGTCGTCGAGGACGTCGATATCGCCAACGGGATGGGGTTCTCCGGCGACGGAGAGACGTTCTACTTCACGGAGTCGGAGGCGCACCGGATCTACGCGTTCGACTACGACCGCGCGACCGGCGAGCTCTCGAACCGACGGACGTTCGTCGAGACGCCCGACGACGAGATTCCGGACGGGCTGACCGTCGACGAGGACGACTACGTCTGGTCGGCCCGGTGGAACGGCGGCCGCGCAGTTCGGTACGACCCGAACGGGACGCCGGTCGACCAGATTACCGTTCCCGCGCGGAAGGTATCGTCGGTCACGTTCGCCGGTCCCGAGTACGACGACCTGTACCTGACGACCGCACTCGATGGCGGTGACCGGGACGGCGAGGGCGACGGGGCCGGTGCGCTCTTCCGAGTCGCAGGGCTCGAAACGGGTGGTCGCGAGGAGTTCCGCTCCCGGATCGAGACGGAGTGACCCGGTGGCCGTCGCAGCGGTCGATACCGGTCGTCCGCTGTCCCTCTCCCGCGGTTCATCTCCGGTTACGTCGGCGAACGCTCGTGACGGCCCGCGACCCCCGAGAGGTTTACCGGGACAACGGTACCGGGAGGTCGATGCGCAGGTCGGAGTCGACGGCCTCGTACGCCGCGGTGGGCCACGAGCCGGTATCGGTAACCACGTCGACGCCGTCCGACGAGACGAGAACGGTGTCTTCCGCCTTCGCCCCCCGTACCGTCGGGTTCCACGCGTACGGCGCGGGCGCTTCGACGGGCGCGTCGGCCGACGGCGTCGCGGTCCACTCCCGGCTCTCGAACCCGATTGCGCCGCCCTGATGGTGCCGTCGCCACTCGTCTTCCCAGCCGACGGCCGCGTACGCACGCCGTATCTCGGCGAACACGTCGGCGGCGGTGCCGCCCCCGGTCGTCGCCGCCTCCCGCGTCGCCGCTATCGCCGTCACCGCGACGTGACTCGCGTCGTCGTGACGTTCGCGTAGCCACGACGGGGCGTCGAAGTCGACGGTCCGCGTGACGGCGATATTGACGCCGCGTTCGACCGCGACGACGGTGAGAAGCGCGTACTCGCCCAACGGTTCGTCCGTCGGCGTGAAGTGTCGATGGCGCTGAGAGCGTTCGGCGCCGCCGACGAGGACGACGGGCGATTCGAGCCCCCGCCGCCAGAGTTCGTCGCGGAGTCGTCCCGCCGCGGCATACTCGGTGTCGTCCGGAGAGACGTCCCGTGCCACCGTTTCGACCGCGTCGGCGGTTGCTCGGCCGGCCCGTTCGAGTACCCGCCGGTCCGGTTCGGTGAACGGAAGCCGCAGTCGCGAGGCGTCGACCAGGTCGAGACCCGGTACCGTCGGGACGTCCGCACCGGCTCGGTCGGTGCTCGCACGCGCCACTGCCTCCTCGAGGGACGACTCGTACCAGTCGAACGTCTCCACGGGCACCGCCGACGGGAGTTCTTCCGCGCAGAACCGATCCGCCTCGTTGTTCGACGTGAGCGCTCGGACCGCGTCGCCGTCGTAGCCGAGTGCGGCGACGCCGACGTCCGCCGCGCGGTCGACCGTCGAGTCCCCGCCGCCGGTCAACCACGCGAAGTTCGCCGGCCTGAGGAACCACAGCTCGGTCAGTCCTCGTTCGACCATGAACTCGTCTAGACGCGTCAGTTTCTGGTCGTGTACCGCCGTCATACCCCTCGCGACGAAGGGCGTCCAATAAACTGTTGGGGTGCGAAACGGCCGGTCTGCTCCGGCGAGGAGACGACAACCCGGTCGCCAACTCCATCGTTGCGCGCCAAACGGCGCAGATCCCGCGACTCTACGTATGGTCGGGTCGGCCGGCGATGTATGGAGAAACCGTCCCGTCGGCTCTCCTGGAGAATGCGAGCGTCACCTTGAGACCGTCCTTCTCGACGGCGGCGCGAGATACCCGCAGTGCGCCGTCACCGACCGGCGTAGGCACTGCAGGAATCTCACCGGCCCATCGTCGATAGGCCCGCGATTACCGCGGGTCGAGGGAAGAGTGCTTGAACCCGAAAACGGGTAGGGTGAGTAGATCGTCCGATAGTCGGACAGCGGGGATACAGACGGCTGGCGGAGTCGGTGGCGTATCAGGGATGCCAACGCCGAGAGGTGGGTGGCGGCGGATCTCGGTTCGGCGCGAGACCTCTCTGCCGTCGTGCTCCGCCCGGTCGAACCGCTCAGGGTCGTCCGGACGTCTGACAGAACGGCGGTGACGGAGTCGGACCTAACGTCGTCGCTTCGAGTTCGTCGCGGGGCCCTCCGATACCGACAGTAATAAACGGCGATCGACACGCCTCCTCTGTATGGCACCGTACGAGCACACCCCAGTTACTGTCGAGGACAAGCGTGCAGTCGTCGTCGGCGGCACGAGCGGAATCGGACAGGCGATCGCGCTCGGGTTCGCGAGCGAGGGCGCAGACGTCGTGGCGACCAGTCGGAGCGAGGAGAAGGTCGAATCGACGGCCGCGTCGATTCGGGAACTCGGATCCGACACCGTGAGCGTGACCTGCGACGTGACGGACTCCGATTCGCTCGCCAGAGTCCGCGACCGGACGGTCGACGAGTTCGGCGGCATCGACGTCGTCGTGGCGTCCCAAGGGGCCATTTCTCGGGACTCCGTCCGAGACATCACCGACGACGAGTGGGACTTCGTCACCGACGTCGCCCTCGACGGCGTCCGCCGGGTGACGCAGACGTTCGAACCCGCGATGGACTCGGGGTCGATCATCAACATCTCCTCGCTGGCGGCGAAGCTCTCCATGTCGAACCTCCCGGCGTACTCGGCGGCGAAAGGCGGCGTCGAGGCGTTCACCCGAGCGTCCGCGAAGGAGTTGGCGCCCGACATCAGGGTGAACGGTATCGCTCCCGGGTTCGTCATCACTCCCCAGAACGAAGAGACGTACGCGGAGGGGACGGAGAAACGAACGCGCATCGACGAGCGAACGCCGCTGGGCCGCGTCGCCGATCGAGAGGAGATCGTCGGTGCGGCGGTGTACCTCGGGAGCGACGCCTCCTCGTACGTCACGGGAGAGGTCGTGACCGTCGACGGCGGGTTCGCGGACAGCGCCTTCTGAGCGCTTCGGGGTCACGGCGACACCGACGGTTCCGTCACCGGAGTGCGACGACGCCGCGGCCCTCGCGAAACGAGCGCCGAAAAGAGAAGTCGAAAACAGCCGTCCGAGCGAGACCGAACCGATTCTCCGTTGAACTCCGTGACGCCTCGCGTCACGTGCTCGACTTCGCTTACGCTTCGTCGAAGAGGGTTTCGCCCTCGACCATGTGTTCCTCGACGGCGTCCAAATCGAGCGTCAGGCCGAGGCCCGGTTTCTCGGGAATCTCCATGCGGCCCCCCTGGATGAGGTCGTCCTCCTCCACGAGGTCCTCCCACCAGTCGAGTTGGTAGGAGTGGTACTCCACCGCGAGCGAGTTGGGGATGGCCGCGGCGACTTGCGCGGACG
>NZ_AP043844.1:0-363031 GCF_055398025.1 Halopelagius fulvigenes | reverse complement strand
GAACACGACACCCTGCGGGCGTTCGACGAACTCGCCCGCTTCGTCGCCGCGCAGTACGGAGTCGAACTCACGGAGGACGACCTGACCGCCGACGAACGCGAGGTCGTCGTATGAAGTCCGGCGCTTCCGACCCGTTCGCGGACGACGACCCGGAGGAGGAGGCGCAGTCGTCCCCCGAGACGGACGACGCGGAGGCGACTCCCGAGTCCGACGCCGGCGAGACGACGGACGATTCGTCGGGCGGCGACGCGGCCGCCGGCGACGCACGAGAACCCGAGATGCGAGACGCCGCAACGCGGGACGACGCCGTGCGAGACGGCGAGTCGGCGAACGCCGAGGCGGCGGAACCGTCGTCGGACGCGAACGAGAGCGACGAGGGACTTTCGCGCGACGAACTCCCCTTCATCCTCCGCCGCGACAAAGTCAAGGACGAACGCCCGGAGGTCCACCAACTGTTCGTCCAGCGGGAGACCCACGAGGAGGCGGTGGACGCCGAGCGAGCGTTGGAGAAACGGCTGGACGAGGGACTGTCGCGGACCGACGCGCGGGAAGCGATCTATCTGGCCGGGATGCGCCACCTCGACGACGCGGAGGAGATTCTGCGCGAGTGGGGCTACGACCTCTGAGCGGCGTCCGTATCCCGTATCACGGTTTATCGACTTCTCTCTCGTCGCGGCGCTCTACACCCGGCGGTGCTCGGCGAACGGGCGCATCCGATGTCGAACCGATCCTCTAAAACCAGAAGATAGTTAATCTAGTTGTCCAATTGTTGGAGAGGAATTGCAAACTATGCGTCGCCGCCAATTTATCGTCGGCTCCGGCCTCGGAGCGCTCGTCGCCCTGAGCGGATGCCTCGGTAGCAAGTCCCCTCCACCGCGGAAGTCGAACGTGATATCGAACTTCGAGGTGAGCGACACCTCTCTCGTCATCGATTCCGCCGACAACACGTGGGTCATGTCTCGGTACGAAGACACGCAACAACAGTCGCTCGGCGGACTGAACCCCGTCGGCGTCGCCAGCGCCAAAGGAAAGAGCGGCGGTGGCGGCGGCCGGGGCGCGTCCGGCCGCGGCAGCGGCGGGTACTCCTCGGCCCCGCGAACGAAGCACGGGTACGCGTGGTACCACGGCGGCGACTACGCCGACGACTGGTACGAGAACCACGGCGACGAAGTGTCCCGATTCCCCGTCGGAATCGCCGCACTCGGCGTCGCGTACCTCGGGAGTACGTCGCAGTTCCGGGACGACGCGCCCGGCCCCGGCGCGGTTCCGTGGGACAAGACGTTCCAGAACCCGGACGACACGGTGAAGTACGACATCACGAACGGACGGGCCGACGAGGGGTGGTACCGCGTCGGCGCCAAGATAGTCGGCACCGAGAACGACCACAGCTTCCGTTGGGAGTCGTACGACCTCGAAATCGACCGCTCGACCGACGGGGGGTACAGCATCCAGGAGGAGTGGAAGGTGTCGCCGCGCATCTGAGGTAGCGACGCCCGAAGCGCCCCCGCGAGAGCCGCGACCATCACGCCCCGATACACACCCTCCATGTCGAACACCCGAACCGAGACGGCAACCCTCCTCGCGCTCACGTTCGTCGTGTCGTTCTGCAGCTTCGCGTACGAGTTCGTCTACTCCGAACTGCTGACCGTGATGTACGGCGGGACGGTGACCCAGTACGTCATCACCGTCGGGCTGTACTTCTTCAGCCTCGGCATCGGAGCCGCCCTCTCGGACGACCTGAACGCAGAGGACCGCGGGGAGAACTTCTTCAAGACGGAGGTGCTCCTCGCGGCGGCCGCTCCGGCAGGGTTCCTGCTCGTCGTCGCCCTCAACAGCGTCCGCATCCCCCCTGCGGTTCCGTCGGAACTGATATGGTTTGCGGCACGCCTCCCCGTCGTCGTCGTCGGATTCCTCTCGGGGTTCGAGCTTCCGCTCTTGACCTACTTGGTCGACGGACTCGGAGAGGAGGACGCGGCGACGCCCGCGTGGCTTCGCCGGTTCGGAAGCCGAGTTCACGACGCGGTCGTCCGTTGTCTCGGTGTCGTCTGGACCGTCAAGCGCAACGACGGGAGGCGGAGCGGCCTCTCCGTCGTGCTGGCGATGGACTACGTCGGCGGCCTGTTCGGAGCCATCGTGTACGCCAAAGCGCTGTATCCGGGGTTGGGACTCATCCCGACGATATTCGTGCTCGCGCTGCTCAACGCTCTGGCAGCGCTCGTCTTCGTCGTCCGCTTCGGCGACTGGTCGCCGACGCCGTTCGCGACGTCCACGCCCCTCGTCGGCCGCGTTCCGAAGGCGTTGCTCGTCGTCTGCCTGCTGTTGACCGCGACGTACGCGGGCGTCGTGGCCAACCACGAGACGGTGGACGACCAGTTGTCCGAACTCTACCTCGAACAGCAGATCGAAGACGAGTACCGACCGGGTACGATGCGCGCCGAAGTCACGTCGCAGGAGACGACGAAATACCAACACGTCATCCGGTACCGGCGCACGTGGACCGGCAGCGGACCGAACCCGCACTTCACCGGGCGTTCCGAGCAGTGCCTCCGCCTCGACGCGGCGGTGCAGATGTGCGACAGCTGGGCCGACAGCTACCACAACGGTCTCGTGGATGTGCCGATGTCGATGTTCGAACGCGGCCCCGAGACCGAGGTCCTCGTCATCGGCGGCGGCGACTGGGTCGCCGTCGACCACCTCCGGCAGTACGGCGTGACCGTCGACCAAGTCGACCTCGACGCCCGGTTCATGAATCGGACGAAGAACGAGCCGTTCTTCCGGCGGTGGCACGACGACGCCTACCGGTACGACCGCCTGAACGTGACGGTCGGCGACGGCTACCGGTACCTCCAACAGACGAACGAGACGTACGACCTGATCCTGCTCGACGTTCCCGGGGCGACGGACGACGAACTCCTGACGCTCTACTCCGAGGAGTTCTACCGTTCGGTCCGCCGCCACCTCTCGGACGACGGCGTAGTGGTGACGTGGGCCTACTCCCCGGACGGCTACCCCGAGCACAACAAGGCGTTCCTCAACACGGTCGGGGCCGCCGGCTTCACCCAGCACCTCCCCTACTGGGCGTGGGAGGACGTCGACTCCGACGGCGAAGTCGAACGGGTCGAGCGATTCCACGTCTTCGCACCCGGCGAGCGTCGGTCGCTCCCGGTCGCCGACGGGACTGACTACGTTCGGCGGCACTCCGACCGCTATCGCGACGCCCAGTGGCGTCCAGTCCCCCGCTACAACGGCGTGCGGGTGAACTCCATCTTCCATCCTAACTACGACATCCTCGTCGATACCTGACCATGTCCCCAAACACCCTCACCGACGCTCCCTCCGAACTGTACTTCGCGTACGCCGGCGCTCGCCCCGACTTCGACCGCCTCGACGTGAAGGCGGTCCACGCCGACGAACTCCTCGGCCGCCCGGCCGCGCTCACGATAATCGGCGAGTCGCACTACGTCGGCCTCCCGTCGCTCGGCTTCCACGAACTCTGTTCGTGCAGGCCGTTGTCGGCAGAACCGACGCACGAGACGCCGCTCTCGGTCGGCGTCGAACGCGAGTTCCGGTTCCGCGGCGACCGCATCGACGCGACGACGACCGTCACCGGTCGTCCGCTTAATGCGTTCTCCGACCCCGACGAAGCGACGGTCGCCTATCGGTTCGCCCCCGATGCGTGGACGACCATCTCAGTCGGAGCGACAGGCTACGAGACGTACCACACCTACCCCGAACACGGACTGGCGCTCCACACCGAAACGCGCCTGACCGCCCGCGGGTCGCCGGCGCAGTCCGAACGACTCGGCGACCCGACGCGGAACGCCACGGAGAACCAGCCATGACAGACGACGCCACGACCTACGACGGTGACGTAACGCTCAACGGTTCGGAACGACCGCCCGTCGAACTACTTGACCCGGCCGACGTGTTCGTGACGACGAACAGCGTCGGCGGTGACCTCTCCGTCCGCAACGCGGAGTACGTGTTCACCCACCAGTCCATCGACGTCGAACGCACCGACGGGCGCGGAAATGCGGAGACCACCATCGGCGGCACCCTCGAAGACGGCTACGTCGAACGGGTGGACGGCGACGTGGTCGTCACCGACGCCGAGGACGTGTTCGTCGCTGCCGACGCCGCGGACGGCGAGTTCTCCGCACCCGGCGCGGAGAACGTCTACGCCGACGATATCTCGCCGACGGCCTCCCCGGACGAGTACGACGTTTCGACCGTCGGCTGGCAGCAGTCCGCGACGGCGACGGACCCGTCGACGGGCGTCTACGCCGTCGGCATGGAGCACGAGATCGACCTGACGAAGGCGCGGCGAAACCTCGAACTGTACCTCGTCGGCCACGGTCACGACGTCCGCGTCGAGGGTCGAGACGCCGAACTGACCGTCCACTTCGTCGGCTACGACAACACCGTCCGCGTCGGGCCGTATCTCTCGGCCGACGTCGCCTCCGAAGCCGGCTTCGACAACGAAATCGACGCGGCCCCGTACCCGGCCGAGGATCTCGTCGAGATGTCGCGGTCCGAGGCGTACTCGAACGCGGGGTTCGGCCGTCGAAAGGTGACGTTTCAGGAACCGACCGACGACGAGGAGTGGTGCCCGAACTGCGGGCACGCGGCCGACGCGGTTATCGAACGCCACCAGATGGAGGCGTTCTTCCTGTTCGGCTACCCGGTGTGGACGTACGACCGAAGCACCAACCCCGCCTGCGAGTGCGAACACTGTTCGCCCAACGCCGTCCACGCCGAACTCTCCCCGGAGGAACGCCGGTCGGTGCTCGACTGACCACCGTACCGACCGAATCCGAACGACGCGACGCCTGAACGGGTACCGAAACTATATGACAGAACACATGAAATACGCGAACAGACGAACCCCCTCCCCCGTCGAATCGCTCCGCGCGGGAGGGAGACGGTGAGCCCATAGCCATGTCGAGAAACGAACCCCTCCCCGCGCCGAAGTCGTCGCCGGAGTGTCGGTACCGCTTCGACCCTTCGACGCGGACGGACGCCCGCCTTCGAGCGACGTGGGAGTGTCCGCACGAGTCCCACCCCGAGAGCGAGTACTGCGTCTTCCACATGAGTCGAGACGAACGCGCGGCGCACGACGTGACCGCCGACGACATCCTCGACGTCCTCCGGGAGAACCTCGAATCCCCCGACACGCGGGTCAACGAGTACGTCGGCGCGGACTTACCGCACCTCTCTCTCACCTATCAGGACGTCAACGGCTCGACGAACCACGTGCTCAACTTCCAGCACGCGAACATCGAGGGCATCGACCTCACGCACGGCCGCCTCGACCAGGGGCTCATCCTCCGGGAGGCGACCGTCGGCCGCCTCAAGTTCGAGGACGCCGTCGTCACGGGCGTCGTGGAGGCGGACGACCTGACGGTTCGAGAGGGCGTCACGACGTCGGAGGCGACGTTCCAACAGGACGTCCGGTTCGACGGTGCCACGTTCCACGGCGACGTGGACTGCGACGAGACGACGTTCCGAAGCGATACGAGTTTCGCGGAGGCGACGTTCCACGACCGGGTCCACTTCCGGAACGCCGAAACGAGCGGCAGCAGCCACGTCCTCGGCGACCACATCTCCTTCGCCGACGCGACGTTCCGCGACGACGCGAGTTTCCGGCAGGCGACGTTCGACTACGTCACGTTCGAGGGGGCGACGTTCACCGCCGGCTCCGACTTCGAACACGCTGTCTTCGGCGGCGACACGCGGTTCGACGACGCGACGTTCCAACAGGTCGCGGACTTCGACGAGGCCCGGTTCGACGACGACGTGAGCTTCGAGGACGCGCGGTTCATGCGGTTAGCGGAGTTCCGCGGCGTCGAGTTCAACGGCGGCAGTCGGACGACGAGCGACGACGTGACGTTCGAGGGGGCGGTGTTCGAGGCCGAAGCCGACTACAAGCTGGCCCGCTTCCGGTACGCCGACTTCAAGGACGCCACGTTCAAAGGGGCGGTCAACTTCGACCGCGCGACGTTCACCGCGCGCGCCGACTGCCACCGTCTGGACGTCGCCGGCGAACTGGAGCTCTCCCGCGCGACGTTCGACGGGGAAACCGTCTTCGACGGGAGTCGCTTCGGCGACAGCGTCGTCGTCGTCGAAGCCGAGTTCGGCGGCGACGTGACGTTCGACGACGTCGCGTTCGACGCTCACGCGCGGTTCGACGAAGCGCGGTTCGACGAGGACGCGAGCTTCCGCGGTTCGACGTTCTACGGCCCGGCGGAGTTCCGCGGGGCGGTGTTCGAGGGCAAAACGCGGCACTTAGAGGAGAACGCGTCGTTCAGGGAGGCGACCTTCCGCGACGACGCCGACTTCGAGTCGGCCAACTTCACGAACGTCTCGTTCTGGGACGTCGCGTTCCACGAGCGCTGTAACTTCCGCCGCGCGGCGTTCCACGAGACGGCGAAGTTCCGTCTGCTCGACGGCGAACGGGACACGTACATCGACCTCACCGACGCGACGATACGCGGCGGGACGATAGCCCAAGTCACCGGCGACGCGACGCCGTACGACCTCACGCGGGCGACGCTCGGCAACATCCAACTTGAAGGCGAGGGCAACGAGCACGAACTGCTCGACCACTTCCGGTTCTGTCTCACCGACTTCGACCACTTCGACTTCAGCAACCACCACGCGTACCTCGAACGCAACGACTGGACGATTCACGACTTCGTCGGCAACGAGGCCACCGGACAGTTCGCCGTCGAGATGACCGACGAAATCATCGAGGAGACGTACCGGAAAGCGCAGGACAGCGCAGACGCGGTCGGCGACACGCCCGCGAGCCGGGAGTTCGAGTTCAAACGCTACTACTACAACCGGCGGAAGAACCTCGACATCCTCCTCAACGAGTACTCGCTGAACGTCTGGGCGCGCGGGAAGAAGGCGGCCAGCGTCGTGCTCAACCTCATCATGCAGGTGACCTGCGGGTACGGCAACCGGCTCCCCCGAATCGCCGCGCTCACCTTCCTGTCGCCCATGTTGTTCGGACTCGTGTACGCGCTCGGCGGGCCGTTCCTGACGCAAGCCGGAAGCGTGTTCGCGCCCGAACTCGTCGAGAAGTCGGCGTCGCAGGTCCTCTTCGACACCATCTACTACAGTTACATCAGCTTCAGCACGGTCGGGTACGGCGACATCAACCCCCTCGGCGGCGGGGCCAAACTGCTCGCCGCGAGCCAAGGCATGCTGAACGGCCTGCTCTTTACCCTCCTCACCTTCACGCTGTTCAAACGGGTGCTGGGCGGGAACTGAACCGGGCTCTCCGCGCCCGCTCCGGCCCGGCTTTCGAGATTCGAACTTCCGCGACCGGAAGGCATCTTCCGGGGGAGACCGAAACGCGGGTATGCGAGACTCGAACCGCGAGTGGTACTTCGCCGAGCGACCGGAGGGCGAGCCGAGTCGGGACTGTTTCGAGCTGCGCGAGAGCGACAGACCGGAACCGAGGTACGGCGAGCTTCTCGTTCGCGTCCGGTACCTCTCGGTGGATCCCTACATGCGAGGTCGGATGCGGGACACCGAGTCGTACGCGGAACCGTGGGAGGTCGGAGACCCGATGCGAGGCGGTGTCGTCGGCGAAGTCGTCGAGAGCGAGAGCGAACGGTACGAGGAGGGCGACTTCGTCACCGGCGAGGGGACGTGGGCGGACTACTCCGTTCTGGACGCCGACGACGTCGCGCCCGTGGACCCGGACGTCGCCGGACTGCCGGCGTACCTCGGCGTCCTCGGGATGCCGGGCCGAACGGCGTACTTCGGACTGCTCGACGTCGCCGAACCGAAGCCCGACGATACGGTCGTCGTCTCCGGCGCGGCGGGCGCGGTCGGGTCGGTCGTCGGGCAAATTGCGAAGATGAGCGGCTGCCGCGTCGTCGGGTTCGCCGGGTCCGACGAGAAGACCGACTGGCTCACCGATGACTTGGGATTCGACGCGGCTATCAATTACAAGACGACCGACGACTACTCTGCGGCCGTAGACGACGCCGCGCCCGATGGCGTCGACGTCTACTTCGACAACGTCGGCGGGCCGATCACGGACGCGGTGTTCACGAAGCTGAACCTCGACGCGCGCGTCGCGGTCTGCGGACAGATCGCCCACTACAACGACGAGGGCGTCCCGACGGGTCCGCGGAAACTCCCGATGCTCATCGCGCCGCGGGCGAAAGTGCAGGGACTCCTCGTCGGCGATTACGCGACGCGCTTCGGGGAGGCGAGCGAGCAACTCGGGAAGTGGGTGGCGTCGGGCGAACTCCAACACCGCGAGACTGTCGTCGAGGGGTTGGAGAACGCGCCCGACGCGTTCCTCGGCCTGTTCTCCGGCGACAACATCGGCAAACAGGTCGTGCAGGTGTCCGAGTAACGGGACGGGCGTTCCGCTCCGTCACTCGCCGGGACAGCCTATTTCGTACCGGCCGTCCGCGCCGAGGCGATTCCGAACGCGTGCCGGACGACCGGCGACGCACTCTCAGGGTAGTCCGACGCTCGGTCACCGCCCGCGCCTCGGCCGCCACCGTTCGCCCGGAGGTGCGTCGGACGACTCACGCCGTCGCCGCGTACCAGAGAAACACCGCTCCGAAGACGCCGAACAGCGCGCCGGCGTAGAGCGCGACGGCCCGCCCCCCGCCGGACGGGAGGAGCATCCGAAGCGCCGGTCCGACGGCAAGCGAACCGAGGCCGAACGCGGCGACGATAGCGCGTTCCGCGCCGCGGAGCGAGTCCTCGCTCCCGTCGCTCCGACGCTCCGCGCCTTCGAGCACCGCACGCACCGCTCCGAACGCATCGTTCGGGACGACGACCGTTCGCGGCGCCCGCGGCACGCCGCGAGCATACGATAGCCAACAGACCGCGACGCCGCCGACGGAGACGGCCCGATAGCGCGATAGCGCGTCGAGCGGAATCGGACTCCCGTCCACGACGAGCGTCCCCGCCTCGGGCGTCGCGTGGCCCGCGGTGGGAAACTCCGCCGCGAGGACGGTTGGAATCCAACTCGCCACGAACAGCGCGAACGGCGCGACGGGACTGACCTGCAGACTCCAGAGGACGGCCGCCGCGCCGACGACGCTGCTCGCGGCAAGTCCGAGCGGAGAGTAGCGCTTCCACGGGCCGAACGCGTCGGCGGTGTCCAGTAGCGCCGGGACGTACCGGCGGACGAGGAGGGCCAGCACCGCGGCGCCGAGTACGCCGACCGCGCGGCCGATATCACCCGCTCTGATCGCGTCCAGCGCGACTCTCCCCGCCAGTAGCGCGACGAGGAGTACCACTCCGCCGGTAAATCCCGGAAGCGCGTACGTGAGCGCGTGCAAGAGGCACGAGTCGGTCACGTCGTACTGCCACGAGACGGAGGCGTCGGCCGATTGGAGGTGAGGGTCTGCCATGGATGTGAGGGACCGAATCGACTCTCGGAGGGCGGCCGTTTCGCGCGCGCGCCCGCTCTCGGTTCGCCTCTCCTGTTGGATTCCTCTCTATTTCACCTTTCCTTCGACTAACATCCCGTCTTCGGCGGCTCTCGGCCGTCGGTGATTAGATATTTTAACGCACAAGTCAACGCGTTGTAAGACGGGATATTTGCGTTTTAGGCCCTATGATCGCTCTTTAGCACAATCTCGGAAAACATCATCTACTGTACTATTGTTCCGGCAGAGGATAAGACATATAATACAGAACGAACAGAGGGGTGAACGTGCGACACCGCCGAATACTGATCGTCGGCCTCCTCGTCGTCGGATTGCTCGCGGGGGGATTCCTCGACGGGAGCGCCGCCCCCGAACACCGGACTCCCCGAGATGCGCAACTGTACCAACCGGAGGAGACCGGGAGTTACCTCTGGCCGTACACCAGCCGCAGTCGCTCCGTCGACGACCGAACGCTCGCTATCAACGTCGTCGTCAGGGGCGACCGGGGGAAGATTCGGCGGGCCCTCGAACGCCGCTCGCAGGCCAACTGGACGGTCGTCGAAGACGAGACCGAGGTCGTGACCGAGACCGGGACAAAGACCGCGACCGAGACCGTGACCGCGACCGAGACCGTAACCGGGACCACGGCCGCGACTGCGACCAGGACCGGGACCGCAACTAGGACCACGGCCGCGACCGCGACCAGAACCGGGACCGCGACCCCGACCGAGAACGGGACCGCGGCCACGCCCGAGAACGGGACCACGACCACACCCGAGAACCGAACCGCGACCGAGACCAGAGTCGAGGTCAATGTTGGTAAATCGCCGTGGCAACCGGCGCGCGGTTCGTCCCGGTACACGTACGTCACCCCCAACCCGAACGCCTCGGGCCGGTGGATAGAGTCCCGATACCAACTGGCGACCGGCACCTATCTCGGCCACCGAACTCACATCCGGGCGTACCCCGGGCCCTTCGGTAACTGGACGGCGTTCCAAGCCCACACCGAGTACTGGGACTGGTTCCGCCTGCGCCACACCGTCACCGGCGTCGCGCCGGGCGCGCGGTTCGTGGAACGCGACCTCCGGGACGAACCGTTCGTCGAGAGCGTCAGCCGCGAGTACCACGGACTCGGCGGCGGCGGGAGCGACGGGTGGCTGACGATCATCGACTTCGCGTCTGTCTCCCTCCTCGTCGGCGTCGCGTTCCCGCGGTCGAGTCGCCGCCGGTGGAACCTCTCCGACGCCGCGCTCCCGGTGTCGCTCGCCGCACTCGTCGTCGGCGTCCGCGCCGCCGGCATCACCGCCGAGCAGACGATGCCGGGCGTGACGCCGAAGTTGTTCGCCGCGGTGCTCTACCCGACGCTGGTGTTCGGATTACCGGCGCTCGCGGCCTTCTTCGCGCGGGGTCGCCCGGCGAACCGGACGGCGCTCGTCGCCGCCGCCGGACTCGGCGCGGGGTTCGTCCTCGACTTGGGCGGCGTCGGCATCTCGACGGTTCCCGTGAGCCTGGTGCTGCACCGGTTCGCGCTGATGAGCGCCATCGGCGTGCTCGCGTACGGCGCCGCGCGCGACAACCGACGGTTCACGGCGCTCGGCGTCTCCGCGTGGTTCGTCACGCTCGCGGCGTCGCTGTTCGGCTACGTCTGAGGCTCCCGCGGCGTCACTCGGGGGCCCTCGCGCGGTAGATCGCGACGCCCTCGTTCTCGAAGGCGAGTTCCCACCGCGGCGACCGCTCGAACGACCGTTCGAGCGACCCGAACTGCACCATCCCCGCGCCGCGGACGGTGTACCTCCCTTTCGGCACGTAGACGTAGTCCGGGTTCGCGCCGACCGTCGCGGCGGTTCTCTCGACGCAGGAGGCGGTCTGACAGGCGGAGACGTTCTTGTACGCGCCGAGCTGCGGTTCGTACTTATCGGCGCCCTCCCACTCGACGCCCCACGGGCCGACCAGTATCGTCCGCTCGGCCTGCACCGGGAACCACTCGGCGGCGTCGCCGAGGACGACGAACGTCGCGTCCTCGGGCGTCTCCGTCGCCGCCCACTCCATCGCCTCGACGGCCTCGTCGTCGAGGAACTCGGGCGTCGTGGGGTCCGTGACCAGCGTCATCTCGTAGGCGAGGTACGCGCCGCCGCCGACCGTCGCCGCGAGTATCAGCGCCGCCGTCCCCGCCGCGCGCCAATCGACGTTCCGCGGACCGGCGCGGTCGAGCGCGCGTATCCGCCCCGCGACGTCGAGGCCGACAGCGACGAGGGCGAACGAGCCCACGGTGTAGGAGAACCGGGGCTGTTTGAACAGCACCTCCGCGGCGACGAACCAGAGGGGAAGGAACCGCTCGCGCCTGACGACGAGGAGGTAGGCCGCCGCCACCAGCGGTATCGCGGTGTACACCGAAATCGCGCCGTAGAGGAAGCTCATCCCGCCGCCGATGCCGCCGTGGGTGCTCCCCGCCGCCGCGAACGTCTCGACGCCGTGGACCGACGCCATCCACGCCAACCACGGGGAGGCCACGACGGTGCCGCCGAGGCCGACTATCGCGCCGCGGACCAACCCGGCGAGGGAGCGGTCGAACACGGCCCACATCAGCAGGTACGTCGTGACGACGAACAGCGAGTACGTCGGGTGGGTCAGGAGCGTCAGCCCGAACGCGGCCAGTCCCCCGAGGACCGCCCGCCGGTCGCCCGAGGTGAATACGTGGTAGCCGGCGTATATCGCCGTCAGCGCGTACAGGTAGGCGAACGCGCGGACGACGCCGCCGGCGGAGATGTGCCACTCCAGAATCTGGGGGTTCAGCGCCACCGCCGCCGCGGTTGCGGCCCCGGCGGGGCGGGACCCCGTGTAGTCGCGCGCGAGGAGGTAGACGGGAATCTGGACGGCGACGACGGCGACGCTCGGGAGGAACCGAGCGATGGTGACGGGGTCGCCGCCCATATCGATGAGCACGGCGAGCACGTAGAACTGGAGCGGCGGGTAGGCGAAGGGGACGCCGTCGGCGGTGTACCCCGGAATCCGAGTCGGCGGGGCGTAGCCGCCGGCGATAATCTCCTCGGCGATTTGGGTGTACAGTCCCGCGCCGTACGCCGGGTAGGGATTTGTCGCGAGGTAGACGCAGACGGCGACGACGCTCGGAACCAACGCGAGCGTCAGCCACCTGCGGTCCCGCGCCTCCAGCGGAACGGCGCGGCGGAGTCTGTCGGCGTTCGACGCTAATCGGCCCGAGTAGGTCTCTCGTACGGTCATTTACGTCCGAAACGAAGCGGTGAGCGAACGCTCACGGTCCTGTCCGTCCAGCGGTACTCCAGCGTGAGCCATCGGATGAGCGTCACGACCAACACGACCACGGCGAGGCCCTCCGCGACGCCGACCCACCGCGGGAAGGCGTACGCGATGGAGTTGACGACTTTCGGCGGCAGCGTCGCCGTCGCCCGCGCGAGGAGTGACCTCTCGCCTTCGGCCGGCGTCTTCGAGGGGAGTCCGAGGCTGGCGGCGCTCTCGCCGCCCTCGCTCTCGTCGCCCGTTCCGAGTCGTTCGGCCTCGTAGGGGAAGCCGACCGTCGCGGACCACACCACCTCGCCCGCGCGGTTCACCTCGAACACTCGGTCGCCGTTCGAGTCGGTGACGAGGGTGTTGCCGTTCGGCAGGCGGTCGGCGTCGCGCGGCCACTGGACGCGCTGATCCGCCCACGTCCACGTCCGGTTCCACTCGCCGTTCTCTCGCTGGTACTCCACGACGCGCCCGTTCTCGGAGTCGGCGACGAGAACCGCCGGACCGCCGTTCTCGGGCGGGATGTAGTCGGGGTTGTGCTGTTCGTACAGCGTTGAGTGGTTGCCGTCGGTGCCGAGCGTCCAGTTCTTCATCAGACCGCGCTCAAAGCTGACGAAGGCGACTTGGTCGTGGTTCCGGAGGCTCACCATGACCGCCTCCTGTCCGTCGACTTCGACGTACTCCACGTCGTTGAGGTGGGTCCAGTCGTCGGGGAACGGCCCGCCGCTCTTGGCGACGTCGAACGACGATTGGGCGTCCCACTCCCACTCTATCAGGTCCGTGGTCGTGTTGACGACGTACACCCGGTCCCTGTCGATGTCGGCGACGAGCAGGCGGTGTTCGTCGATCCGGTCCACGTCGTGCCACCGGGTGGAGTGCTTGCCGGGCGTGATGCGACTGTACACCTGCGTCCGTTCGCCCGTCGTGAGGTTCACGCGCTCGACGCCGTTCCGGGTGCAGACCGTCTCCCCGCAGTCGCCGGGGGCGAGGTGGTCCGCGTAGACGAACTCGACCGTCGAGTTCGTGCCGGGGACGCGGTCCACGTCCCAGTACCGCGTGTGGTTGTCCTGATAGTAGTAGATGCTACCGTCGGGCGCGAACGCGGCGAGTTCCGCGCGCGCCCGCGCCCCGTCGCCCTCGTCGCCGACGAACGCGTTCGAGTCGGTGGCGACGACGGTGATGTTCGGGCGACTCGGGACGACCGGCGAGCGGTTTCCGGTCTTGAACGCCTGCTCGACCGAGGGATCGCCGGTCACCTTGTCGTTCGTTCGCTCGGCGTCGACGTATCCGACGACGAGCGTCGCCGCAGAGAGGAAGACGAGTACGGCGAGCACGCTGCGAATCGTTCGCCTCCGGGAGGCCATAGCGGATCAATCTTGTCGCGCGCCAATAAGCACCTTGCCTATCGTCTCTCGGTGACTCGGCGCGTCAGTTCTCCGAAAACCGACTGTACGGAACCTCTAGACCGATCATCCGACGTTCGCGTCCGGGACTCTCAGAGATGCCGACAGAAACTATCGCGATGTGGTATGTTCACGCTGTCGATGCGAAGTCCGAAGAGATATTAGAGCGGGTTCACAACGGGGTACGAACGGAATGACACAGCCGTGTACCTCCAACAACGTCCGACGGCGGGCCGTTCTCTCCTCTCTCGCCACTGGCGTCGCTGTCCTCGGAAGCGGCTGTGCCAGTCGGCTGCGGGCGGTCACCGGATGGAAATCTCCCGACCAAGTGACGCTTCAGATCAAGACCGTCCCCGCCGACGACGACCCCTACGCGCTCCGAATCGCCCGCAAAGTCGCGGCGTGGCTCCGAACCGCCGGTATCGGCGTCCAGGTCACGCCGATGGCCGAGGAGGAACTGCTCCGACAGGTGCTCTTGAACCACGAGTTCGACCTGTTCGTCGCCCCCACCCCGGCGCAGTTTCGGACGCCCGACGCGCTCTACCCGCTCTTGCACTCCCGGTTCGCGGGCGCGCAAGGGTGGCAGAACCCGTTCGGGTACACGAACCTCGACGCGGACGAACTGCTCGAAAAACAGCGTCACACGTCCGGTCAGAAGCGGCGCGAGGCGGTCCAACAGTTGCTGCAGTCGGTCGCTACCACTCAGCCGTTCACCGTCGTCGCGTTCCCCGACGACATCCGCGCCGCGCGGACGGATCGGTTCACGAACTGGCAGCGCGCCGACCTGCAGTCGCCGATGGGGTATCTGAACCTGAACCGCCGCGCCGGCGCGGAGAGTCTCACCGTCGAGAGTTCCGACGCCGCGGAGTCTCAGCTGACGGTGGCGACGACCGACCAGCGACTGACGGAGAACCTGAACCCGCTGGCGGTCGAGTTCCGCCGCACCAGCGCGATAACGGGGCTCCTGTACGACTCGCTCGGCTACTCGCCCGACGGGCAGACGGTCGCACCGTGGCTCGCCTCCTCGTGGGCGTTCTCCGAGGGGAAGGAGGGACCGGTCGCGCGGCTCAAACTCCGACCGGAGACGACGTGGCACGACGGCGAACCGCTCACCGCCGCCGACGTGGCGTTCACGTACGCGTTCCTCGCGGACACGTCGCTCGGGTCGGTGATACAGACGGAGGACGGCGAGGACGAGGACGGACCCGTCCCCGCCCCGCGGTTTCAGGGACAGAGCAGCCTCGTGACCGACGCGAAGGCCGTCGACTCTCGAACGGTCGAACTCCGGTTCGTGGACTGCGAACCGCAGGTCGCGACCCGCGCGTTCACCGTCCCGGTGCTCCCCCGTCACGTCTGGAACGAACGCACCGCGGCCGCCTCCGTCGGCGGCATCGAACTCGGCAGCGCGACGGAAGCGCTCGTGACCAACAACATCCCGCCGGTGGGGAGCGGACCGCTCGCGTTTGTCCGAAACACGCCGCGGGAGGCGTTGGTGCTCGAACGGTTCGACGACCACTTCCTCACCCGAACGAACGCGGACGGCATCCCGTCGCACCTCGCGGACGCCCCGGCGTTCGATCGCCTGACCGTACAGGTCGTGGGATCCGACGTCACCGCCGCCGAGACGGTTGCGAGCGACGACGCTGACGTGACCGGGACCCCCCTCGGAGCCTCGACGGTCCCGCGGATCGGCCGGGCGAGCGAACTCGATCTGATCGTCCGCCGCTCCGAGCGGTTCTACCTCGTCGGCTACAACGCGCGCCGCCCTCCGCTCACCAACCCTCGGTTCCGAAACACGCTCGCGCACCTCGTGGACAAGGACTTCATCACGCGGGAGGTGTTCGAGGGGTACGCGCAACCCGCCGCGAGTCCGTTGGACGACACTCGCTGGCTCCCCTCGGACCTCCGCTGGAACGGGACGGACCCGGTGACGCCGTTCCTCGGTTCGAACGGCGAACTCGACGTCGAACGCGTCAAAGAGGAATTCCGCAACGCGGGGTACCAGTACGACGACGGGAAACTCGTCGGGGGCTGACCGATGGGGTTGCTCGAGGTCGCGGCGCAGGTCGTCGGCGGCGTCCTCGTCCTCTTCGCCGTCGCCCTCGCCGTCGTCGTCGGCCCGGCCCGGATGCGGACGGCCTCCGACGCGGTTCGGTCGAACCTCCGGGCCGTCGCGTCCGCCGTCGGCGTGTTGGCCGTCGTCCTCGCGGCCAACGGCGTCGTCCGCGACCTGGGGGTCGAAGTGTCGTGGCTCATCGGCGTCAACATCACCGGCTACATCCACGCCATCGAGGGGGAGTTCGTCGCCGTCCTCCAGTCATTCGCGACGCCGGCGCTGACCGCGTACTTCGGGTTCGTCTACGTCTTCGGGTACGTCTTCCTGCTGACGTTTCCGCTCGCGGCGTACCTCCTCCACGACGATCCGCGACCCCTCTACGAACTCCTCGTCGCCTACATCGTCAACTACGGCGTCGGACTCGTCTGCTACGTCGCGTTCATCGCGTACGGGCCGCGGAACTTCATGCCCGAACTCGTGGAGTCGCTTCTCTACACGACGTGGCCGGAGGCGCAGCTCCTGACGACGGAGGTGAACAGGAACACGAACGTCTTCCCGTCGCTCCACACGTCGCTCTCGGTCACCGTCGCCCTCCTCGCACACCGGTTCCGACACGTCTACCCGCGGTGGTACCCCATCTCGGTCGCCCTCGCGGCGTCCATCTCCGTCTCCACGATGTACCTCGGCATCCACTGGGCGACGGACGTGGTCGCCGGCCTCGCGGTGGCCGGTCTGAGCGTCTCCGTCGCCCGGCGGGCGGGGACGGGGTCGGCTCCCGTCATGTCCCAGTGTCCGAAAACGCAGCCGGTTGGACGGCGGTGGGTCGATGGACTGCGCCGCTGGTGGCGCGACGACTGACGTCGTCTACGCAGTAAAACGATCTTTCTGTCGTCGTTTCCCCACCGACAGCGCAGATGACGCGGTGATGTCGTTGCTTCCACGGAAGGTGGTCACGGACGTTCGCTACTCCTCGTACGAAATAGCGAGGCTTCTCTCCTTTGCGAACGATAGTCACCAGTTGCGGCACGATCTCCGTGTCCTGTTTTCTGTCGTCACGGAGGTATCGAGAACCGCGCTGGTCGCCGTATCGACCCACAACGTCCTCTTCAACTCTTGTCTCGTGAAGTTCGCCCGCCCCGTGAGATGGGTCGAGACGTGGGCTCGTTCGATCCGGGACGCATCGATGCCGGTTACACCGTTCAGCGGCAGGTCTCCGAGGGAGACTTCGGTGGAGTCCGTCAGATAGCCATCTCCGGGCGGTCGAACGCTTCGCGGAGCGTCGGTGGTGCGGGGTCGAACCGAGCTCTGAGGCGTCACGAACGTGGGACATCTCGATGCGTCCGCCCTCCAGACCGCGGTCGGTAGTGGTCTTCCTCACCGTGAGACAGCGCACAACGGCGTGTCGTCGGAGCGTGCGTTGCTTCCGAGACATTCCTGTTGAAAACGAGACGCGATCCGTGAGCCAGTACGACGTCCACTCCACGCACTGAAGGAGGCACGACTTCGGAGAGGGCACCCATCGTGACCGAGGCCACGTACCGGTCATGTCCGTCAGAAAAGGTTTCAACACCGCCACCTTTTCCTACTCCGCGATAGTATTCCACTCCTGATGGAATAATCCAGTCCAACTTCACTGGAAAGCGACCCTCTATCTACCGTTAGGTTAAACCGCTAGAATACACCGTTGATGCGGACTCGCACTCGTTTTCACGTTTTGTACGGATTTTTGACGTGAACCGGCTCTCTCCCCATCTCCATCGCAAAAGTTGGTATTTATCTCGTATCTAGGGCCTGATTTGTTGCCAATTGTCCATACTGGTTTAATAACAAAGTCGGTCGGACGAGTTCTGAACGTACGCTCAAGGGGGGACTCAGAGATGAGGATAACAAAGATCAGAGAAGAGGCGATGAAGCACGTAGCGTCCACGCAGATTCCGAACGCGGTCAGGGCCAAACTGACCGACGATGAGAACCGATCGGGACGCCGCGTGCGGTATCTGCGGCGCTTCGCACGGGACGAATCCGTGGCATCGAACAACCTCACGACGCGAGTCGGTCAGCGCGTGAATTCGGCCCTCAGAAACTCTCTCATCGACTCGGCGACGCCGCCGAACGGAGAGTTAAACATCGTCGTTGCCGTGCCGGCGTTCAACGAGGTGGGAAGTGTCGGGTCCGTCGTCGAAGAGGCGAAGAGGCACGCCGACACAGTGCTGGTTATCGATGACGGAAGCGCAGACGGCACAGCAGTTTCCGCGGCCGCCGCCGGTGGGATCGTCATCCGTCACGAAGAAAACCGGGGATACGGTGCGGCGCTCAAGACGGCTTTCGTCGAGGCCGCCCGACGAGGCGCCGACCACCTCGTTATCCTTGACGGCGATGGCCAACACGATGCGGGGGACATCACCAAACTCGTGTCCGCCCAGCGTGCTCGAGACGCGGAAATCGTCGTCGGCAGCCGATTCAAAGGCGGAAGCAAGATGCCGGCGTACCGGCGATTGGGTCTCGAAGCTATCAACGTCATGGTCGGGTTCACGCTGTTCGTTTTAAACGCCGACTTTCGAATCCGAGATACCCAAAGCGGTTTTCGAGCTTACGACCGACGAGCGATCGAGTCGCTCGCCGCCGACAGAGAGCTCACCGACGGAATGGGTGCGAGCATCGACGTTCTCTTCCACGCGTACCGCTACGGCTACCACGTTGAGGAGGTCGACACGACGATATCGTACGAGGGAGTGACGAGTACGCACAACCCCGTCCGACACGGACTCACGCTCGTCAAGCAAGTGGGCAAAACGCTGTTGCCGACGTGACTCGGTCGTCCGGCCACCCGCCGACCCACGCGGTCAGTTTCGACTTGGAGCACTGGCACTCCGCGACGCTCCTCGCTGACGAGGTCGATGACCCGGTCGACCGTATTCGAGAGTCGGTGACGACGGTCCTCGACCTTCTGGCTCGTCACGACGTCTGCGCCACCTTCTTCGTCGTCGGCGAGGTTGCGGCCGACTATCCGGACCTCATCCGGGATATCGCTGACGCCGGCCACGAAATCGGTTCTCACGGCCACACCCACACGCCGCTTTTCGACCTCTCTCCCGACGCGTTCGAGCGTGAACTGCGGGAGTCCTCGGCAGCGATAGAGCGCGCGAGCGGCGTCGAACCCGTCGGATTTCGAGCCCCGAACTTCTCGGTCACGCGCGAGACGCAGTGGGCGTTGCGAGTGCTAGCGTCGAGCGAATACCGCTACGACTCGAGCGTGTTCCCCGTTAAGACGCCGATGTACGGAGTCTCCGGCGCGCCGATTTGGCCGTACATCGCCACCGAGGCCGATCCCTTTCGCGACCGGTCCGAAGGAACCGAAGACGGCATCGTCGAAGTCCCCGTCTCGGTCGCGGGCAGTCGACTCCGAGTGCCGATAGCCGGTGGTTTCTACGTCCGGGTCCTGCCGACGTGGGTGCTGAAGCGCGGAATCGAGAACTTGGAACGTCTCGGAATACCGGCCGTGCTCTACTTCCACCCGTGGGAGTTCAATCCGGAGATACGGGTCGGTTCTCCGCCGTTCCACAGTCGGTTCGTCAGCTTCCACGGCATCGAGAAGACCGAGGCCAAACTCGACCGGCTACTTGATTCGTTCGAGTGGGGGACGGTCGAAGCAGTAGCGACGCGTACGGCCGAACGACACCGTTAGCGCGCCGAGTACCGACCCTCCGCGCGGTGAAACACGACGCGAGACGGGGTCGTAGACCGAGCCCTCAGATAACCCGAGCTTAGTGGGCGTACCTGGGTCATTACAATACTAGATGGCCTCTACACTGATTTTAGAGCACAAGCGTCTAACCGGGACGCGGTTATCGGTCTCGGAAACGACTGGCCGTCGCGACGTTTCCGCTCCGTCACAGATAAGCATGATTCCACAGACCGCTACGAACACTCCAAAATCGGCCCGACGTACAGCGCACGACGACAACCCGTTCGTACGACACCGAACAGCGACCGTCCACCGAGGAGGTTCGGGATAGTGGACGACGATACATCTACCGCGCAAGCGGCGGTACAGACGCAGTCCGAACGGATTTCGGTCGAACTGTGTACCGACGCCGGCGCGTGGGACGCGTTCGTCGAACGGCACGGAGGGTCACCGTTCACCACGTGGCGGTGGGGTGACGTTGTCGAATCCTACGGCCCCGAACGGTACTACTTCGTGGCTACCGTCGGCGGCGACATCGTCGGCGCGGCCCCGTTGTTCCACGTTCGCAGCAGACTGTTCAGGGACAAACTGGTCTCGGTCCCGTTCGCGTCCCGGGGGTCACTCGTCGTGGACGAAGCGTACCGGGAAGCCGCGCGCGACCGACTGTCCGAACTCGTCCGGACGCTGGCCGACGTCTTGGAAGTGGACGTCGCCAGCCTCCAGAGCCGAGACCTCGGTTCGGTCGAATCGTTCGAACACAGACAGCGGTACGTGGCGTACGAGGTCGACGTCGGTGAGGGTCCGGACGCCGTCTGGGACGAGATGAGCTCCAGCCGCCGGACGCACATCCGGCAGGCTGAAGACGACGGTGTTCGAGTTCGCGTCGGCGAGGATACGGCCGACCTCCGGACGTTTTACCGCCTCTACCTCCAGACGATGCGCGGACACGGGAGTCCTCCCCACCCGTTTCGGTTCTTCAAACGCCTCTGGGACAGGTTCCACGGCGACGGGACGATGCGGCTGTACATCGTTGAGCACGACGGAACGCCCATCAACAGCGCCATCGACTTCGCGTTCGGGTCGTGGGTGTACCACTGGAAGGAGGTGTCGGACTACGACTACCGCGACCTCAACGGCGGGAGCCTCCTCGTCTGGAAGGGGCTAGAGTGGGCGGCCGAGAACGGATACGAGACCTACGACCTCGGACGGACCCGCGAAGGGTCCGGTGTCTACATGTTCAAAAAGAGCTTCGGCGGGGACAAGGTCTGGATGGACGACTACCACTACTTCCCCGACGGCGAGGTCGAACTCCCCGACCCCGACCAAGAGAAGTACGAACTGGCCAAACGCGTCTGGCGGCAGATTCCCATCCCCGTAACCCGCGTCATCGGTCCGCCGCTTCGGAGGTCGATCAGCCTCTGACGATGCACGTGCTCTACATCCTCGGTCAGAGTACCGGCGGCCTCCCTCACTACACGGCGGAACTCGCCAACGCCGTCGCAGAACACGCAGACGTGACCGTCTTCAAACCGAACGAGACGAGTGCCGACGACGTGTTCGACCGCGGAATCGATGTCAGGGAGGTGTTCGCCCCGCTGGGTATCTCCATGCCGAAACTCTCGCGGCGCGAGGTCGACCCTCGAGAGGTAGTCCGCGGCATCCTCTCGTACCGGAACGTCCGAGAGGTTCGAACCGTCGACCCCGACATAGTCCACGACACCACCGACCTCTTCCCGCAGGTGAAACTGTTCATGAAACTGCACAGTATCGACGCCCACCTGCCGGTCGTCGTGACGCGCCACGAGGTGGAGAAGCGACGACTCTCGTTCGCTCGCCCGCCCCACCTCGCGGAAGAACTGGTTCACATGGCCATCCCGGACATCAAACTCGACCGAACCGTGGTCCACACGGAGAATCAAAAACGGGCGTTAATCGACCGCGGCGTACCTCCTCAAGACGTGACGGTCATCCCGCACGGGGCCTACACGATATTCGGAAACTACGAAGATATCGACCGCGACCCGGAACCGAACACGCTGCTGTTCTTCGGGAACGTCGTCCGACACAAGGGAATCGACACGCTCGTCCGCGCTATCCCCCTCGTCGCCCGGGACGTTCCAGACGTGAAACTGCTCGTCGCCGGGGACGGACGGATTCCCCGCGACGTGGCACACGTCGTCGCGGAGAATCCGGCGCACTTCGAGGTCCACGACCGGTTCATCCCGAACGAGGAGGTCAGACAGTACTTCGCCCGGGCGCAAGCCGTCGTCATGCCGTACCACGAACGCGAGGGCGGTACGAACGGTCACAGCGGTTCGCTCGCGACGGCCCTCTCGTTCGGGAAGCCGGTAGTCACCTCCCGCGCCGGTGACTTTCCGTCCCTCGTCGAAGAGTCGGGCGCCGGACGGACCGTCCCCTCGGGAGACCCCGAACGACTTGCGGCGACGATACGCGACGTCCTCGGCGACGACCAATCGCGTCGAGAGATGGCAGCGAACAGTCGCAGACTCGGTGAAGAACTCTCTTGGGACAGTATCGCCGAAAAGCACCTCAACCTCTACCACAATGTATCAAGACAACGACGAATCTCGGCCTGACCGCCAGGAGGAGCAGAGAGTCGATGCGAGCGAGGGGCCGCGAGACGACGGGTCGGACAACCGAAACGGCGAAATTCGACTCTCTCGCCGACAGGCGCTTCGTGCGGGCGCCGTCGGCGTCGGAGTGTTCGGCACCGGGTGTACCTCCGACAACCCGTCGAGCGTCGCGTCCGGAAACACCACCTCGGCGCGCGGAGGAACGCCTACGGCGACGGGAAACGACGAGGTTCCGGACACCGACGACATGGAACTGATCCTCGAAGACCGGTTCAGGGCAAACGAACTCGACACGTCGACGTGGCGGGACAAGTACCCGTGGGACGCCCGGACGCACAACTACGACGGATACGCCGCCCCGGAGAACGTCTTCGTCGAGGACGACCGGCTCGTTCTCAAAGCCGAAGACAGGCCGACCAAGGACCGAGAGTTCACGACGGGCGTCGTCTCCGCGAAGGAGGTGTTCGAGCCCGGCTACTTCGAGGCGAACATCAAGATTCCGCCGACCGTTCCGGGGTTCTGGCCCGCCTACTGGCTCACGTCCGCTTCGTATCATCCTCCGGAGATAGATATCTTCGAGTTCTTCGGGGCCGACCCCGAGGTTTACATGACCTACCACTACGCCAACTCCGAAGGCGAGGAACGAAAGGTGCAAGAGACGTGGGGAGGTCCGAACTTAAGCGCGGACTTCCACACGTACAGCGTGGACTGGGACCCACCGGAGAAAGTCGTCTGGTACATCGACGGAATCGAGCGGTTCCGGTACGACGGGCCGCACGTCAGCGACGAATCCTGCTATCTGATACTCAACTTTGGAATCGACCGACCGGGCGACCCCTCCCCGCGTTCGAAGGATCTCCCGGCGACGTACGAAGTCGACTGGATCCGCTGTTGGGAGCGATGATGACGAGCAGAGTTATTCGCCCGGCCAAACTGACCGTCGTCGGTCGGTGCCCTCGCGAACTACACCGATCGTGGCGCGGAGGCGGCCGGCTTGATCCGCGGAGATCCGAATGAGATGAAATCACGCACGCGAGACCGTGAGGGGGCAGTCATCGACATTTTCGAACGGACGAGTACGGGTACGGGGTCGCTACTCGACGTCGGGTGCGGCGACGGCGACCTGACGGTGCGCATCGGAGAGGCGTTCGGCGCTGAGGAACTGTACGGCGTCGACGTCTCACCGGATGCCGTCGAACGAGCCCGAGAACGTGGTCTAACGGCGTTCCGCGTTGACCTCGACGAGGAGACTCTCCCGTTCGACGACGACCAGTTCGCCGCCGTCCATGCGGGCGAAGTGATCGACTATCTACGCGATCCAGACCACCTGTTCGGTGAGGTACAGCGGTGTCTTCGTCCCGGCGGCTTATTCGTCCTCACGACGCCCAACTTGGCATCGATACATAACCGCATCGCCTTACTCTTCGGTAAGTTACCGTACCCGATGCGGGGCGAGTTCGACCGACTGGTCGGCGAGAACGAGGGACCGAGTTCGTTGTCGAAGCGGAGTTCGGTGTTCACGTACGAGACGCTTCACTCGGTACTCTCCGCTCACGATCTTCACGTACTGACTGTACTCGGAGCTACCAGCACACCGCCCGAGGCGTCGACGATACACCGTCTCGTCGAGACGGTGGCGGTGGCGTTTCCGTCGTTGAGTTACCGGAACATCTTCGTCTGCCAAAACACCGGCTGATGGACCGTCGGCGGACGCTGTCGGTACTCCGAAAGCGTCGACGCAGCACCGAAAAAATAGCGTCGGCCCGCCCCGGGCGTCGTCGGTGCGGCGTTAGTCGGTGTAGTCGACGACGTCGCCGTTCAGTTCGGTGGTGACCTCGCCGCCGAACGTCGACACGTCGACGATGTCGCCGCCGAATATCCAGTAGGCGTCGGTGCCAGACCCGACCTTGCCGGAAATCTTTCCTCCCCTGACCTTGTCGTTGGAGTTGATAGAAGCGAACGGGACGTCGGCCTTGATGACGCGACCGGCCGTCTCGACGATGTACCTTACCGAGTTCTTGCCTGAAGCGCGATTGATGACCAGCATATCGACGCGTTGGCCGTCTACGGAGACGTCGGCGTCGCCGTCGAGCGAGAGACTCGTTATCTCGCCGCTGAACCCGAACGAGTCGCTTCCGCTTCCGGTCGAACCGGCCGCGGTGGAACCGGAGACGCTGTCTCCGCCGTCCGCCGCGCCGGCCGGTTCGATGGTGTCCGAGACGGTCACCGAGTACGTCGTACCGCCGCCGTTGCCGTCGAACGTTATCGTGTGCGGTAACGAGGACGACCCGCCGTCGTCAGTCTCGTCGGTCGGCTGTTCGGGGCCGGGGCTGTTGGGGTCGACGAGCGTGTCGGGGTCGACGTACTGGTCGTCGATATACGTCTCGACGGGCGCGTCGTGAGCGAAGTCAATTATCTCGCCGTGATACCGAAAGCCGTCGCCGCCGGAATTGTCTTCGACGCCGCCCGCTAGAGTACCGTCGCTCGATATCCACTCGTCGCTCTCACCGGTGCTCAGTTCACCGCTGTCGACGCTGATGTTCCCGCCACTCGCCTCGAAAGCGTACGTCACGGGGTCGTTGCTGTCAGCGCGCACCCAGAAGTAGTGTTCCGTGTCGTCCGTCGTCTCGTCCGTCGCGTCCTCCGTCGTCTCATCTGTCGAACCGTCGGAACTCGATCCGGAGGTCCAGACGCGGACCCAGTCGACGACCATCTCTTCGCTCCAATGGGTGGACTTGTCGGTGGTGCCGACCTTATCGATCATGTTCGTCAACATCATGTACTGCGGTCCGCCGTTCCTGAGCGCTTCCATCGCAGTGGAGTCGGTGATGGTACCGACATTGATGCCGTCGAAGTAGAAGTCGACGCGGTCCTCGAGCCACCGACATCCGTAGACGTGGAACCCCTCGGTCAGATCGGTCGAAGAGTCGTATTCGACGTCAAGAGATTCGTGCGTCGAACTGTCGTCCGAGACCGTAGATGTCGAGTAGTGAATATGGTACTCCGCACGGTGGGTGTCTTCTCGTCCGCCGTCGTTCTGGAATATTTCGATGAAGTCCAGTTCCGGCGGCCACTCTTCCGTGTTCGGTTTCGACCAGAACGCGGGGAGAACTCCGGTCCGCCCGGGGAGTTTGATGCTAGCTTCCCAGTAGCTGCCCGGTCCGTAGTAGTGCTTGTCCTTCGTGTTCACGGCGGAGGTGGTGACGCTCCCGTCGTACCGCATCGAGAGGTGAAGCTGTCCGTTAGAGACGTTTACCTCGTCCGAACTGACCCGCCCGGCCGAGTTGCGGTCGGTCAAACCCCACCCGTAGCCGACGCTCCACTTGGAGGTGTCCAACGACCCCCCGTCGAACGTGTCCTCGAAGTTGAGCGTCCAGTTGTCCGGGTTCGGTGGTCCTCCGTCGGTTGCTGCCGTCGTAGAGGCGGTGCTTAGGCCGAGCCCTCCCGAGGCGACTACCCCCGTCGCGGCTAGTTTCAGGTAATCTCGCCTCCCGAGCTCTTCACCTTCGTTCTCTTCCCGTTCGTCCGTCTTCTGCCTGCGCGTCATACAGTCCGACAACGAGAACATACTGATATATACATTATTATGTTATCTTATATATGTCAATATGATTTGTGAATTCTACAGATTTTACTTCAAAGTATTAATTACCGAATCCATGAATATAGCGGTCCAGTCCGTACAGCTACATAGACGTTCGAACGCTTCTAAGGCGATCTTAAGGGAGAAACGCGGGCAAATGAAAGCGCGAGGCTAAGCTGTCGGTGGAGACGCGTCTCCTCAGAGGAGATCGGTCGGCGGGACGTCTGCCCAAGGTTCGGAATATGATAATATGAGAGCCTAACGTTGCTCGGAAAAGATGTATTTATGCGGAACGAACGCCTGTCTCTCCTCTACGGGAGACGAGAGAACGTCTCGAAGGTCCGTACGGGTAACTGCGTCGCAGTTCTCGACGCCGATAGTGGGAAGCTTCGTGGAGAGAACAGTCGCTCGCCCCGGCGGACGTCATTGACGCGCCGTGACGACTAACTCTAGGGGTTCCGCTTGTCGGATGGCTCCGTCGTCGGTAAGCGACCACTCCGAGACCGGTGTCCGCCAGTCGCCGTAACGGAACGCCAGGTAGTCTTCGACGGCCGCGGGGGTGTGGACGCCCAACTCCTCGTCGTAGACGATATCGTCGACGTACTTTCGCGGGAGCCACAGCGTGAACATCTCTAAGAGCTGCCTCTTCGGGAACGAGGTCATCTCGATCTCTCCCCCGGCTGACCGCGCGTACTGTTGGACGAGCGGGTACACTACGTCCACGAGCTCTCCCAGCCCCGGTGTGTCGAACTCCTCTTTGACCTGCGACTGGGCCGTCCAGGCGTGCGTCTCGTTCCGACGGAACACCATCACGTCTACGAGTCTCCGGTTCGTCCGCGAGCGAGGCCCCTTCTCGTTCGTCGGGATGAACTGGTACTTGTACGTCCGGCCGTGGTAGGACCGCGACTGAACGCGGTAACCCTGTTCTTCTATCTCCGGGATCAGCCGGTCGACCTTCTCGACGTCTGATGCGAGTATCGCCACGTCGATGTCGTCGTCGTACTTCGTCAGTTCACCGGAACGAACGAGAGTCAGAAGCGTTCCACTTTCGACCCAGTGGGTCACGTCGTTCGAGTCGAACAGTTCGGTGACCCACGCGAGCTGCTCATCCATACGAGTACCGACGAGGTTTGCGCATTTTGTTATGGCCGAGTTAGCGGCCGCGAGGCGGGTATCGCTCGGGTCACCAGAGGAGTCGGTCCGGATTAGCAAGGACGCGTCGGGGGTCAGGACCGTACCACCACGCATACAGCATCGTCCCGCGAGACTTCAGAAGTTCGATAGTTCGCCGGTCGATAACGTCTCGCTCCGCCAGCAAT
Source organism: Halopelagius fulvigenes (assembly GCF_055398025.1). Lineage (NCBI taxonomy): Archaea > Methanobacteriati > Methanobacteriota > Halobacteria > Halobacteriales > Haloferacaceae > Halopelagius > Halopelagius fulvigenes. The sequence continues at coordinate 335,717 of NZ_AP043844.1, read as the reverse complement.
GCGTCCCGTTCGTCGTACAGCGACCCGAGTATCCGACGAAGGGGTGCGAGTCGGAACTGGGCCGTCACGACGGCGTAGACGGACCACACTAGCGTCGTGAACACCACGTATCGCCACGGCAGATTTCTGACGGCGAGTCTGATCCGGTTCGCGATCTGTCGCTCGCGCGTCTCGGCCGAAGGGAGTCGCGCTTTCGGCGTTTGTTTGTGGTACACCTCCACCGAGGGGGCGTAGAGAATGTCCCAGCCCGCGTCGAGCAACCGCAGCGAGAGATCGTGTTCCTCGAATCCGTAGACGAAGTCGGGCGGGTACGCGCCAACGTCGTCGAGCAGTTCGGATCGAATCGCATTTCCGACACCGCAGAACGACGATGCGCGGTACTGCTCGTTCGAGGACATCCGGATGTCTGGCGGGTCGGGAATCTCCATGAGGATGGGGCCTCCGGTCTCGTAACTCCGACTCCGGAAGGCAACCACACCGACGTCCTCGTGCTCTCCGAACAGCGAGACGAGTCGCGACGTCGCGTCGGGGTCTCCCAGTACCGCGTCGTCGTCGATCGTCACGAAGATGTCCCCCGAAGCAAGTTCGAAACCGATGTTGCGAGCCTTCGGGACGCCCATCCGTTCATCGAACTCGTGGTAGTAGACGTCCTTTCCGTCGAACCGTCCGCCGTCGGCGAACAGTTCGCTCGTCTCGTCGGTCGAGCTACTGACGACGACCACCTCGAACGGCTCGTACTGCTGGGCGAGGATAGACTCTATCGCCTCCGCGAGGTCGGTCGGCCGGTTGTACGTCGCGAGGACGAACGAGACGAGCGGGTTGCGTTCCTCCACGTGAATCAATCCTCACGACTGCACGCGCCCGTACGCCAAAGCGTTGGGGGCCCTTCGGCGGCCCGGCAGTCGACGACGGATGTCGCCGGGTCGCGCGTCTGGTTCGCTCCGGGCCCGTACCTCGCCGCGACGATTCGGACGTCGCCGCTACTGTAAACGACGTTGCGAGGTTCAGCGATGGCGTTCGCCTCCCTTCGAGAGAGATACTCCGGCGCGACGGCTCGGCCGTTTGCGTCCCGGATGGCGTTCTTCCGTACGAAGACGTACCCCTCGTCGAGTTGTTCATAGTCGATGGTCGGCTGGTAGTCGGTCTTCAGTGCCACCGTCTCCACGTTGTAGTAGCCCGTGGGAAGAATCGACCGGAGTAACTGGTAGCTGGTGCGGTCCGTAAACACTGGTATTCGGTTCGGGAAGTCGCGGCCTTCGAGTTGGTCCTCGCCTACCGGCGTCGAACTCGGTCGGATGTCGGTACTATCCAGTAGCCAGTCGGCAGCAGCCCGTTCACCGGCCGAGAACACTGAGTCGTGAGCGTCGGCGTTGAACGTCGCGCTCTCGGACTCGGCGAGGGCGGCGAAGGCCAACCCGGAGTTCAGGGCGAGGAGGACGACGAGGACGATGGCGAAAAGCGACCACGGGAGTCGAAACGACCGCGAAGTAGGAAATCGACCGCTGACACGTCCGAGAGCGTCGTCGAACGAGCGGTAGCCCACCGCCGCAAACAGTGCTAACACCGTGAGCACCATCTGATACACTCGGTCCGCGTAGAGGTTCAGGATGACTACGTACGAGAGCGAGAGGAACCCGAATAGCGGAACAGCGAGTGCCGTCAACTCCGTCCGAGCGGGTTCCTCTCCGCGTCTAGCTCGTACCGCATCGACGAAGGTCCGCCACGCGATACCGAAGGCAATGAGTACGGTCATCAGCACGTAGATGTAGAGGTTGAGGTCTTCGAGCGGGGTCGTCTGCTGACCGATGTACGTCACCCCTGCACCGCCGGAGATCGTCCCCTCGTTCAGGAGCGTGACGACTTGGTCGAACGCGCTCGTCGGTATCCCGACCAACGTATCGACGAGCGTCTGCGAAGCTACACCGTACCACGCAGTTGCCGTCCCGAGAAGGACGACCGGATAGACGAACGATAGTCGATGGTCCACGGGGCCGACGAACCGGCCGACGGCCCTGAGGCCGAAAGTCGCGGCCAACAGCGCCAGTCCGAAGAACAACGTCGTCGCGTAGTGCGAGAAGATTAGCCCGAGAACCAACAGCAACGCCGCAGCCTTCCGCCGCGAGTCGTGTACTCCCTCGAACAAGTACAGCCCGAGAAGTAAGACCACGAACAGTTCGGCGAGAAGCTGTTTCCCTGGCGTGTAGGTGAGCGAGATGTGATAGAACGCGAAGAACAGCGCGCCGAACAGTCCGACGCGGGCCCCGAAGACCCGACGGCCGAGGTAGAAGATACCGACCGGAACCAACGAGAACAGGAGTACGTAGACGACGGTGAACGTAGTCCACAGCTCCATTCCCGTCACTATCGTCACCATCCCGGGCACGGCGGTCACGACCGGAAGGGCGTACGCCGACCCGCCGCGGCCGATTGGCCACTCCCCCATCTCTACGATCCGACCGGCGCTGAAGTACAGCGACTGAATGTCGTTTCCGACGACGTGGTTGGTGAGGAGGTTGACTTGCAGAAGCGCCGAAAACGCGACGAAGAACACCAAGACGGGGTAGTGGTTCGGACGGACGACACGCGTCGCAGAGAGCAGCACCACGGCGGCGACGACGACGACGAACAGGTACATCCCTACGTTCGACCCCGTCGAACGCATGATCGCCGCACCGAGAGCCGACAGCGTCGGTAGCACGAAGAGCAACAGTAACACGGGCGCGGAGCCGACGAGGTCGACCTTGACGTCGGGAAATCCCCCGTCGGTGACCGTGGTGAGAGCGAACAGTGCGAGGGTCGTCGCTGTCAAGAGCACCGCCAGCGGCCAGAAGCTAAGCGGATTTTCGACGCCGAGAACCCCCAACCCCGCGTTGGCGAGGAGGGTGAGCGTCGCGAGGAGGGCGAGCCCGAGCCCGCTACTGTAGAGGGCGAATCGTCCACCGGTGTCCGTCCCGACGTCGAGAAGACTCGCGAGCAATGCCCCCGGAACGAACAGGAGCACACCTCCGACGAGGATGCGAACGCCGAACGTCGGCACTCCGAGCGAACCGAGCCAGACGCTCACCCAGAACACGGCGAGTAACCCGAGTACGGTGGTACCGAGGCCGACGTTTCCGACCGACACGCGGAAACGCCGCCTGTGAATCGCGCCCATCGTCTGTCGCCTCATCTCGTGATCCGTGTGATATGTATGGCGTCTGTATCTCCGTTTCAAGGCCAGAGCCATATGTTTTTTCGCTACGACCCCGACGAGACGTCGTCCACCTCGAACCAGCCGTTGTCTTCAGATGAGCGTCCGAATTCCGGGGAGGATGACCTGATCTCTGACGTCGGGAATCGCGACGGTGACGGCGACGTAGACTGCGACGCCGACCGCAATCTCCGCCACCAGTATCGCGACGCCCGTAACCGGGACGGCCCACTTGACGGCGAGGAGGGCGCCACCCATCAGCAGCGACGATGCGGCGTACCAGCCCGCCAATCGATACGGGATAGAGAACGAGACGTATCGGGAGAGATAGCGAGCGTGAAGTACCGTGTTGACGAACCAGGAGGTGGTCGTCGCGATGGCCGCGCCCACGAAGCCGACAGTGACGAGCAACAGGGGGCTGAGAACGAGGTTGAGCGAGACGGCGACGACGGTGGCCCGCGCAGCGAGGTCCGGCCGGTTGATCGCTCGCACCGCACCCTCGACGACGTCGTTGACCGATTGAAACACCTTCTCGACCATCAAGACGACCAGTACCGCCGCGGCGACGACGTATTCGGGACCGAAGATGAATCGAAGAATATCGCTGGCGAATATGGTCGCGCCGACGAGCGCGGGGATGGAGATGAACAAGGTGACTCCCATCGCCGTCGAGATACTGGACCCGATGCGTTCGGTGGCGGCGGCTTCGTTCCACTGGCTGATCTGGGGGAAGAGCGTCACCCCGATGGATTTGCTCACGAGGATGACTAAGAGCGTCACCTGCCACGCGATCTCGTAGGCGCTAACGTAACTCGACGCGAGGAAGTAGCCCACGAACGCCACGTCCATCCAGGAGTACACCCGGCCGCCGACCGACGTGACGGTCTGGTACTTCGAGAATGCGAGAAGGTCCTTGACGGCGTCCATCGTCGGCCGACCGATAGGAACGCCGCACCGACTGTACGCCCACAGGAGTCCGACCGCAGACCCGGCGATGAGTCCGACGACGATACCGCGCGGACCGTAACCGCGGGTAACGAGGAGTGCGCCGAGTCCCAGCCAGACGAGACGGTTCGCAAACTCGATGGGGGCCGTCTCGCCGACGCGCAGTTCTCCACGAACGGCGTGAAGGTACAGTTTCGAGAACTCGTGAGTCGCGAGGCCGACCACGAGCAGTCCCGCCACGTTTGCGCCGATGAAATCGTTGACGCTCCCTCGCCCGAGGAGGATTCCGGCAGCGACCACTGTCGTAGCGGTTGCTTTGAACGCGACCGCCGAACCGAGCGTCCTATCTTGGGTCTGTCCTCCCTCGCTCAACCGTTTCTCCAACGCCCCGCTGATTCCCACGTCGGCGGGTATCGACAGGAGTCCGAGCACCGTCTGAAACAGGAAGTAGATCCCGAGTTGGCCGGCGTCCAGGCTGTTTGCGAAGAAGGTAATCCCTCCGAACATGAGTAGCGCGTTACCTCCTCGCGATAGGAACAGTTTGAACGACGAGCGACTCAGGTCCATCTGTTAACCATCCCGCTCAGCGAACGGGTTTCACACCGCTTTGTGCGTTCGTCATCCAGCTATTTGACAGTTGATGAGGTTACTAGGATGTTCCCCAAAACCGAGGGATATCGGGCGATAGAGTCCAGTTTACGCCCTTACGCTTATTGTCGTCTCGGCCGAACCGCGGCGGTGATGCCCGAGGTTCGCGACACGCTCCGACGACTCGGCCACCGAGGGTCGAAGCTCGCCTCGTCGGTTCGACGGCTTCGATCGCGAGGTCGGTCGCTGTCAGACGCGGAGTGGACCGGCGCGACGGTGAACGTCGTCTTGGTCCTCAGCCTCCTCCTCGCGCCGGCGAGTATCGCGTACGCGCTATCCCTCCCGGACGACCGATACACCGAGTTCTCCGTTCTCACCCGAGACGACTCCGGGAACCTCGTCTCTAACGAGTATCCCCGGAACGTCGAACGCGGCGAGTCGGTTCCGCTCGTCCTCTCGATAGCGAACCACGAACAGACCGGATCGACGTACACCGTCGTCGTCCGACTGCAACAGGTACGGATGGGTGACGGTGGAACCGTCGCGGGGATAGAAACGTCGAAAACGCTCTCTCGAGACCGAGTCACCGTCGCTCCGGGCGGGACCCGGACCATCCCCTACGAGTTCGTGCCGACGATGACCGGGAAGAACCTCCGGGCCAGCTTCCTTCTCTATCGCGGCGAACCGCCCGCGAATCCGAACGCGGAGAGCGCGTACCGCTCGCTCCACCTCTGGATGAACGTCTCAGCGAACGGCGCGGAGTCGGCTGACGAACTCGGCTATCCCCGGCATCCCGTCGAACCGCCAGCGGACTAGTGCGAACGCGACCAAGAGTAACTCCACCAACACGAACCCCGAAAGCGCTAGCCCGTCGACGTTCGACGCTAACGACTCCGACTCGTACACTGGCGACGGCAGGACGGGCCAGAGGAGATAGGTGAGTTTGTCGTACTCGCCGGTCAGGAGCGGCGAGAACGAGTCGGCGACGCTGTGACTAACGTATCCGATTCCGAACGCGACTGCGACCGGTTCCTCGCGCCGCCGGGTGACGAGGTAGACGATCGAAATCACCAATGCGGCGGTCAACAGCGAGTGCGCCAGCGAACGACCGGAGGGGAGGATGCCGAACGTCCATGCCAGCGGTTTGTCCACGAGGTCGGGAAACTGCGTCCCCAGTCCCACGAACGCAACCTCCGGGCCGGTCGGCGGCCGGTCGTCGGCGCGATTCACGAACGCTGACCAGAGCAGGTAGCCGACGGCGGCGTGTCCCCACGGCCACATCGGATCCCCGTTTCGGAGGGCGATACATAACTACACCGTCGAGCGGCAGCCGAGCGTGCCGGAGCGTCGCACACCACTCTCCAGCGAGCGTCGCTCGCAGACCGCTAGTGGTCCGACTCGTGCGCGCGAAGCGTCGTGCCGTAGTTTTCGGCGTGCTCGGTGTACTCGATGAACCGCGGGGCGTCCGGGTCGAACGGACGTCGGAGCGACTCGAACGCCTTCTTCTTGTCCCACGACTGCAGGCCGCCGACGGCCGACCGGTCCTCTAAGTCGTGGTAGTCGAGGTCCGGTTCCGTCAGTTCCCACGCGTCAAGTCCCGTCGCGGTTCGGACGATGACGCTCGAGTACTCGTCCGCCGATCCGACCGACCCGACGGTGATGTCGGCGCAGTACCCCGTGAAGTCGGCGCACTCGTCGCAGCCTTTGAGGGCGGCGTCGTGGAACGCTTCGACGTCCTCCTCCAGTATCATCTCGCCGTCGTGGTCGTACGCCATCATCTTCCCGTCCAACACGTCGAGTTTGCCGATGTCCTCCGGCGGCAAATCGCGCTTTTCGGCCAGTTGTTCGCCGACGAGGCGGTGGTAGTTGAAGTTCTTCGTGCACATCAGCGCGATGGTGTAGTCTATCGCGCGCACGCCGTCCTCCTGGGAGGCGTAGTCCCACTGGAAGTCCTGTAGCGCGCGAATCCCCTCTATCTCGCAGGGCGTCCCGACCAGTGCGAGAGAGAGGTCCTCCGGGGATTTGTCCGGCAGTTTCTCCTCCCACTGATCGATGTCGAGGTTGCCCAGCGCCATCGTCTGGTTGTAGAAACTCCCGGCGTTCGCTATCAGTTCCTCGGGGGTGGTCGCGAGGAACGACTCCGCCTTCCACGGTTCGTCCTCGGACTCGGTGGCGACGAGTGCGCCGTCTATCTCGCCCGCCTCCAGGAGGTGTATCAGGACGGACGTGACGACGCCGCCGTCCTGGGCGTTCCCGCGCCAGTCGTCTTCGACCTTCGCGGAGAACTCCGTTATCGGGTCGCCCGCCCCCTTCACGTTGTCCTCGCCGCCGGTTATCTTCCACTGCCGTTCGTACCGGAGGCCGCCGCGCGGGCAGAAGTCCCAGCAGAGCGAACACCCGGTGCACATCTTCACTAACTCGGGGAGTCCGTCGTCGCCGATGCCGATGGAGTCGGAGGGACAGGAGGCGACGCAGGTGCCACACTGGATGCACCGCCCCTCGTCGATGACCGCGGCGTCGAGTTCCATGAACCACGTCTTGTCCTCGGACTCCTCGATGTCGTTCATCTCGCTGCGGATGGAGTACCCCGGCGTGTCCAACTCGACGCCGTCGGGCACCTGCACGCGCCTGTCCGGCGCGTCGTCGTAGACGTCCTGGCTCTTCCCCGCCGTCGGTTCCGTGAAGTCCAGGTCCCGGAGGTTGCCGTTCTCATCCACGTTCGCGGGACGTGCCCCTCCGTCTGCAACTGCTTCACTCTCCTCGCTACCGCCGGACGAGAGGCCGCACGCGCACCCGCCGCCGCATCCGCAGTCGCCTGCGGAATCGACATCGGAGTCAGCGTCGCTGGACCGCGACTCGACGGGTCGCTTCCGGTACTTGATGAGTTTCGCGTCGTCGCCGGCGTCGGGCGTCCGTCCCGGAGAACTCCCGTCCACCGGCGGGACGCCCGTCTCCGCGTGGTCGTCTCCGGCGTCGGGGACGCTCGGAAGCGTCCGCTTCTCTCGCCCGCCTTCGTCGCCGTCAGTCCCCATGCGCGACACCCCCGGAAACGTCGGCGTCGGCACCCTGCATGACGGTCCGCAGGCGGTCGTTCTCGACGCGGCGGGTCCACTCGTAGAAGCGTTCGCCCTCCTCGCGTTCGTCGGCGTACGCCGCGAACAGTTCTTCGAGCGCAGGTATCACCGATCGGGCCGGGACGGCGTTCTCAACCCAGTCGAGGAACTCGTTGTCGGATCCGAGAGAGCCTCCGAGTCCGAAGTCCATCCCTTCGACGATGTTGTCGCCCTCGTCGTTGGTCGTCCCCTCGGGGTCGTCAACCTTCACCGTCTCCCCGCGGAAGCCGATGTCCGCGATTTGGGGTTGGGCGCACGACGCCGAACACCCGGACATGTGCATCCGGACGACGTCCACGTCGTCGGGGGTGTCTATCCGCCGGTCGAGGGCTTTCGCCCACCGGTAGACGCGGTTCTTCGTCTCGATGATGCCGTAGTTGCAGAACTCCGACCCGGTGCATCCGACCGCGCCGCGGGAGAACGGCCCGGGGTCGTGTTCGTACGTGCGGGCGAACGGTTCGTTCAGGAGGTCAGAGAGGTTCTCCTTCGGCACGTGCGTGACGAGGAAGTTCTGATCCGTCGCCAACCGGACCGACGCCTCGTCCGTCCCGTACTTCTTCGCCGCGCGGGCGGCCGCCGCGAACTCGTCGCCGCCCATCCGACCCGCGATGACGTTGAACCCGACGTAGTAGAGGCCGTCCTGCTTCTGTTCGCGGACGCCGACGTGGTCGCCGGTGTAACTCCGGGTGAGGTCCGTCCCCCGCGTCGGGAGTTCCACGTCGCACCGGTCGCGGACGGCCTCCTCGAACTTCTCCGCGCCCATCTGCTCAACGAGGTACCGCATCCGGCAGACGCCGCGGTTGTTCCTGTCGCCGAGTTCCTTGAACGTCTGCGCGACGGCGCGGCAGAACTCCACCGCGTCCTCCGGCGGGACGAACACGTCGAGGCTCGAGGCCATTCGCGGGCCATCCGAGAGGCCGCCGCCGACGCGGACGTGGAAGCCGTAGACGTCCGCTCCCTTTACCTCCTTGCGCGCGGGCGTGAGGCCGACGTCGTTGATCTGCGACTGCGCGCAGTCCTCGCGGCACCCGGTGACGGTCATCTTGAACTTCCGGGGGAGGTTCGCGTACTCGCGGTTTCCCGTGAAGTAGTCGGAGACGGCGTCGACGACGGGTTGGGCGTCGAAGCACTCGTGGTCCGTCAACCCCGCGGCGGGACATCCGAGGACGTTGCGCGCGCCGTCGCCGCACCCCTGAACGGTCGTCAGGCCCACCTCGTCGTACTTCTCCCACACCTCGGGCATGTCCTCGATCTCTATCCAGTGCATCTGGATGTCTTGCCGCGTCGTGATGTCGAGGAACGCGTCGCCCCAGACGGAGTTTTGGTCCTCTCCGCCGTGTTCCGGCGGCGCGGTGGCGTGTTCCTCCGCGACTTCGCCTATCACCTCGGCCTGTTCGGGCGTCAGGAACCCTCCGGGCACCTTCGTGCGGACCATGAAGTACCCCTCCTGTCGGCCGTGACTGTACATCCCGGCCCACTTCAGACGCTCCCACTCGCCCTCGCCGGCCCGTTCCTCTATCTCCTCGAACGTCAGTCCCTCCTCGGCGTACTCGTGGACGTCCTCTATCACGTCGAGGGGGTGTTTCTCTTGCTTCCAGCGTTCGACAGTGTTCATGATGTACCTCCTCAAAGAGGCGTGGTACCACATAACTGACGAACGACCATTACATCAACTCGTTTATGCGAATTCTGCCTCGGGTCCCGTCTAGAGGTGCGGAGCACTGTTACCTGTGACCGCATAGCATAGGGTGAGTCGGAGTGAGGGGAACGGTGTCCGGCGAACGTGGGGCGTACGTGCCGAATCGCGCTGTCGCAAGAATCGGGAATATGTTCCGGTATCTGCGTCGCAACACGACGGATTTCGAACCGGTCACCTCCGGCTACAGACACGGTATCCTGCACTTTCGACGGATAGAGGAATGGAATCGGTAATTAGTTAGAATCCATGAATGTGTCAGGATCTGAGTATCACCGATAGTGATTTTAACCGATACTGTAGACATGGCGGGTATGAGGCACCTCCAAACGACTATGCTGAATTTCCTCTTTCCCAATATGTCGGCGTCTTTCGGCCGGGGCGCCGTCGGAGAAACGCCGGACGACGCCGCGGAGACCGACCCCGCTCGGGCGGGTTTCTCGGCGACGGCGGGGGCGGACGCTGACCGGTCCGTCTCCACCGGAGGTTCACGATGACACGCTCGCCCTTCTCGGGGGCGCTCGTCCCGCTACTGGTGGCCGCACTGGTCGTCCTGTCCGCCGTTTCGCTCCCCGTCGCCGGTGCGTCCGCGGCGGTGACAACCGAAGGCGGAGCGGCGACTTCGAGCGCTCAGGTGACGACGGTGGACACCGCCCAGACGAACGAGACGCAGGAGACGGAAACGGCCGCCTCGGACGGCTCCGCGGGGGCGGACTCTTTCGACATCTCTCTCGGTTCCGATAGGACGGTCAAGATAGGCGAGAAACCCCGATTCGAAGCGGAATCGACCGGGGGGACCGGATACGTCAGTTACTCGTGGAACCACGACATCGACGGCACCTACTCTCAGGAGTCCGACGACGGGACGGCCCTCCAGTTCGATTCGGTCGTCGTCCCCGGTAACTACACGGTCACGGTGACCGCGACCGACGACACGGGCCAGTCCGTCAGCGACACGGTCAACGTCACGGTGACCCGGGCGTTCGGCGACGTGCAGAAAATCGAATCCGGTCAGCAAGTGTCCGGCGACGACATCGACGGCGTCTACTCCCTCGAAGCGGAGAAGGGAGAGGCCGTCGGCGTTGTCGCGGGCGGCGGCATGCGACAGGCGATACTCTACGACAAGGACGGCCAGCGGATACGGTCCATCACGCGAGGCCCCGACACCACCATGGAGGGAACGATCGCGGACTACTCGGGTCCCTACTACATCGCGATAACCTCCTCCTCCGACAACTACGCGGAGGTGACCGCCTACACCCGCAGTCAGGAGGCGTCCGAACCGAACCAAGGTCGGTCGCAGGCGGCCGCAATCGGTGCGAACGGGAACACGACCAGTATTCTCACGCGCTCGGACGACGTCGATTGGTACGCCGTCGAGGCGGGGGAAGGTAACCTGAACGTCTCCGCGGAGCTGTCCGTCCACGCCCTCTATCAGGGTGACTTCGGGCTCCAGATCTACACCGCCGACGGACGTCCGATCGGAACGGTGGAACCGTCCGATATGAGCGCGACGAACGAGACGTTCGCGTACGGCGGGGGCGGCACGTTCGAGGCGGAGCAGTCCGCCCGGATTACGGACGCCGGGACCTACTACATCCGCGTGGCGAGACCGGACACGGGGCGTGAGTTCAACGTCGGCTTCACCGAGTACGACCTGACGGTGGACGCGACGGAACCCACGGAGGACGACACCAACGCGACTCAGACTTCGACGTCTACCCCGGCTTCGACTCCGACCCGGACACCCTCGGACTCGACGCAGACTCCGGCTTCGACCGAGACGGCGGACCCGACGGAGACGGCGACCACGACAGAAACCGCGGGGTCGGATTCGTCGCAGACGGACGCGGGAGACTCGACGGACTCGTCGTCGGCTGATTCGTCTTCCTCGTCCTCGTCGGATTCGTCCTCGTCGGCTGACTCGTCTTCCTCGACATCGGCGGATTCGTCTTCGTCGGCAGATTCCTCCTCCTCGACGTCGGAGCGGACGGACGCGGCCGCCACTTCGACGCCGACGCAGAACGCTACGTCTACGCCGACGCGGAACGCTACGTCTACGGCGACCGAAACGCCGTCGTCCGCGTCCGAAACCGCTCAGCCGGCGACTGCCGAGGTGACGCCGGCCCCGGAGGAGACGGCGACTCCGAATTCGACGACCGAGGCGACGGAAGAGACGGCCACGGCGACGGCGAGCACGGACCGGTCGAGGGGCGGCCTGAGCGGGTTGTTCGACCAGGTCAAGGCCCTGTTCGGTCGGCTCCTCCGCATCTAACGGAGACCGCCCGACGTACTTCTTCTCTGGCGTAACGGGCGCTTCCCGTCGTTCGATTCCTCGGTCGTGATTGATTCCGGGCGATTTCACGTCCGAACGCGGAGACGTAGCGGTCGATGTCGCCCTCCGGGCCCTCTCCCCGTGCGGTACTCGGATCGCTCGCTGGGTCGTTTCCCTCGTCTACGGCGTCGCCTTCACGGGCGACGACGCGGCGGCCGACGCCGACGAGGGTTCATCTCAGATCCGTAACAGTTAGGGAACGTCGTTCGAAACGGACTTCCGCTCTATGCCCTCCACTACCGCTGACGCCGCCATCGAGGCGACGGACCTGCGAAAGACGTACAGTTCGGCGGTCGCTCTCGACGGCGTGTCGCTGTCGATTCCGAGCGGAACCGTCTACGGGTTCCTCGGGCCGAACGGCGCGGGGAAGACGACCACGATGCGGCTTTTGACCGGCCTCTCCCGGCCGTCGTCGGGCACCGTCCGCGTCTGCGGCGTCCCCTCGACCGACCGGCGCGAACTCGCCCCCCTCGTCGGCTACCTCCCCGAGACGCCGCCCCTGTACGAGGAGTTCAGCGCCCGCGAACAGCTCGAATACGTCGCCGACCTCCGGGACGTGCCGCGCGAGGACGCCCGCCGTCGCATCGAGGAGTCCCTCGACCAGTTCGACCTGACCGCCGACGCCGACCGGCGCATCGGCACCTATTCGAAGGGGATGCGGCAGAAGACCGCCTTCGCACAGAGCGTCCTACACGACCCGGACGTCCTGTTCTTGGACGAACCCACCGCCGGACTCGACCCGAAGGCCGTCCGGCGCATCCGCGAGTTCGTCGTCGAGTTCGCCGACTCCGGCGCGACGGTGTTCCTCTCGACGCACATCCTCTCTATCGTGGAAGCGGTCGCCGACGAGGTGGGCGTCCTCTTCGACGGTCGAGTCGTCGCCGAGGGGTCGCCCGAGATGGTGACGTCCCGCGCCGAGGCGGGCGAGAACGCGTCGCTCGAAGACGCCTTCCTCGAAATCACCGGCGACCGAGACGGCCCTCGGCCGGCCGGGGCCGAAGAATGAGTCTCCGACGAGACGTCCGCCACGGGATGCGCATCGCGCGCGCGGAGTTCCGCCGGAGCGTCAGGCAGATCCTCGGAAACAACCGCCGCCTCCTCGGAGTCGGCTTCGCCGTCCTGTTCTTCGCGGTGCAACTCCTCCTCTCGCTCCCCGCCGCCTACCTCGCCGGCCGAACCGCTCGGTCGGTCGCGGCGGTTCCGTTCCTCGCCCCCGGCGCGGTGTTGCTCCCCGCGGGGTTTCTCCTCCTCGCGACCCTCCGGACGCTGGAACGCATCGGCGGCATCGAAGCCGAGGAACTGCTGTTGACCGCCGTCCACCCGCGGGCCGTCGTCGTCGGCCTCATCGGCGCGGAAGTCCGGCGACTCGCCGTCTGGCTCGGCGTCCCCGTGACGGCTCTCGCCGTCGCGTTCGCGTTCGGACTCGGGTCGCCGTCGCTCGTCGTGACGGCGGCGCTCGTCTTACTTCCGCTCGTCTGTTGGGCCGCCGTTTGGGGCTACGCCCTCGGTATCGTCGTCCTGCGCGTCCTGCGGCGACTGCCGGGCGTCCGCCGCGTCATGAAGGCCGGCGGCGTCCTCGCTCTCGTCGTCCTCGTCGTGGGGTCGCAGTTCGCCGGCCGGTACGTCGCCGAGGAGAACGTCTCCGTCGAGGGACTACTCTCCGCGGTCGCGTTCGAACCGCTGACCGACTACGTCGCCCTCGCGTTCCTCGGAACGCCGCTCTCCCGACCAGTGTCGCCCGAGGCGGTGGCGGTCCTCGCGGGACTGGTCGCGCTGACCCCCGTCGGATTGGCCGTCGCCTCCCGGCAGGCGTCCGAACTGTGGCTCTCGGACGCCCCCCGCCGGGAGCGGACACGACGGACGAGTTCCTCCTCCGGGGGGTTCGCTCCGCCGCGCCCGTTCGCGCGACCGAAATCCGCTCGCGTCGCGTGGGGAACGCTCGTCCGCACCGTCCGAAACCCGCGGGAACTCAACCACCTCCTGATGGCGGTGTTCTTCCTCGGACCGGTCGGCGGCGCGTTCGTTCCGTTCTCCGGCGACGCCCTCGGACCGTTGGCGGCCGGGGTCGGCGTCGGACTCGGGACGTACCTCGCCGGCGCGGCGTTCGGGCTGAACCCCCTCGGCGACGACCGGCCGCAGTTACCCCTGTTGTTGCTCACGAGGACGCCGACGCGGACGCTCGTTCACGGTCGGATGCTCGCCGGTCTCACGGTCGGCGTCCCCGTGGCGGTTCTCGTCCCCCTCGCGTCCGTCGCCGTCGGTGCGCCCCCGGCGTACGCACTCGCCTTCGCGGTGGCCGGCGTCGGACTGTGTCTCGCCGCCGCCGCGTTCGCCGTCGGCGTCGGCGCGGCGTACCCCGTCTACGAGGAGCGCGAGTTCTGGGGCGCAGAAACCGTCGTCCCCTCGACGCTCGTGATGATGACGTACCTGTTCGTCGTCGGCGGCGGCACGACCGTCGGCTTGGTCACCCTCTGGTTCACGCTCGCCGGTCACCTCGCCGCGACTCCCGCGTTGGTCGTGGGCGTCGGCGCGTACCTCCTGTTGACGTGCGGCGTCTCGTACGGGTCGTACCGGTACGCGGTTCGACGGTACCGCGACTACACGTTCGACTGACCGGCGAACGCGTTCGAACTCGTCGGCGTTCGGGGCGGGCTTACTCCCCTTCGCCTTCAAGTTCGGTCACTCGCCGTTCGAGGCGCGTAATCCGCTCCTCGTAGCCGCGCTTACCGTCCAAGAAGTTGTACACGATGATACCCAAGACGGGCAGTACGACGTACATCGTCAGCATCAGGAGGGGGACGACGAGTTCGGGACCGCCCGGCAGTCCGGAAACGAACAGGGGGACCGTACCTCGGCGTACGGTTGGATACCGTATACGCTTCGAGAGCGGTCGCGGGGCGGGATTCGAGGACGGAACGTGAGGGAACATTCCGACCGCAATTACCGCGGCCGTTACGACCGTTCTCACCCGGTTACAGCGCTCCTAACCTCGCTCTCCCGGAGGAAGACGGCGACCGCTCCGGCGTGAAGTGCGCCTCCGAGTGCGCTTCCCACCGGACCGACGAGGGGGACGTTCCCGAGCAGATGGTTCGCGAGTCCGAGGACGACGACGCCCAACAGCGTCCACCCGCGTCCGTCGGCGAGAGGCGGCCAATACGCGGCCGAGCAGAGGACGGAAGTGGCGGTGCGACCTCCATTTGAGGTGACTATGCAGGCATACGAAGTCCGAGAACCCGACGCCGACTACGGGGGCGTCGTCGAAGTCGAACGCGACCGACCAACGCCGGATGCGGACGAAGCACTCGTCCGAATTCACGCGTGTTCGCTGAACTACCGCGATTTGGCGATTGCGAACCCCGAACTCACCTACCCCGGTACGAGTCTGCCGGTGATCCCGCTCTCCGACGGGGCGGGCGAGGTGGTCGAAGTCGGCGAGGACGTGGACCGCCTCTCCGAGGGCGACCGGGTGGCGACGCCGTTCGCGCCCGACTGGGTCGACGGGCCGTTCGCGCAGGAGAAGGCGACGCGGACGACTGGCGGGAACGTCGACGGGGCGTTGGCGCAGTACGTCACGTTCCCCGCCGAGAGCCTCCCGGTCCTGCCCGACTACCTCTCCTACGAGGAGGGGGCGACGCTCTCGTGTGCCGGCCTCACCGCGTGGCGCGCACTGATCGAGAACGGGAACCTCCGGGCCGACGAGACGGTTCTCGCACTCGGCACCGGCGGCGTCTCGACGTTCGCCCTCCAGTTCGCCTCAATGCGCGGCGCGCGGGTGGTGGTCACCTCCTCCAGCGACGAGAAGCTCGCCCGCGCCCGCGAACTCGGCGCCGACGAGACGATAAACTACGAGGAGACGCCCGAGTGGGGGGACGTCGTTCAGGAACGAACGGGCGGCGCGGACCACGTCGTCGAAGTCGGCGGCCCCGGAACGCTCGAACGGTCGTTGCAGGCGGCGGGGATCGGCGGCCACGTCCACCTCATCGGCGTCCTCGCCGGTCCCGAGGGGAACGTGAACCCCGCGCCGATTCTCCTGAAGTCGCTCGACGTCGAGGGTCTGATGGGCGTCGGCAGTCGGAAGATGTTCGACCGGATGCTCGCCGCCATGGCGGCCGAGGAGATGGAACCCGTGATCGACCGCGTGTTCGACTTCGACGGGGTGCGAGACGCCTATCGGTACGTCGAACGAGGCGAACACCAAGGGAAAGTCGTCGTCTCGGTCGAGTAGTCGGCCTCCGGTCCGACCGAAGCGGAACGCACCGGCCGAGAAGGAAAAGCGGCGCGCCGCAGACGGGGGGCGCGCCGGGTAACGTCGCCGCGGGACTTACGAGCGAGCCGTTTCGAACGGCGACCGACGGTCGCGTCCGAAACGGAGGCTCTCGGACGAGATTACTCGAGGTCGAAGCGGTCGAGCTTCATCACCTTGCTCCACGTGTCCGCGAAATCGCGCACGAACTTCTCCTCTTCGCCCGCGTAGACGTTCGAGATGGCGCGAAGTCGGGAGTTCGCCCCGAAGATGAGGTCGACTCGGGAGCCCTTCCACTCGACGTCGCCCGTCTCGCGGTCGACCAGTTCGTAGACCTCTCCGGACTCCGAGGCCTCCTCCCACTCGTAGCCCATGTCGGTCAGGTTCACGAAGAAGTCGTTGGTCAACGTCCCCGGCCGGTCGGTGAAGACGCCGAGATCGGAGTCCTGGTAGTTCGCGCCCAGCGCGCGCATGCCGCCGACCAGGACCGTCATCTCGGACGCCGTCAGGTCGAGTAGGTCGGCGTGGTCGACCAGCAGGTCCTCCGCGGGCTGGTCGTACGCGCCGCTGAAGTAGTTGCGGAACCCGTCGACCTTCGGCTTGAGCACCTCGAACGACTCCTCGTCGGTCTGCTCCTGCGTGGCGTCGGTGCGGCCGGGCTCGAACGGGATATCGATATCGTACCCGGCGTCCTCCGCGGCCTTCTCGACGGCCGCGTTACCGCCCAGCACGATGAGGTCGGCGAGCGAGACGCGCACGTCGTCGGACCGCGAGCCGTTGAACTCCTCCTGAATCGCTTCGTAGGTCGAAAGCACCGTCTCCAGCTGCGCGGGCTCGTTGACCTCCCAGCTCTTCTGGGGTTCGAGGCGGATGTGAGCGCCGTTCGCGCCGCCGCGCTTGTCGCTGTCGCGGTACGTCGACGCCGCCGCCCAGGCGGTCTTGACGAGTTGAGAGACGGAGAGGTCCGAATCGAGGATTTCTTCCTTGAGCTCGGCGGCCTCCTCCTCTCCGATGAGGTCGTAGTCGGCGTCCGGGAGGGGGTCCTGCCAGATGAACGTCTCCTCGGGGACGTCCGGACCGAGGAACCGTTCCTTCGGACCCATGTCGCGGTGGATGAGTTTGAACCACGCCCGCGCGAAGGCCGCTTGGAACTCCTTCGGGTCCTCGCGGAAGCGCTCGATTATCTCGCGGAACTCCGGATCCCGCTTGAGAGCGAGGTCCGACGTCATCATCATGGGGGCGTGCTTCTTCGACGGGTCGTGGGCGTCCGGCACGGTGTCGTGCGCCTCCTCATCGACCGGCTCCCACTGCTTCGCCCCGGCGGGACTCTCCGTCAGCTCCCACTCGTAGTCGAGCAGGTTGTCGAGGTAGGAGGTGTCCCACATCGTCGGCCAGGCGTTCCACGCGCCCTCGATGCCGCTGGTGGTCGTGTCGGGGCCCTTGCCGGAGTCGGTCCAGCCGAGACCCTGGTCCTCGATCGGAGACGCTTCGGGCTCGGGGCCGAGGTCCCCGTCGGAGGCACCGTGGGACTTGCCGAACGTGTGTCCGCCGGCGATGAGCGCGGCCGTCTCCTCGTCGCTCATCGCCATGCGGCCGAACGCCTTCCGGATGTTCTCCGCCGACGCGAGCGGGTCCGGATTACCGTTCGGCCCCTCGGGGTCCACGTAGATGAGGCCCATCACGGTGGCACCGAGCGGTTCGTCGAGCTCGCCGTCCTCGTCGAAGCGTTCGTCCTGCGGCGCTTCCCACTCCGTCTCGGGGCCCCAGTAGACGGCCTCGTCGGGCTCGAACTCGTCCTCGCGCCCGCCGGCCCAGCCGAGCGTCTCCATCCCCATCGATTCGAGGGCGGTGTTCCCGGCGAGGACGATCAGATCGGCCCACGAGAGCTTGCGGCCGTACTTCTGCTTTATCGGCTCCAACAGACGGCGAGCCTTGTCGAGGCTCACGTTGTCGGGCCAGCTGTTGAGGGGCGCGAAGCGCTGGTTCCCGCCGGACGCGCCGCCGCGGCCGTCCACCGTGCGGTACGTACCGGCGCTGTGCCACGCCATGCGGATGAAGAGCGGCCCATAGTGGCCGTAGTCGGCGGGCCACCAGTCCTGCGACGTCGTCATCAGGTCCTTCAGGTCCGCCTTCACCTCGTCGAGGTCGAGCGTCTGGAACTCCTCGGCGTAGTCGAAGTCCTCGCCGTACGGACCGACGTTCTCGGCGTTCTGGTCGAGGACGTCTAACTTCAGCTTGTTCGGCCACCACTCGTGATTGCGCTTGCGTTTGTTTTCAGACATCAGTTATCTCTCCTAGTTCGAAATGTACGAGTATCGCTTATGAACTCTACGATAATTCTTCGTCTCACAGTTCTAATTGTCTTCACTAAGAAAGAGGAGTTCGGGGCTCCTAAAATTATCTTTAGCAAATGACAACCGAGTTCTCACCGAGCGTAACGTGCGGACACGGCGACGACGCCGAGAGAATCAGCTGTGTATCGGGGATATACGGAGATACCGGCCGAACCTACATCGTTAGCGGTATCTCGGTCGAGTCGGATGTGTCTCGCGATAGTTATTCCGCTCCTCGAATCGTGAGGAAAGTAGATGCCGAACGACGTGAACGGAGCGATAGTTTGAGTAGTCGAACCGGGAGGTCTGGGCTGATCACAGGTGTACTCCGTGCCCCGCACTCGCTCACGTCCCCATTCGGACCGGAACCGCGGCCGAACGGACGCCCCGACCCGTCTCGATCGGCCGCGGCACGTCCGCCTACTCGACTTCGACCGCTATCAACGACATGTCGCTGCCGACCGCCTCCTCGACGGCCTCTCGGAGTTCAGCCCGCGACTGCGGGCGGTAGCCGTCGATTCCGAAGCTCTCGGCGAAGGTGACCAAGTCGGGGTTCGACAACCCCGTCCCGAACGCCTCGCCGGTGTGGTCACGTTGCTTCTCGGAGATGAGGCCGTAGTCGTCGTCCACGAAGACGACGACGGTGAACTCGCAGCCGATTCGGGTCGCCGTCTCGAGTTCGGCGGCGTTCATCAGAAAGCCGCCGTCGCCCGTCGCGGCGACGACGTTCCCGTCCGTCGCGAGGTCAGCGGCGACGCCGCCGGGGACCGAGATCCCCATCGAGGCGAGGCCGTTCGAGACGATGCAGGTGTTCGGTTCGTACGTCGGGAAGTTCTGCGCTATCGCCATCTTGTGACTCCCCACGTCGGAGAGGAGAACGTCCTCCGGGTCCATCGCCTCCCGCAGGACGGGCAGAACCCCCTGGACGGAGAAGGGTGCGGCGTCGGAGGGTTCGGCGGCCACGTCCTCGACGATGCGTTCGCGCAGGTCGGCGTACCACTCGGGGTCGAACCCCAGCTCGCTCGCCCCGCACCACTCGGTCAGCGCTTCGAGCGTTCGGCCGATGTCGGCGACCACCTCGACGGCGGGGTTGTACGCCTCGTACACCTCCGCCGGTTCGGTGTCGACGTGGACGACGGGGGTGTCGCTCCGCCCCCACTTCGCCGGGTCGTGCTCGGCGATGTCGTAGCCAACCGTGAGCACGAGGTCCGCCTGTTCGATGGCGCTGGCCGCCTCGCCGTCCGCGCCCGAATCGAGCGTCATCAGCGAGTGCTCGTCGGCGTCCGACACCGCGCCTTTGCCCATGTACGTCGAAGCGACCGGGAGGTCGGTGACGCGCACCAACTCGCGAAGCTGCGACGCCGCGTGCGTCCGAACCGCGCCGTTGCCGGCGATTATCAGCGGTCGGTCCGCCTCCCGGAGCAACTCCTTCACGCGGTCTAGCGTGTCCGCGTCGGGGGCGGCGAAGCGAACGTCCTCCCGGACGGGAAGCGGACGCGCCTCCGTCTCCTCGGCCGCCACGTCCTCGGGGAGTTCGAGGTGGGTCGCGCCGGGTTTCTCGTACTCGGCGACTTTGAACGCCTTGCGGACCGACTCGTGGATGATGTCCGGGTCGTCCAGTTGGGTGTTCCACTTCGTCACCGACTCGTAGATTCTGACGACGTTGATGGCCTGGTGGCTCTCCTTGTGGAGTCGTTCGAGTCCGCCCTGGGCGGTGACGGCCACCAGCGGACTCTTGTCGCGGTGGGCGTCGGCGACGCCCGTGAGCAGGTTGGTCGCGCCCGGACCGAGCGTCGAGAGGCAGACGCCCGCCTCGCCCGTCAACCGGCCGTGGACGTCGGCCATGAACGCGGCCCCCTGTTCGTGCCGAACCGGGACGAACGTCACGTCCGAGTCGCGGAGCGAAAACAGGAGGTCCTCCGTCTCCTCGCCGGGGATGCCGAAGACGTGTTCGACGCCCTCGCGTTCCAGACACTCGACGAACAGGTCGGACGCCTTCATTCGACCCACACCGTCTTCTCGTTGAGGAACTCCTTGATTCCGACCTCGGAGAGCTCGCGCCCGTAGCCCGACTCCTTGACCCCGCCGAACGGCACGCGGGGGTCGGACTTCACCAGCTGGTTGACGTAGACGCACCCGGCGTTTATCCGGCGGGCGAGGCGTTCTCCGCGTTCGCGGTCCTCGGTCCAGACGCTCGCGCCGAGGCCGAACTGGGTGTCGTTGGCCTTCTCGACCGCCTCCTCCTCGTCCGACACCTCGTAGACGGTGGCGACCGGACCGAACATCTCCTCGGTGTCGGCGGGGCACCCCTCGGGCACGTCGGTCAGGACGGTCGGCGGGTAGTACGCCCCCTCTCGGTCCATCGGTTCGCCGCCGAGGGCGACGTTCGCACCGGCTTCGACGCTCTCCTCGACCTGTTCGTGGAGGTCCTCCAACAGACTCTCCTTCGCCTGCGGGCCGACGTCAGTCTCCTCGTCCGTCGGATCGCCGACGACGTAGGAGTCTATCTCCTCGACGAACCGGTCGAGGAACTCGTCGTAGACGGCCTCGTGGACGACGAAGCGCTTGGCGGCGATGCAGGACTGGCCGCCGTTCTGGTTGCGGGCCCACGCGCCGGTTTCGACGGCGTCGTCGAGGTCGGCGTCGTCCAAGACGACGTAGGGGTCGCTCCCGCCGAGTTCGAGGACGGTCTTCTTCAGGTTCTCCCCGGCGGCGGCGGCGACTGCGCGGCCCGCCGGTCCGCTTCCGGTGAGCGTCGCCGCGCGAACTCGGTCGTCTTCGACGATGTCGTCCACGAGGTCCGAGGGAATCAGGAGCGACTGGAAGACGTCCTCCGGGTACCCTGCCTCGCGGAACACCTCCTCTATGGCCTTCGCGCACCCCGGCACGTTCGAGGCGTGCTTCAACAGGCCGACGTTGCCCGCCGTCACGTACGGCGCCGCGAACCTGAACACCTGCCAGAAGGGGAAGTTCCACGGCATGACCGCCAGCACCGGCCCGATGGGTTCGTAGACGGTCTTGACCGTCGAACCCGACGGACTCGGGTGGTGTTCGGGTTCGAGGTACGCGCTGGCGTGTTCCGCGTAGTGGTCGCACGCCCACGCGCACTTCTCGACTTCCGACACCGCCTGCGTGATGGGCTTGCCCATCTCGCGGGTCATCGTCTCGGCGTACTCGCGCTTGTTCTCCCGAAGCACCTCGCCAGCCGCCTCCAGCAACTCCTCGCGTTCGCGTAGCGGGCGCTCCCGCCAGTCGTCGAACGCGTCCGTCGCCCTCCCGAGGGCGTCGTCCACGTCCTCCTCCGTCTGTGTCTCGTACGTCTCTACCTCCTCTCCGGTCGCGGGATTGACGACGTCCATCCCCGAGTAGTTCCGGCTCGACGCGCTTAACTTCCATCTCGTACTATCGTAATAAATACCGCAGAGCGGACAGTCTCCGTTTCGGTCGTATCCCCGTCGCCCGGTAGAATTGCACGAGATTCGAACTTCTAACGTCTCCTCGTCAACGGCGACGAAGTTCGCGGTGACGGTGATGAATTAGAGACCCGCGAAAACGACCACTACGAAGGATATCCGGCGGAACGACGACAACCTGCGTCGAACCGCTTTTCAGAGCGGAAAGCGGAATAAATTGCCGAGAAATACGGTGAAAATGCGGAGAACTGCCGTGTCGCGGTATACTTCTCTGCCTCTCTGAGGCAGAATATGTACTTATGGATCTATCATTCGAGTTCCACTTAGATGTGGACAACGTACAATACTGCACCGCCTCCGCTGGGGACGCCCCGGCCCGTTCGTCCTCTGGACCGCATCTGATCGCCCGGTCGTTACAGATGTAGGAGCGTAATAGAACGCGGTGACGTTCTGCTTCGAGTCCCGTCCGAATACCGCCTTCCGTTAACCATCGGTGAACAGCGACCCCGTACGACCCGGCCGTCTCCCTCCTCTCGGGTGGCTCAATGACTCCCAAACGCGGCGGAGGGACGAACGAGGTGCGTCTCTCGGAACCGGTCGAACACCGTTCTCCGTCGGCGAACGATTCAGGCGGTGCGAACTTCCTTCTCGATGGTCTTCGCGGCGGAGACGACGAGTCCGACCACCTCCTCCTCCAACCGCTTTCCGGACATGATTTCGATGTCGCCCGTGACGCTCACCGACCCGACGGGCGAGTGGTCGCTGGCGAGAACCGGCGACGCCACGCACTGGACGCCTTCGATGAACTCCTCGCGGTCGAACGCGACTCGCTTGTCGCGTATCGACTGCAACTCCTCTTTGAGGACCGTTCGGTCCGTTATCGTCTTCTCCGTGAACGCCGCCAACCCCGTCCGCTCGATCATCTCGTCGCGTTCGTCGTCGTCGAGGTAGGCGAATATCGACTTCCCGCCGGCGGTGGCGTGAAGCGGAGCCACCTTCCCCTCCAACCGTTCCTCGGAGGCCATCCCCTCCGGTTCGACCCGAAGCGCGTAGATGCCGCGGTCGTTCTCGCGCGCGATAAAGTTCGTGGTGTGGCCCGTCGTCTCCGCGAGTTCGGTCACCACTCTCTCGGCGACGGTGAGCGGAAGCCGTTTGCGGGCCTCCGTTCCCAGCATGAGAAACTGGAGGCTCAGGTGGTACTCGTCGCCCTCTCGGACCAGGTAGCCGAGTCGAGAGAGGGTCTGGACGTGCTTGTAGACGGCGCTCTTCGAGAGACCGACCTCCCGGGCGAGTTCGCTGATGCCCGCGCTCCCGTCCGTCTGAATCTGCTCTAAGATCTGAAAGCAGGTGGCGATCGATTTGATCCGAATCTGTTCGTCGGCCATGGCGGTATCTCGGCGCAGGCGCGGAAAAGTCGTTCGCTATCAGTAAACATTCGGAGGGATCTGATGCAGTCGATAGTGATATTCCGCTCGACCGATGGGGCGAACGGACGGATCGACGGGGAAATCCCGCCGAATCGTTCTCCGCTGGTGAACGGCTCTCGCCGGCCGCTCGATTTCGGGTATGGAGAACGTTTATGTATTATCACTAAGGATGTTGTGCTGGTGATCGGCGTACCGCAGTACGCGGTTTCGGTCCGCTGAGTCGGAGAGCCTCGGCAACGGAACCGACCGTTCGGCGGCGAGACACCCACCGGTACCGTTCGCACACTCCGGCGGTAACCGGTACGACTGCGCCTTCGAAGGCGCGCCTGCGGAACAACTATGAAATCGGACACCCAATCCACGAGGCGAGATGAAGCAACGATGAACCAGATCGTCGATTACGAACTCTTCGAGGTACCCCCTCGATGGCTGTTCCTCCGGGTGGAAACGGCCGACGGAACCGTCGGCTGGGGCGAACCGGTCGTCGAAGGTCGGTCCCACACGGTCCGCGCCGCCGTCGAGGAACTGATGGACAACCACCTCCTCGGCGAACCGGTGAACCCGATCGAGGACCACTGGCAGACAATGTACCGGGGCGGGTTCTACCGCGGCGGCCCCGTCCTGATGTCGGCCATCGCCGGCATCGACCAAGCGCTTTGGGACATCAAAGGGAAGAGTCTCGGCGCGCCGGTGTACGAACTCCTCGGCGGCGCGGCGCGCGACAGCATCCGCGTTTACCAGTGGATCGGCGGCGACCGACCGTCCGAGGTGGCCGAGGAGGCCACACAGAAGGTTGATGCGGGCTTCTCGGCGCTGAAGATGAACGCCACCGAGGAACTGGAACGCGTCGACAACCCGGCGACGGTCGAGGCCGCGGTGGATCGACTCCGGAAGGTTCGGGAGGCCGTCGGCGACGGCGTCGACATCGGCGTCGACTTCCACGGCCGAGTGACGAAGCCGATGGCCAAGCGCCTCGCGAAGGCCCTCGAACCGTACGACCCCATGTTCATCGAGGAACCGGTCCTCCCCGAACACAACGACGCGCTTCCGGACATCGCCGCCCACACCACGATTCCCATCGCCACCGGCGAGCGGATGTACTCCCGGTGGGACTTCAAGGAGGTGTTCGAGGACGGGTCCGTGGACGTGATCCAACCGGACCTCTCGCACGCTGGCGGCATCACCGAGGTGAAGAAGATAGCGAGCATGGCCGAGGCGTACGACGTGGCCCTCGCGCCGCACTGTCCGCTCGGACCCATCGCCCTCGCGTCGTGCGTGCAGGTGGACGCCTGCACGCCGAACGCGCTCATCCAAGAGCAGAGCCTCAACATCCACTACAACGAGACGTCGGACGTGCTCGACTACCTCGAAGACCCGACCGTCTTCGAGTACGACAACGGGTACGTGTCGGTCCCCGACGCGCCGGGCCTCGGCATCGAGATAAACGAGGAGTACGTCCGCGAACAGTCCGAGAAGACCGTCAACTGGCACAACCCCATCTGGCGGCACGAGGACGGCAGCATCACCGAGTGGTAACCCCCGACGCTCGTTCTCTTCCGCTTTCTGCTCGAAATTTATTTACGGACCCCCTCGTACGCTGTGCACACGCATGACAGCGCCTACTCCGACAGCGAACGCGGTCGAAGGCAGACACGAGGACAGGGTGGTTCTGGTCACCGGTTCGACGCGCGGCATCGGCGAGGGAGTCGCCCGTCGGTTCGCGGCCGAGGGGGCGTCCGTCGTCGTCAACGGCCGGTCACGGGACGCCGGCGAGGCGGTGGCCGACTCCATCCGCGAGGACGGGGGGGAGGCCACGTTCGTCCCGGCGGACATGCGCGACGCCGCCGAGATAGAGGCGCTACTCGAACACGCCGTCGACGAGTACGGCCGTATCGACGTCCTCGTGAACAACGCGGGCGTCCAGACGGAGACGACGGCCGAGGACGCGACGATGGACGACTGGGAGTTCGTCGTCGAGACGGACTTCCGCTCGTTTTGGCTCTGTTCGAAACACGCGGCCGAACGGATGCCGGAGGGCGGGCGCATCGTCAACATGTCGTCGAACCACGCCTACCTCACGATGCCGGGACTGTTCCCCTACAACGCCGTCAAGGCTGGCATAAACGGGATGACGCGGGCGCTGGCGTTGGAACTCGGCCCCCGCGGCATCACGGTCAACACCATCAACCCGGGGTGGATAGAGATCACGCGGACGAAGGAGGAACTCGGCGACCGGTACGAGTACACCGAGGACATCCACCCCGTCGGCCGCCTCGGGACGCCGGCGGACGTCGCCGGGGTAGCCGCCTTCCTCGCCAGCGAGGACGCCTCGTTCGTCACCGGCGAGAGCATCCTCGTGGACGGCGGGCGGACGGCCGTCATGCAGGACGAAATCTACCGCGACTACCGAACGCGGGCGGAGTGATACCCCGAAAGAAAAGGTCGAACCGGTCGTCGCGCGATTCTCGGACGAGGCGACTCAGAGCGCTTCCCCGTCCGTCGTGAACAGGCGAAGTTCGAAGGTGAACGCCGTCGGTTCTGGTTCGAGGCGGTACTGCGGAAGCGTCGGCGGGCCGCAACTGGCCGACCCGAGTCCGCAGTGGGCGTGGTCAAGAGACACCCACACGTCGTCGCGGCGCGGCAGTTCGTGTCGGTGGTCGGCGGCCTCCAAGTCGTCGGTGCTGTAGCGGTGCGCGCTGAAGTCGAACGTCCCGTCGCCCGCCACGTGGACGCCGATCCCGCGCTGGTCGGTGAACGTCACCCACCGGGTGTCCGTCCGGTTGCCGTTCTCCTGCGGGGCGACGTACGGGGTGTGCAGTTCCTCGACGGTTCGGGAGTATCGACCCAGCAGGTTCGCCTCCTTGCTATCGACGTACGACTCGCCCGGGCCGCGCCCGTACCACGTCACGTTGTCGAAGTCGCCGTCCAGCGTCAGGTCCAACCCGAGGCGGGGGAGGGAGGGGAGCACCGACAGGTCGCCCTCGGGTTCGACTTCGGTTTCGACCGTTATCGTGCCGTCGTCCGCGACGGTGTACGTCTGCTCGACACCGAACCCGTGGTCGAATATCGGCGGCGCGAGTCGCCCCTCGACTGAGATGGTCACCGCTTCGTCGCCGCGAACCTCGTGCGTCACGTCGTCGGTGCGGAACCGGAGGCTGTCGAGTCCGTGTTCGCGCCACAGTTGCGCGAACCCGATGGAGCGGACGTCCTGCGGCCCGAGCGTCTCCTCCGCCTCGTAACGCTTCATCAGCGTCGAGAGGAGCGTTCTCGGAAGCGGTAGCCCCCGGTCGTTGTCCGTCGGCGCGCGCCACATCCCGACCCGCGGCCCGCGTTCGAGGAGGTCCCGCCCGCGGTACGACAGCGAATCGACGACGCCGTACGTGTCGTCGAAGACGAGTTCGAACTCGGCGTTCGAGACGACGATTCCCCCCTCGGTTTCCTCGCACCGAAGCGGCGACGACGCGGCGGAGACGGGGTGGGAGGGGTCGCCGCCGACGGGGAGTTCGAACTCGCCCGTGGCGACGGTGTGGCCGCGTTCCGCCCACGCCGTCTCGGACGAAAGCGACACCTCGACGCCGAGGACGTGTTCGCCGTCCTCGTCCAGGTACTCGCTCTCGACGGGGACGGAGACGACGTCGCTCTCGCCGGGCGCGACGGACGGCAGGTCGAGGGTACCGCTCTGGACGAGTCGGCCGTCGGTCGACACCCGCCACGTCGCGGTCAGGTGGTCGAGCGACCGGAAGTCGTAGCGGTTCTCGACGGTCACTCGCCCGCGTTCGACGTCGTCGGCGTCGAGGACGACCGGTTCGACGACCTTCTTGTACTCGGTCAGGCCGGGAGAGGGCGTCCGGTCGGGGAAGACGAGGCCGTTGATGTTGAAGTTCGCATCGTTCGGTTCGTCGCCGAAGTCGCCGCCGTAGGCGAACCACTCCGTCCCGTCTTCGGCCGTCCGTCGGATGCCCTGGTCCAACCAGTCCCAGACGAACCCGCCCTGCAGGCGGTCGTGTTCGTAGAACAGGTCCCAGTACTCCCGGAGGTTCCCCGGCCCGTTCCCCATCGCGTGGGAGTACTCGCACGGAATCACCGGGTGGTCCGGGTCCTCCTCGGCGGCCCACGCTTCGAGTTCTTCGAGCGTCGGATACATCGGGCCGACGATGTCTACGACCTCCTGTTCGACGTCCTCCTCATAGTGTATCGGCCGCGTCGGGTCGCGTTCGCGCGTCACCTCGGCCATCGTCCGGTGGTGCGCGCCGAACCCGGACTCGTTGCCCAGCGACCAGATGATGACGCTCGGGTGGTTCTTGTCTCGCTCTATCATCCGAACCATCCGGTCTACGTACGCGTCCTCCCAGTCGGGGTCGTCGCTGATATGCTGGATGGACTCGGCGAACTCCATCCCGTGACACTCGATGTCCGTCTCGTCGAGGACGTACAGACCGTACTCGTCGCAGAGGTCGTAGAACCGGGTGTCGTTGGGGTAGTGGGCGGTTCGGACGGCGTTGAGGTTGTGCCGCTTCATCATCTCGACGTCCTCGCGCATCGCCTCTATGGGAACCGCCCGGCCCCTGTCGGGGTGGAAGTCGTGCCGGTTGACCCCGCGAATCGTCACCGCCTCGCCGTTGACCAGCAGTTGCCCGTCGCGGAGTTCGACCTCGCGGAAGCCGACCGGTTGGGTGACGACGGTGGAACGGTCGCCCTCGGAGACGGTCACCACCAGTTCGTAGCGGTTCGGCGTCTCGGCGGTCCACTTCTCGGGATCCTCCACCTCGGCTTCGAACGCCACCTCGGTCGCCTCGTCGGCGTCGAGGGCGACGGACCGACTCGGTAGCGACACCGGGACGGCGTCGCCGTTCTCGTCCACGAGTTCAGCCTCTACGTCCGCGGTAGCGGACGCTTCGCCCGCGTTGCGCACCTCCACCGCTGCGCGGAGGCGCGCGTCCTCGTACGCGTCGTCCAGTTCGGTTCGGACGTCCACGTCCTCGACGTGCGTCGCCGGAAGCGCGTAGGCGTACACGTCCCGGAAGATACCGCTCAGCCACCACATGTCCTGGTCTTCGAGGTAACTCCCCGTGGACCACTTGTACACCCGGACGGCGACGGTGTTCTCGCCGGGCGTCACCGCCTCGGTCACGTCGAACTCCGCGGGGAGGCGACTCCCCTCGCTGTACCCCACCTCCTCGCCGTTCACCCAGAGGTGGAACGCCGAATCGACGCCCTCGAAGTGCAGGCGAATCCGCCTCTCGTCCCACTCCTCGGGGACGTGGAACGCGCGGCGGTACGAGGCGGTCGGGTTCTCCGTCGGGACGTGCGGCGGGTCCATCGGGAACGGGTACACGACGTTCGTGTAGTGGGGGTTCCCGTACCCCGCCGCCTGCCAGTTCACCGGGACCTCGATGTCGTCCCAGTCGCTCGCGTCGAACTCGGGGTCGTGGAAGTCCGCCGGCGCGTCGGCGGGCGTCTCCGACAGCGCGAACGACCACTCGCCGTTCAGGAGCGAAATCCACCGCGACGCGCCGCGCGCCCCGTCGAGTGCCGTCTCGACGTCGTCGTACGGTAGCACGTCCGCGTGCGGACGGAGGCGGTTTCTGCCGATGATTTCGGGAGCTTGCCAGTCGTCACCCATGTGCCAGTACGTGGCACATCGAGCGCGTATGGTTCTTTCGATTGAGAGGGTATCGTCGCGGTGGAGAGAGACACGATGTGCCGACACACAGTCGTTCGCGGCCGCTCGCGGTCCGTCGGCGTTCCGCGGAACTCCTCGTGCCAAAACATTAATATATCCCCATCCTAATGTTTGCGGTGGGTTAACCATGACAGACTCTGCAGACCCTAGTGTACGCCGTCGGCAGTTCGTGCAGGCGCTCGGACTCGCCGGCGCGGCGGGCGCAGCGGGATGTATCAGTACCGGCGGAAGCACCGACGGAGGGTCCGGCGGGACGAACACCGGCGGCGGGGGGTCGGGAACGGCGATGGCGTCGGACGCCAACGGGTGGGCGTGGAACATCGCCGCCAGAGCGCTGGCGAACGCCGCCGAGACGTACAACGAGAAGAAGGGCGCCAACGTCTCGGTCGAGGAGATGGGCGGGAACACGTGGGAACAGCGGTTCCAGACCGCGATCACCAGCGGAAGCGGCGCGCCCGACTTCTCGGCCATCCAGAACTACGACGTGACGGCCTTCGGGAGCAAGAACGGCCTGATGGACCTCACCGACCGAATCGACGAGGCGGGCGTCCGCGAGGACATCGTCAAGGGGAAGTGGGAGACCGTCAGCGTCGACGGGAAGGATTACGCGCTTCCGTGGGACATCGGCCCGACCGGCGTGTTCTACAAGCGGGACCGCTACGAGGAGGCCGGTATCGACCCCACGTCCCTCAAGACGTGGGACGACTTCATCGAGGCCGGGAAACAACTCCCCGACGGCGTGGCGATGGTGAACATCCCGACGCAGGAGGTGCCGCAGATGTGGCGGATGCTGTTCCGCCAACTCGGCGGACAGCCGTTCACGAAGGACGGCGCGGTGAACATCCACAGCGAGGAGAGCGTCCGCGCCGTCCAACTGATAAAGGACATGCACGACGCCGGCATCACGAAGCGAATCGAGATGTGGTCCGGCGGGTGGTTCACCGCGTTCTCCGAGGGAACGCTCGCGTCGATTCCCACCGCGGCGTGGATGGACGGCACCCTCAGGGCGGAGCTCCCGGACACCTCCGGGAACTGGGGCGTGTACAAGCTGCCGGCGTTCGAGAAGGGCGGCACCCGCGCGTCGAACCGCGGCGGTTCGAACATGGCGATTCCGGCGCAGATCAGCGACAAAGGGGTCGTCAACCGCGCGTGGGACTACATCGAGTACGCGATGACCACGCCCGAGGTACAGAACACGATGCTCCAGGAGTACGGACTCTTCCCGTCGCTGACGACCGCCTACGAGTCGGACATCTACGACGAGGAGCTCGACTTCTACGGCGGACAGCCCGTCTTCCGCCTGTTCGCGGAGGTCGCGAGGGAGATAGAGCCGTACCGCTACACGACCGACACGCCGGAGGTGCAGGACGCCATCAACACGGAAGTCGGGAACGTGTTGAGCGGCAAGAAGTCGCCGAAGAAGGCCGTCAAGGACGCTGCACAGACGGTCGCCGACCGTAGCGGTCGCGACGTAGCATGACGCGCGCCCGTCCCGAACCGCAGCCACCACACCAATGACCCAAAGCACGACAGAAACGGTCGCAGAGAGGAGCGAACGCCGCGTTCCGGCGAGCGGAGGTCCCGAGACGGGGGCGGCGCGAATCGGTGACCGCCGCCGGTCCCGTCGCCGCGGACGAACGGAGGTGTGACCGTCTCATGGTCCTGAACGCGATTCAATCGAGAGTCCGTTCGTCGGGCGCGTACCGGCGGTTCGCCGACCAGTTCCGATACCGTCGCCAGCGGGTCTCCGAGATCGTCCCGCGGATTCCCGCCCTCCCGTACCTCTACATCTCGCCGTTCTTCATCCTGTTCGGGGTGTTCCTGCTGTTCCCGACGGTGTACACGGTGTACCTCTCGTTCTTCCAGTACCTCGGCGCGTCCAACGAGATACTCCTGACCATCGACCTCGGGGTCCTCGAGATAACGATACCGCGGATCGCCGACCTGAAGTTCGTCGGACTCGACAACTACGCGCGATTGCTGTTCGAGGACTCCCTGTTCCACCAGTCGCTTTTCAACACCGCGTTCATCTTCTTCGTCCAAGTGCCGTTGATGGTCGTTCTCGGCCTCGCGACGGCGCTCGTACTGGACGCGAAGTTCATCAGAGCGAAGGGGCTGTTCCGGACGCTCATCGCCCTCCCGGTGGCGACGGGTCTCGTCGCGTACTCCACCATCTTCCTGTTGCTGTTCAACGGCGACATCGGGTTGGTGAACTACATCCTCGAGACCCTCGGCGCGGACGCGATTCCGTGGCTGGGGGACGCGTGGTGGGCGCGAATCACGCTCGTCATCGCGGTGACGTGGCGCTGGCTCGGATACAACATGATCATCCTGCTGGCCGGCCTCCAGACGGTCCCGGAGCAGCTGTACGAAGCGGCCGAAGTGGACGGCGCGTCGCGGTGGCAGAAGTTCCGTTACGTGACGCTCCCGCAGCTTCGGCCGGTGCTCCTGTTCGTGGTCGTCTCCTCGACCATCGGGACATTCCAGATATTCGCCGAGCCGTTCGTCATCACCGGCGGCGGTCCGTCCAACGCGACGATTACGATGGTACAGTACATCTACAGGCAGGCGTTCCTCCAACTCAACCTCGGATACGCGAGCGCGGTTTCGGTCGCGCTCGTCCTCCTCGTGAGCGCCATGTCGATAGTCCAAATCCAGTACGGGGGGACCGAATAATGCGGCAGGCAGCGAAGAAGGAGGCGCTGTGGAAGTTCGGGAGCTACATCTTCCTCCTGACTATCACGGCGCTCGTTCTGATACCCATCTACTGGATGGTCGTCGCCGCGACGATTCCGCAGTCGGAGTTCTTCTCGTGGCCCCCCCGCCTCCTTCCGGGGGTGCACTACCTGGAGAACTTCAGAGCGCTTCAGGAGAACGTCGACTTCGTCAGGAGCATCGGTAACAGCCTCATCATCTCCGTTTCGTACACGGCGCTGTCGCTCGTCCTCTGTTCGATGGCGGGCTTCGCGTTCGCGAAGTACGACTTCAAGTTCAAGGAACCGCTGTTCTACTTCATCCTGGCGACGCTCGTCCTCCCGATTCAGCTGCTCATCATCCCGCTGTTCCTGTTGATGACGCAGATCGGGTGGACGAACTCGTACCTCGCGGTGATTCTCCCGTGGGCGGCGAACCCGCTGGGGATCTTCCTGATGCGGCAGAACATGAAAGCCATCCCCGACGCGCTGCTTGAATCGGCGCGGATGGACGGCGCGACGGAGTTCCAGCTGTACTACAAGATCGCGCTGCCGACGATGCTCCCGTCGCTCGCGGCGCTGGCTATCATCCTCTTTCTCAACCAGTGGCAGGCGTTCCTCTACCCGCTCGTCATCCTCCAGGAGGAGGAGATGTTCACCATCCCCCTCGCCCTGGCGCAGCTCGTCGGGCAACAGCGGGTGTACTTCGATCAGGTGATGGTCGCGACGTCGCTCGGAATCATCCCCATCTTCCTGATATTCATCTTCCTGCAGCAGTACTTCATCAAAGGAATCCTCTCGGGTTCGGTCAAACAATAGGAACAAGACAATGGCAACAATCGACATCACGAAACTTCGGAAGGAGTTCGGCGACGAGGGCAGTCAGATAGTGGCGGTCGAGGACCTCGACCTCACCATCGAGGACGGGGAGTTCATCGTCTTCGTCGGCCCCTCGGGGTGCGGGAAGACGACGACGCTCCGCTGCATCGCCGGACTCGAAGACGTCACGGACGGCAGTATCGAGTTCGACGGGGACGACGTGACCGACCAACGCGCGCGGGAACGGAACGTCGCGATGGTGTTCCAGAACTACGCGCTGTACCCGCACATGACCGTGCGGAAGAACATCGGCTTCCCCCTCAAGCTCTCGACGAAACAGTCGAGCGACGAGATAGACGAGAAGGTGGAGGACGTCGCCGAGTTGCTCGGCATCGAGGAGTTGCTGGACGACAAACCGAAGGAGCTCTCCGGCGGGCAACAGCAGCGAGTCGCCCTCGGGCGCGCCATCATCCGCGACCCGGAGGTGTTCCTGATGGACGAACCGCTGTCGAACCTCGACGCCAAGCTCCGGTCCGTGATGCGGACCGAACTCCAAGAGCTCCAACAGGAGTTGGGCGTCACCACCGCGTACGTGACTCACGACCAAGTGGAGGCGATGGCGATGGGCGACCGAATCGCCATCCTCAACGGGGGGAAGCTCCAGCAGGTCGGCACCGCCAACGAGGTGTACCGCTCGCCGACCAACGAGTTCGTCGCCGGGTTCATCGGGAGCCCCAGCATCAACCTGTTCACCGCGGAGGTGAACGGCGACACCCTCGTCGGGCCCGGCGGGTTCACGTACGCCCTGACGGACGGGTCGCCGGTCGCGGACAGAGACCGAGTGCGCGTCGGCGTCCGCCCCGAGGACATGGAACCCGCCTCCGCGGGGTGCATGCCGAGCGAAGTGACCGTCGTCGAGAACATGGGCAACGAGAACTTCCTCTACGCCGAGATGGGGGACGTGGACCTGACCGCTCGCGTCGAAAGCCAGATGCGCCCCGCCGAGGGGACGGCGGTCAGCTTCGACTTCGAGGAGGAGGACCTCTATCTGTTCGACGCGACCACCGAGGAGGCTCTCAAGACCAAGACGAGCGAAACCGACGTGGACTACGACCAGTACGTCAAGAAAAACAGCGTCTGACACCCTTTTCGGAGCGTCGCTCACGATCGTTCGTTGCGAACACCCTCACGTTCTTATACCGCCCCGGAGATACTGGTTCGTATGTCGATAGGAGTGTGCTACTTCCCGGAGCACTGGCCGGAGGAACGGATGGAGGCGGACGTCGAACGGATGGCCGACGCCGGACTGGAGTACGTCCGGATGGGCGAGTTCGCGTGGGCGCGGATGGAACCGGAACCAGGAACGTACGACTTCGAGTGGTTGGACCGCGCCGTCTCGCTCATCGGCGAGTACGGGATGCGGGCGGTCCTCTGCACCCCGACGGCCTCCCCGCCGAAGTGGTTGGTGGACGAGCATCCGGGGATACTGCAGGAGGAGGCCGACGGGACGACCCGACACTACGGCGGGCGGCGTCACTACTGCTACAACTCGGAGGAGTACCGCCGCGAGACCCGTCGAATCACGGAGAAACTCGCGGAGCGGTACGCCGACAACCCGACGGTCGCCGGGTGGCAGACCGACAACGAGTACGGCTGCCACGGGACGCTCCGGTGTTACTGCGACGACTGCGCCGGCGCGTTCCGCGATTGGCTCCGCGAGAAGTACGGCGACGTCGACGAACTCAACGAGAAGTGGGGCACCGAGTTTTGGAGTCAGACGCTGAACTCCTTCGCGCAGGTCGACCCGCCGCGGCACACGGCCGCCGACCACCACCCCTCGCGGTTGCTCGACTACGACCGATTCAGCAGCGACAGCGTCGTGGAGTACAACCGACTCCAGGTCGAGATCCTGCGCGAGGCGAACGACGAGTGGTTCGTCACGCACAACTTCATGTCCCACGACGACCTCGACGCCTACGACGTGGCGGCGGACTTGGACTTCGCGTCGTGGGATTCCTACCCGACGGGGCACGTGCAGGTGCAACGCGAGGCAGTCTCGAACGACGAGTTACGCGCGGGCAACCCCGATAACCTCGGACTCGACCACGACCTGTACCGAAGCGCGGCCAACGCCCCCTTCTGGGTGATGGAACAGCAACCCGGCGACATCAACTGGCCGCCGTACTCGCCGCAACCCGGCGAGGGCGCGATGCGCCTGTGGGCGCTCTACGCCGTCGCGCGCGGCGCGGACGTGGTTTCGTACTTCCGGTGGCGTCGGTGCCGGATGGGGCAGGAACAGTACCACAGCGGTCTGCTCGACGGCGACGGCACCCCGGACCGCGGGTACCGAGACGCCGTCGACGCGGCGTCGGACCTCGACGAACTCGCGTCGGTCGCCGGGGACGACGCCGACGGGTCGTCGCTCTCGACGCCGGACGCCGACGTGGCCCTCCTCCACGACTACGACAACCTCTGGGCGCTGGATATCGAACCGATGACGCCCGACTTCGACTACTGGCGGCACGTCGAGACGTACTACGCGGCCCTCCGGGAGCGGTCGGTTCACGTGGACGTGGTGCCGCCGACCGCGGAGTTAGCGGAGTACGACGCCGTCGTCGCGCCGACGCTGTACCTCGTCACGGACGAACTCGCCGAGACGCTGACCTCGTACGTCGAGGGCGGCGGCGAACTGCTGGTGACGATGCGGTCCGGCGTGAAGGACGCGTACGACAAACTCCACGACGCCGCGCAACCCGGCCCCCTGCGCTCTCTCGTCGGGGCCGACGTCGAGCAACACGAGAGCGTCCCCGACGCGATGGACGGAACCGTCGTCTACGACGGCCGGGAGTTCGGCTGTCGCGTCTGGAACGAGTGGCTGTCGCCGGCCGAGGAGGGTGCCGAGGTGACCGGTCGCTACGACGGCACGATGGCCGACGGCACTCCGGCTATCGTCCGCAACGCCGTCGGAGACGGCTCCGTCACCTACGTCGGCACGTGGCCGGATTCCGACCTCGCGGGCGCGGTGGTCGGCGACCTGTTGGACCGCGCCGGGGTAGAAACCACGGACGCGTTCCCGGCGCACGTCCGCGTCTCACGCCGCGGCGGCCTGACGTGGATCGCGAACTTCGGCGGCGACTCGATGTCCGTGGACGCGCCCGCGGACGCCGAGTGGGCACTCGGGGGGTCGACCGTCGGCCCCTACGACGTCGCCGTCACCGACGCCGACCCCGCGTCGCTCACGCCGCTATCGGAGTGACTGCCGTCTCCGCCGAGGGACGACCCCCGACGGACAGTCCCTTTCGACCGCCATCTCGGAGATAGACCCGTTCACTCGCCGTCACGGTGTCTGTTCGTGCGGGCGTCCGAACGGGTCGTACGGCGTCGTTCGGAACGCTTACAATCGCATCCGCCGTCGCGGGGAGTAGCGAGACGAGTGACAAAGATGGCTTCACTGCTCACATTCGGCGAGACGATGCTCCGCCTGTCTCCGCGGGCGGGCGAGCGAATCGAAACGGCGCGCGAACTCGAATTCCGTTCGGCGGGCGCGGAGAGCAACGTCGCCGTCGCGGCGGCGAGACTCGGCGCGGACGCGTGTTGGCTCTCGAAACTCCCCGACTCGGCGTTGGGTCGGCGGGCGGTCCGCGACGCGGCCGCCAACGGCGTCGAGACGGAGATATCGTGGAGCGACGACGGTCGGATGGGGACGTACTACATCGAACGGGGGCGT
Source organism: Halopelagius fulvigenes (assembly GCF_055398025.1). NCBI lineage: Archaea > Methanobacteriati > Methanobacteriota > Halobacteria > Halobacteriales > Haloferacaceae > Halopelagius > Halopelagius fulvigenes. The sequence continues at coordinate 299,512 of NZ_AP043844.1, read as the reverse complement.
GACCCCCGCGGCACGACCGTCATCTACGACCGCGAGGACGCGGCGGTCCGAACCGCGACGCCCGAGGAGTTCCCGATCGAGGACCTGTACGCGGACGCCGACGCGTTCTACACCAGCGGAATCACCCCGGCGCTCTCGCCGCGCCTCCGCGAGACGACGGCGGCGTTGCTCCGCCGCGCGACCGACGAGGGCCTCACGACGTACTTCGACGTGAACTACCGGGCGAAACTCTGGTCGCCGGAGGAGGCGCGGGAGACGCTGACCGACCTCCTCCCGCACGTAGACGTCCTCGTCGTCGCCCGGCGCGACGCCGAACGGGTGCTGGACCGGAGCGGAACCGCCGAGTCCGTCGCCGACGAACTCAGACGCGACGGCGGGCACGAGACGGTGATCGTCACTCGGGGGTCCGACGGCGCCGTCGCCGCGACGGGCGAGACGGTGCTCGAACAACCGGCGTTCGAGGCGGACACACTCGACCCGATAGGCACCGGCGACGCGTTCGTCGGCGGGTACATCGCGGCGCGACTCGACGGCGACACCGTTGACGACGCGTTGGAGACGGCCGCGGCGACGGCGGCCGTCAAGCGAACGCTCGACGGCGACCTCGCGGTCGTGACGCCCGAGGAGATAGCCCGCGTCCGGGAGGAAGGTGGGAGCGGAATCGACCGGTGAGACGCCGGCGGGAACCGAGCGAGAACCGCCGAACTCTCGGTCACTCCCGAACGCCCCGGCGACGGTTCAGTCCGACCGGGCGGCCTCGACGGCCTCGACGAACTCGGCGGCCTGTTCGGTGACGCCCTCCATGTCGTCGTTCTCGATAGCTTCGTAGTTCACGAGTGCCGACCCCGCGCCGACGGCGACTGCGCCGGCCTCGAAGTAGTCGGCCGCGTCGTCGGCCGAGACGCCGCCGGTTGGCATGATGGGGACGTCGCCCAACGGCCCGCGCAACGCGCTGACGTGACCCGGACCGACGGTCGACGCGGGGAACAGTTTCAGGATGTCGGCACCGGCCTCTAGCGCGGTGACGGCCTCCGTCGGCGTCGTGATGCCGGGAACGGAGACGACGCCCTCGCGGTTGCAGGCGCGGATGACATCCTCGTTCAGGTCGGGCGCGAGAACGAACTCCGCGCCGGCGTCGATGGCGTTCCGCGCGGCGGCGGCGTCCGTGACGGTTCCGGCCCCGACGACGGCGTCCGTCCCGTCGAGTTCCTCGCAGACCGCCGAAATCATCTCCGGATACCGCTCCGCGTCGGCCGTGATTTCGAGGGCGGTGACGCCCCCCTCGTGAATCGCGCTCGCCACCTCGACGATTTTCTCCCGGGGGATTCCGCGCAGAACCGCGACGACTCCGCTCTCTACGAGCTGTCGCTGGACCGCCTGCTTTCTCATCATAGTTCGACCTCGATAGAGACCACCAAAAGGTGTTCGCTCTCGGTGCGATCTGGTACCGAAGCCAGTACTCCCTCCTGTCAGAGGCACCCAGCCTGACGCCGCCGACGTCTCCACCTGTTCGACACCTCTCTCGGCGATATGGACGCCGCTCGGAAGCGGTGGTCCGGGAGCGTCTCCGTTTACGATGTGGAAACAAGTAGCCGCCAACCGCCTGTCGTCACGGGACTCCGTCCGCGGCAGGGGGTTCGAGACGCCACGAGCTAGACGGGCGGTGAGACGTCAGCACAGTGAGGCGGAACGACCCTCAGTTCAGTTCCGGCAGGTACGCCTCGTTGGCCGTAAGCAGTTCCTCGGTCATCTCGTGAATCTCGTCGAGGCTCAGCGCGGCGGCCGTCAGCGGGTCCTGCTTGACAGCGCGGTGGATCTTCTCACGGTCGTTCTTCAGCGCGCCTTCGACGACGAGGCGGTGGACGGCGACGTGTTGCTGGGGGAAGGTCTGTACCGAGGCGGGGAGGTCGCCGACGGAACACGGGTGCAGGCCCGTCCCGTCGACGAGCACCGGGACCTCGACGCAGGCGTCCGACGGGAGGTTCGTGATCGCGTCGGTCGCGTTGCTGACGTTGAGGTTCAGCCGGCGGGTCGTGTCCGTCTCGATGGAGTGGATGAGCCGGGAGGCGTACTCCTCGGAGCGTTCGACCGAGACCTCGTCCAAGTCGACGTCGAGGTCCGGGTCGTCGCGGCGCTCGGAGCGCTCCTGCCAGCCCTCGAGATAGGTCGCGGTGGGCATACGCTCGGCGTAGTCTGTGCCGGTCATCTCCTCGATAGTCTCCGCGCGGGTCCGGAAGTAGGGGACGTACTCCGACATGTGGTGGGACGACTCGGTCGGGAAGTAGCCGAAGTGGTCCATCATCTCGAAGCGGACCGTGTCGCGTTCGTATATATCGGGGTCCTCCATCGCGTCGCGGAGCGCCGGATATATGCTCTCACCCTCGTGGGTGGCTTCGAGGAACCAGGCGACGTGGTTGATACCCGCGACCCAGTAGTCGAGGTCCTCCTGGGGAATATCGACGTAATCGGCGATGGCCTCCACCGTGTGGGGGACGCTGTGACAGAGACCGATGGTCTCGACGTCCGTCGCCTCGAACATGGTCTGACAGAGGATGGACATCGGGTTCGTGTAGTTCAACAGCAGGGCGTCGGGACACAACTCTTCGATGTCGCTCGCGATGTCGAGCATCGTGGGGATGGTCCTGAGTCCGCGGAAGATACCGCCCGGCCCGATCGTGTCACCGATGGACTGTTCGACGCCGTACTTCTTCGGGATGCGGATCTCGTTCTCGAACGGTTCCGTTCCGCCGACGTTGATCATGTTCAGGACGTAGTCGGCTCCGTCGAGCGCTTCGGCCCGGTCGGTGGTCGACTCGACCGTCGCCTTGAGCCCCTCGTTAGCGACCATTGCCTCGGCGACCCGCGCCGTCTTCTCTAAGCTGTCCGCGTCGATGTCCATCAACGCGATCGTGCTGTCGTCGAGTTCCGGGAACGAGAGGATGTCGCCCACGAGCTTCGCGGAAAACACCATACTACCCGCTCCGATGAAGGTGATCTTCGGCATTCGGTCTCCTCTCGTAGATAGAGGCTAATAAAATCTCGTTCGACCACCTGTACATACTGATTAATGGTGGGAAAATTATAAATGGGGATAGTCCTTCGCCAATGACAAGGAGCAACTCATGACAGAGTCATATCCACCAGATCTCAGTAGGCGTTCGCTCGTGAAAACGCTCGGCGTCGGCGCGACCGTCGGCATCGCCGGTTGTAGCGGCGACAGTGGCGGCGGCGGTACCGCGGGCACCGGCGGCGGTGAATCCACCGATGGTGGCTCGGGCGAGACGACCACGCTGACCGTCGCCAGTTGGGGCGAGGGACTCGAGCGAGAGATCGTGACCGGCATTCTAAAGGAGTACGAGAATTCGACGGACGGCGTCAAGGTCAAGTACCAGAACACGCCCAACGAGCAGTTCTATCAGAACCTTCAGACCCAGTTCGCCGGCGGCAAGGAGCCCGACGTTTTCTACATGATCGCCGACGAGGCGCCCCAATTCATGCGAAACGGCGCGCTCCTGGGCGTCGGGTCCGAGCTAAAGAACGACGAGGAGTACAACTTCGACGACATCCTCGACAACCTACTAAAGCCGTTCACGTACAAGGGGACGGTGTACGGCATCCCCAAGGACTTCACGCCGGTCGGCCTGTTCTACAACACCGACCACCTCGAGACCGCCGGGGTGTCGGCACCGACGACGTGGAGCGAACTCCGGAGCGCGCTCGAAGCTATCGGCGAGTCGACCGACGTCGGCTTTCCGATGGCAGTCGGGAGTCAGCCGCGGAACACGCTTATACAGCTTATTTGGCAGAACGGCGGCGACGTGCTCTCCGAGGACGGGAGCGAGGCCGTCATCGGCTCCCAGGAGGCCGTCGAAGCCATGCAGTTCCTCAACGGACTCGTCGAGGACGACCTCGCGGGTATCTACGGCAACGACATCGAGGCGACGTGGGCGCCGCCGGCGATGGGCGACGGGAGCATCAGCATGGCGATGACCGGCGCGTGGTCAGTGTCTACGCTCGAACAGGACTACGGCGACATCTACAAGGCGACGGAGGTCGGGATGCCAGTCCCGGAGGGTGGCGAGAAAGCGACTATCTCGTTCACGACGGCCTGGTCCGCGTCCGCGAACACGAACGCCCCCGGCGCCTCGGTCGATCTGATCAAGGCGCTCACGAACAAAGAGGGAATGTGGAAGTGGGCCAGCACCGGGACCGCACTCCCCTCGCGCCAGTCGCTGCTCGACCGCGACTTCTACAACGACCGGCCGCTTCTCTCGGGACTCGGCGACCTGGGCGACGTCAGCCGTCCGATGGTGTTCGGCCCCAAGACGTCGACCATCCTCGACACCATCATGAACGAAGCGGAGGCCGTACTGACCGGCAACAAGGACCCCGAAACTGCTATGACCGCCGCCGAACGCCAGATCAACGAACAACTCTAGAATGGCACGAACGACGCTCGACGACGTGACGAAGCGGTTCGGTGACGACATCGTTGCCGTCAACGACCTGTCGCTCGAAATTCGCGACGGGGAGTTCCTCGTCCTCGTCGGCCCGTCCGGATGCGGGAAGTCGACGACGCTGCGAACGATCGCCGGGCTCGAGACGGTCAGCGAGGGCGAAATCCGTATCGACGGTCGCGACGTCACGGACGTGAAGCCCAAGGACCGCGACATCGCGATGGTGTTCCAGAACTACGCGCTGTACCCCCAGAAGACGGTCTCGGGGAACATGCGATTCGGGTTGGAGATGACGACCGACCTCGGCGACGAGGAGATCACACGTCGCGTCGAGGAAGCCGCCGAACTGCTCGATATCACGGAGCTACTGGACCGGCGTCCGCGGGCCCTCTCCGGCGGACAGCAACAGCGTGTCGCCCTCGGTCGGGCTATCGTGCGGAACCCGTCGGTGTTCCTGATGGACGAGCCGCTGTCGAACCTCGACGCCAAACTCCGGACGCAGATGCGGACAGAGCTTCAGGAGCTCCACGGTGAACTCGAGGCCACGACGGTGTACGTCACGCACGACCAGACGGAGGCGATGACGATGGGCGACCGCATCGCCGTTCTCGAATCCGGACAACTCCAGCAGGTCGGCACGCCGATGGAGATGTACTACGAACCGGCCAACGAGTTCGTCGCGACGTTCATCGGCTCCCCCTCCATGAACACTCTGGACGCGACGTTCGACGGTGAACACCTGCAACTTCCCGGGTACACGTACGAACCGACCGAGGCCCAGCGCGAGGTGCTGGCGGCCGATCTCAGCGGCGACTCGGTGACGCTCGGCGTCCGGCCGGAGGACGTCGTCCTCGCCGACGAACCCGGGCCGCGGACGGCGGAGTTCACCGCCAGCATCGTCGAGCCGATGGGGAGCGAGAACGTCCTCCACCTGCGCCACGAGATGGGCGAAATCGTCGCAACCGTCTCGGGCGGCCAGCGCGTCCGCGAGGGCGACCGCGTCCGAGTGTCCCTCCCGGCCGACCACGTCCACGCGTTCGACGGCGAGACGGGGGAGGCCGTCTTCAACCGGACGCGGACCGAGGAGACTGCGCCGGGCGTCGTGGGGAGGTCGACCGGGTCGGACGGCGATACGCTCGCCGACGGGGCGGGCGAGACGAGCGGTGGTGATCGGCCGTGAGCACGCCTACTGAGTCCATCTGGTCTTCGTTCCGGCGCGCCGGATCGGCGGTCCGCTCGGTCGTGGGTCAGGTCGTCGATCGGCCGACCGAGGAGAACAACCTCGCCGGCTTCCTCTTCGTCATCCCTAACGTGGTGGTGTTCTCGGTGTTCCTGCTCGGGCCGATACTGTACGCCTTCGTCCTCTCCTTCCAGGAGTGGAACCTGTTCCTCGGAACCGGGAAACTGGCCTGGACAGAGGTGCTCGGTCTGCGGCTCCCCGTAGCGAACTACGTCGAAATACTGCAACCGCTCCCGTGGGAGAACAACTGGGCCTCCCTGCGGAGCCCGTCGTTCAATCTCTGGTGGTTCGCCGTCCGGAACACGGTGGCCTACACGGCGGTCGTGGTCCCCGTCCAGATCATCGGGGGGTTCCTCGTGGCGCTGGCCCTGGACAGTCGCATCCGCGGCAAGAAGGTGTACCGCGCCGCGTACTTCCTCCCGGTGATGCTGTCGGCGGCCGCCAGCGGCGTCATCTGGCGCTGGATCCTGTCGCAGAACGGCGTCGTCAACGAGTTCCTCCGCCCGGTGGGTCTCGCCTACGGCTGGGCGAACAGCCCGAACACGGCACTGGGCGCGTTGATGCTCATCGGCCTGTGGGGTGGCATCGGGTTCAACATGATCCTCTACCTCGCCGGTCTCCAGAACATCCCCGACGAACTGTACGAAGCGGCTCGCATCGACGGCGCCGACGGACTGGACCGGATTCGCCACGTCACCTGGCCGAACCTCCGGAACACCCACTTCTTCGTCACGGTGCTGGCCATCATCGGCACGTTCCAAGTGTTCGGCATCGCGCTGGCGTTCGCGGAGGGTGGCCCGGCCCGCGCCACGACTACGGTCGTCGTCCTCATCTACGAGACGGCGTTCGTCCAGAGCAGCTTCGGACGAGCGAGCGCGATGGCGTTCTTCCTGTTCGCCGTCGTGTTCGTGTTCAGCTACTACCGTTACCGGATCGAACAACAGGACGAGGTGGCTTACTGATGTCCAAATCGAGCTACGACTACCCCGGATACGAGCGAGCAGGTGCCAGCTACTGGTCGAAGACGGCGTTGCTGTACGGAAGCATCACGCTCGGCGCGCTGTTGTGGTCCCTCCCGTTCTGGTGGATGCTGTCGACCGCACTCAGTGCGAACCCCACAGCCGGGTCCGTGTCGCTCGTCCCCGAGCAGACGACGCTCGCGAACTTCGAGGAGCTGTTCGCGACCCAGCCCGTCGGCCGGTGGTTCTTCAACACCATCGTCTTCGCCGGCAGCGTCACGGCGTTCAACCTCGTGTTCGACAGCCTCGCGGGGTACGCCCTGGCCAAGATCGAGTTCGTCGGCCGCGAGAAGTTGTTCCTGCTGTTCGTCGCGACGATCATGGTCCCGGCGATGGTGACGCTGATCCCGGTGTACATCCTTCTGTCGAACCTCGGGTGGGTAAACACCTACCAGGGGCTGATCGCGCCCATGATCGCCAATCCACTCGGTATCTTCCTGCTCCGCCAGCACTTCATGAACCTCCCGTCCTCGCTGGGCGACGCGGCGAAGATAGACGGCTGCAACGAGTTCCAGACCTTCTACAAGGTCTATCTCCCACTCGCCAAGCCGGCACTGGCGACGCTCGGCATCTACACGTTCGTGACGACCTGGAAGAACTTCGAGTGGCCGCTGATCATCGCGAGTGACGAGTCGATGTATACGCTGCCGGTGGCGTTGTTCGCGGTGCGGAACCAGTACTTCACCGAGTGGGGACTGGTGATGGCCGCGGCGGCGGTCATCGTCCTCCCCGTCATCGTCGTCTTCATGTCCGCCCAGCGGTACTTCATCCGCGGGATGACGCTCAGCGGCATGAAGGGTTAACGGTCCGACGTCACGATTCGACGTCCGCGTCCGTGTCCGGGGCGACGGCCGCCGCGCCGTCGCCGACCACCGCCTCGAACGCGACGACTTCTATCACGCCGAGGACGCCCGCCAACAGCATCGGCACCGTCACCGGAACGTAACTCGCGACCACGAGGAGGCCGGCGAGCGAGACGAGCCAGAGGACGGTGTACGAGGCGTACTCGGTAAGGGACTGTCTGGTCAGCCGAAGCGCGCGAACCGCGGACGGCGGCGGCGATGTCCGCGCGCGAAAGCTACCGACCCGGAGCGTCACCGCTAACGCCCCGACGACGCCGTACGCGCCGAGGAGCGCGAGCAACAGGAGGCCGCCGTCGTTCCGCGCCGTCCCGACGACGTAGTAGAACGCCGTCACTCCGCCGACCGAGAGCAGGAGGAGACTGAACGGGAGACCCGTCTTCAGATTCCGTCGGAAGGCCTCGACGAACAGACGAACTCGCCCGCGCTCCGTCGGCGGCGCGCCGGTATCGCGACGGGTGACGACTGCCGTCAGCACCTCGACGGCGGCCAGTATCGCCGGGCCGACGGTGACGAGCGGCAGGGATGCCACCGCCGTCAGCAGGCTCGCGACGACGATAGTGAGGAGTTCCGCGTAGAGCACGCGGATGACCGTCGTCGCCGTCGCGACGGGGCTCGGCAGGGATTCCGACATTCGTCCCGGGTATCGTCGTCTCCCGGGATAAAGAGAACGGTCCGGACGACCTCAGGAACGACCGTCGCCGTCGTCTGGTCGTTCCCGCACGTAGTGACGTTCGGCCAGTCGCGCCGTTCCCGACGGCCAGTTACTGGCACCCGGCCAGTTTCGGCGCCGTCGAGAGGGAGCGATATGCGATAGATATGAACATCGGAACTCCATTATTTGGATATCGAAGACCGAAGTAGTCAGTCATCGAAGCGACGCGACGGGGCGACGCTCCACCGATGGACGTCCGTTCCATCGAACCCGCTTTGGGAGTCTCTCCTCCCCCTATTCGATACAACCGGTATTGTACAAAATCGGACTCAGACGTTTCCCTCGTTCGACGGTCAACCCTCGTCGGGTCGATCCACAAAATGCCCGATAAAGCGTTTTGAGACCCGGAAAAAGATCCGATCCGAGAAATACGACGTTCGAGTACGAACGACGGTTCGGAGTTAGTCGCTCACGCTGGTCTGGACCTCCTCCCTTTCGGGCTTTCCTCCCATTTCGAGCTCCGTAGCGTCCGCTTCTGTTTGTCCCTGCGGCACACTTCCGTCGTGATCGCCGACTTCGAACTGATTCACAAGTTCTTGGAGCGACTGCGCCGACGCGGACACGTTCTGGATGTTCCGCGTCACCTCGTTTATCGACGCGGTCTGCTCTTCGGTCGCCGCCGAGACGGTACTCGTCTGCGACGTCGTCTCCTCGCTCACGCTCGACACCTCGTCGACCATCGAGACGACTTCCTCCGTGGACGTCGCCTGCGCTTCCGTCGACTCTGATATCTCCCTTACGCCGTGTTCGGCTCTCTGACTCGCGTCGGCGATGTCGTCGAACATCTCGATGGCGTTCTCGATGGTCTCTGCGCCGGTTTCGACGCGGTCCTTCATCGACTGCATGTCGCCCACCGTCTCGTCGGTGTCCTCCTGAATCTCGGTGATGAGTTTCTCGACGTCCTCGGTGGCGTCCTCCGCCTCGTTCGCGAGCGTCTTTATCTCGTTTGCGACCACCGCGAAGCCCTTTCCGACCTCGCCGGCGCGCGCGGCCTCGATGGACGCGTTGAGCGCGAGTAGGTTGGTCTGCTCGGTGATGTCCGTTATCAACTGGACGATGTCGTTTATCTCGTCGATGCGGTCTTCGAGACCCTCGACCTGGTCGACGGCGGCGTTCGTCTCCGTCTCGATGGCGGAGATCTCCTGCGTGGCGTCGGCGGCGTGTTCGCGGCCGCGTTCCGCCAGCGACACCGCCTCGTTCGCCGTATCGACCACGCCGTCGGCCGACGCGGCGACTTCCTCGATGGTGGCCGAGAGATTGTTCATCTCGTCGGACGCCGCCTGGAGCTGTTCGGTCTGCTGTTGCGCCCCGTGGGCTATCTCTTCGACCGATTCGGCGGTCGCCTGACTCGCGGACTCTATCTCCTCGGCGCTCGCGACGGTTTCGTTGCTCACCTGCGCGAACTCGTCTGCGACCTCGTGAACCTCCACGAGGCTCTGTCGAACCTTCTCGATGCCGTCGTCGATGTCGGACATGATGGCTCCGAACTCCCCGGGGAGGTCGGTCCGAATGTCGCGGTTCAACTTCCCGTCGCCGAGGTTCTCGCTGACGGTCCGGAGTTCGGCGACCTGCCGTCGGAGATTCCGCTGCATGTCGCCGAACGCCTCGACCAGGTCTCCGATTTCGTCGTCGGACGCCTCGATTTCGCTCTGGTCGTCGTCGAAGCGACCCTCCGCGAGGGCCGTCGCCCGGTCCCGGAGCTGCACGATGGGACGGGAGAAGTACCGCGCCGACCGGTATCCGATCGCGACGACGCCGACGCCGATGCCGCCGATCAACAGGAGGAAGATGTTCCGGGCCGAGGCGGTTCTGTCGCTCAACTCCTTTCCGAGGGCCACGCTCGGTGCCGTCACGTCCTCCTCGGGGACCGTCGCGAGGAGCGCGAACTGCTTGTCGCCGAACTGAAGCGGCGCGTACCCGACGTAGTAGCTCTCGTTCCCGTCGCTCCCCCGCTTCGCGTAGGTGCTCAGACCTCGCTCTCCGGCGAGTATCCGAGACTGCGCGACGCCGGCGAGCGACCCCGCGTACTTCGTGTCCGCGATGTTCGACCCCGACTCGACGACCGACTCGTTCGGGTGGCTGAGCACCCGTCCGTCAGCGTTCACGATGCTCAGATGGCCGCTATCGCCGACGGTGACGTCGTTCGTGAGCGCCGAGAGGATGCTGTAGTTGAACCGGAGCGCGATCGATCCCGCGAACTCCCCGCCTTGGTACACGGGGGTCGAGAGGTACATCGCTTGCTCGCCCTCTATCGTCTGGACGCTTCCGACGTGAACCTCGCCCTTCTGGAGATTCTTGCTCCGCTTGAACCAGTCGCTGCCGGCGTACGAGGCGCCCTCGACCGATTCGGTGACGACCTCTCCGTCCGCCCTGTGTGCGCGGATGACGCCCGCTCCGTTCTCGTCGGTCAGGATTATCTCCTCGTAGGCGGGCACCTCGCTGCCGTCGATAGAGACGGACCGCGTGTTCAGGTAACTCCGGAACGACGCGTTGATCCTATCCTTCGCGCTCTCTCTGGCGGTCGTCTGGAGTTCGTAGTAGTAGACGTTCGGTGCGAGCACCCAGTCGAAGTCCTCGTGGTAGGTGTAGGCGATGAACTTCCGTTCGAGGGGGTTCCCCTTCTGGGTGGTGTCCTCCCAGTCGTACTCCGCGATTCCCCAGTCCTCGCCGTTCCGAACGCCGGAGTTCGACCGGACGGTCGATTCGACGTCTTCGAACACCATCAACGAGGCGTCCGCTTTGAGGTTGAAGCCGTCGCGGAGACTGTGGTGGGCGACGATGTTCGAGTCACGGTCGGTGATGTACCCGTACCCGGTGGTACCGATGTAGCCGGGGTGGAACATCTTCGAGAGGGTGCCGGACGACCGCACTCCGTCGCCGGTCGTCCCGGTGAGAATCCGCTCGACTTTCCTCTCGACCTGTCGTTGCTGTTCGGGAGTGAGTTGCTCCCACCGCTTCCCGCCGTACTGCTCTTCGAGAACGGTCCGCTTCGTACTCTCGACGGTGCTGTGCATCTGCAGAGCCATGTGGCCGAGCTGCGTCCGACTCTGCCGCTGGACGAGGTCCCACTCGCCGGCTTTCGCCGCCTGATAGTTCTGCACCGGTGAGGAGTCGGCCAGCGAACGCGCGTCCACGCGTCGCACGTCCATGACGTTCTGAATCTGCTCTTGCCGCGCGTTGACCGTGTTGTTCAGTTCGCCCGTGACCTGTCCCTCCATGTGAGTCGTACTCTGTTCTTGCGCGTACGACCCGATCTCCTGCATCTCGTAGATTCCGGTCCCGCCGACCACGGAAACCGGAATCAGCGAGATGGCGAGACAGAGCGCGATGAGTTTCGTCTGTATCTTCATGTCGTATCTCCCCGTTCGTCGTCCGTTCGCCGTCCAAATCGGATGTCTCGAATGCTGGTCGCTCTGACCGCATCGTTCGCCCCTTTACCCGGTATCGTCTCTGATGTGAGCACTACATACTCAGTATTATATTTCATATATAACGCCACGGGCGAAAATATCTCTCGTGATAATGAGGGCGTGGCCCACCCGACCGTGAACGAGGGACGGTCACAGCGGTCGTGGTGCGCCGAGATGCAGGATTTTTGCGAGGAACGCTGCCGATGAACATTCGACGGTCCTCGTCGGCGACACTGGTCGACTTCCCGGTCGTAACTCCGGAATTTCATCTAATTAATTCTATCGAATAGCGGTTCGAAGCCGGACGGGGGATCCGCTTCCTCCCGCGGTTCGGACGGCGTGCCGGAGAATCACTCAGAGCGGGTCTGGACGTCTCTCATGGGGGGAGAGTCCGATGGAAAGATCAGAACTCCATTCATACGGGACGAAACGTGCGAACGTCTCGTTGACGTTCGCCTGTACGGTCGAATCTACTCGATTCGGGGGTTCTCGATTGCGATTCGAGCGACCCCGTCGCTCACGTCTCGACGGGGTACGTGCGGCCGGACTCGTCGCTCTCGGATCGGCCCCGTCTGAGATATGTGATTGGACACCTCCCCGGTTCGACCGTCGAACTCTGTCCCCTCTCCCTCGGGGTGTCGTTAGCGGGCGTCGTGGCCGCTACACTCCTCGCTGTCGCTTTCGGTCCCGCGTCCAGACAGTTCGCGGAACTCTCGGTCCGACCCTCAACGCCCTCCTCTCCATGAGTCACGCAGTCCATCCGCTCCGACCGCTCGTCGCATTCGCCGTCCCGTTTCAACACGCTGGCGATGCAGCGTTACCGCTCCGAGTTCGGCGTACAATTACCTGATTGATGGCATAAAATCACGGGCTGAACCGGCGCTGGTACCCCGGTCTTCTAGACCTTTTCTGCGTAGGCAACTGACCCGGCCTTCGCCCGAACTGCTTACGCTGCGTCTTCGACCGTCACGGTCACGCCGTCGCCAACTAGCCCGTCGGCTGTGGCTTCGATCTCGACCGTCCCGCCTTCCCGGTCCGCCCGGACGACGGTGATGCAGGTCCCGCGATACGCCGACCGAGTGTCGCCGACCCAAGGCTCGTTACTGTCGGTATTTCCGTTATCGACGCCGGCGATTTCACCTGCGCCCGAGACGTCGAATCGGATCTCGTGATCTGCGCGGGGGACGCGCACCCCGGTATCGTCGGTGACGGTCGCCCGGACGTACGCTAGGTCACGACCGTCTGCGATTATCGTCTCGCGGTCCGCGTCGAGTTCGATCCGGCTGGGGTCGCCAGCCGTTTCCAGTTCGTGTTCAGCGACTACTTCGCCGTCCTCTTTCGCCACCGCACGGAGTGTCCCGGCCTCGTAGGGGACGTACCACTCGATCGGGCGGGGCCCGAAACCGTCGGCGCGTTGAGTGCCAAGCGGTTCGTCGTTCTGATGGAGTTCGACCGATTCGGCGTTCTTGACTTCGGTTAGCATCTGGACTTCAGCGCGGTGGCGATTGACTGCGGTCGTACGGATGTCGGTGCCGAACGGTGCCACGGCGACCGAGTCGGTTTCGATCAAGTGCACGTCGCGATAGATACCCGACCCGGTGTACCAGCGACTGTGTGGGTACTCGTCGTTGTCGACGCGGACGGCGAGCGTCTCACCGCCGTCGACACCGAACTCGGAGAGCTTGTCGTTCACCGTCGAGTAGCCGTACGGGCGGTGACCGACGTGCTCACCGTCGACGTACACGTCGAAGTTCCGGTAGACTCCGTCGAATCGGATGGTCGCGTCCCGGTCGATATCGGCCGGGAGTTCGCGGCGGTACCAGCCCACGCCACCCGGAGCGAAGCCCTGTTGTTGCCCGCCGGGATTCTCGGAATCGAACGGGCCCCTGATGCTCCAGTCGTGGGGGACTTCGACGACCTCCCAGCCGCTATCGTCGAGTTCGGGGTCGGCGCCGTCGTCGAGGTCACCGAGGTGGAAGCGCCAGCCCGTCTCTAAGCGACGGACGCGCCGATACTCCCGGGAGGGACCTGTCTTGATCGTCATGTGTTCACATTGATCAGTCTCGTCAATTATCTTTTGATTCACTGAGAGATCGGTTATCCTGTTACTTCGGTCCCTCTCGAACCGATGTGAGTCGAATCGCCTGATCGGCTTCGTATCTGGTCCGAAGCAGATTCGTCTGTCGTCACTCTCTCTGACTCCCGTGATTTAGGATACCCCCGAATCCTGAATTACGAGACGCGGAGGGATACCAGCAGACTGATATGATTACGGTGCGTTTCGTAGGCTACTCCGGATGAGGTTCGAGAAGTATCCTTCTGTCTCCCTGCACAACGTCGCGGAGATGGTGCCGGCGGAGTGGACCGCCGACGGTGATCGGCTGTGCCGCGTCCCGGCTACGGTCGGCACAGGCCTGAACGTCGACGCCCGCGAACGTGTCAGACATCCGACCGGGAGCGAAATCCGGTTCGTTCCCGACCGTCCGAACGCGACGATCGAGATCACGCTCTCTGCAGCCGATAGAACGCGGGTTCGTCCGTTCTGGGGGCCGTTTCAGCCGTGGAAGCCGGTCGAGATCGGTCCCAGACCCGAGACTCTCACGTTCACTGTCCCGGATCGAATCGGCGCACTCGACACCGGCGAAGAAACGGGGAGATTCGATCCGCGGGTCTGTCGGATCGTATTCGAGCGCGCTCCGGCGGTCGCTCTTCACGATGTTTCCGGTGACTGTCGGCCTCCCACTTCCGATGAACTGCCCGCTCGGCGGTATCTCGCGTACGGGACATCTATCACTGAAGGCGCGGCAGCATCGGCACCGCATTTGAACTACGTTGCGCGCGTCGCCCGAGAACTGGGGTACGACGCGCTGAACTTCGGATGTTCGGGATCAGCGTTCTGCGACCCGGCTATGGCTGATTACATCGCAGGTCGCGACGATTGGGACGTCGCGACGCTAGCGCTCTCGGTGAACATGGCGAACCGAGGGTTTACTCTCACCCAGTTCCGGAACAGAGCGAGAAGGTTCGTCGAGACGATCGCGAATTCCCATCCCCGAAAACCGATCCTGTGCGTGACTCTCTTTCCCTACTTCGCAGACGCTGGCAGCGGGGACGATTTTGAACGCGCCGCTGACTTCCGAGCGACGCTGCGCTCTATCGTTACCGACTCTCGTCGCTCTAACCTTTTTCTCGCGGAAGGCGCGGAACTGATGAACATCTCCGGCCTGACGGCAGATATCCTCCACCCGGGAGACGCTGGAATGGACGCTATCGGGGACGGGGTAGCGTCCCGTCTTCGGAGGGTAACCGAGTGACGGAGAGAGCGGAGTCGGATGACCCCCCAGCGAATACCGAGACGGCATCTGGTACGCCAGATCGACTTTCAGAAGTAGTTTCGGTGGTCCGGAACCGGAGTCGACTACCGCCGTACGTCTAGCGTGGGACTCCGTTCGCGAGCGTCTCCCGACGAAGTCTCACCGGGGGCGCGTAAAAAGTACGCGAGCAAAGTAAGTAAGCCTTCGATCGTCTTATTGTCGTTGCACCGGCGAGACCGCCCCGATACGCGGGAACCAGTAACTACACCAGTCGACGAACTTCTTGTTCGTGTCGGCGGGAGGGATGTCCCAATCCTGCCCGTTCCAGAAGCTCGGATGGATCTTTTCGATCAGCGGGAGCATCGGGAGATTCTGGTTGACGACCCAGGCGAGTTCCCGCGTGTACTCCTGCGCTTTGGCCCGGTCGCTCGTCGTACTGAGACGCCGAAGGGTCTCCCGGACGTTGACCGGGGACGCCTCTCCGTTCGGTTCCCCGACCGGCGGTGCCTTCGGTTTCTCTCCGTAGTTTAGGTTAGACATCACCGTGTTACTCGTTAGTATCCACGAGAGACTGAAGAACGGCTCCGTTTTCCCCGAGTTGTTCCAGAACCAGGGGACGACCTTGAAGTTCGATGTTCCCCAGTACTGTCCGAAGAACGTCGTGTTTTCGACGGCCCTGTTCTCTGTCTTGATGCCGAAGTCGGACAGCATCTGTGCGAGCGTCGTCGTGAAGCTGGTAACGTCGCTCCAGCCCGACGGTGAGGGAATCGAGAGGGTGAACTGCTCTCCGTTCGGCTTGTGCCACTGTTCGCCCTTCTTCGAGTACCCCTCCTTCTTTAGGAGGGCCGCCGCCTTCTCCGTACTCGTGTACGAGTCGTATACGTCGACGTCGCCACCCAGATTCTCCTTCCACGTGTCCGTGATGAAACTGCCGAGGCCGACCGGTTTCGCAACCGCGGTTTTCAAGGGGTCGGCGAGCTCCGCCATCCGCTGTTGGTCGACCACGTATGCGATCGCGCGCCGAACGTTCCGCTTGCCGAAGTCCTCGTCGTCGTGATTGAATCCGAGTCCGTACCCGTTGTAGGTGGGGACTTTGTACTGGCGTACGTAATCGGGGAACGTCTTCGCGATGCGGATCGGCGTGAAGCCGTCCACGATATCGATATTTCTCCCGTTTTTCATCGCGGCCCACTTCTGCTGGCTCGACGCGAAGTATTCGAGTTCGTAGACTGGGAACTGTATCTGATTCGCATCCGGATGGTCCTCGTACTTCGTTAGCGTCAGTACTTGTTGGTTCGCAGAGTCGTATTTGCACGGTCCACAGCCGAGCGGTTCGCTCGGCTGATAGTCCTGCAGGTCCCCCTGAACCGTCTTCTTCTCTTCTTCCGAAGAGGCATCACGGAACCGCTGAGCAAACTTGCCGTACTCGCTCGTGGGAGTGTTCATCCACTTCCCGGCGATCACGACTAAGATTGTCTTTTCTCCGTAGTCTCTCTTGAGCGTGTACTTTATGGTCGAGTCGTTGACCGCCTCGACAGCGTCGATGTAGTTCGTGATTTCGTACCCGAGTCCCTTGTCGATCGTAAACTTAGTGACGAAATCCTCCGCCGTAACGGGGTTCCCGTCGTGCCACGTCTGCCCCTCCCTGATACTCATCGTGAGCGTCTTTCCGTCCTTCCGCCAGTCTTGGAGAACGTACGGAATTAGCTCGCCCGTCTTCTGATTGTATCTGAGGAAGGGATCGAACACCATCTTTCCAGCCACCTCAGCGTAGTTACTCGGAGCGTACGGATTCCACTGCGTCTCGGCCGGGATGAACCGGGAGGGTACGGTCAGACTCCGCTCGTCCGAGGCGGTGGACCCACCCGAGGAGGTAGTAACGGAACCGTCGCCGCCGGTGAGGGTACCGATGTCTCCGCCACCTTCGGCCGAGGGTTCCGATGAACACCCCGCGAGCGTGACCGCACCCGCCGTGCCGCTCAATTTGAGGAAGCGCCGCCGAGCGAAGCCGCTTTCATCACTACTGGTATCACTGCTCATACAGTTCTGTAATTACATTATCATTATTTATAACTTTTCATGTATCAGACGAGAATACCGTGCGAGGGTAGCTGCAACCTCCCTTCTGAGGAACCCAAGGGAGTGAGTCGTATCCGTCACAGTTCTATTCTGTCGTAGAGAACGAATCTAGCGGACTTGCACTTCGAGTTTCACCTCGTAGGATCGTTGCATGACGCTACGCGGCCGAGATGTTTGCCGCTGCTGTTCTATATGTGAGAAAACTGTCTATTCTGTACCAGTCCAGAGTAGGTCTGGCACGCCCGTCACGCTCACCATTACACCGGTAGGTGTGTAATCGGAATTCACTACCCCATTCTGCTATCGAGAATCCCCTGAGGGCACATACGACGACGTAAACACCGAGAATTCGAAGTCGTCCTCTGTGGAACGTCCTCCTAGTGCTCGTTGAGTACGTTTCCGATACTGCGATTTCGGAGGATGGTCTAGCGCGTTCTTCTCTACGTTCCGCTGAAGCAGCAGAGTCACTCGGCGTACGAACTGAGCGTCGGAGTTTCTATCGAAGCGGAACTAAGCACGAGAAACGTCTTATAAAATAGTATGCAGTTCGAGAATCGTGTGACCGGACTGTAGAGATAGATTGCCGAACAGCCGACTTACTTCAATACCAACATAGGTCTCAAACGGACGGCCACGGGAACATGGTCTCAAAGTGGGCGGCGGTAGACGGCTTCAATACATTCGTCATCAGCAGTCGTGTTGATAGTAGTTCCATCCTGCTCAAATCCACGTCGTTCGTAGAAGGACCGAGCGCGTTCATTACCCGAGAGAACACAAAGTGCAACTCCAGAAAGATGAGACGGGAGGACATCAACAGCCTTGTGAAGGAGTTCCGTGCCGATTCCCTCATTCAAACTCTCAGGTCGGACATGGATGGCTTTCAGTTCAGCCTCGGACTCTTCAACAAAATCCTGAGTCTCCTTTGATTGCCATACGAGTTCTGCGAGTCCGACTACAGCCTCGTCACATACTGCCACCAACTGCGCTTTTTGTTCGTGCGAGATGATTTCCTTGATGAATTCGCAAAATTCATCAGGAATCTCGGACTCCCAGGTGAGGGCTTCTGGCGGAAGTAGACCCGTGAAAGCCTCTTGCCTACTTCGACGCATTACCTGATATATCTCATCTATATCGTCGGGCTGGGCACGTCGAACCACAGTATCCTGTCCCATAGGTTTCATGAAACTTTACACAAACAAGTAGTTTCCCCGCGTTTGTGAGTCGTTATTTAAGCGATTATTCTTGACGTGCCTCTCCAGGGTTTCGGAGGATGGAATTGATGCGTGACTTATTTCCACTTCGGGTGGGGCTGAATCAGACGATCAGTAGAGTTCTGCGATGGAGCGTCGAAAGAAGAGTGATGACTATCTGATCCTACTCAGAATCCTCGGTTCTTCCGGCTATCTCGAAAGAGGGATGAACCGTTTCCCACGTTCTTCTCGTGTGAGACGCCGTCTATGCTGTGACGCGCTACTGTATGGTCGTGGAATCAGCTGTCCTGCGTCGGTGGACTGCCTGCACGGTCACTGCGATGAGTCCGAGCCAAACGAGCCAACTCAATGCTGTATACGTCCAGAACGTCATCTCTGCGGTCGCGCTGATAGACGTCGTGAAGTTCGAGTAGACGTACACCAACACCGTATTGAGCAGCGAGTGACCGAGAACCGCAGGCCACACCGATGCTGAGAGATAGCGGACTCCGCTGAGGACGAACGCAGCCAGAAAGAGGTTCACCGATGTCGAGATAACGTCGCGAACGAGCAGGTCGCCCGACGCCGCATATCCGACGGTGAGCGGGATGTGCCAGAGCGACCAGAACGCACCGATTGCCGCACTCGAGCGCCAGTAGCCCCACGGGGCGAGCAGCGTTTGGATATAGCCACGCCATGCGAACTCCTCGCCGGCCGTGATGAGCATCGTGGCGACGACCAGTACGGGAACCGTTGGAAGCAACGTCCATGCGTCCGACGAGACGGAAACCGACTTCAGCCCGAGGAGAACAGCGAGCGCTTCAGTGAGGACAGGAAGCGCACTCAACCCTACTAGCAAGAGGAGACTGATTACGACGATCCGACGGACTGGCCGGATAGGTTTGACAGCAGCGATACCGAGAAACGAACCGTGTCGCCTTCGGAGCCGGTGGAGACCGAACAGGATGAGCGTCGGAGCCCACATCATCACGGGCGTGAGCGTCCCCAATACGGCACTGTTGACCACATCAAGAAGTGTGGGAAGGACGATAAGCGTCGTGAGCGCCAAGAGAATGACCGCGAACCACCCGAGCAGGCGCACGGTCTCGGCATCGATAGTTCCGACCCGTTGGTACGGTAGGTCGTGGTGAGGAACGTCTAGGGGGCTGCCGGTCGACCCTCGGTCAGGAGACCCGGTTTTAGGCATTATCGAAAGATATGCAACAGGTGTGATAGTTTTTTGGGCGCTAGATATACATAGTGTAATGGAGGAAAAACGGGCTCGACTCGGTGACAGACACAGGGGAGCTACTTCTCGTTCATTCAGTTGCCATGTTAGCCTGCCTATCTCTGACTAAGTCCTAAATATGCAAAATCGCAATGAACGCCCATCCGTTGCGACGAGGGTCGAGCCATCATACGCCCAATAGACTGTAAAAAGAAAGGTACCAGCTGTCAGTAGGAGGTGAGTTCGTCGGCTGGCATACATCGTGAATGTAGCTACGATGACTTGTAGTAAGTGATTTGCTCGATAGCTGCACGCGCAGCCCTACTGATCAGCTAATGCACTCCTGACAACGCTGTAAGTAAGCCCTGTATCAAACCAATTTCCCTGAGGGTGAGAAGGAAGGGTGAGAATCGCTCGGTTCAAACTAAATCCTGCTACAAACGGCCCGAAAAACCCGATATTCGCTCGGTTTACTCTTGAGCCCGCCGTGTAGCCAGTCGGTTTTTACTTTTGAGTGCGACGAGGAGGGAGACCATAGCAAGAACGAACACCAGATCCCCCGTAATAGACATACAAACTGATGATCTCCTATACGCCTCGAATGACCGATACGTTTGCTATCTCGCTTGAGCTGAAAGAACGCCTACAAAGCGGAACCAGTCTTTACGACGCATTTGAAGCGCTTGACCACCCATTTTCGTTTCCAGAGGATCAATATCCGGAGTGGCACTCCACATCATATCCATTTCGCGGTATGGTCAAACTGTTCTACTACCGGGAAACCACTGGAGAGAGTTACCGATCGCTAACGCGCCAACAAGAACTTGCAGTCTTGTTCGGCCTCAAGAAAATCCCAGACGAATCAGTACTCTCTCGAACTTGGCATAACCGATTCGACGACGCGGGTCGTTCCTTCGTGACCAATGGAGCACACGATCTCGTCTGGAGAGTCGAAAATGGGGATTTCTACGCTCCTGAAGTCCGCCCGCTAGAAGAGATCGAGACGCCACTCGACGAGGCTGACGACAAACCTGAGAGTCAACCCACGTTTACTAACGCCCAGATCTCTCGGACAACGCATCTCGCACGCGATCACGCCTTTGGGTCGTTCAACTCTGGTCGAGCTCAGAACGCGACATACGAGGATACTCGCTTTCTCGAACTTCAGACGTTCATTGGGATGGCTGGTTGCGGAACACCGCAGGGTGCGAGACGGTTTCAGATCCGCCGAGGTGCGGAGTACGGGCCACACGGCGATACGCACCTTCGGACAGTCAAAAAATTCGATCCTGAGGGTCTGATCGCTGGATTTCAACAGGCGACAGAGCGGCTTTTGTCGGTGATACAGTCAGAAGTCACGTTCCGTCGTCCTGTTACCGTTGCGATCGATATCACGACACTGCGATACTATGGTGACGTCGAGGGAATGACAATGGTTAGCGGGACGAAAGACGATGACGGACGGGGATTCAAATTTGCGACACTCTCAATCGTCGGATGGAACATTCCCATCATATTAGCGGTTGAGCCCGTCCGCGAGAGCTCAGCATGGGATGAGAACCCGCCGAATCGGATTCATCGTGTGGTCCGACGACTCGTTCGACGAGCACAAGAGCTCGTTCCAATTGAGACGGTTCTCTGTGACGCTGAATTCGACGCAAAGTTGGTCTACCAAACGCTGTCAAACCTCAACGTGAACTACCTAATCCCCAAGCGGTCGTTCAACGCAGAGCGAGCAGCGATCAAGCGGATGAGCGAGGATGGGCAAGACGTCGCGGTCGAATCAACGACGGTTCACACTGATCAGGGATCGCACGCGATGCAGTTCTTGTACGTCCCCTCGACGAAAGGAGACGGAACAGCCGTCTTCACAACGAATCTCAGGGTCGGGCCAGCCGAGGCCGAGGCATACTGTCAGCGATACAGCCGCCGATGGCAAATCGAAAACGAGTACAAGTCGATCAAGTACGACTTCTTAGCGAAAACCTCCTCGAAAGACTACCGCGTTCGGTTGTTTTACTTCGTGTTCGCAGCGCTACTGCACAATATCTGGCGGCTTACCGACTTTCTCCTGAAAGCACAAGTTGACGGTGATCTAGACTACGCGCCCGTACTGACAGCTGGTGAGTGTGTGGAATGGGTTTCTTCTGCACTGATTCCAGCAGACTAAGCATCTCCCAACTCGGTTCGCCCTTCGTAAGTGGAAACACTATCTCGAGGCAGGAGTTTCAGACGTAAATCCAACACTTACAGAGTTCAATTCGGTAATCGACCGGAGAGTTCGATCAGAATAGATTATTCTGACTATATCTCATTGAATAAAATCGAAAACTGGCCATCCTCCGAAACAGTGGCCTCTCTTCAGTTATGGGCGTTCGTATCGCGAAGTACAGTTTATCGAAGGGTGAAATATCTCCTTTTACTGGATTCGATGAAGTGGGAACTTCGGGTCGTACTCCACCGTCGAGGGGCAGTTCCGGCCGAGCGTCACCCGTAACGATGCATCGCTGTGAGCGTCGCCGCCCTACTCGAACGCCGGGATGACCTCCTCTCCGAACAGCCGAATCTGGTCTTCGACCAAGTCCTTCGGCATTCCGGAGTGGTGGAACCGAAGCGTCAACTGGTTCAGCGGGAACCGCTCTCGCATCGACTCTATCTGCTCGATTATCTGTTCCGGCGTGCCGTAGATGAACCGGTCGTCGGCGAGTTCCTCGAAGTCCTCGACGGAGTCGGCGGTCATCAGGGGGTGAGAGAACTCGCCGCCGTACTCGTCGATGTACGTCCGGTGGAGGTACTCCTTCCGTTTCATCACCTCTTCTTCCGTCTCGGCGATGACGGCCTCCCGCATCAGGGGGTGGTCCATCGACTCCCAGTCCTGGTCGGAGTTCTTGACGTGTTCGCGTTGGAGTCGCTTGCGGTCCTCGACCGTGGCGAGGTCGGCGACGACGCCCGGCACCCACGCGTCGCTGAACTTCACCGACCGAGCTATCTGTTTGTCTCCCCACCCGCCGATCCACAACGGCGGCCGCGGCGACTGGACCGTCTGCGGGAGCGGTTGCCAGTCTTCGACCTCGAAGAACGGACACTCGAACGATATCGGCTCGTCGGACGAGAGGAACTCGTCGATGAACTGGATGCCCTCTATCATCCGACCGGCGCGTTCGTCCATCGGCACGTCGAACGCGTCGAACTCCTTCTCGACGTAGCCGAGACCGACGCCGAGCGTCAACCGCCCGTCGGAGATGTTGTCCAACATCGCCGCCCGCTGTGCCACGTGCAGCGGATGGTACAGCGGGAGGATGAGCACGGACGTGACCAGCTCCAACGTCTCCGTCCCGGTCGCGATGCTCGTGAGTCGCGTCAGCGGGGACGGCCAGTAGTTCTCGCCCTCCGTCGCCTGATGGTCGTTCACCCAGCAGGTCTCGAAGCCGACCTGTTCTGCCACTTGACACTGTTCGACGACGCCTTCCCAGGTGTCGCCGCCCTCAACGGGAAAGATTCCGAACTTCATCGCTCGTTCGAACGTGTGCGGAGATAGTATTTAAATGTTCGCGACGGTTGGGCCGCCGTCGCGTCGCCGACGCCCACTCGACGTACTTCGACTGTCGGACGAACGACTACCGCTCGCGGGTCGGTTCGGCGGGCGATACCTCTCCCCAGTTCACCGTCGCTCCCTCGTTCGGGGCGGCCCAGTCCACGGCGTTCCGGACGACGCGACGAACCTCGTCCTGGTAGAATATCGGATACTCCTCGTGGCCGGGGCGGAATGCGAAGATCCGACCGCGCCCGCGGCGGTAACAGACGCCCGAGCGGAACACCTCGCCGCCCTCGAACCACGAGATGAACACGGTTCGGTCCGGTTCCGGGATGTCGAACGGTTCGCCGTACATCTCGGTCGATGGAATCTCGAAGCTCTCCCCGAGGCCGTCGGCGATGGGGTGACCGGGGTCCGCGACCCACACCCGTTCGGTCTCCCCGCCGTGGCGGTACTTGATCCGGCAGGACGTCCCCATCAGTCGCTTGAACGGCTTGGAGTTCTTTCCAGAGTGAAGCGGAACGAACCCCATGCCGTCGTGGACGGCCTCCACGACTCGTTCGGCCACGTCGTCGCGCACCTCGTCGTTCGCGCAGTGGGACCACCAGACGAGGACGTCCGTCCGGTCGAGGACGGACTCGGTGAGGCCGTGTTCCGTCTCCTGTAGGGTCGCCGTCCGAACTTCGTAGTCCTCTCCGTCGAATATCTCGGCTATCGCTCCGTGGATACCGTCCGGGTAGCGTTCCGCGACGTCCGGTTCCTCTCGTTCGTGGACGTTCTCGTTCCACACGGTGACTCGAACCGTCATACCGGAACCTCTCCGTGCGGATGCATAAGGATTGGTGGAAGCGAGCGCTCGTTTCCGGCAGACGAGGACGACGGTGAAGCACCCCGATTCGTTCCCCCTAGCGGAACACCCCGTTACGATTCTACTCCTGTAATGCGGCCCTCCGTCGGACCGCCGCTCGCCCCGAAACGGCCTCTGCGGGGAGTCCGTCCGCGAATTACGGCCCGGTGGTACGGGAGAGAGGCGACGAGCGCCCGTCTGAGGGCGTTCCCCCACGGGGAACGAAAAGGCCGATCCCGGGTGATTTGCGGGGACCGCTCACCCGGTGCGGGCCTGGAACTGAAGGGGCGTACTCACCGCTGTTCGGTGCGTTGAACGGCATCGCCCGTGCGATTCGTTCCCGTTGCGAGAACATGTTTAAGTGGGGGGAGACGCACACCTATGGTATGACAAGCCAAGACATTGGCGAACAGCCGCGGACGATTCGCTCCGTGAAGATCGCCCTGAACATCGTCGACATCCTCCAACGGCGGGACGACGCCGGGGTGACGGAGCTGGCGAACGAGCTGGGTCACTCGAAGAGTACCGTCCACAGCCACCTCCGGACGCTCGAGGAACGCGAGATGATCGTCCGCGAGGGCGACGGGTACCGACTGAGCCTCCGGATTCTCGACATGGCGACCCACGTCCGCGACCAGATAGGGAACTACGACGTCATCGAGAACGAAGTCGAATCCCTGGCCGCGGAGACCGGGGAGATAGCGCAGTTCGGAATCGAGGAGTTCGGTCGCGTCTCGTACCTCTGCAAGGCGACGGGGAACCGGTCCGTCGAAACCGCCTCCCGCGTCGGCACTCAGCAGCCCATACACTCCACCTCGCTCGGGAAGTCCGTACTGGCGTACCTCCCGGAGGAGGAACGCGACGCCATCGTCGAGGGCGTCGACTTCGTTCGGATGACGCCCCACACGATCACGTCGCGGGCGGACTTCCTTGAAGAGTTAGAGGCGGTCAGAGAGCGCGGATACGCCCTCGACGACGAGGAGAACATCGAAGGGCTGCGCTGCGTGGCCGCGCCGGTCAGAGACGGGAACGAAGTTCTCGGCGCGATAAGCATCTCCGGCCCGTCGAGTCGGTTCACGAAAGACCGGCTCCACGGGGAACTCTCCGACCACGTTCAGCGCGCCGCCAACGTCATCGAACTGAACACGAAGTTCTCCTAGCGGATTCGACCGCGACGCGAGAATGATTTAATAGGCCGGTGTTCGCATACCTCGTGCATGGAGATATCCGACGTGAGAGGGTACGCCCTCTCCTCACCGATAGACCCGGCGCAGGACCGTCCGTTCTGCGGCGGGACCCGGCGATTGCACAAACGCGACGTCGTCCTCGTCGTCGTCGAGACGAAAGACGGGGTGCGGGGCGTCTCCACCGCCGGCGCGAGTAGTTCCGCGATGCGCGAGTACTTCGAGGGCGACTCGCAGGGCACGTTCGCCGACGTCGTCAACGGGGACGTCGCCGACGCACTCGAAGGTGAGCGCATCGACCGAATCGCGGACGCGCACGACCGAATCGCCGACGCCGGACTCCCCGGGCGTCTCCGGACGGAGGCCGTCTCGGCGATAGACGTCGCCCTCTACGACATCCGCGGGCGGGAACTCGGAGCGCCGGTGTACGAACTGCTCGCCGACGAGTACGGGAGCGACCCGACGACGGAGATTCCCCTGTACGCCAGCGCCGGGATGTACATGGAACCGGAGGGGTACGTCGAGCAGGCGGCGACCATCGAGGACCTCGGGTTCGTGGGCTACAAGTACCGTCCCGGTATCGGCCCCGACGGCGACCGGCGGACGGTCGAGTTACTCGCCGAAACGCTCGACGAGGCCGAGGTCATGCTCGACGTCCACACGTGGTGGAAGATACGCGACGCCTACGACGAGGACACCGTTCGCGAACTGGTCGAACACGCCGCAGAGTGCGGCGCGTACTGGATAGAGGAGCCGGTCGCGCCCGACGATTACGACGGGTACAGGTCGCTCGCGGAGACGGGCGCACCGCTCGCGGGCGGCGAGAGCGAGGAGTCGGCCGCGGGACTCGTCGAACTCGGACGCACGGGTGCGGTCGAGTATCTCCAAGGCGACGTGCGCCACCACGAGGGCTACACGGGGTGTCGAGAGGCCGTCGAGTTCTGTCGCGGGCGAGACGTGGAGTTCGTCCCCCACAACTTCGGGACGTGGCTCGGCCTCGCGGCGAACGCCCACCTCGTCGCCGCCGCGCCCGAGGTGGGACTCCTCGAATACCCGGTGTTCGAGAACGACCCCGCGCTCGACTCCGAGAGCGACCCCGGGATGTACCAGTTCGACCTGGCGTTCGACATCATCGAGGGGGAACCGGCGGTCGAGAACGGCGTATTGACCCTCTCGGACGACCCCGGACTCGGCGTCGAGGTGGACTTAGACATAGTCGAGCGGTACCCGTTCGTCGAGGGTCCGTGGACGGAGTTCCACTACGACGACTGAGAGTGGCCGACTGCGGCGCACCTGCACCGCCCTCGCACCGCGAACCGATTCGGAGCCGACGCCGGGTCGCCGCCGCGAACGGTCTCCGCTCTCGACCCAAGTTATAACTCGCCTCACTCTGAGTGAGAGGACATGGAAGTGACCGACGCAGAGACGATACCCGTCTCCTCGACGCTCCCCGAGGGCGAGGGGATGGGCGACGCGCGGGGGTTCGGACGGACGCGCGAGACGACGCTCCTCCGCATCGAAACCGACGACGGGACGGTCGGGTGGGGCGAGGCGTTCGCGCCCGGTCGCATCGTCGAGGCGACGTTCGACGAACTGTTCCGCGAGGACGTCGTCGGGATGGACCCCTTCGAGGTGGAGTCGCTGGCCGAACGCTCGTACACGGACCCGTACCACTTCGGCGGCGACGTGTTCGTCCAGAGCGTCCTGAGCGCGGTGGACGTGGCGTGTTGGGACGTCATCGGGAAGACGGTCGGCCGACCCGTCCACCGACTCCTCGGCGGCGAGACGCGCCGCACCCTGACGCCGTACGCGTCCACGATGTACTTCACGGAGCGGGACCGCCCCATCGCGGAACCGATAGAGCGAGCGGTCGACGAGGGGTTCGAGGCCGCGAAGATAAAAATCGGTGCGGGCGTCGAGAGCGACGTCGAACGGGTCCGAACGGCGCGCGAGATACTCGGCGACGACGCCGCGCTCATGGTCGATATCAACGGGAACTACCGGCCCGAGCAGGCCGTGAAGACGGCGAAGGCGATAGCGGAGTACGACATCACGTGGATCGAGGAGCCCGTCCCGCCGGAGAACGAGACGGGGTACCGGGACGTGAAGCGCCGAATCGACACGCCGATCGCCGCGGGGGAGGCACACTACGGGCGCTTCGAGTTCAAACGCCTCGTCGACGACCGGACCGTGGACATCGTGCAGCCGAATCTGGGGCGCTGCGGCGGACTCTCCGAGGCGCGGCGGATAGCGGACATGGCGACGACGGAGAACGTCGCCGTCCGTCCCCACATCTGGAACAGCGCGGTCGGGATGGCCGCCGCCGTCCAGTTCGCGGCCAGCGTCTCGACGTACCCCCACACGCGAAACGTCCCGGAACCGATGATGGTCGAGTTCGACCGCAGCGACAACCCCCTGCGGAGCGACCTGCTCGAAACCCCGTTCGACCCCTCCGGCGGCGTCCTCGACGTCCCGCAGGGGCCGGGCCTCGGCATCGAGATAGACCGCGACGCCCTCGAACGCTACCGAACCGACGCGTAGGGCGACCGGGGGACTATCTTTAACTGTCTCGCCGCGGTGACTGTGAGTATGCAACGCGGACTCGTGGTCGTAGACGATAGTAGTGCACACGGAACGCTCCTGAGAGAGGCGGCCGAGTGGGCGAGGGCGAACGGCGGAGAGTTGGTCTTGCTCTCCTATCTCACGCCGGAGGAGGTCGAAGAGAACCTCGACGCGGTCGAATCGATAGAGCGCATGGAGGGAGAGAAGTACAGCCAACCGAGCGCGCTGGACGCCGCGCGGAAGTTCGGTCGCGACTTCGTCGCCGAGACCGGCGGCGAGGGGGCCGTCGAGTACGAAATCAGCGCCGCGGTGATCGAGGAGGACGAACTCGGGGAGACGATACTCGAAACGGCGAGCGAGACGGACTGCGACCACGTGTTCATCGTCGGGCGGAAGCGCTCCCCGACCGGGAAAGCGCTGTTCGGCGACGTCACCCAACGCGTCATCCTCAACTTCGACGGGTTGGTGACGACGCTGATGGAGTGAGGCCGAAACGCAAGACGCCGGGTAAACTGGAGGCGACGCGGGAGGCGCGCCGTCGAGACTACGCGGGCGGACGAGGCGTCAGTAGTTCTCGTAGACCGTCTTCGTCGAGGTGAAGAAGTCGAGTCCGGCGTCGCCCTGCTCTCGGTACGTGTTCGTGGACGACTGCTTGTACCCGCCGAAGGGGACGTGCAGTTCGAGACCGGTCGTCTTCTCGTTGACCTTGGCGACGCCCGCCTCGACGTCCTCGACGAAGCGCTTCGCCTCGGTCATGTCCTGCGTGACGATGCTCGCCGAGAGGCCGTAGTCCACGTCGTTCGCGACTTCGACGCCCTCCTCGTAACCGGAGACCGGAATCACCGCGAGCACCGGTCCGAACACCTCCTCCTGCGCGATGCGCATCTCGGAGGTCACGTCCGAGAACACCGTCGGTTCGACGAAGTAGCCGTCGTCGTACCCGTCGCCGGTGAGGCGTTCGCCGCCGGTCTCCAGCGTCGCGCCGTCGGCGACGGCCACGTCGATGTACTCTAGCGTCCCGTCGAGTTCGCTCTCCGTGACGTGCGGGCCCATGTCGGCACCGGCGCTGCCGTCGCCGACGTCGAGCGACTCGGCGTAGTCGACGACAGCGTCAACG
The DNA here is from genome assembly GCF_055398025.1 of Halopelagius fulvigenes. Classification (NCBI taxonomy): domain Archaea; kingdom Methanobacteriati; phylum Methanobacteriota; class Halobacteria; order Halobacteriales; family Haloferacaceae; genus Halopelagius; species Halopelagius fulvigenes. The sequence continues at coordinate 270,755 of NZ_AP043844.1, read as the reverse complement.
AACTCCTCGTAGATGTCCTCGTGGACGATGGCGCGGGAACAGGCGGTGCAGGCCTGGCCGGTGACGCCGAACGCTCCGGTCCCGACGATGTCGACCGCCGTCTCGAAGTCGCCGCTCGGCATCACGACGGTGGGGTTCTTCCCGCCCATCTCGCACTGGACGCGCTTGAGGCCGTCCGCCGCCTGTCGGGCGACGGTCGTCCCGACGGCCGTGCTGCCGGTGAACGACACCGCGTCGACGTCCTCGTGTCCGGCCAGCACCGACCCGACTTCGCTGCCCGGCCCGGTGACGTAGTTGGCGACGCCGGCCGGGAGGCCCGCCTCCTCGAGCGCTTCGAAGAGCGCGCGGGAGACGCCCGGCGCGGCCGACGCGGGCTTGAACGCGACGGTGTTACCCGTGGCGAGTGCGGGCGCGAGCTTCCACGCGGGAATGGCGATGGGGTAGTTCCACGGCGTGATGAGCGAGACGGTTCCGAGCGGTTCCGGCTTGGTGTACAGTTGTTTGTTCTCGGCGCTGGCGGATTTGACCGTGCCGCCGAGGTCGCGCGCCTTCTCCCCGTAGTACCGGAAGATGTCGATCGCGCGCTGTACTTCGCCGCCGGCCTCGGCGTGCGTCTTCCCCTCCTCGGCCGTGAGCAGTTCCGTCAGTTCGTCCGTCCGGGATTCGAGAACCGCGGACGTCTCGCTCAGCACCGCCCCTCGCTCCGGTGCGGGCGTCGATGCCCACTCGTCCTGCGCTTCGACCGCCGCTTCGATTGCGGCCTCGGCGTCTTCGCTCGCCGCCGATTGGTACGTCCCGACCACTTCGGTCGTGTCGGCCGGGTTCCGCACCTCGAACGTCTCGCCGGACTCCGACGCTATCCAGTCTCCGTCGATGTAGATATTGTACTCTGCGGACATGCGCGTCTATCTCTGTCCGTGCGAACCATACCAATGTTTTGGTGACGACGGCGACGGACCCGCGGTTCGGGGGCGACCGAACCCCAACCAATATATGCCGTCACTCCGTACCACACTAACAATGAGCTCAGTTAGTGACTCCGGCGAGTCCAACGGATGGGGTCGCCGACGGCACGGCGTAGTCGGGACGATTCGAAACTCGGTGACGCTCACCATCGCGGTGGTAGGGCTCCTCTTCATCCTCGGGGGGTACGCCATCAACACCGGAATCTGGGCGGCGATGCTGGCCGTCTGGGGGGCCGCGCTCTTCCTCTTCGGCGTCACCACGTACGGGATCATCTGGTGGCAGCGACGGTGACGCGCCGCCTCCGTCGCGTCCGGGGGACTCCCCCATCGCCCCGGGAAGTCTCGGTACCCGACTACCGGCGCTGAAGCTGCGAGATGTCGTGTTCTCCCGGTTCGCGGTGTAACGAGAGGTCGTCCAGCTTTCTGACGGTGAACTCGCCGAGGACGTTCACCTCGCACCCCTCTTCGAGGTGACCGCCGACCGTCCGTTCGCCGTTAAACGCGGTCACGTGGAGGTGCGGTTCGCCGTCGGCGACGATGCCGCCGACGTTCGTCACCTCCCACGACCCGTCGAGTCGCAGGTCGGCGTTCCGGTCGGCTTGGTCCTCCGGAAGGTCGGTCCGGTCGACGTAGTGGATGTTCAGGTTGCTGAACGTCCCGATGCCGGAGACGACGACGCCGGTATCGACGTCGTGGTCCTCGCAGGCGTCGGTGAGCGATTCGAGTGCCATGTCGCCGCGGTCGAGACGGACGAGTACGTGCCCGTCGTCGGATTCGAAGGTCTCCATTCCACGCTACCGTGCGACCCGGACGCGAATAAATCTTCACCCGGTCGGCGCGCCGCGCCGCGGAAACGGCGGACGCGACGGACGCAACGGACGCGACGGGGAGTCGGCCGCGCCGGCGAAGTACTATGTGGGACGCGAACGTCGTCACGCCCATGTCCGAACGACTCTCAGGGCGGGTAGCCGTCGTCACCGGCGGCGGGAACGGAATCGGCGCGGCGACGTGTCTGCGACTCGCGGAGGCCGGCGCATCGGTCGTCGCGGTTGACCGCGACGCGGAGGCCGCGGAGGCGACGGCGGAGGACGTCGAAACCGAGACGGGACGGCGCGCCGTCGCCGTCGCCGCGGACGTCGGCGAGGAGGCGCAGGTGAGGCGGATGGCCGAAACCGTCGACGCGGAGTTCGGCGGCGCGGACGTCCTCGTGAACAACGCCGCCGTCCGCGTCGAACCGCGCCCGGTGACGGAGGCCGACGAGGAGAGTTGGGACCGAATCGTCTCGGTGAACCTGAAGGGCGTCGCGTTCTGCTCGAAGCACGTCATCCCCCTCATGCGCGACGGCGGGGCCGTCGTCAACATTGCCTCGAACGGCGCCGCCGTCGCGCGTCCGAACTGGTCGCAGTACGACGCGACGAAGGGGGCGGTGGTCTCGATGACGAAGGACATGGCGTGCGACCACGCCGCCGACGGTATCAGGGTCAACGCCGTCTCCCCCGGCTGGGTCATCACGGAGTATCACCTCCCCGACGACGAGGACGAGGCGCGGCGCTTCTTCGAGGAGCGAACGACGCCGCACCCGGACGGTCCCGGCGTACTCAAGCGTGCGGCCGAACCGCGGGAAGTCGCCGACGTCATCTGCTTTCTCGCGTCCGAGGAAGCGTCGTTCGTCACCGGGGCGAACGTCCCCGTAGACGGCGGCGTCGCGGCCGTCGGCAAGGGGTTCTCGTGGGAGGCGTACGAGGAGTCGGCGACGGGCGACGACGCGGACTGAGGCGCCGACCCCGCCGATATCGGAATTACGCGTCCGCGAGGAGAGGACGGCGGCGAGTTATCCGCCGAGAGACGCCGCGACTAGTCGCTCTGGCTGTCCATCTCGTCCGTGATGGGTTCGCTGTGCCAGTACTCGTGGTTGTCGAGGGCGCGGAAGCAGGCCGCGCGGTGACTCTCCTCGTCCGACGCCTCGTAGGAGCCGGGTCGCTCGGACCGACAGACCTCCCGCGCCTCGGGACAGCGCGTGTGGTAGCGGCACCCGCTCGGGGGGTTCGTCGGGTCGGGGATGTCGATTTCGCGGATGGGCGAGTCGTCCACCTCGTCGGCCGACCCGTCGTGGTGGAGTTCGGGCGTCGCCCAGCGGAGCGCCTTCGTGTACGGGTGCTGGGGGTCGTGGATTATCTGCTCGGGCGGGCCGATTTCGACGAGCTCGCCGAGGTAGACGACGCCGATGCGACCGCCGGTCTTCTCGGCGATGTACCGCGCGTTCGCCAGGTCGTGACTGATGAACAGGTACGACGTGTCGAACATCTCCTGCAGCTGTATCATCAGGTCCATCATCTCGACGCGGAGCGACACGTCGAGCGCGCTCACCGGTTCGTCGGCGAGGATGAGGTCGGGGTTCATCAGCATCGCGCGGATGATGGCGACGCGTTGCTGTTCGCCCCCGCTCAGTTGGTGCGGGTAGCGCTCGAAGTAGTCCTCCGGCGGCGACATGCCCACGTGGTCGAGGAGGCCGAGGATGCGCTGCTTCCGGTCGTTTCCGTCCAGGTCGTCGTGCCACCGCTTGAGCGGTTCTTCGAGGCTCGTCTTGACGCGCCGGTGCGGGTTGAGCGAGCTACCGGGGTCCTGGTGGACTATCTGGAGCGACCGGCGTATCTCGCCCCACGACACGTCATGATTCCCGTTTCCGTCGTGGACGTCCCAGATGTCCGCGCCGCGGTACTTGATGCTCCCGCCGGTCGGTCGCTGGAGTCCGACGGCCGTCTTCCCGAGCGTCGTCTTCCCGCACCCCGACTCGCCGACGAGGACGACGGCGTCCTTCTCGTAGATGTCGAGCGAGATGCCGTCAACCGCTTTGACGGTTTCGGGGTCCGAGAAGATGTCGAAGAAGCCCTTCTCCTTCTCGAAGTGGACCTCCACATCGTCCAGCGACACCAGCGGTTCCGCTCCCGCGGCCCGCGTCGCCTTCGTCAGCGGCGCGACCGAACTCTCGGCGAACCCCTCGTCGGTCTGTTCGGTCATCGGAATCGCGTCCGCCGACTCCTCCCAGTGGTGGCAGTGGACGTGGTGGTCGTCGTCCACCGGGTACGGGCCGGGGTCGGTCGTCTCGCAGGTCCCGTCGGAGAGCGGACAGCGCGGGTGGAAGGAGCACCCGGCCGGGACGTTCACCGGGTCGGGAGCGCTCCCCTCGACCGGCCGCATCTCGTCGATGGACGACTCCAAGTTCGGCGTCGATTTCAGCAACAGCCGCGTGTACGGGTGCGCCGGGAACTCCAGAATCTCCTCGGTCGGTCCCAACTCGGCGATTTCGAACGCGTACAGGACCGCTATGCGGTCCGTCAGGTCCGCGATGAGCGGCAGGTCGTGCGTGATGAACACGATGGTCAGGTCGTACTCCGTCTGGATCTGCTGCAGGAGCGAGATGATAGAGCGCTGCATCAGGAGGTCCAGCGCCGCCGTCGGCTCGTCCATCACCAGCACCTCGGGTTCGAGGATGAGCGACAGGGCGATGAGCGCTCGCTGTTTCATCCCGCCGGACAGTTCGTGCGGGTAGGAGTCGAGCACCCGTTCGGGGTCGAGGTACAGGTCGCTGAGCAACCGATGTGCGCGCTCCACCCCCTCTTCGACGTTGTAGTCGTGCGCGGTCAGCGTCTCGACGAAGTGGGTTCGTATCTTCCGGACGGGGTTGAACGAGCTCATCGCGCCCTGGAACACCATCGACACCTCCTCCCAGCGGAACTCCTTGAGCCCCTGTTTGTCGAGGTCCAGAACGTCCACCGGCGCGCCGTCGTTCGGGTAGTAGGTGACGTCGCCCGTGAGGACGCCGGGGTCGACGATGGCGTCCAACAGGGCGGACGCGAGCATCGACTTCCCGGACCCCGACTCGCCGACGACGCCGAGGACCTCGTTGCGCCGGACGTCCAAATCGACGCTGTCGAGCACGCGCGAGTCGCCCCGTTCCATGTCGAACGAGACGGACGCGTCCTCTATCTCGATGATCGTCTCTCGGTGCAGCGTATCGCGGTCGTACTCCGTCTGTGAAACCGTCATGGATTAGATTCCTCCTCCGCCCATGTTCGCTAAGTTGGGCCTCTTTCCGTCGTCCTCTTCGTCTTCGTCCGCCGCGCCGGAGACGCTCTCGTGGCGCGCCCGGACGCGGGGGTTGAACACCCGGTCGAGCGACTGGCCGAGCAGTATCAGCCCGACCGAGATGAACACGATGGCGACCATCGGCACGACGAACCAGTGCAGGGCCTGCGGCCGGTAGTGCGCTCCCCCCCTGTACGCCAGGTTGAGCGTCACCCCCCAGTTGAGGTTCCTGAACGGGAGGACGCCGAGGTAGTACAGCGCGGCCGCCTCGAAGATGACCCGCCGAGCGGCGTTGGTCAGGTTGATGACGACGAACGGCATCAGGTGCGGCACGATCTCCTTGAACACTATCTTCGGCGTCGGGACGCCGATGGCGCGCGCGGCCTCAACGAACGACTCCTGCCGGAGCGTCAGCACCTGCGACCGAATCGCCCTCGCCAGCCCGCCCCACGACGCGACGCAGAGCAGAATCCCGATGATGTACGGGTTGCCGCTGATGGGCAGAAGCAACGCCAGCACCATCACCAGCGGGAAGCCGGGGATGTTGATGAACACGTCGGTGATGGAGCTCAGCACCGTGTCGGTCGTGCCGCCCTTGTACCCGGCGAGAGCGCCGACCGTCGTCCCGACGACCACGGTGAAGATGGCGCCGGACGCGATCATCTTCAGCATCTCTTGGGTCGCGTGGACGGTCTGGGCGAACAGGTCGCGGCCCATGTCGTCCGTCCCCAGCGGATACGCCCAGTTCTCGAACGGTTGCGCGAGGGCCGGCCCTTCGGCGACGACGACCGGTTCCACCACCGCCGTCCCGACGGTACCCATCAGCACGTAGATGAGGACGATGGTGAACCCGATGCGGGCCCGCCAATCGCGCCAGACGATGGAGAGGGGCGCGTACACGTACGCGTCGTACAGTTTCTCGTAGCGCTCGCGGCGCGTCTCGTCGTACTGCGAGACGACGTCGAACGGCGAGTTGACGTTGCCGCCGTCGGTTCGCGCCGCGCCGTCGGATTCGCTCGACTGTTCGTCTTCGTTCCAGATGTCGTCGATAGTGTGATCGGTCATCGTTGTATCCCCTTCTTCTCGGGCAGACGGTTCACGCGTCCCGCCGACGGGTTCCGCGGGCGGCCGCCCGAACGCTCAGTACGATTCACTGTTCTGTCCTCCCGCGCGCGGGTCCACGAGCCCGTACGTCATGTCGGCGATGAACAGTGCGGTCACGACGGCGACGGTGATGAGGACGAACCCCCCCATCATCAGCGGGTAGTCCCGCTGGTACATCGCCGACAGCAGGTAGTAGCCGAGTCCGCGGTACTGGAACACCTGCTCCAGCACGACCGACCCGCCGAACATTTCGCCGATGCTGATGAGGAACGACGTGTACATCGGCAGGACGGCGTTTCGCGCGACGTACTGCGTCGAAATCGTCACGTCGGAGAGCCCTCGGAGGCGGGCGACGCGGAGGTAGTCCGAACCGAGGACGCGGATGCTGTTCCCGCGCATACCGAGCGACGCGACGCCCGACGCGACGAGCATCGAGACGACGGGAAGCGTGGCGTGCTCGACGATTCCCTTGATGAACGGCCAGTTGAACCCGGCCGGGACGCCAGTCGGCGCGCGACCGCTCGTCGGGAACCAGTTCAGCCGGTACGCGAGGAATATCAGGAGGAGGAACGCCAGCACGTAGTACGGGATAGACCCCATCAGGATGGCCCACGAGGTGAGGCCGACGTCCAGCTTTCCGCCCTCCCAGTACGCCATCAGGGCCCCGACGACGATCCCGATGAAGAAGCTGATGAAGAGCGACCAGCTGAGAACGAACAGCGTCCACGGCATGGCCTGCGCGAGAATCTCGGCCACCGGTTGCGCGTAGTACGTCGATTGACCCAAGTTCCCCGAGAGTATGTCCATCACGTAATCGACGTATGCGACTGGAATCGGTTCCGTCGGATCGACGCCCAACCGAAGCTCGACGAGCTGTCGGGCGCGAACCGGGTCTACCCCTTGTTGTTCTAGCTGTCTGACCATCGCTCCCATCGGGTTCCCGGGCATCAGTCGCACCAGGACGAACGAGAGGGTCGTGACAGCCCACACTGTAAAGACAGTTTGTCCCAACCGCCGTACACGCCAGTCCATTGAGGCCATGGTATGCTTACGCATAGGGTTGATTTACCATCCTAATTAATGTTACCCATCGTTCGGGTACGACCGGTCGAATACCTAACTAGAGGCGAGTCGGCGGCGCGAACGGGCGGACGGAACCGCGGAGTCCGGGGAGTCCTCTCGTTCGCATCGTCGCTATCGCCGAGCGTCCGGAGAGCGCCGTCGAGCCCGCCCGTCGGGGAGAACCCGTCACTCGAAGGGGTCCCACTCGGTGTATATCAGCACGACGCTCGCGAGGAAGGTGAGGACTATCGGGATGAGGGTGAGCTGAGCCATGACGTACGACCGAGAACCGGGGTCGAGGTAGAGGAACGAGAACCCCAACAGGAGCAAGAAGAGCACGTCGATGCCGAGCACCGTCCGGGAGGCGGATTGTAGTATCCCCATACGCCAAGGAACGGTCCGAACGTAATAAACGTTCAGCACGTTTCGGGGCGTTCGACGCGACGCCGAACGGGCCGGACGGCGGACGACAGAGGCTGACCGCTCAGTCGCCCACGTAGCGGAGCGACCCGTCTTTCATCTTCGGCGCGATGTAGAGCGCGTCGTCGACGCCGTTCAGGATGCCGTCCCTGACGTCCATCTCCCAGTTCGCGGAGTTGTACGCGCCGGCGTCCGGTTGGTACATCATCTCCGCTTCGGGGAGCGTCTGGTTCCACCACCACATCAGCTCCTTGTGGTACTTGGAGTCGCCCGTCTGCTGCCACTTTTTGATGTGCTCTTCGACGTTGATGGTCTTCGTCCCGCTACCGCCCTCGGGGTCGCCGACCGGCATCGGGACCTCCCGTTCGGGCTTGTAGTGGGTTATCGACTGGACCCAGTCCGCGATGAGGCCGATCGACCAGAGCGCCGTGACGCCGTTCGCGGAGGATCCGTCGGGCATGATGTCGTACTCGCCGTTCATCCGCCGTTCGTCGAACGTCGCGTCGTCGACCTGCTGTTGTCTCACCTCGATGCCGAACTCGGTGAGGTTCCGCTTTAGCACCGAGATATCGGGGCGGTCCGCGCCGTTCATGATGTTGAGGGTGAACTTCTTGCCGTCGGGCGTCATCCACGTTCCGTTCTCCTTCGAGTACCCCTCCTGTTCGAGGAGCTCCGTGGCGCGTTCGGTGTTGTTCTGGCCGTACAGCGTGAAGTCCTTGACCCACTCGGTGGACTCGTGGTTGCCCGCTTTGAGCACCTTGCCGGGGACGCGGCAGGGGGCCCACTCGAACATCCGGTTGACGCCTTGAAGCAGCGATTTGACCTGCTGGCGGTTGAAGACGTGAGCGACGGCCTTCCGGACGTTGGGGCTCTTGAACGGCGTGTCGTAGCCCTCGACGTTGTGCCCGCAGTTGAACGCGAAGAGCTTGTTGCTCGAACGGCCCTCGCGGAACAGTTTGTGACCCTTCGGCAGTTGCTTCTTCAGGTCGTCCTGAACCGGGAAGCCCTTGTGGGCGGCGTCAACCTGCCCCGTCGAGTACGGCTGGGTGGGCTTGTTGGTGGAGAACAGGTTGAGGGAGAACTCCTCGAAGTTGATGTTGTCCGAGTGCGGGTGGTCCTCGTACTTCGTCATCACGACGATGTCGTCGCCGACCTCGGAGATCTGGAACGGTCCGTGTCCGATGGGATTGTCGGTGATCTTCGGGTACTTCGTCGTCGTTATCTCCTCGATGACGGTCGACTTCTCGTCCTCCGACCCGTTCATCAGCTTGTCGTGCCACTCGCTCCACTGGTCGTCGTCGTGTTTGGTGAACACGCCGCGGGCGAGGTTGCCGTTGTAGATGCCGATGGTGTTCTGGACGGCGAATATCTCCGACAGCGGGTCGTTCAGCTTGATCCGGATGTGCTGGTCGTCCACCGCCTCGACGGAGTTGACGAGCGGGTCCGACTCCCCCTCGCCGGCGGCTTGGATGGCCAGTTCGATCTGCTGTTGCATCACCCAGTCCTGGGCGACGAACTGATCGCCGTTGTGCCACGTCCACTTGTCGCTTATCGTGACCTCCAGCGTGGTCTCGTCGCTCATCTTCCACGACTCGGCCATGAGCGGGTAGGCCTCGTTCTTCGTCGGACTGTACACGGCGAGGCGGTCGAAGACCGCAGCGCCCGGGTGCCAACAGCCCGTCTGGGAGGGGTTCCACGGATTGAAGTGCCGTTCGGTCGGCGTCGCCCCGCTCGTCAGCGGGTCGAACACCCGGAAGCGCTTCCCCGACGACTGACCGGTCCCGGCCTCGTTCCCGGCGGCCGTGCCGCCGCCGCCGCCACCGCCTCCGCCGGGCGCGGGAGTCGTGTTCTGGTTGGAACAACCGGCGAGCAGCGCCGCACCGCCGACTGTCCCCATCTTCAGAAAGCTCCGTCTACTGCTCATATCGCTCCGCCAGTCACTAGAGTCTGGCATGGTATGACAATGCGAGTTGTCCCATAAATATCTAACTATTGTTAATGCTATTGGGAGATGTGGAGCCGAAACCCGCCTTACCGCCTCCGAGAGCGACTTTCGTCCGACGCGAGGCGGAGTCGTTCGCTCCACCGGGGACTTCCGCCGTGCGCCTCCCTGCGTGCGTCGCGTCGGACGCGGGCGGTGATCATCGTCTCGTCGTCTTACCGCCCGGACCGTCTCGTTTCGAGCAGTCGCACTCGGGGAGGCTCAACGCCCCGTTTAGTACGGTGGCCATACCTTTCAGGTGGAGATTGTTCGGTAGAGGGGAACAGACGGGGCCGATGCTCCGGTGCCGGTAGCGATGCTATAACATATGGTAACGAACATCACGCGAGGCGGCGCGGACGGGCGAGACGTTACAGGCATACTGCTGTGAGGGCGAGGAGCAGTCGAAACTGCCGAGACGGAGGTCCCGAAACACGGGTGTCGGTAACGCATACCGGTGTTATGGGAGGCCGACAACCGGCAACTACAGTCCAGATATCTTCCACCTGAGGCTCTGACAAACCCGTGTTCGGCAGAGAGAAACGCGACGTACGTCTCCGAATCGGCGAGAGCGGTTCGAACACGGAACCGCACCCTCCGTCCATCGATTCCGTGGCGTTCGGCGGAAGAACGCGTCGATTCGGCGGAGACCGCCTCTCTAAACCGCCCGGGACGGGTTCTCCCCTTGGGAACGAACGGCGTCGGTACGGACGGCGTCGGTACGAGCGTCGATTTCGGACGCGGACCGTGCGCGGAGGAACGCGGATTCGGACGACGGCGCTTATTCGACGACGACGTCAGTTGCGGTGTCGTCCGTCTCGACCCGTTCTTCGAGGCCGGCGTCGTTCCCCGAGAGCGATATCAGGCGCGTCTCCGGACCGCTCGCACGCAGGAACGCGCCGTCCGAGGCGGGGGCGCGACACCCGTGGACGCGGGTCGTCCCGACGTCTTTCACCGTCACGACGGAGTCTCGATTCTCGCCGCGGAACCGAAGTCCGTCGAGTTCGACCGACTCGACTTCCTCGAAGGCCATCGCGGGACTCTCCGGCGTCCGTATCTCGACGTTCCGGAACGAGACGTCGCCGAGCGACTTGCAGAAGAACGTGTGCGACGCGTCGTAGTTCTCGGCCATCGCGGGGGAGATATCCGTGGCGTCCAGCGGTCGGGTGGCGTCGATCCGCACGTTCGAGAAGGAGATCCCCTCGAACGACCGTTCGGGGAGTCCCGCGAAGAACCCGGCGTAGGACACCTCGCGGGCCGTGACGTCGGAGAAGTGGACGTTCCTCACCATCGGCGTCCCGTCGTCTACGGGGACCGGGTCGCTGTCGATGTCCGTGAAGTAGTAGCCGTTGACGACGAACGGACACGCGACGCGCCGCATGACGATGTTGTCGAAGTGCAGGTCCTCCACGACGCCGCCGCGGCCGCGTTGGGTCTTGATGCGCACGCCGCGGTCGGTGCCCGTGAAGGTGCAGTTGCTGACCGCCACGTCGCGCACGTCGCCCGACATCTCGCTTCCGATGACGACGCCCCCGTGACCCGCCTCCACCGTGCAGTTGGTGACGGTTATCTGCGCCGCCGGCCGGCCGACCGCTCTCCCCTCCTCGTCCTTCCCCGACTTGATGCAGATGGCGTCGTCGCCGGCGTTGATGTACGTGTCGCTGATTCGGACGAAGCGCGAGGAGTCGATGTCGATACCGTCACCGTTCGGCGCATTCTCGGGGTTCTCGACGTTCACATCGTGGAGCGTGACGTTCTCGGAGTAGACGACGTGGGTGTTCCAGAAGGGGGAGTTCCGGAGCGTGACGCCCGAGACGGTGACGTTCTTCGACTCCGAAATCTGAAACAGCGGCGGTCGGAGGGTGAAGCTGCTCACGTCGTCCCGCTTCTCGTTTCGCGCCTCGAACTCGGCTAACCGCTCCGCGAGTCCGTCGGGGTACTCCGGCTCCGGCGCGTCGTAGAACTCCCACCAGTAGTCGCCCTGTCCGTCGATGGTCCCGCGGCCGGTGACCGCGACGTTCTCGGCGTCGCGGACGAACAGGCAGGGGTGGAAGCCGACCTGGTTCCACCCCTCCCACCGGCTCTCGACGGTCGGAAACGCCGAGTAGTCCCGCGCGAACCGGAGCGTCGCGCCCGCGTCGAGGTGGAGCGTGGTGTCGTCGCCGACGCGGAGCGGTGCCGTGCGGTACGTCCCGGGCGGGACGTGCACCGTCCCGCCGGTTTCGGCGCAGTCGTCGAGTGCGCCCTGTATCGCCTCGGTGTCGAGTTCGGTACCGTCGCCCGCGGCGCCGTACTCGCGGACGTCGAACGAGAACGTGTCTGACTCGGACATCAGTCGATGATTTCGGAGTGCAGACATAAACGTTGCGTCGGAAAAAGGAGGCACGGACCGCCGGACGTCCGAACGCGCCGTCCGGCCGCGGTGCGGTCAGACCGGCAGTTCGTCGAGTTCGACGCGTCGGTGCTCGTCCCACGACCGGTGGCTCGCCTCCGTGAGTTGGACCCCCCTCGCTCCGCTTCGGAAGTCCCACGGGAACGGTTCGTCGGCGACGACGTGGCGGATGAACTCCGCCCACTGCCGCTTGAACGCGTTCTCGAACTCCTGGTTGTCGGGCACCCGTTCCCAGTCGTCGGTGAAGTCGTGTTCGGTCGGCGTGTCGGGGTTCCATTCCGGTTTCGGCGTGTTCGCGTGATGCTGGGTCTTGCACTCTCGAAGCCCGGCGACGGCGCTTCCCTCCGTCCCGTCGACCTGGATTTCGAGCAGGTCGTCGCGGTTGACCCGCACCGTCCACGAGGAGTTTATCTGCGCGACGACGTCGTCTTCGAGTTCGAGGATGGCGTAGGCCGCGTCCTCGGCCGTCGCCTCGTACTCGTTGCCCCGTTCGTCCACGCGGCGGGGGACGTGCGTCTTCCCGAGGCAGGTGACCGACTCGACTCGGCCGAAGAGGCTCTCCAGCACGTAGCTCCAGTGGGAGAACATGTCGTCGATGATCCCGCCGCCATCCTCCGCGCGGTAGTTCCACGACGGACGCTGCGCGGGTTGGTCGTGCCCGGTGAACACCCAATACCCGAAGTCGATGTCCACGGAGAGCACCTCGCCGAAGAACCCCTGATCGAGCAGTCGTCGGAGTTTCAGCAGTCCGGGGAGCCACAGCTTGTCCTGCACTATCCCGTGTTTGACGCCGCTCCGCTCGGCGGCGTGAGCGACTTCGAGGGCGGTGTCTAAATCCGTGCCGAGGGGCTTCTCGCAGTACACGTCCTTCCCGGCCTCGATGGCCTTCAGGAGCGCTTCCGGTCGTCGCGGCGTGACCTGCGAGTCGAAGTAAATCTCGTCGTCGCCCTCCAAGCAGGATTCGAGGTCGGGGTCGGCGGTCCAGCGCTCGACGCCGTGTTCCTCGCTCAACTCCCGCAGTTTGCGCTCGTTCCGGCCGACCAACATCGGATCCGGAATCACTCGCTCCCCGCTCGGTAGCTCCACCCCGCCTTCGTCCCGGAGCGCCAATATCGACCGAATGAGGTGTTGGTTCGTTCCCATCCGTCCCGTTACGCCGTTCATGACGATACCTATCTCTCGCATTGTCGTGTCACGCCGTTACAGTGTAGAGATAAATAGCGTTGGGGTTACGGTAACCGACGCCACGTCGGTCGGCTTCGTCCGATTCGCCGGGCGTCTCGTACGACGCGCGACGGGGTTACCGCTCGACCGCTTCCGTGTGGCCGGCCAACCACTCGCCGAAGCCGTCCGTCGGGACGTCCAGTTGGCGGGTCACCGGACCGAAGTCCGGGTAGCCGCCGACTTCGTCCTCCTGGTCGATGACTTCGCCCTCCTTGGCTTTCGTCTGCTGAACGATGGACTCGTCGTAGGAGATGCGTCGCGCGGGGCGAGCGCTGACGGCGTTCAGAACGTTGGCGAACGTCCCCTTCGGAGCGTCGAACCCCGACGGCAGGACGGGCGGTTCGTCGGCGACGACGAGTCGTTCGTCCGGATTCTCCGAGAGCATCTCGACGGGCCCCTGCGTCACGTTCTCCTTGAGGTACACGAGCGCCTTCAGGACGTCGTCCTCCTGATTGAGTCCGACGACGGGGTCGTCGAGGGGCGTGTTGTCGCCCGGGCGGTAGACGTTGCGGATGAGGCTGACCTGCGTCGGGAACTCCTCGCCTGCGTTGGACTCGGCGTCGTCACCCAGTCGAACGGCCGTGTCGTAGTTGTAGACGACGTTGTTCGCGACGATGCTCCGAGTGCCGCCTTTCAGACGCGGGTTCCGGTCGTTGTTGTGGGCGTAGAGGTTCCCGAGGATGGCCATCCCCTCGGTATCGTGGCCGACGAGGCTCCCGTTCGAGTGCTCGTCGCCGTCAGGGTGGAGATTCGGCGCCGCGAGGCCGTGGGCGATGAGGTTGTTGCTGAAGGTGATGTCCGACGCGGTGTCGCCGCAGGAGAGGTTCTCGTCCGTCCCCCACGTGGCGGTGCAGTGGTCCACGATGACGTTCTTCGACTCGTCGGCGATGGTTATCGAGTCCGCGGCGTCTCCCTCGCCGCTCGCGCCCGGGGCGGTCTGCGTCCCGGCCCGCGACCTGATGTGCTGGACGACGACGTTCTCGCCGTCGATCTCGAACGTCCCCTTTATCAGCGTGATTCCCGGACCCGGCGCGGTCTGCCCCGCGACGAACATGTTGTTCGCCTCAGGGTCGAGCTCGCCGCTCGCCTCCGAGAGGTCGATCACGCCGCCGACCTCGAAGACGACGATGCGCCCGTCCCCTTCGACGTCGCGTTCCATCGCGTGTTTGAACGACCCCTCGCCGGTCGCATCGAGGTTCGTCACTTTCACCACAGAGAGGTCGGTCCCGGCGGTCCAGTCCGTGTCGGCGAACCCGTCTACCGGGTCTATCGGCGAGCTGGGTGAGACCGTCCCGAGCGGTTCGCCGGGCGTTACGACCGTCTCGCTCGAATCCGCGGCCGCGGTGCCGGTCAGCGCCGATCCCACGACGAGACCGCCCGTCAACGCGAGTGCACCCCGCCGGCTGATTGTCCGTCCTACGCTGTCGCTCCGTTCGCCGTGTTGCGTGCTGTCTTGCGACATGCAGCCGAAATACATCCCGTCGTTACATATACATAACGATTAATGTAACTGAAAATGGTCGGGTGAGGGAAGATATCTAGATGCGAGTAAACGTTCGCGGTCGGAAGGGGGACTGTCGAACTCCCGACCGAACGGTCGCCGGGACGAGGCGCTCAGAGGTTCCGTTCGAGGAACGGCCAGACGCCGGCTTCGTAGAACCGGTGGCCGCCCTCGCCGACGTACAGGCTGCACCTTTCCTCCGCCTCCGCACCTCGGTAGATTTCGCGGATGCGGTCGAACGCGCGTCTCGTCCCCTCCTCCGGGAAGATGGGGTCGCGGTCGCCCCCGACGACGCGAAGCGGTCGCGGCGCGATGAGGCCCGCGACGTCCCCGATTTCGCCGAGTCGCCGGACGCCCGGCACGTAGTTACAGAGGCAGTGGTCTATCGAAACGATGGAGCGGTCGAACGAACTGACCGACGCGCAGGGGGCGGCGGGGGCGAGTCGTTCGTCGAGTGCGGCCGCGAACAGCGCCACTATCCCGCCGCCGGAGTGACCGGTGACCGCCACCCGGTCGCCGTCGAGTTCAGGGCGGCGTTCGACGAACTCGACGAGTCGAAGCGCGTCCCAGACCCGTTCTCCGACCAACGACCGGCCGACGAGTTGGGCGGTCTTCTGCCACCGGGTGCACGGCCGTAACTCGTCCGCCGACTCGTCCTCCCCGTCTCCCGCGTGCGTCGCGAGTTCCCCGAACGCGCGCATGTCGGGGGCGAACGCCGCGAAACCGCGTTCGACCGCCTGCCGCGCGATGTCCCGCCGCTCCTCCGAGACGCGCCGCCGGTCGGCGTCGCTCTCGACGACGCCGGCGGCGAGGTCCTTTCCGCTCTGGGCGTGGCCGTGGAGGGCGAGAACGACGGGGTACGGCGGGTCGGTCGAACTCGGAAGGAGCAGGTGAAACGGGACGCGGAACCCGCGCTCCGTCTCGACGCTCCACGTCTGTCGCTCGTAGTCCGCGTCCGTCCCCGTCACCTCCGACGTCCCGCGTCGCCGCGGGTCGAGGTCCGCGACCCCGTTGTCGCGTATCACCGGGAAGCCGAGGACGTCGCGCAACTGGTCGCGGAACGTCTTCTGCCACGCGGTGAACGCTATCCCGGTCTCTCCGCCGTACGTGCACACCCGCGTGGTGTTCTCGGAGACGTGGTCCGTCCACTCGCCGTAGTCGAACTCGAACTGCTGATCGGCCATCGTTGTAGACGAACGTTGCGAGCCGCCGATAAATCAGTATCGACGAACCGGGCGGCGCGAAGCGAGAGAGAGCGCTCGACCGCTTACTGGAAGACGTCGGCGGCGAACGGGTAGAGGTCCGCAACCGCGACGCGTTCGTTCCGGCGGCCGGACTCGTAGGCTGCCATCGTGACGATGAGCGCCTTGAGTCCGTCGCGGGCGGTGGCCGGCGGGGCCTCGCCCGTCTCTATCGCGTCGAGGAAGGCGGTTCCCTTGCTCAGTCGTCGGTCGTAACCGTGATACGGGCTCTTTTCGGTCCCCTCGGCGTCGATGACGAAGCCGGTTCGGTCGTCCCACTCTCGACCTTCGAGGTAGACCGCCCCCTCCTCGTCCCAGACGTGGACGTGTTCGCGCGTTCGGGCGACGACGCCGGTGTCGGAGACGTTCGCCACCGCGCCCTCCTCGAACTCGACGGTGGTCGAAGACTGGCGGTCGAACACCTCCTCGTCGTCGTGGAAATCAATGGACGCGTAGACGTGCGTCGGGGTGAGGCCGGTCGTCCACAGGATCGCATCGACGATGTGCGTCCCGACGTTCAGGAGGTGGCCGCCGCCGCTCAGGTGGGGGTCCATCCGCCAGTCGTCCATCTCCTCGTAGTACGACCGCCAGTCGTGCGTTATCTCCCCGGTGACGAACCTCGGCTCCCTGTCGCCCAACGCCCACCGCTTCCGGGCGAGTTCGTACGCCGGATTCAGATGCCGCTGGTAGCCGATCATCACCGTCCGATCGCTCGATTCGGCCCGCTGCATGACCTCGTACCCGTCCTCGACGCTCGTCGCCAGCGGTTTCTCGCAGAGGACGTGCAGGTCGCGGTCGAGTGCGGCCGTGGTCTGCTCGTAGTGGAGTCCGTTGGGGGTCGCTATCGCCACCGCGTCCAACGCCTCCGAATCGAGCATCTCCTCGTACGATTCGTACCGGGAGGACTCCGACACGTCGAGTTCGCGCCCGGCGGCCGCGAGTCCGTCGCTATCGACGTCCGAAAGCGCGACGAGGTTCGAGCGGGGGAGTTCGACGAACTGTCGGCCGAGTCTCCGTCCGAGACTCCCGACGCCGACGAGTCCGACCGCGACGGCGGAAGATTCGGTCTGGCTTTTCATTGTAACGGTTACCTATACAGAAATCCGACCAATAACTGTTTTGCCGCATCGAGTCGCTCGCCTCCGGTTGTCGCCTCGGCCTCAGTCACGGCGGAATCGCCGTCGAATCGGAGCGACTCCGACCGCTCGTTTCCGTCTCTCCCTCCAAAGATTTTATGTTCGAGCACTCGCTGTATCGGATATGCCACTTTCCAAGAGCGGTGTGCGTCAGCACCTGCGTGGCGTCGCTGCCGGACTCCTCACCCCTTTCGACGACGAACTCCGCGTCGAACACGCCAAGTTAGAGGCGAACGCGAACTCGCTCTACGACTCCGGAATCCGGACGTTTCTCGCATCCGCGAACATCAGCGAGTACCACTCGCTCTCTCAGACCGAACGGAGAGAAGTGACGGAGACGGCCGTAAATGCGCTTCCGTCCGACGCCTGCGTCCTCGCGGGCGTCGGCGGGAGCACGCCGGACGCACAGGAACTCATCCGAGCGTACGACCGCGTCGGCGTCGACGCGATGATGGTGATGCCGCCGGATCACTCCTACATCCACGAACGAGGGCTCATCCGCTACTACGAGAAGCTCGACGAGGCCACCGACACGCCCCTCGTCCCCTACGTCAAGGGATTCGACCCCTCCGTCCGCTACCTCCGCAACCTCGCGGACATCGACGGCGTGGTC
Source organism: Halopelagius fulvigenes (assembly GCF_055398025.1). Lineage (NCBI taxonomy): Archaea > Methanobacteriati > Methanobacteriota > Halobacteria > Halobacteriales > Haloferacaceae > Halopelagius > Halopelagius fulvigenes. The sequence continues at coordinate 253,030 of NZ_AP043844.1, read as the reverse complement.
GGCGTCAAATACGCCATCGAGGACGCGGTGAAACTCGGCGCAGCGAGCAGTTCCTCCCCCGACGACGTGGTGTGGGTGGACGGCCTCGCGGAACCGTTCGCCGTCTCGTTCTGGAACGAGGGCATCGAGGGGTTCTCCGCCGGCGTCAGTAACTTCCGGCCGGAGGTCGGACTCGCACTGTACGACGCCCTCGCGGCGGAGGACTGGGAGCGCGCGCGCCGAATTCGCAACATCAGTCTCCCGTACCAGAACTTCCGCGACGAAGCGGGTCAGAACAACACCATCGAGGGCGCGATAAGCGTCTCCGCCGTGAAGAAGGGCCTCGAACTCGCCGGCCTCCACGGCGGCGAAGTTCGCGACCCCATCGAACCGCTCTCGGCCGAAGACGAGCAGAGAGCGGAGGAACTCTATCAGCAACTCGACGACGACATCGAACGTGTCATCGCCTAAACGGAGCGACGAGGAACCGTACCGCAACGAGCACCCGAACTGACCGTGACAAACGATACCGACCGATACAGCGGACCGACAGCACCGATGAGAGCATGCTCGAACTAGAAGCGACCGTCGATGCGTCGAGCGTGCCGTCCTGGGCGCGCCGACAACGCGAGTTGTTCGACCTGGTGGCGAGCGTCACCGACCGATTCGTCGCGGACTACACCGGTCCGGAGGGCGAACCGTTCTGGCCGCCGGAGGACCACGTCGGCGTCGACGGCTTCGACGACGTGGTCGAGGGGTTCTACAACTGGCCGTTGCTGTACGCGATGGGCGGCGACGAACGAGTCCTCGACCACGCCCGACGCGTGTACGAGGCGGCACTCGAACGCGGGGCGAACATGGAGACGCCGTTCGGTCACCCGATGGTCGTAGACGAGTTCGAGCAGTGCCGGGACTGGTTCCACATGGGGGAGGGGAACCTCTACACGTACAACATGGGTCTCGCGGCCCCCGACGACGAGACGGTCGTGGACCGCGCCGAGCGATTCGCGAATCTCTACTCCGCCACCGCCGACGCGAACAACTACGACGGCGAGAAGCGACTGATTCGCGGTCCGATGAACGGGAGCATGGGCCCCGACTACTGCGATTTCTCCGCGTACGAGCACCACCCGTACGGCGCCGACTACCGCTGGGCGCGACACGGGCTTCCGTGGCGGGACTTGGAGTTCGACGAGGCCGCCGACCTTCTGGACCCGGACAACGAGGAGCGACTGTTCGAGGTGTTGAACGACCGGTGCTCGAAGGGGGACATCCCGCTCAACCTCAACGCCACGAGCCTGTTCACGAACGCGTACCTCCACACGGGCGACGACAGGTACCGCGAGTGGGTCACCGACTACCTCGCGGCGTGGCGGGAGCGAACGGCGGAGAACGGCGGGATAATTCCCGACAACGTCGGTCGGTCCGGAGAGATAGGCGAGTACACCGACGGTTCGTGGTACGGCGGCTACTACGGGTGGTCGTGGGGCGGATGGCACTACGTCGGCATCGGCCCCACCGTCGCTGCGGAGAACGCGGTTCTGCTGGAGGGCGACCGGGAGTACCTCGAGTTCCCCCGGTCGCAACTCGACGTCCTCGTGGAGAACGGAATCGAGGTGCGAGAGGACGACGTCCACAGCACGCTCTACATCCCGCACAAGCACGGCGGGGAGGGTGACTACCACTACGACGCCTCGGGCGTCCTCACGGAGGACGACGGGGAGGTTCTCTGGCGCGACGGCTGGTACGAGTTCCAACCGCACACGGACGACCCGTACGCCGTCCACCTCTGGTACATGTCGATGAGTGACGAGGACAGAGAGCGGGTACGTCGGCTCCGCGACTGGGGGAAGCGCGACTGGAAGCGGGTCGACCCCCGGGCCTCCACGAAGCACGGCGACGGCCACGAGTACGCGTGGCTTGCGTACCTCGACGGCGAGTTCCCGGATTACCCCGACCGGATTCTCGAAGCGACCCGCGAACACGTCCAAGAGCGACTGGACCTCATGGAGGCGGAGGGGAACGAACCGACCACGGTAGACGAGGACTACCTCCGCGACCGGAACCCCGTCTTCCACAAGGCGTTGCTCCAACTCACGATGGGCGCGCCTCAGCCCGTCTACTACGGCGGCCTCGTCATGGCGCAGGTTCGGCACTTCGACGCTCGCCGGGAACGGCCGGGACTCCCCGAGGGCGTCGCCGCACTCGTAGAGGACGTCTCGCGGGAGGGAATCGAACTCACCCTCGTCAACGCCGGAGGGACGAACGAGGAACTGGTCGTACAGGCGGGCGCGTACGGCGAACACCGGTTCGAGTCGGTCGAAACCGACGGCAACCGCGTGGGCGTCGGAGACGCGGGCGGCGACGCGAACGGGAGAGACGCCCTCGAGTCCGGCGAGTCGAACGCGGTACGGGTTCAACTCCCCAGCGGAAGCCGAATCTCCGTGACAGCGGAGCTCGACCGCTTCGCGAACGACCCAAGTTACGCCCTTCCGTGGGACTCCGCTCGGTAGGCGACGGCGGATGTTTTCTTCGTCGTATTCGTTCCCGTGCGGGGAACGGTCGCCCGCGTGACCTGTCGTCAGAGAACATCGTTACGCGTTCCTCCGTCCGCCGGACGGCGGCGATTCCGGCCCGATACCCGAGGGCGAACCGGACTTTGACCCCGAAACTGTTCCCCTAGAGGGAACCAGTCTCCTCTTTCCGTATACGACGTATCTTGACTTTTCCGAGGAGAACACCGTTACCCGATAATGGATTACATCATTAGGACTGTAACGCTACCGTTCCCCCCTCGGGAACGATGTGGGGTGACTCGCTGACTTCCACCGACGGGACGGTGAAGGGAGGCGTTCCGTGCCTGGACCGCGAAGCCTATCTGAGCGTCGTTCGACGGCGAGTGAGGCCACGAGGCTCGGGCGATGCTCGCACTCCTTCGAGCGTTGAGCGGCCGAAAAGGCGGAGACGCGGACTGTCGGGCGCGTCTATCGGTGCTTACAGGCGGTCCATGTCCTGGAGGATTTCGCGGAGGTGGTCGCGTTCCTCCGGGTCGAGGGTCTGGGCGGGGGGACGGACGGTGTCGTGTTCGAAGACGCCCTGCATCTGGAGTGCGGCTTTGATGCGGTTGCGGTTGCGGCCAACCGGTTCGCCGAACAGGAAGTTCGTGAGCGGGAGCATCTCCGAGCGGAGTTCCCTCGCGCGCTCTATCTCGCCCTCGCGGACGGCGCGGAGTTTCTCGACGTGCATGTCGGGAATAAGGTTGGCGTAGGAGATGAGGGCGGTTTCGGCTCCGAGGAGGTAGGAGTGATAGAGGAACACGTCCTCGCCGGTCATGAGGGTGAACTCGTCGCGGTAGGGTTCGAGCGCGCGAACCGTCTCCTCGTAGCGGGTGACGTCGAAGGTGGCGTTTTTGAGGGCGACCACGCCGTCCAGTTTACAGAGTTCGACGTAGGCGCTGACCGGTTGGGCGATGTCGCCGAAGTTGCCGAACTGGAAGGCGATGAGGGGGATGTCCACGGCGTCGGCGATGTCGCTGTAGTACTCAACGATTATGTTGGGGTCGCCGTGGCTGTAGACGTCGATGGGGACGGGCATGAGGGCGTCCGCGCCGGCCGCTTCGGCTCGCTTCGCCTCTTCGACGGCCATGGCGGTACTCTCGCCGTGGATGCCCGAGAACACCATCGCATCCTCGGAGGCTTCCTGGTGGATTTCGATGACTCGTTCCTTGTCCTCCGGGGGAGACATCTTGCATTCGCCGGAGTGAGCGTTCGCGACGGTGGCGACGATGCCGTCCGTGGAGGTGAGATTACGGATGTGTCCGTACAGGTCGTCCTCCGCGACTTCGAGGTCGGGCGTCAGTGGAGTGACGGTCGCCGGGATGACTCCGCCTTTGATAGCGTCTTTTACTTGCTTGTAGCTCTCTCGCATGCTTCGGTGGAACGACGCGTAGCACCCACATAATACTTGGGTCTCTAGGCAGTCCGCTCGGAGACGGCGCACTCTCCCGACGGTGGCCGCGTTCCGTCCCGTCGCCGACGGGCGAGAAATTCGCCCCCCTGGTCCCGTACGCCGCCGGCAAACGTTCTTGTACCGTCGGTCGTATCTTCGAGTATGTCGAATCAGGCTCACATTCGAATCGAGGACGAATCGGTGTTCCTCGCCGTCGAGGATCGGCGTCTCGACGTCGGGTCGCTCTCGGACGTGTACGACCTCGTCGGCGGCGAGTCCTACACCATCGAGTACGATAAGCGCGCGGCGTCGGTCCCGTGGGTCGAGACGGACGACGACCGGACGTTCACGTTCGAGGTCCGCGAGGCGATGGACGGACTGCCGTTCGGCGGCGGGTACGCCGAACGCGTCGCCGACGCGTCGATGGAACCGACGGAGTCGGGCGTCCCCGAACGGACCGAAGTGTTCGCCGACGTTCTGATGCAGATCTGGGACTCGAAGGGGAACCCGGAGGAGTTGGCCGAATACCACGAGTAGCGTTCTCTCTGTCGTAAGCGCTCGGAAATCCGGTCGAAGAACGATGAACGTGTTCGCTCGCCGAGTAGCGGCTAATATACTAGCGAAGAAGGCTCTCATCGATTTAGGGACCGCTCCCGTATTGCGTCCCGTGTAACGCCCGAGTAAAGAACCTCGATTCTTTCGGAGCTATCGAGGGAATGGTCGCTTCAATACTAGTGCTGGTGATGCCTGCGATGGGGAACGACGCCGCTGAGGTCTATCTGATAGACTACGTTCTCCAATCAAACTCGTCTCTGAAAACGCCGTTCTTCTGGACCTTCTGCTCCTCATCGTTTCGTCCACGATCGTCGTCGTGCACCGTAACGCGATAGTCGAACTGCTCTCTTAGACGGTGACGGCATCTGATACCTTCGAGTAGGGGTGTTCTGCTTCGCGTTCGCAGTGGATTCATTACGTCCTTAAATTTGATATAGCGAAATAAGATACATGACATGCTCTGAAACGGAGGAAGGCAAAGATTCGACGGGTAGCGGGGCCGTATCACTAGAATCAGAATCTCAGTATCTCACTTGGGCTTAGTTTATTAAGCCCAAGTGGGTTTGGGCGGGGCGATGCCGTACCCCGATACCGAACGTTTACTGCAGGCGAGATGGGGGGTTAGAGACGTCGAGGAGGATGGCCGACGCAGTTTAGAAGAATCTCGCTGGGATTCACAGAAATACGGGTCTTCGACACGCGGCCTGACCGACGACGGAGAGACGGTTCTACGAACTGCTGTCGATCGCCGCCACGCGTTCGACCAGTTCCGGCGACCCAAGCACCGTCGGGACCGACTGGTGGAGTTCAGTGGGCGAGACGTCGAGTATCGACTGCGACCCGTCGGAGGACGCTCCGCCGGCGCGTTCGACGATGTACGCCACCGGGTTCGACTCGTACTGCAGTCTGAGGTCACCGGAGGGCGCGGAATCGCGACTGGGGTACGTGAGTACGCCCCCGTGGGTGAGGAGTTGCGCGGCGTCGGCGACCATCGCACCGCTGTATCGGAGTTTGTACGCCTTCCCCAACTCGTCGAGCGTCGAGAGCAGTTCGTCCGACAACTCCCTCCGGTTACCTGCGTAGCCGTAGATGTCCGGGTCGTCCGGAAGCGAAACCGGTTCGCTGTCCACGGCTTCGCCGTCCGAGAGGACGTACCGAGTCACGCCGTCGTCGGTCGCGACCGTCGCCGTGGTGTACGACCCGTAGAGCACCAGTACCGCCGCGACGAGGTCCCGGCCCCGGGCGGGAAGTGGTGCGTCGTACACGCCGAGTATCGTACCGGTGACGGAGTTCGAGAGCAGGTTCGACGACCCGTCGAGGGGGTCGATGCTGACCCCGTAGCCCTCGCCGACGTCGACGACGTCGGAACGCTCCTCGCTGGCGTACGCGCCGACCGCGTCCGTCCCGGTCAACGCGTCGTAGAACACGCCGTCCACCCAGTCGTCGGCGTCGATCTGCTCGTCGCCGGTCGGGTTCGTCGCGCCGGTCTTGTTCCGGTGGTCGTGGAGGTGCGTCCTGACGGTCCCGGTCGCCTCCGCAATCGACTCGATGAGCCAGTCGGTTGAGTCCATGTGGGTAGTTAGTTCCCGTTCGCGGTAGAGGTACATGGCTGTTCTGCCAGGACCGACTTTGCGGGGTCGACTGGCGTGAGCCTCTTCGCCGAGAGTGTTCTTCCCTCCTCCTGCACTCGACGTATATCCCATAGTACGATACAGATGCGGTGGTCTCAGTAGTGAGACCGACACCCCGATGCGTACGTAGCGTCTCCTTCCGAGAGTTCGTCAGTGCAACGTGACCGAACTAGCCGTGCAGTGGTCATGCTGAATCCGTATCGGAGTCAGTGCTCGACAGCATGATCTGTTGGTAGCCTCCTCAGTTATCCTCCGCGCCGAGCTTTCGTTTGAATAGCTCGAGTAAGTCTGAATTCAGGGTCTCGGTCCCGTAGACCCTAACAGAGTCGAACCCGGCGTAGCCGTGATGTCCGTCTTCGTCGCGTTCCCAGTAGAGCCATCCCGTCTCCTCCCCGCCGTCGAATCCAGTGTCGTCGACCGGGAAGCGTAGAACGAGCATCTCATGACTCTCGCCGGACGCGCCTTCGACTCGAGTAATCTCTCCCTCGTCGAGGGGTCGTGCACCCTCTCCCTTCTGGAGGGTAAACCGCGAACCGAACCGATAGCGGACGGATTCGTCGGCGGGGTTGAACGTCGTGCGTTCGCCGTCGCTGCCGAGGAACTCGGAAGGGTGTACGGCGACCGACACCGACTCGTGTTCCGCCGCGTCGAGGAAGTTCTCCTCGTTTCCGGGCTGAACATCGATGTCGAGTTCGACCGGGAAGTGCGCCGCCGCAACGCCACCCAGGGCGGGAACGGCAGCGACCGTTGCCGCCGCACCGAGCGTCCCTTTCAGGAGTCGTCGCCGTGTCGTAGAGTTACACGTCGCTTCGTCAACCCGACTTGGTTGTCCCTTGCTCATTGCAACGAACCGTGGTGCGAAGCCCGGTAGTATGGCGATTCTGGTCCGACTAGCGAACGTAATCCGCGACGGACGGGTCCTTCATCACGAGGAGAAAGGCAGTAAGAACGCCTCGCGATACCGAGAGACTACCTGGTACTGCCGAACAGGGGTCCGTACGAATCGACTAACTCCGATTCGCAGAACTCGAAGTACCAGCGCACTGAACGGTGACGAAGCGGTTCCTGAAGTTTTGCGTCAGACGCACGGCGTCTCCGTCTGACGGTTTTACCCAATATCCGCACAGCTGACCGGATTAATGTCGCATTATCCTCACCTCAGGGACCCGTTTACGAGTTATAGTCTCCGTTATTAATACAAACGAATCTGTACGGGGAGTCGTGAGCAGGAAACACTTGGACGCCGCTCTGAGCTTGGAGTGGTTGCCCGCCTTCGCTCCTCTCGACCATTGGTTCGCTCTCCCGGTTCTGACTGCCGGAGTCGTAGAGCTATACTTTTTGTTCGACATCACGCTCGGAAGCGCTCGACCGCCGATGACGCCCGACGCGGGGATATTCCAGCACATCGGCTGGTTCCTGACGAGAGGTGCCCGCCTGTACGCGGACGCGTGGGAGGTGAAACCCCCGCTCTCGTTCGAGACGACCGGGATCCTCGCCCTCCTCGCGGGGGGTGACGTGTATCTCCTCCACCTCCTGAGCGTGCTGCTGATGATGGTCGTCGCCTGCAGCATCGTGGGGCTCGTCGCCGCCCTCGTCTGGCACTCCACGCGCGACCGGTTCGCCGCGTCCATCGCGGGATTCTCGATGTTCCTCCTGCCGGGGTTCTTGGTTCGGCCGGCTTACGGCTTCAAAGCGAAGTACATGGTACTGTTCGCGGGATTAGTGGCGATTTACGCCTACACCCGCGGGTATCCCGCGCTCAGCGGTGCGGCCGCCGCGGCCAGCGTCGGGTACTGGCAGGCGGCGATTATCTTCCCGTGTCTCGTCGTCGGCATGGCCCTCAGAGACGGCGACCGGACGAACCTCGTTCGCACCGTCGCCGGCGGCGTCGCGTTCACCGCCGCGATGCTGTTACCGGTGTACCTCCTCTGGAACTCGACGTCGGAGATGCTGGTACAGGCCGTCCTCGTCCCGCTGACGGTGGGTGAATCGACGCCGCTCCTGAACCGTCTCGCCGGCGGCGTCATCCACTTCAAGTGGGCCTCACCGTTCGTCCTTCTCGGCGCGGCCGGCCTCGTCAGAGTCGCGGTGGACGTTCTGACCGACCGGAACGACCCTATCGGACGGGACGAGTGGTGGATTCTCGCCGGAGGGGCATGGTTCGGATTCTTCATCCTCTTCGTCGATTTCGAGGTCGGCGGGTACACGGACCTGATTCCGTGCTTGGGGTTCCTCGCTATCGGCGTCGGTGTCGTCGCCGCGCGTCTCGACGACGCCCGTCGACGACGGTACCTCGGCGGCGCGATCGCGGCCGTTCTCGTCGTGAACATCGTCCTGTTGGGAAGCCTCGGACTCGTGTTCTCGCCCGTCGAAACGCCGGGCCCGGTCCCCATGGAAGACCTGCAGACGAACGACCGGGCCGAGGAGGTGGAAGCGGTCGGTTCCGTGCCCGAAGTCCGGTACATCTACTGGAACCGCATCGAACCCTCGACGTGCCACTACCGACTCTCCGTGATGGAGGTTCAGTGGCTCGAAAAGACGAAACCGTACTCCGGGCAGAGCTGCATGGACTTCGCAACCGCGCGAAAAGCTCTCGGAAGCGGCTGACCCCCGTTTTCGACCGTCTCGCGTGTTTCGGTAGTGCACTACTTCTCCTCGTAGCGGAACGGTCGTCTCGCAACTCGACGGCCTCCCGACCGTCGCTGGTTCGACTCCGCCGGAACCGGCACCGAACGCCCATTGCTCGGTGACGAGCGGAGGAGGAATTCCAGTCACGCTGGAATTTCGTAGTCCGACTAATAGATTCGTGTGTTACAGGAATACAGGTGTAATACCCCGGAGACGGATAGTGCGCGGAGAGGGCGGGGGATATTCCGGCGTCGGCGAGTTCTGTGCGTCTCTCACCGAGTAGAATTTGCGCCGGACAGCACAGTGCACACACATTTAATTGGATGAGTAAACAGTTGCGTTTTCTGCCGAGATAGAACTAGTCAAGATATAAGGGTATACAACTAACTTACTGTGAAGAAAGGCGACTACTGCTCTTATTTTCTAGTGTAGATATTATAGTACAATTCCCACGTCGAACGACCCGACTGTCGTCGTATGATAAATTATATTCGCAAATGTGCTATCACTCTCTTTCTCGCACCGGTTTCGCCGGGAGAGGACGCTTTTGTGCGGGAGGGGCGAAGCTGTCCGCTGAATCTTCCCGGGCAGGCAAGCGAGGCGGCTGAGTCGATACGAGGGGCGGACGCTCGTTCCGGAACCCGACGGTTTTAGGGTCTGGCCGAGAACAGTCCCGTCGAGAATGGGTATCTACCGAGTCGTATCGCTGATCTTCGTCTGGCAGTTGGCCGCGAGCATCTGCTACTATGCGGTGTTCGCGGCGACGCCGTTCTTCCGCGACCAGTTCGGACTCTCGGGGGCGGCCGTCGGGTTGGTCGTCACGTCGCTCACCCTCGGGTACGCGGTGTTTCTGCTCCCCCTGGGAGCGCTCACGGACCGGTTCGGCGAACACCGAACGCTCACCGTCGGCTTGCTCGGACTCTCCCTCGGATCGATTTTCGTCGCGCAGGCGTGGTCGTACCCCGCGTTGCTCGTCAGCGCGTTCCTGCTCGGGTCGCTCTACGGGACGGCGATGCCAGGGACGAACAAGGCGATCTTCGACAGCACGCCGCCCGGACGGCAGAACCTCGCCGTCGGAGTGAAACAGGTCGGCGTCACCGCCGGAAGCGGGGCGAGTGCGCTGCTCGTCACCGGCATCGCCGGCGTGCTGTACTGGGAGGTGGGCTTCTACGCCGCGGCGGCGAGCGGGTTGGCCGTCGCGGTGGCGTTCTGGTTCGTCTACCGCGGATCCGGCAGCGCCGAGGAGGCGAGCTACCCCGACTTCGGCCGACTGCTCGGGAATCGACCGTACCGCTCGCTCGCCGCCGCCGGCGTCTGCCTCGGCGCGGGCCTGTTCACCACCACCGGATACACGATACTCTACATCGACGAGTCGGTGGGCGCGTCCGTCGCCTTCGGCGGTATCGTCCTCGCGGCACTACAGGTGTCCGGAAGCGCCGGGCGGGTCGTCACGGGGTGGTTGAGCGACGCGCTCCCGGGCGAGCCTCGCCGCCGAATCGGCTCGATTCTGCTCGTCCAGTCGCTCGCCAGCGCGGCGCTGTTCGTCGGCGTCGCCTTCGTCGAGGGGACGACGCTCGCCACGGCGGCGTTCGTCATCCTCGGCTTCTTCGTCCTCGGGTTCACCGGGGTCTACTACTCCTGTATGGCGACGCTCGTCTCGGCGGACGAGATGGGCGGCGCGACGGGCGGCGGGCAGTTGGCGCTCACGTCGGGTGCGCTCTTCGCGCCGCCGGCGTTCGGCTACCTCTCGGACGCCGTCGGCTACCGGTGGAGTTGGCTCATGCTCGCGGCGCTTGCACTCGTCGGCGCTGGGTTCGTCGTCCGAGTCATCCTCACCGAACCGCCGGAGAACGTCACCGCCGCCGCGGACTGAGCGCGGAGGCGCGAGTGCGAGGAACAGGAGTACAACTAACACCGGCGGGCGCGTCCGTCCGCCCGATGCCGTATCTCGCACTCGATACGACGGCCGACCTCACCGCGGAGGAACGACGGGAGGCGACGGAGACGCTCACCGACATCTACACCGAGGAGATGGCGACGACGGCCGGCCACGTCGCCGTCGCCGTCCGGGAGCATCCGTCGACGGCGATGTCCATCGGTCGGGCCGTCGAGGGACCGATAGCCGTGTTGGACGCCGACGTTCGGCGGGGCCGGTCGTTCGAACGGCGGCGGGCGTTCGCCGTCGCCGTCGTCGATTGGCTCTGCGAGTCGTGGGCGGTACCGCGTCCGAACCTGAAAGTCGCGTTCACCGAACACGACGGCGACCAACTCATGGGCGCGGACCGCGTCGGCGGCGAGTGGTCCCCCGACGAGGGGTAACCGACGCCGCGACTGCCGGTGCGGCGACCGGTCGGCCGAGCCCGATCGCGGCGCTCAAGGGCGCGTTCGGCTTCTCCGGCGATTCGGTGCCGAAGGCGGGCGAAGCCGAAGGGAAGTAGCGACGCGACGCGCAACTGTTTTTTCGGTCGCCTGCGGACCGGTACCATGGACATCGCGATCGTTCTCTTCGACGGCGTGGACGAACTCGACGCGGTCGCTCCGTTCGAAGTGTTCGAGAACGCCGCCGCCGAAGGTGCGGACCTGACGGTCACGCTCTGTACGCTCGACGGCGCGCCGACCGTGACGGCGAGTCACGGCCTCGAACTCGGTTCGGACGCCCGCCTCGACGACGTCTCGCCCGACCTGTTGGTCGTCCCCGGCGGCAGGTGGAACGCCCGCGGGGAGACGGGCGCGCGGGCGGAGGCCGAGAGGGGCGACATCCCGGCGGCGATTCGCCGACTGCACGACGACGGAGCGGCTATCGCCGGCGTCTGTACCGGCGGGATGCTGATGGCGCGGGCGGGCATCACCGACGGTCGCCCGGCGACGACGCACCGCGGCGCGGTGGACGACTTGCGCGAGTCGGGGGCGACGGTCGTCGAGGCGCGAGTCGTAGACGACGGCGACGTGGTGACCGTGGGCGGCGTCACCTCGGGGTTGGACCTCGCTCTCCACCTCGTCGAACGCGAGTTCGGCGCGGACGTCGCCGCCGCCGTCGCCGAACGCATGGAGTACGAGCGTCGGGGATCGGTCCACCGCGGCGAAGAAACGTAGCGTCAGGGGTCGGTGACCGCGGTCGGTCCCTCACTCCTCCCACGAGAAGGCGGAGTGCAGGTCGTGGGGGATGTGTCCGCCGCGTTCGGCCGCGCGGTCGAGATAGGCGCGCAGGTCCCCGCGGAAGTCGGGGTGTGCGCAGTTCTCGACGAGGAGTCTCGCCCGTTCGCGGGGGGAGGTGCCCCGCAGGTCGGCGACGCCCTGTTCCGTGACGACCACGTCCAAGTCGTGTTCCGTGTGGTCCACGTGCGGGGCCATCGGGACGATTCGGGAGATGTCGCCCCCCGCGGCGGTCGAGGGGAGGGCGACGACGGAGAGGGGCGCGTTGCGCGTGAAGTCGCCGCTCCCGCCGACGCCGCTTATGATTTGCGACCCGCCGACGTTCGTGGAGTTGACGTGGCCGTACACGTCCACCTCGACGGCGCTGTTGACGGCGACGACGCCGAAGCGGTCGATGAGCGTCGGACTGTTCGAGAGGTCGCCGGGGCGGAGGATGATATCTTCGGCGTAGCGGTCGGCGTTCTCGAAGAGGCGGTCCTGCCCCTCCGTCGAGAGTGCGAGCGACGTCGCACTCGCCGAGCGCAGTTCGCCCTCGTCCAGCAGGTCCAAGAGGCCGTCCTGTATCACCTCGCCGAAGTACACGAGGTCCCTGTCGCCGAAGTCTGCGCCGCCGAGTGCGCCCATCAGCGCGTTTCCGAGGCTGCCGACGCCGAACTGCAGGCGGATGGACTCCTCGAACAGGGGTGAGCGCTCGACTTCGGCCTCCAAGAACGTCCCGAGGTTCTCCGCGATGGTCAGGTCGTCCTCGGTCGGGTCGCGGAACTCGTAGGGGGCGTCGCGGCCGTCGGTTTCGACCACGGCGACGAGTTTCTCGGGGTCGAACTCGACGCGGGACCCGCCGATTCGCTCGCCGGGGTCGGTCATCGGTATCGGCTCGCGGTTCGGCGGTTTCCCCGGCCGGTAGACGTCGTGGAACGCTTCGAGGGAACGCGGTTGCGCCGCGTTCACCTCCACGATCAACCGGTCGGCCGCTTCGACGTAGGCGGGCGTCGTGCCGATGGACGTGGAGGGGACGAGCCAATCCTCCCCGACGGCGACGGCTTCGATGACCGCGACGGCGTCCTCGGAGTCGACCAGTCCGCCGTACTGCACCTCGTCGCCGAGCGACGAGATGTGCCGGTCGCCGAAGGCGACGCGGCCCTCGTTTATCGCCTCCTGAACCGCCGGCCGCGCCTGAAACGGGAAGCGGCGCTCCATCGAGTCGGACTCGACCAGCGCCACGTCTATCTCCTCGCCGACGCTCCCGCCGCTTACGACCGTGAGCGAGAGGTCCCGCCCCGACTCGGCCAACGCCCTCGGGACGGCCTTCGGGTAGCCGACGCTCCCGAACCCGCTGACCAGAAGCGTCGCGTCGTCGCCGACGGCGTCGGTCGCCGTCTCCGCGTCGGTCACCGGAACGTCGCCCTCGATACGACTCTCGAGGCTCACTACTCCAACTCCTCCGGTTGCGTCCCGATTCCTTCGGGCCACCCGGTCGGTTGCGCCGCCGAGGGTTGGGCGTACTCGCGTTTCAGCACCATCGGCGTCCGCTCCAAGGAGAGGACGAGTTCGTCGTCCTGATTGTACGCGCGGAGTTCGGTCGTGACCATGCCCACGTGGTCGCGGGACTCGCTCTCGCGCTTGTGGATAACCTCGCTCTCCGCGAAGATGGTGTCGCCGTGGTACACCGGCGCGTGGTGGCGGATGTCGTCGTAGCCGAGGTTGGCGGTGGCGTTCGCGGAGACGTCGATGACGCTCATCCCCACGGTGAGGGCGATGACGAACGTGCCGTCCACGAGGCGTTCGCCGAACTCCGTCTCGGCGGCGTACGCCTCGTTGAAGTGCATCGGGTTGAGGTTCATCGTCAGGTTCGTGAACCAGACGTTGTCCGTCTCGGTCACCGTCCGCCCGTACGGGTGCTTGTAGATGTCGCCGACCTCGAAGTCCTCGTAGTAGCGGCCCTGCCAGCCTTCGACCAGTCGTCGCTCGCGTTCCTCGTCGGTTCCGTTCGCGTCGTGTTCTTCTGTCATGGTGGTGTGTCGCGGGTGTGTTCGTCGCTGGTGCGTTCGTCGTCGGTCGGTTCGTCGCTTGTACGTTCGTTGTCGGTCCGTTCGTTCGCCCCCGTCGTCGGCCGATTCGTCGTCAGTACGAACGCGGGAGGTCCAACTCGTTCTCGGCGACGAAGTTGAGGACGAGTTGCTGCGTTATCGGCACCAACCGCGCGAGCCGCGCCTCGCGGAGGTATCGCTCCACGTCGTACTCGCGGGCGATGCCGAACCCGCCGTGGGTCTGGACCGCCGCGTCGGCGGCGTCGAAGGCGGCGTCGGCCGCGAGGAACTTCGACATGTTCGCCCGCGCGCCGACGGCCTTGGCGTCGCCGTCGCGTTCGGCGGCTTCCGCGGCGCTGTACACCATCTGCTTGGTCGCCTGCAGCCGGGCGTACGCCTCCGCGAGGGGGTGTTGGATCGACTGGTTCTGCCCGACGGGGCGGCCGAACACCTCGCGTTCGCCGGCGTACTCCGCGCCCCTCTCGACGGCGAGTTCGCCCAGTCCGACGCACTCGGCGGCGATGACGAGGCGTTCCTCGTTGAGGCCGTCGAGCATCTGGTAGAAGCCGTTGCTCTCCTCGCCGATGAGCGCCGACTCGTCGAGTCGTAAGTCCTCGAACGTCATCTCGTAGGAGTGGACGATTTCGCTGGCCGTCTTGTCTATCCGCGAGAGGTGGAGGCTGCCGGCGTCGAACGCCTCCTCCAAGTCCACGAGGAACATCGAGATGCCGCGCGTTCGCTTCTCGACGTCCTCGCGGGGCGTCGTCCGGGCCATCAACACGAGGTAGTCGCTCACGTCCACCCGGGATATCCATATCTTCTCGCCGTTGACGACGTACTCGTCGCCCTCCTTCTCCGCCCGCGTGGCGAGGGACGTCGAGTCCGACCCCGCGTCGGGTTCGGTGAGTCCGAACGCCTGAATCGACGTCTCGCCGGCGGCGACTTCCGGCAGGAGGTCCTCTTTCATCGCCTCGTCGCCGTACTTCACGAGGGGGACGGAGTTGTATATCGCGCCGTGGACGGACTGCGCGCCGCTGAATCCGGCACCGCTCGCGGCCACCTCGCCCAGCATCACGACGACTTCCTCCGTGGAGAGGCCCATGCCGCCGTACTCCTCGGGGATGAGCGCGCCGAGCCAGCCGTCCTCGGCTAACGCGTCCGCGAACTCCGACGGATACTCGGCGTTGGCGTCACACTCGCGCCAGTACGCTGCGTCGAAGTCGGCGCAGATGTCGCGGATGGAGTCGCGCACGCGTCGCTGCTGCTCGGTCAACTGAACCGTGTCTCTGCGTACCATTCGGGTCAGCTTGGTATGAGACGACCTCCCGCTTAAAGCCACGGATTGTTATTCGCCGGCAAGCGCGTCGGCGACGTCCTCGACGGTGTCGAGGTGGGCCACGACGTCGTAGAGTCTGTCGGCCTCTTCGGCGGGAAGCGCGCGTTCCGCGCACTCGCCGAACTTCGCCCGGAGTTCGCCGGCCGAGAGGGGGTTGTCGTGCGTCCCCGGCGGGTTCTCCTGTCGGCGTTCGGACGTCCCGTCGGCGGCGACGATTCGGACCGTCGCCTCGTGGGAGTCGTAGTCGAGTCCCTCGTCCACCTCGAACGCGACGCGTTCGCGCAGGTCCGCGATGGCGGAGTCCTCTATCGCGGGCGACTCGAACGCAGCGAGGTCAACCCTGTCGCGGACGGCGGCGCAGGCGACGGCGTGTTCCATCGAGAACTTCGCTTCGAGTCCCGAGTCGGGGTCGGGGTAGGTGAGGGCGTCGCCCGCGCCGCCCGCGGCCCGAACCTCGATACGCTCGATTTCGTCGGGGTCGATGCCCTCCTCCTCGACCAGCGACTCGGTGGCGGCGATGCTCGTGTGTGTGAAGTAACAGCAGGGGTAGGCTTTGACGTGGATGCCCTCGGTTTCGAGCGCCCACTCGTCGCCGAGTTCGAAGGCCCCCTCTTCGCCGGGTCCGTACAGGTCCCAGAAGCCGCGTTCGCCGCTTATCGCCGTCGCGGAGGCGGTGAGGCCGTCGCGGGCGAGGCGGGCGGCGGTGACCCCGGACCGAGAACAGAGCCCTGCGTGCAACGGTTTCGTCATCGACCCGAAGTTCCGCTTCACCCCGGAGGGCATCGAGGCGGCGACGTTCAGCGCTCGCTCCGTCGTCTCGGCGTCCAAACCGAGGAGGTTGGCCGCCGCCGCCGCGGCCCCGAACGTCCCGAACGTCGAGGTGGCGTGCCATCCAGCCTCGTAGTGGGCGGGGCTTATCGGCCCCGCGACGGCGCACTCCACCTCGAATCCGGCGGCGTAGGCGGTTATCAGGTCCCGCCCGTCGGCGTCCGCCTCGGCGGCCAACGCCAACAGGGGCGGGACGAGCGTCACGCTGGGGTGGCCGTCGAGCGCCCACGACAGGTCGTCGTAGTCGAGAGCGTGACTGGCCGTCCCGACGCGGAGGGCGGTTTGGGCGGGTTGCTCCGCGGCGTCGATTCCCAACAGCGTCGCCGCGTCGGCGTCCGTCGGTTCGACGCAGAGCGAACGCGTCGTCGTCTCCCCCGCGCCCTCGACGGTTCCGGCGAGGGTGACGCCGACCGTATCGACGAACGCCCGAATCACCGTCTCTCGCACCTCCTCGGAGAGGTCGGCGTACTCGACTTCGGCGGCGAACTCGCTCAAGCGTCGCTCGGGCGACTCCGGTGGCATGGTAGTTACTCCCCCACCTCGCCAGTTAAGCGTTTGGCTCTCCGCCGGCCGCCAGTCGTTCGAAGTTATCGAACAAACTTTAGTGCGTCCAGGCCTCCCTCCCGCCATGAGCGAACCAGACGACGCGGGGGAGGTAGACACCGTCCGTTCGGCCCGGACGATGTTCGACATCGTGGAGTGTCTGAAGGTCGGTGGCGGGATGACCGTCACGGAGGTGACCGCGGAGTTGGACTACGCCAAGAGCACGGTCCACCGGCACCTCCGAACGCTGGAGACGCTGGGGTACGTCGTCCGACAGTCCGACGGGTACCACGTTGGCCTCCGCTTTTTCGACCTCGGGCAACGGGCACGGGACCGCCAGCCGGGGTACAAGCTCGCCCGCGACAAGGTGGCCGAGATCGCCGACGAGACGGCCGAACGCGCCCAGTTCCTCGTCGAAGAGCACGGCGAGGCGGTGTACCTCTGCCGGTCGGTGGGCGAACGCGCGGTCATGACCGACCCCGGAATCGGGAGCCGAATCCCCCTCCACTCGACGGCGGCCGGGAAGGCCATCCTCGCCGGACTGTCCGAGGAACGCTTGTTCGAAGTCGTCGAACGGACGGAGTTCGAACCGATGACGGAGCAGACGATAACCGACTCGGAGGTTCTGTGCGACGAACTCGACGAAATCCGGGAACGCGGCTACAGCTTCAACCGCCAGGAGAACATCGAGGGACTCAACGCCGTCGGGGTGCCCGTCTCCGTGGACGAGGAGGTGATCGGCGCGCTCAGCGTCTCCGGCCCCTCCCACCGGCTGAAAGGCGAGTGGTTCGAAGAGGAGTTGCCGAACCTCCTCCTCGGCGCGGCGAACGAACTCGAACTGAACATCGCGTACTCGTAGTCGTTCGAAGATATCGAACAGGGCTGTAACGATCGTTCGGGCGCGTCGCGGTCGCGGTTCGCGCCTCGCCCCAGAGGAAGGGGCCCTACTGGGGGCGTTCACCACGCCCGTTCGAGAATCTCCAGAATCTCCTCGGCCGTCGGGTCCACTCCCTCGGGGGCGGCGTCCATGAGTCCGTCCGCGCGAATCTCCTCCGCGACGCTCGGGAGGTGGTCGCGTTCGAGGCCGTCTATCTCCCGCAGGCGGGACGGGAGTTCGAGACTGTCGCGGACGCCGACCACGGCCTCGACGACTGCGTCGGCCACCTCGGCGTCCGTCTTGTCGTCGGTTCGAACGTCGAACGCCTCCGCCAACAGGTCGCGGCGACCGTCCGCGCGGTCGAAGACGTACCGCAGGACGTGCGGCGTCACGATGCCGTGGACCGTCCCCTGGTGAGCGTCGTAGTCGTGCGAGAACCCGTGTCCAAAGGCGTGGATGACGGAGGCCTTGTACCGCCCGGGCGTCGAGATGCCGTACTGGACGTTCACGACGCCGGAGAGCGTCTCGAACAGTCGTTCGTCGTCCATCGGGTCCTCCCGAATCGTTCCGAGGCCGGACTGCAGGAGTCGGAGGCCGCGGACGGCCGTCCCGTCGGTGACGGGCGTGGCGTACGGCGAGTACAGCATCTCCACACCCTTGTTGAAGCCGTTCATCGCCGACGGGGCGAGGACAGATGCGGGCGTCGTGCGGTAGAGGTCGGGGTCGTAAAAGATCGCCGCGGGCATCAGACGGGGGTCGCTGACCGACCCGTTCGGGAGTTCGTGGTCGGGCGCTTCTCCGGGGTCGAGCGTGAGTTTCACGCCCGCGATGACCGAGAGGTCCGCGCCCGCGAGCGTCGTCGGAACGGCCGCGACGGGCGTCGGCCGGCCGTCCGGTGCGACGGAAACGGCTCCCTCCTCGATGGCCGCCTCGGCCGTCTCCTCCGGCGGCGCGTCGTGCAAGAGGAGTGCGCTCATCGTCTTCGCCGTGTCCAGACTGCTGCCGCCGCCGACGGCGACGAGAGCGTCCACGTCGTTCTCGCGTGCGACGCGCGCGCCCTCGACTGCGGTCCGCAGGTACTTCTCGGGCGTCGTCTCGTCGAACAGTTCGACCAACGAGTCCCCGAGTCCGTCGCGGACGGGGTCCATCACGCCCGGCGTCGAACCGACGGTGGACCCGGAGACGACCATCGCGCGCGAGAGATTCCGTCGGGCGAGTTCGTCGCCGAGATCCGCCACGCACCCCTCGCCGCAGAGTATCTTCCCGGGACTGTACTCGAACTCGAACCGCGGGCCGTCGGGGGTCATTGTCCGAGTTACACTCGTCGGCCGGATAAAAGCGCGGAGCGGAGGCTCGTAGCGATAGGTCGCGGGCGGATCGAACGGGCGTTACAGTCATAGAAGTGTAATCACGTCTATGTTCACGGAAATCGGGCGTCGGTGGCCTCCGAGACGGGGAGTCGAAAGCGAAGCGCCGCGTCCTCAGTCGTCGGACGGTTCGGGCGACAGTTCGCCGGACTCGACCATCGCCTCGAACGGGTGGTCGTCGGCGTCGAACGGCAGGTCCACGCGGCCGCGGCGGCGGACGGACTCGTAGCCCGCGAACAGAATCTCCGCGGTGTTGAGGCCGAGACGGCCGCTCAGAACCGACTCTCGCCCCTCGTCGAGCGCGTCGAACACCTCCGCGACCGCCCGGTCGTGGAAGTGCGACCCGAAGCGGTCCGTCTCCGTCCCCGTGCGGTGCAGCGTTTCGGTGCCGACGTCTATCGGTTCGCGTTCGCCGCCGCGTTCGAGTTCGAGCATCGGACCGCCCTCGACGTCGATTCGAATGTTCCCCTCGGTGCCGCGGAGGAGGAACGCCGCGTCGACGAAGTCGTCGCCCTTCCCCGAGGAGAGGACGCCGTAGACGCCGTTCTCGTACCGCCACTGCGCCCACATCTGGTTCTCCTGGTGGGAGCCGAACCGGAGGTCCTCCTCGCGGTAGTCGAGGGCCGCGATGACCCACTCGGCGGGGTGTTCGTCGTTGAACATCCCCGCGAGGTCCACCGTGTGCGCGCCGAGGTCGTAGAAGTCACCCCAGCCGATCTCCACGCGCGTCAGGCCGCCGATCGTCCCCTCGTCGAGCAGACGCTTCGCCTCCGTGAACGGCGCGCCGAAGCGTCGCTGACGGTTGAACGTGAGTTGCACGTCGCACTCGCGGCACTCCCGAACCATCTCGCGGGCGTCCGCCAACGCGTCGGCCATGGGCTTCTCGCAGTGAACGGCGCGAACGACGCCGCTTCGCGCGCAATCGACCACCAGGTCGCGGTGGAGACTCGGCGGGACGCAGACGCTCACCACGTCCGGTTCCACCTCCGCTATCATCCGTTCGTAGTCCTCGTAGACGCCCGCCTCGGGCACGCCGAACGTCTCCGCGAACGCCTCGGCGTTCTCGCGGACGATGTCCGCGCACGCGACGAGTTCGCAGCGGTCGTCGGTCGCGTACGCCTCTGCGTGTCGATACCCCATGGCGAACCCCTCGACTGTCGGATTGCTCGGGTCGGCCCCGGTTCCCACGACGGCGACTGTGTACCTGCTCATATCCGTCTACGTCATGACAGACCCAACACATAGTCATTTCGTCTCACACACCGTCTGCGAACGCCCCCACATCCCCAGTCGCGTCCTCGGGACCGTCGAATCGGGTTCACGCCCGACGCTCCAGAGAAGCGCCGAACGCGCCGGTTCGCCTAGACGGCGTCCAACGCCCGCAGGGCCTCGTAACAGGAGTTGACGTGGTGGTAGCCGCTCTTGACCTTCGGCGTCTCGTCGATGGTCGGGTGGGGTTCGCCGTCGGGCGTGAGGCGTTCGTAGCGGATGCCCAGCGAGTGGTTCGTCGCGTACTCGTCGAGGTAGGCGTGGATGGCGTCGAACCACTCCCAGTAGCCGTCGTCGCCGGTGGCCGCGCCGAGGCGGGCGGCCGCGCCGAGACCCTCCTCCAGCGCCCACGTGTACTTGTCCTCGACGATGGGCGACCCGTCGCGGTCGAACGTGTAGTAGAACCCGCCGCGTTCGTCGTCCCACCCGTCCTCGACGGCCGCCTCGAAGAATCGCTCCGCGCGGTCGAGGTACCAGTCGGCGTCGTCGTGTTCGTCGAGTTGGACGAGCAGTTTCGACCACTCCAGGAGGTGGCCGGGTTGGTAGCCCCACGGGCGGAACAGGTCGGCCTTCTGGTCGCGGTTGTACTCCCAATCGACCTCCCAGTCCTCGGTGAAGTGCTCCCAGAGCAAGCCGTCGGCGGCGTCTGCCCTGTCGAGGGCTATCTTCTCCGCGACGGTCGTCGCGCGTTCGAGGCAGCGTTCGTCGCCGACCGCCTCGTACGCCGCCAGCAACGCCTCGCAGGCGTGCATGTTCGCGTTCTGCCCACGGTAGGACGGTTCGACCGGTTCCCACTCCGCCGTTCGGTTGCTCGCGTACGCGCCGTGTTCCGGTTCGAAGAACCGGTCGTCCAGGAGGTCCGCCGTCTCGGTGACGAGGTGTTCGACGTTGCCGATGTCCGCGCGGGCGGCCGTCGCGTACGCGAGGAGGACGAACGCGTGGCCGTAGGTCGCCCGGGTGTCGTCTACGACTTCG
Source organism: Halopelagius fulvigenes (assembly GCF_055398025.1). NCBI lineage: Archaea > Methanobacteriati > Methanobacteriota > Halobacteria > Halobacteriales > Haloferacaceae > Halopelagius > Halopelagius fulvigenes. Next base: position 231,914 of record NZ_AP043844.1, on the reverse strand, counting down.
CGCCCCTCGAACTGCCAGCCGTAGCCGTCGCGTTCCGCGTCGTACGCGACGTTTCGCAGGTACGCGAGGCCGTGTTCGGCGGCCGGTTCGCACCAGACCGGACCGTCGAGAAGTTTGCCGACGCTGAACCCGAAGACGAACCGCGCCGTCGGGACGAGGTGTTTCGTTCGCTGGTCGTAGACGGCCCCGTCGACGTCGCTTACCTGTGCGGTGTAGCCGCCGAAGTGGGCGTCCAGCGAACGCTCTCTGTGGAAGTCGAGGACGCCGAGGGCGTCCCGACGCAACCACGCGGGCGTTCGGTACGGCGTGTCTGTCATAGCGGAACCTCGTCGCCGCGGTCAAAAAAGACACCGCACCGTCGCGGGCCGTGGAAGCTCGTCGCCGTCGGTGGGCGGCGTCGCGGAGGGAGGGAATACGCGAAGCAGGTCGGAGGTACGCGCAGCCGCGGAGGCGTCAGGAGATGTGGACGGTTCCCAAGAGGTTATGTCGCCGGTCGAAGATGTGGGACGCATGGACTCGGATACGGAGAACGGCCGGCGGTCCGACGGAGCGCTTCCGGGCGTTTCGGCGGACGACATCGACGAGTTGCTCGCGGAGATGACGCTTGAAGAGAAGGCCGGGCAACTCGCCGGAACGTACGTCGGAAAGTTGGGCACCGAGAAGACGATGGAGGACGCCGAACGGGAGATAGCCGAGGACCACATCGGCGCGGTGTCGCCGTTCGGTATCGCCATCACGACGCTCGATGAACCCGAACGGGCCGCTGAGGTGGCGAACCGCCTCCAACGGCACGCAATCGAGGAGACGCGCCTCGGCATCCCCCTGTTGATTCCCGTAGACGCCGTGCACGGGCACGCCTACATCAACGGCGCGACCATCTTCCCGCACAACGTCGGAATGGCCGCGGCGCGCGACACCGAACTCGTCGAACGCGGCGGCGAGGTGACCGGTCTGGAGGCGCGGGCGACGGGCGCGACGCTGAACTACGGCCCGACGGCGGACGTGGTCCGCGACCAGCGCTGGGGGCGGGTGTTCGAGACGTACGGCGAGAGCCCGTACCTCTGCGGCGAACTCGCCGCCGCGGAGGCGCGCGGCCTGCGCGGACCCGACGGCGACGACCCGACAATCGCCGCAACGGCGAAGCACTTCCCCGCCTACGGGCAACCCGAACGCGGCGAGGACGCCTCGGTGGTCGAGATATCCGAATCGACGTTCCGCCGGACGTTCCTCCCGGCGTTCGAGCGAGTATTAGAGGCGGGCGTGGACGTGGTAATGCCGTGTTACAACTCCGTCGACGGCGAACCCGCTCACGGGTCCGAGCGTTTCCTGACGGACCTCCTGCGGGGCGAACTCGGCTTCGACGGGTTCGTCACCTCCGACTGGGGCGGCGTGGATCACCTCCACGAGGACCACCGCACCTCCGACTCGCGGCGCACCTCCGCGTGGCAGGCGTTCACCGCCGGTCTGGACCTCGTCTCCGTCGGCGGCCCCGACTACGCCGCGGAGTTGGTCGAACTCGTCCGCGAGGAGGAGCTATCGGAACGTCGCCTCGACGAGAGCGTTCGACGCGTCCTCGAACTGAAGGCGCGACTCGGCCTGTTCGAGGACCCCTACGTCGAACCCGACGCCGCGTCGGAGGCGCTTTCGACCGAGGACCACCGCGAGGCGTCGTTGGAGGCGGCCCGCGAGTCGATGACGCTCCTGAAGAACGACGGCGTCCTCCCCCTCTCGGAGTCGCTGGACGACGTCCTGGTGACGGGGCCGAACGCCGACGACCTGCACAACCAGTTTGGCGGGTGGAGCGTCATGGACGACACGGACCTGCAGGGCGTGACCGTCCGCGAGGGCATCGAAGACGTCGTCGGCGAGGAGTCGGTGACGTACCAAGAAGGGGCGACTATCACCGAGGACGTCGGCATCGACGCCGCGGCGGACGCCGCCGAGGACGCCGACGCCGCCGTCGTCGTCCTCGGCGAGGACTGGTACATCCACGAGTTCGGCCCCCAGCAGATCACCCGTCCGACCGGCGAGTTCCCGACGCGGACGCGGTTGGAACTCCCCGAGGCCCAACGGGACCTGCTGGAGGCGGTACAGGAGACGGGGACGCCGACGGTTCTCGTCCTCGTGTCGGGTCGCCCCCTCTCGATTCCGTGGGCCGACGAGAACGTCCCCGGTATCCTCACGGCCTACTTTCCGGGGATGGACGGCGGGACGGCGGTGGCCGAGACGCTGTTCGGCCGCCACAACCCGAGCGGTCGCCTCCCCGTCTCCGTCCCGCGGTCCGCGGCGCACCTGCCGACGCTGTTCGACCACCTGCCGCACCCGACGCCCATCGGCGCGGACGAACACCCCGACTCGTACGACCCCCTCTACCCGTTCGGCCACGGCCTGAGTTACACCGACTTCGAGGTGTCGGACCTGACGCTCTCAACCGAGAGCGTCGGCCCCGCGGGGACGGTAACGGCGTCGGTGACCGTCGAGAACGCGGGTGACCGCGCGGGGAAGCGGTCGGTTGACCTGTTCGTCGAGGACGTGGTCAGTTCGCGCGTCACGCCCGTCCGGGAACACGTCGGGTTCGCCAAGGCGTCGCTGGAACCCGGCGAGTCGACCGAGTTGGAGATGACGGTGCCCGTCGAATCCCTCGCCGTCCGCGCCGGCGACTACGAACGGGTCGAACCCGGCGCGTTCGTCTTCTCCTGTGAGGGCGAGACGGCGACGCTGACCGTCGAACCCGGGCGGCACTGAGGCGTCGGTCCGCCGCCGGCGGGTCGGGCCGTCTCTTCTGTATCCGAAAACGATATGTTATTCAATGTTGACTGTCAGGTATGCGTCCCCACGGAACTACCGCGGTTGCGATCGCCCTCCTCCTCGCGCTATCCGCCGTCGCCGCCGTCCCGTCCGCGGACGCGCGAAAGCCGCCGACGCCGGTCTGCGGCGTCTGTTCGCTCGACCTGACAGCCCCGGACGGCACTCCCGTCACCGCCGGCGACAGCACGCTGACCGTCACGCTCCACGAGAACGGTTCGACGACGTGGCGGGCGCGCGTCGAACTCGCGTCCGGACGCGACGCCCTCGCTGAGAACGAGTCGTTACGGCGCGCCGTCGTCGAAGAGACGACGAGACGGAGCGTCGCGGAACCCGAAGCGGTCCGCAGTCGAATCGACGGCGAGACGCTGGTGGTCGACTACCGCGACGCCGACGCCGCGGAGTCGGTCGCCGGCGCAGTCGTGTTTACGCCGTTGTCCCCGGAGGGGCCCGGAGTGCCGTTCGCCTCGGGCAGCGAGGGGCCGCGCTACCTCGGCACCGACCGATTCACGCTCCGCGCGCCGCCGGGGTACGAACTCCGCGGCGGCGCGAACGCGACCGACGGGGGACGGAGTCTCGCCTGGACGCGCGACGGTGAGGAGCGAACGTACCTCGACGCGAACGGCGACCCGGTCGCCGTCGATTCGAACGCCCTCGGACCGAGGTTCCGGGCGTGGGCCGCGCGAGTACTCGCCCGATAAGCGGTCGGAACGAATCCCCGTTCCGACGCTCACGCGCGGAAGACGACTCACGAGCAGAGACGGCCGTTCCGACCGTCGGAGGAAAGGCAATCGAGGTAAAGTTACAACTGTGAGATGGGATATATAACGAACGTATTTGTAAGTCACTGTCGGGGCAATGCTGTCCGCGAACCGCTCGGTCCGGCGGGTGAAGCCCGCTACGAACGAGGAGAGAACTGGAGGAAGAGTGCCGCTACCGCGCGGTACCGAGCGTTTCCGTACGGTCGAAGGCGGACTCAGTCCTCGGAGACGACGGGGTTCGTCAGGTCGCCGATGCCGTCGACGGAGACGGTGACGGAGTCGCCGGGTTCGAGGAGTTCCGGCGGGTCGCGGAAGATGCCGACGCCGCCGGGCGTCCCCGTGGAGATGACGTCGCCGGGGTGGAGCGTCATCCGGTGGGAGAGGTACTCGACGAGTTCGCCGACGTCGAAGATGAACTCCGCCGTCGTGGATGACTGCTTCACGTCGCCGTTGACGGTGCACTCGACTTCGAGGTCGTTCGGGTCGAGTTCGTCGCCGGTGACGAGAGCCGGGCCCATCGGCGCGAACGTGTCGTAACTCTTCCCGCGGAAGAACTGTTCGTCCTCGAACTGGGCGTCGCGCGCGCTCACGTCGTTGACGACGGTGTACCCCGCCACGTAGTCGTCGGCGTCCGCCTCCTCGACGTTTCGGGCGGTCCGTCCGATGACGACGCCGAGTTCGACCTCGTAGTCCACCTGTTCGACGTCTGCGGGGTGGACGATGGGGTCTCCGGGGTTCGTCACCGCGGACGGCGCCTTCGCGAAGAGCATCGGTTTCTCCGGCACCTCCTCGTCCTGTTCCTCGGCGTGGTCGTGGTAGTTGAGGCCGACGCAGATTATCTTCCCGGGCTGGGCTACCGGCGCTAACGCCTTCACGTCCTCGGCGTCGTGCGTCGTGAGCGACCCCCGTTCGACCGCGTCTCGAACTCGGTTTCGGTAGCCCGCGGACGCGACGTCGCCGTACGAGGGCACGCCCGTCGCGTGCGCCCGCAGGTCGTGAATTCGGTCGCCGTCTCGAACGCCCCAGCCGACGCTTCCGTCCGCAGTGAATCGTACGAATCGCATCACTCGGTGGTGCGACGCACTGCAAGATAATTCTTCGGGACCGAACCTTTTTCGCCCGCGACGCGTCGGCGGACGGAGAGCAGAGAGAGGCCGCGAACGACCGTCGTCTCGTTCCCCGCTCGGGAACAAATTTATGGGCGGTCGTACCGTGGGTCGTCGTATGACAAGCACGAACAAACGTCGGGGGCGCACCATCCGTTCGGTGAAGATAGCGTTCAACATAATCGACCTCCTGCAGGACAGGGGTCGAATCGGGGTGACCGAAATCGCGGACGAGTTGGGTCACTCGAAGAGCACCGTCCACAGTCACCTCCGAACGCTGGAGGAGCGAAAGATACTCGTCCGGGAGGCTGACGGCTACCGACTCAGTCTCCGCTTTCTCGACATGGCGACGCACGTCCGAGAGCAGGTCGGAAACTACGACGTCATCCGCGAAGAGGTCGACTCCTTGGCCGAGGAGACGGGCGAAATCGTCCAGTTCGGAATCGAAGAGCACGGGCAGGTGTCGTACCTCTACAAGGCGGCCGGGGAGTACGCCGTCGAGACTCGCTCTCGGGTCGGGACGCAAGCGCCGATGTACTCCACGTCGTTGGGCAAGACCATCCTCGCGTTCCTCCCGCCGGAACGCACCGAGGAGATAGTCCGGTCGATGTCGTTCGAACCGGTGACCGCCAACACGGTGACCAGCGAGGAGGAACTGTACGATGACCTCGAAGCCATCCGCGAACGCGGGTTCGGCATCGACGACGAGGAGAACATCGAGGGCCTCCGCTGCGTCTCCGCGCCGGTCAGAGACGGGAGCGAGGTTCTCGGCGCGGTCAGCATCACCGGTCCGTCGAGTCGGTTCACGAAGGACCAACTCCACGGGGACCTCTCGGATCACGTCCGGCGCGCGGCCAACGTCATCGAACTGAACACGAAGTTCGCGTGACGGGCCCCGGCGGCCGACTCCGCCCGTTTCGTCCCTCGTCTCCGTCCCGTTCCCGCCATCCGAACCGGAACGGGCGTAGCTCCGTCCCGTCTCGGCGTCGAATCGGTCGCGTTCGGCCGAATCCGACCGGTCCGGGCGAACGCCGCTCCCGTCGCTCCGACCCGCCGAGGCCGAAAACCGCGCCGTTCGGCGTCTCGGGTACGGAGCGAGAGAGTTCCCGGCTCGGGAACGCTTCAGTTGTCGCGGACGGCGGCCCGCGCTGTCGGGAGTCTCGATGACGGATACAACGAATCTGAGGAGTAACGTTCGGTACAGGCGGGGTTCCGTCGGTGATGGAGTTGCGCGCGTTGCAGGATCGGCGACAGTGCGTATCGAACGCGACCGTTACGGCCGGCCCGTCGATGCCTCGACGAACCGGCCTCCCGCGAAAGCGGCATGGACAGACAGTGATGGTTGAACAGCTTCGCGGGCCGTGGCGGCGGTCGGTCGCGGTGTGATGTGTTGGAGCAGCGGCATCACAGTCCCGTCGGTGAGAGGCGGGACGGTACAGACGTACACCGTTCAGGTATTAAAACTATCGATGGTTAGGTTTCGGCGGGCGGCTCAGAGGAGGAATCGAAGTACCGCGAGGAGCGTTCCGACGGAGACGACGGTGGTCACGAACACGTTCATCGACGCCAACCGAGGGTCGCCGCCGAGTTCGGTCGCGTAGACGAACGTCGAGACGGCCGTCGGCGCGGCGAGCATCGTCACGCCCGCTTGGACGGTAGACCAGTCCGATCCCATCGCGGAGAACACGAGAAGGGCGAGAATCGGCATGAGGAACACCTTCAGACCGACCACGGAGCCGACCGTCCGGGCGTCGAACGACTCTCTCTCCGCGGAGAGGGACGCGCCGACGCAGACGAGGGCGACGGGAAGCGCGAGACTCGCGACGGCGTCCAATCCGGAGGCGACCACCGAGGGGACGCCGAGTCCGAAGTAGGAGAACAGCAGTCCGGTCACGAGGGCCGGGATGACCGGCGTCTTGAACACCTCTACCAGTTCGTCGCGGAACGCCACGTCCGCGTCGTTGATGGAGACGAGCAACGCGACGGTGACGGGAACCTGCGTGAGCGAACCGACGCCGAGGATGATGCTCGCCTTCGCCGTGGTGATGGGACCGAAGGTGGAAGCGACGAGCGGAAGCCCGAGGAAGCCGAAGTTGCTGTGGTACGACTGGACGATGGCGACGCTTCGGGCTCCCCGCCCCGCGATGGACCGGTGGACGAGGAGGCTGACGCCTATCATCAGGAACATGACGGCCCACAGGCCGAGCATCAGCGTGGGCGTGACGACTTCGCTGATGGGCTGGGCGTACGTCGAGGAGAACACCAAGGCGGGGAGAGCGATGTAGAACGCGAAGACGGTGAGTCGGTCGCGCCGGCTCTCGGTGACGACGCCCGTAGATTTGGCTACGAGGCCGACGCCGAGGAGCGCGAGCATGTAACCCAACTTCAGTGCGACACTCATAGTCGCCCGGAGTGCCGTGGACGGTTTGTCTCTTGCGTTCTCGGCGACGGCGATTCTCAAACCGTATTGTACACCCTCGGCGTATACGCCCGCAGGATCCGATTTTACGCGGTTAGCGGTCGTTCCGACGGTGCGTCAGGCCGGCGACTCCACCGCCGGCAGGAGAGGTTTCAACTCGCGCGCGAGGTTCTCGCCCATCCGCACCATAGCGTCGTCGCCGGGGTGGACGAGGTCCGTCGTCAGTCCGGCGGCCGTCGGAAGCACGTCCGGTCCCTCGACGAGGTGGACGTTCTCGCGGTCGGAGTCGGCGACGACGGATCTGAGGGCCTCTCGGAAGCGTTCGCACTCCTCGCCCTCCTCGTGGCCGACGCGGTAGTCGCGGGCGTTCGGGAAGATGGTGATGCAGGCGACGGGCCGGTCGGAGTTCGCCCCCGCGACGGCATCGACCATCGCGGCCGCCCGTTCGCGGAACGTCTCTACGGAGAACGTCCCGACCATGTTCACCGAGAGCGAGAGCGTCGCCAGGTCCCAGTCGCCCCGGCCCGCGATGTGTTCGGCCATCGCCTCGTCGCAGTAGGCGGTGCCGCAGGACCCGAGGTTTATCGGGTCCGCGCCGAGTCGCCGCGCCGTCTGATTGACGTACGTGAGCGTCTCACTACTGGGGGCTTCCCCCTCCGTTATCGAGGTGCCGTAGGCGAGATACCGGAGCGAGGGAACTTCCGACTCTCGGGGAGGCCGAACATCCCCCTCGACGCCGTGGAAACGAATGTGTCCGCCGCGGTGTTCTCCCGGGAGAACGAGGCGACAGAGGCGCGGGTCGTACCGAAGTCCGTCCCGGACCGAGGGACGCAGGTCGGTGAGTTTCTCGGGGAGTTCGAGTTCGATGGTGCGGGGTTCCTCCCCGACGACGACTTCCTCGCCGGCGGCCTGGAAGTCGCCCCAGAACGGTCGAACGACGCTGTCGCGCACGCGGGAGGAGAGCGTCACTCGCACGGGCCCGTCGGGGACGAACCGGAGTTCGACGCCGGCGGGGTGACACATCCGAGTCTGTGCGCCCTCGTTCAGTCGGGTCCGAACGTCCTCGGGCACTCGCTGGAGTCTCAGACCGTCGCCCTCGACGTCGCGGAGTTCCCGAACGTTGTGAAACGTGATACCGTCTCGTCTCATGTAGGGTTCCCTGCGCGGTACACCCACTTATCGGTATCCCCGCCGCCGGAGGGCGGTCGAACGATTCGTTCGGCGTATTCGGTGACTGCTACCACGCCCCGGTTCCCTGCGGCCGAACCGTTACGCACATAGAACTGTAACGTCCGGTCGCAGTTCGTCCGTTCGAGGCGAATTTCGGCGCTCGTGGAACCGTCTCCGAGCGGCGAATCGCGTTCGAGAGTGGACGAACCGCCGACGACCGGCTGGTACGAGCCGTTAATCGAACGGTTCCCCTGTCGGGAACTACCAGGGTAGATTTTCCGCTCAGGCGGGGGTCCCCCGCTCGATTCCGTTCCCCCAGCGCGAACGGGTCGGCGGTGGAGGCCCGGTCCGGACGCGATGTTCCGGAGGTGACGCGTTCTAACGGGAAACCGGGGGACAGGCGGCCGGTGTCGCAGCTAGACGGTGACTGCGACGGCGAGACGCCACGGTACGGAGAAACAGACGTCGACTCGGCGGACGGACCGGATTACCCGATGACTCGCTCGATGTCGTCGTCGAGTTGGGCGTAGAGTTCCTCCGCTCTCCGCTCGTCCTCGGGCGAGAGCGGGCGAATCGGTTCTCTGACCCGCCCCCCGTGGAGGCCGGCGAGTTCGAGTCCCTTCTTCACCGCGGAGACGCTGACCGCGCCCGGAATGTCGTTGTCCCGGCCGGTGGAGTCGCGGAAGTTCTGGTAGGGGAGCGTGAGGTCCCGAATCGTCCGGGCGCGTTCCCAGTCGGCGTCGGAGAGGGCGTCGAAGAGGGCGAGTCCGACCTCCGGCCGGAAGTTGCTGACGCCGGCGGAGAACCCCTCGATCCCCTCGTTCCAGAACGAGACGGCGTACGGTTCCGCGAGGCCGTCCACCCACACCACGTCGTCCGCCCCGGCCGCGACGCCGGCACCCAGTTTCACCGGGTCCTCCAAGGCGTACTTGATGCCGACCACGCCGTCGATGTGGGTGAGGTCCCGAAGGTAGGCCACGGAGGGGTCGAACCCCTTGACGTAGGGGACGAGGGGCGTGTCGGTGGCCTCGTCAAGTTTCTCGTAGTAGCGGAGGAGTCCGCGCTCGTGGAGGTACGTGTGGTCCGGCGGCATTATCATCATCCCGTCCACGCCGACTCTGTCGTACGCTTCGATGAGTTCCCGAGCGTCCGCGGTGGACCCGCCGACGCCGGCGAGGACGCAGGCGTCGGACGGAAGCGCGTCGACGCTCGTCTCGGTCACCTCGACGCGTTCCCGTTGCGAGAGCGAGTGGTACTCGCTGATGTTCGCGGCCGCGAGGAACGTCTCGATTCCCTCGTCGGCGAGCGTCCGCGCGTTCTCCGCGAGTTTCCCGTGCGCGACCCGCAGTTCGTCGTCGAACGGCGTCAACAACCCGACGGCGACGCCACGCAGGCGTCGCCGCAGATATGTGTCTGACGATGACATGGGTCGTAACCACAGGGTCGCCGAATATAAACCCACCGTCAGTGAGGCCGTCTCGCCGCGTTTCGCGGTACAGAGCGCACTGGTGCGAACCCCGCAACTTATTACGGACACCTCGGAGTGGGAAGGTATGGACGTGCTGATGACCGGCGCGTACGGTCGATGCGGTACCGCGGTGATAGACCACCTCCATGACCGAGAGGAGTACGACTTCACGTACTTCAATCGGTCTGACCGCCCGGAGGACCACCCCTACGGCGGGTACGACACCGTCGTCGGAGATGTCGCCGACGCTGATGCGCTTCGATCCGCGGCGGAGGGGCAGGACGCGATGGTCCACATGGCGGCGTACCCGGACACGGACGGCAGTTGGAACGACGTGTTCGAGCCGAACATCATCGGGATGTACAACGCCCTCGAGGCCGCGCGGGAGGCGGAGATGGAGACGTTCGTCTTCCTCTCGACGAACCACGTCATGGGCGGGTACGAACAGGAGTTCGCTCCCGACATCTACTACCCCGACCACGACTTGGTCATCGACCACACCGACCCGGTCCGGCCGGACTCCTTCTACGGGATGACGAAGGCCTACGGAGAGGACATGGGTCGGTACTACGTCGAGAACTACGAGCACCCCGAGCAGTTCTACGCGCTTCGCGTTTGTACCGTTAACATGCCCGAGTACGACCACCCGTACGGCGACGCAGAACACGCCGTAGACGAGGGCACGACGGAACGCGGAAGCGCCGAGTACGACAGAATGGTCGCCCGCATGAAGGCGATGTGGCAGTCCCGCCGCGACTTCGCCCACGAGATAGACTGCTGTCTGCGGGACGACGACGTGGAGTTCGGCATCTTCAGCGGCGTGAGCGACAACCACCGCCGGTGGTACGACCTGGAACACGCCCGCGCCCGCATCGGTTACAACCCGCAGGACGACGGCGAGGAGTGGGACAGTCCGCCCCGGTGAACCGACCGAGTTCTCCGCCGCCTTCGCAGTAGATGCGTCCGATTCCCGGACGTTCAAAAGAGAGACAGTTTATTTAACGGACGAACGTAATCGGTATCGTGTGAGTGAATCGCATTCACACAGCGACGGTGACGAACAGCAGACGGAGAACGCCCTGACGTACACTCGGCGGACGGCGATGGCACTCCTCGGCGTCGGCGGCGTCGCCGCACTCGGACGCGACGCGAGTGCCGAAACGCCGTCCGCCGACGGAGGGACGGAGGGCGGTCCCTCCGGAAAGCCGTGGAACCGGGACGTGGACGCCAACGGTCACAGCCTCTACGAACTCGACGAACTCGACGTTCGACACGTCTACACCTCGGCCCGCGAGGCGGACGTGGTCGTCTGGAAGGACGAGGAGGGTGTCTTCCACGCCGACGGCCCGGACGGCGAGATTGCCAGCGGAGACGGCGTCGTTCCCGTCACGCGGGCGGCCATCGACGGCCTCACGGACGGCCGAACGTCGAAGGAGAAGGTGGTCGTCGCGTCGCCGGGCGAGATACGCGAGGGAGACGGGTCCATCGAACTGCCGAGTTACACTATCCTCGACGCGCCGGTGACGCTCTCGGTTCCCGACGGCGAGGAGGTGCTGCCCGTCGTGCGCGCCGAGGGCGCAGAGCAGATAGAAGTCGAGTCGCTGGTCGTCGAGGGACCGGCGGAGATGGGCGTCCGACTGACGAGTTGTTCGGAGGTTCGCCTCGGCGACCTGCGAATCGTCGGCACGAAGAGCGACGGCGTCCGCATCGACGGCCGCGGCGACGCGCCGCGTTCGACCGACATCCAGGTCGAACGGGTGTACGTCGAGGGCAACGACCACCACGCGTTCGAGACGTACGGCGTGGACCGCCTGCAGGTGGATCAGATAATCGGCGTGGACCCCGCGAGTTGCGTCGTCCTCCTCAACGACACCGTGGACGCGACGGTCAACGGCGTCGTCGGTCTCGAACCCGGCGTCCCAGCCGGGTACGCCACGTTCCGCGTCGCGAACGGCGCGCACGACATCACCGTCGGCGAGGTGGTGAGTCGCGGCGGCGCGCGCGGCATCTTCGGCGTCTCGGAGTGTTACGACGTGACCGTCGGCGAGGTGAACATCGATGGCGCGTCGGACCAGGGCATCCTGATCCAGAACTGTCGGAACTTCGCGGTGCAGGGCGGCGTCGTGAAGAACTGCGACGGCGACGGCGTCCGCATCGACTCCCGCAACGACGGCGAACAGATCCCCGCCGAGAGCGTCTCGGTGACCAACCTCCGCGTGTACGACGACCGAGACGACCCGAAGCAGGCGTGGGGGATCCTGGAGACCGGCCCGAAGACGAACAACAACCGCATCGTCAACAACGACGTCCGCGGCGCGGGGACCGAGGAGAACGTCCGGACGTTCTCGAACACCACCGTCGTCCGCGACAACGTCGGCGGCGGGTTCGCGTCCGGCGAGGTCACCCTCTCCTCGGGCGAGTCGCCCGCCGCGCGCGTCGAGGGCGTCCGCGGGTCCGACTACGCGTCCGTTCCCGGTAGCGTCGAGGAACCGGAGGACTTCGAACGCTCGGCGCTGGACCTCCGCGCGAAACCCGCGACCGGCGGCACGTCGAGCACCTACTCGTGGGAGAGCTACTTCGAGTGGGACGGCCAAGCGGGCGTCTGGGACCTCGTGTTCGAGTGGCGGACCGACCCCGGGTCGGACGTCGACGTCGATTACGTGGTGGACAAGACGCGTTGAATCGGAAAAGCGGGCGAGCGACTCGGCTCAGCGGAACGCGTTCGCGGCCATCAGGAACCACTCCTGCCCGTAGGGCGTGTCCGTGAGGGCGCTTCCGGGCCGCCCGGCGGCCCTGCGACGCGCCGTACCGCGCCGTCGTCTACGACGCGGACCGACGCCTCGACGGCCCGTTCCGCCGTCTCGCGGTACCGGTCGCCGTCCAAGAGGCCGAGTTCCGAGGCGCGCGGTCGAACGAGGCCGTTCGAACGGCGTCACCGCCTCACTGGGCGTGAAGCGTGACGTACCCGTCGAAGTTGAGGACGACGTGCTGGGCGAGGTCGCCGAATATCGCCTTCCCCGTCGGGGACCGCCTTCGTCCGAGGACGAACGCGTGGTCGCTTCCCGTCTCCTCGGCGACGGTCACGACGGTCTCTGCGCGGTCCTTCTCGTCGGCCACGCGCGGGACGATTTCGTACGAGACGGCACCGTCCGCGAGAACGTCGCGGGCCAGTTCCTCTGCGACGTTCGTCGCCGCGGTGAGCACTTGATCGTCGGTGTAGGTCGTGTGCTCGACGCTCCCGATGGTGTCGAGCATCTCGTGGGTCTCCTCGTACTCCTCCTCGGTGAGCGTCACCAACAGAACGAGGTCGGTGTCGGCCCCGACGGCGTGCTCTTTGGCCTCGCGCAGGAGTCGCCTGTGCATCTCGGTGTCCTCCAAGAGGACTACTCCTCGGTCCATACCGTAGGCATGCGACCCCCGTTATCTAACTCTATCGACGGAGACACTCTCGCGGACGGCACACTCTCCGACGGACAACACAATCAAATACGCCGGGCGCGAGTAGTCGCTATGGCCGAGACGCGACTCGTCGACGTCCTCCGAGACTACACGACTCAGATGAAGGTGGTACTCGTCATCTCGGCGGTGTCCGTCGTCCTCCTGTTGCTGTCGCTGACGGAAGTCGAACCCGGGACGAGCACCTACGTGCTGGCGCTGGTGCAGTTGGCGACGTTCGCCGTCCTCCTCGTGGTCATGTCCGCGCTCCTCTGGACGATACACCGCGGGTGAGCCGGACATATGCCCCTCCGAAGGTGGGGGACCCACCCCTGCGAAATGTCTCGAATCTAATATTAGTGCTTACCAACACGTATTTATGGAGCGCCCGGTATGATAAGTGATGACGCATGGCGAAAGAGAGTTCAAACCGTTGGAGCAGACGAGAGTTCGTCAAGTACGGCACCGTCGCGGGCACTGCCGGCTTGGCGGGTTGCTTTAGTGACTCGGAGACGACGGCGACCGCCGAGGGAGGCGGAGGCGGCGGGGGAAGCGGCGGCGGAAGCGGGTCGGGAGAGGACACCCTCGATTTCCCGGCCGGCCGACCGGCGACGGACGTCCAGTTCAACCGGTACAGCCTCGGCAACTACGCTCACACCCTCCAGGACCAACTGTTCGAACAGGTCGCCAGAGGGTACGCCGACGGGTCGGTTCGGCCGGACCTCCTCGAAGAGATGTCCGTCGACGGGAAGACGCTCACGCTGAAGTTCCCGAAGGACTTCAAGTGGTGGAACGGCGACGACCTGACGGCCGAGGACTACTACATCGGCCTCGAAATCGACCGACTGCAGCAACCCGAGGAGTCCAACATCGAGAGCAACACGCTGGTGGACGACTACACCATCGAACGGACGTTCAAGACCGCCGTCGCGCCGAACCTCATGAAGGCCGACGTGGCGGAGACGTTCGTCAACACGCCGCGGTCCGTCTACAAGGAGTACCTCACGAAGCTCCAAGACGCCGCGGACCAGAGCGAACGCGATTCGGTGACCGAGGAACTGCTGAACATGAAGATAACGACCCAGCAGTTGATAGACGACGGACTCGGCAACGGCCTCTACAAGGTGACCGGGTTCAACTCCTCGGAGACGACGCTGGAGAAGTTCGAGGACCACCCGTACGCCGACAGGACGAACGTCCCGAAGGTGAAGATCGTCCCCGAGACGACGGCCGACGTGGACTCCCTCGCCGTCAACAACAAACTCGACATGAACCCCGACGTGCTCATGTCGGAGTCCCAGAAGAGCACCTACCCGAAGAACATACAGAACGTCTACCGCCTCAATTGGTTCCGGATGCAGAAGTTCACCTTCAACTTCAAGAACGAACACCTCGCGAAGCTCCCGGTTCGCCGGGCCATCGCGCACGCCGTGGACCTCGAATCGATGGTCGCCGCGATGCGGCAGGCCGGAACCGTCGGTAAGCCGCCCGAGACACAGACCGCGCTTCGCTCGACCATCCACGACAAGTACCTCGGGTCGAGCTTCGTGGATAAACTCATCGACTACCCGACGGGGAAAGACACCGAGGGCGCGGCCAAACTGATGGAACAGGCCGGATACACGAAGAAGAACGGCGCGTGGGTGGACCCCGACGGCAAGAAGTTCACGTTAACCGTGCTGACGCAGAACAAGAACACGCAGGTGCAGGCGACGAAGGTGTTCAACGACCAGCTGAACTCCTTCGGCCTCCAGACGAAGATAAGCACCGTCAGCTCCTCGGACTACTACCAGCGCCTGCAGACGTACCAGGCCGACATCTTCTGGATTTGGCACGTCGCGAAGGCGTTGTGGCACCCGTCGGCGTACTACTCGAACAACTTCTACGGCATCGAAGTGGGCGACCCCTCCGGCGGCGGAGAGACCGGTCCGACCGGCAAGCCGTTCACGACGACCATCCCGAGCGAAGTCGGCGCAAAGGAGGTACAGGGGAGCGGAACGGAGATTCAGCCCGCGACGCTGATGAACGAGCTCCCCTCGTCGAAGTCCCAACAGGCGGTCAAAGAGAAGACCCGGACGCTCGTGCAGTGGTTCAACTACGCGCTCCCGGACCTCGTGTTCGTCGAGGAGGACTCCGGCTACTGGGGCGACGTCGAAAGCTTCTCGATGCCCACGGAGGGCGACAAAGAGCTCAACACGAACCGACCGGGGCAGTTCGCCTTCAAGAACGGATGGATCAGCTCGAAGTAAAATGTCCGGCGTAATACATCACAGCTAAACGTTTATAATATCGCACGGTGGACGTTATCTCATGACCCCACGATATCTGTTGAAACGGATCGGACAAGCGTTGCTGACGTTCTTCGTGACGATCACGTTGTCGTTCGCGTTGTATCAGGCGATGCCGGGCGGCCCGGCGGAGGCGATGAAGAGCGTCATCCTCTCGCAGAGCGGTTCGACGGGTATCGACATGGACCGCCTGAACACGCTGATTCAGCTGTACACGAACGTCAGTCCGGACCAACCGGTCCACGTCCAGTACCTGAACTACCTCCGGGACGTGGTGCTGTATCAGGACCTCGGGCGGTCGTTCTTCAAAAACGAGAAGGTCACGACGCTCATCCTGCAGCGTCTGCCGTGGTCGATGTTCATCAGCCTGTACGCGTTCGCCCTCGGGTACTCGCTCAGTATCGTCCTCGGCGTCCTGACCGCGTACAAGGAGAAATCGCGGTTCGACTCCGGCGTCTCCTCGGTGGTCATCGCGCTCAACTCCGTCCCCTACTACATCGTGGGCGTCGTCCTCATCTACTTCCTCGCGATTCGCCAGTCGTTCTTCCCGGTCGGCGGGCGAATCGGGTCGGGGGTCCCGGTGGGGTACAATCCGGAGTTCATGATAAGCCTCGTCAAACACGCCGCACTGCCCGCCCTCTCGATGGGGGTGTTGGCCACCTCGGCTGCCCTCTCGATGCGCGGGAACGCGATACGAATCCTCGGGGAGGACTACGTCCGCGTCGCGCAACTCCGCGGCCTCCGCGACACGCGAATCGCGACGCAGTACCTCGGACACAACGCGATACTGCCGATGTACACGCAGTTCATGATCGGTATCGCCGGCGTGTTCAGTAGCGCCGTCATCGTCGAACAGGTGTTCTCCTACCCCGGCATGGGACTGCTGATGTTCGAGGCGGTGAAGACGCAGGACTACCCGCTGTTGATGGGGACGCTCATCGTCTTCACGGCCATCTCGCTGACGGCCATCTTCGTCGCCGACCTCACGTACAGCCTCATCGACCCGCGAATCTCCGTGGAGGAGTCATGAGCAACCCAGAGACAGACAGCTTCGACCTACAGAGCGTCTACGACGAGAGCATCGACCACGAACCCGAATCGACGCGGGTTCGACTCAAGCGCGCGATAGACCTGAACGTGCTCGCGCCCGCGCGGGTGGCCGTCAACGACTGGCGCGCCCTCCTCGGCGGCGCCCTCCTCGCGATGTTCATATTCATGGGCACCGTCGGCGTCGCCCTCGTGGACAAGCCGACCAGCGGCGACGCGCCCGTCCTCGTGGGGCCGTTCGAGAATCTGGCCTATCCCTTGGGAACGGACGTGTTCGGGCAGCCGATTCACGCCCAACTCATCCACGCGACGCCGGGCATCTTCAAGATGATATTCGCCGGGGCGATCGTCAGCGTCGGGTTCGCCGCCCTCGTCGGCGTCCTCTCGGGATTCAAACACGGCCAGCGAATCGACACGGTACTGATGACGCTCACGGACGTGGTCATCACGATTCCCGGCCTCCCGCTCATCATCGTCATCACGGCCATCTTCCAGCCGGAGAACCCCTACCTCGTCGGCGTGTTCCTCGGCATCGACAACTGGCCGGGACTCGCCCGCACGGTCCGGTCGCAGGTGCTCAGCATCCGCGAGGAGTCCTACGTCGAGGCGTCGGAGATAATGGGCATCCCCCTCTCGTCGATTCTCCGGCGGGACATCCTCTCGCAGCTCATGCCGTACGTGATGATAAACGGCGCAATCACCTCCCGCCGCATCATCTTCGAGTCCGTCGGGCTGTACTTCCTCGGCATCCTCCCCTTCACCACGTTCAACTGGGGCGTGATGATGAACTTGGCGTACGAGGGGAACGCGCTGACGCGGCCCGACATGATACACTGGATGGTGTTCCCGATGGTCTGCATCTTCCTCCTGTCGTTCAGCCTCGTCCTCCTCTCGCAGGGGCTCGACAGCCTGTTCAACGTCCGCCTCCGCGCCCGGCACGCGAACACGACGAAGAAGGACGCACCGAAGAAGGACGCACCGTCCGCCAGCCAAAGTGACTGACCCGAAGGTAAAACTATGAACTCGACACTCGATACGGAATCAAGGATGGACGACGAGACGCGGGACGAATCGGACGTGGTGTTCGAAGTGCGGGACTTAGAGGTCACCTTCGGGACCGACCGCGGCGAGTCGAAGGTGGTTCGCAACGTTGACCTCGACATCCGCCGCAACGAGACGCTCGGCATCGTCGGCGAGTCCGGGTCGGGGAAGTCGATGCTCTCCTCGACGCTGATGAACGCCGTCGTAGAGCCCGGCGAGACCAGCGGCGAGGTGACGTACTACCCGCCGGACGACAGGGAGCCGATATCGGTCCTCGACCTCTCGGAGAGCGAACTGAGGGAGTTCCGCTGGGAGGAGGTGTCGATGGTGTTCCAGGGCGCGATGAGCTCGTTCAACCCCGTCAAGCGCGTTCGCGGCCACTTCAAGGAGACGCTCGAGGACCACAACCGCGACGTGGACGCCGGGATGGAACGCGCCCGCGGGATCCTCGAAGACCTGTACCTCGACCCCGAACGGGTGCTGAGTTCCTACCCGTACGAACTCTCCGGCGGGATGAAACAGCGGGCGCTCATCGCCCTCTCGCTCGTCCTCGAACCCGAGGTGCTCGTGATGGACGAACCGACGGCGGCGCTGGACCTCCTGATGCAGCGCTCTATCATCTCCCTGCTCCGAGACCTCAAGGAGGCGTACGACCTGACCATCATCTTCATCACGCACGACCTGCCGCTCCTGACCAAACTCGCGGACAGGCTCGTCGTGATGTACGCGTTCGACGTCGTGGAGATGGGCGACACCCAGGACATCCTCTACCACGCGGCGCACCCGTACACCCGGATGCTCCTGCAGGCGACGCCGGATTTGAACGTCCCCGTGGACGAGATGCGGTCCGTCGAGGGGAACAAACCGGACCCCGTCGTCAGGATTCCGGGCTGTTCCTACCACCCGCGCTGTCCCATGGCCGACGAGTCGTGCAAGCAGGAGGAACCGCCGATGGTGGAGCGGTCACCGGGACACCGAACCTCGTGTTTCTACCACGACGAGGTGGACGAGGCGATGCCGCTTCGCAGCGACGGGGAGGGGAGCCGATGAGCGACGCGCCCGTCGTCTCCGCGGACGACGTCTCCGTCCACTTCACAGACAGCGGCGGCCTGTTCGACCTGTTCTCCGAGGACGAAACGGTCCGCGCCGTGGACGGCATCTCGCTCGACATCGGCGAGAACGATGTGGTCACCCTCATCGGCGAGAGCGGGTGCGGGAAATCGACGCTCGGGAAGGCTCTCATCGGCGCGCAGCGTCCGACCTCCGGGTCGGTGAAGTACCGCGGTCAGGACGTCTGGGAGGCGAAAGATGGACGTAACCCGGAGATACCGTTCTCCGAGATTCGCCGCTCCCTCCAGATCATCCACCAGGACCCCGGAAGCGCGCTGAACCCGAACCAGCGACTGCTCACCTCTCTGATGCTCCCGATGAAGAAGTGGAACCCCGAGTTGGGTCGGGAACGCCGCAAGGAGCGAATCTTCGCGCTCCTGGAGAAGGTGGGTCTCTCGCCCGCGGAGGACTTCGTCAATCGCTTCCCGCACCAACTCAGCGGCGGCGAGCAACAGCGAGTCGTCCTCGTCCGGTCGCTGCTTTTGAATCCGGACCTGATTCTGGCCGACGAGGCCATCTCCGCGCTGGACGTGAGCCTGCGCGTCGAAATGATGGACCTCATGCTCGAACTGCAGGACCTGTTCGGCACGTCCTACCTGTTCATCAGCCACGACCTCTCGAACGCGCGGTACATCGCGGAGAAGTCGGGCGGCCGCATCGCCGTGATGTACCTCGGACAGATAGTCGAAATCGGCCCGATAGAGCAGGTGATAGAGAACCCCCAGCACCCCTACACGAAGGCGCTGAAGTGGGCGACGCCGAACCTGTACGGCGACGAGGGCGAGGAGGAACTGCCGGTGCGGGAGATAGACATCCCAGACCCGGTCAACCGGCCGACGGGGTGTCACTTCCACCCCCGGTGCCCGGAGGCGCGGGAGACGTGCCGCGCGCAGGAGCCTGACCTCATCACCACGGACGGCGGCCGCCTCGCGCGGTGCTACCGGGCCGACGACACCCACGAGTACTGGAACAGTCCGAGCATCGTGGACGACGAGGGCGAACTCCGGTAGGCGGAGCAACATCTATTTGTGAGTGGCTGTCTAACAGCCGGCAGAACATGGCTGTCGAGACATCTCGTCGGTTCGCCCCCCTCTCTGCGCTGTCGGAGCACAAACTGTTCGTCGGTTCGGTCGCCGGCGGAATCGTGATGATCATGCTCGCTCGCTTCGCGCTAGACGGCGTCATGGCGGGGATGTTCGGCGTGTGGGGCATCTCGCTCATACTCGCCAGCGTCGGGGCGCGCCTCTTCCTGTGGGCGTGGGGCGCATACGACCGCTGAACGGGTCGAACGGCGAAGAATCGGGTCCGCTCGGAGTCGGTTCTCGCGGCGTCAGTTCAGGCGGTTCGCCTCGACGAACTCCCAGTCGAACTCGTAGCCGAGTCCGGGCGACTGCGGCATCTCAACCACGCCGTCGTCGTCTACCTCGTCGGGGAGTTCCTCCAGTTCGGGGAAGTACGTCTCGTAGTCGTGCTTCGGGTGGAGCAGTCCCCGTTCGTAGTACCGACCGGGGAACGCCATCGTCCCGAGGAGTTGGAGGTTCGGCGCGTCGCGGCCGTGTATCTCGCACTCGACGTTGAACGACTCGCAGAGGCCGATAGCCTTCAGGGCGGGCGTGATACCGCCCGTGTCGAAGACGCCGACGCGGACGATGTCGCAGATGTCACGCTTTATCCACTCGGCGCGGGTGTGCATCCGCCCTTCGGCCGTCTCCGGGCCGACGACGGCGAGGTCGAGTTCGTTCGACAACCACTCGTAGGAGGACATGGAGTGTTCGTCCATCGGTTCCTCTATCCACCGGAAGTCGAGTTCTTCGAGGGCCTTCCCGATCTCCTTGGCCTCCGAGCGACTGTAGAAGTGGTGCGCGTCGAGCATCAGGTCCACGTCGTCGCCGACGCGTTCGCGGACGGCGCGGCACGCCTCGATGTCGCGTTCGGGGCTCTCGCCGAACGGTGGCATCCACGTGTGGAGTTTGACCGCCTGATACCCCTCCTCGACCAGTTCCTCGGCGAAGTCGGCGTACGCCTCGGGCGTCCCGAGTCCCTCGGGGTCGTCGTCGCCGACCATCGTACTCCCATAGGCCGGCACCTCGTCGCGCGCCGCGCCGATCAGTTGGTAGACGGGGAGTCCGGCGTGCTTGCCCGCCACGTCCCACAGGGCGCAGTCGATGGCCGCCACACGCTTGTCGGTGAGCAGTCCCTTGTTCAACCGCTCGGCGCGACAGAGTCGCTGCCAGAGTTCCTCGCGGTAGAGGGGGTTCTCCCCGACGAGGTGGCGCTTCGCGAACTCGTTGGCCTCCGGGTGGCCGCCGCGGCAGTAGCCGTCCGGACCGCCCTCGACGACGATGTGCGTTATCGTCCTCGTCGTCTCGGTGGGCGGTCCGGGGTGGCCGTGGCCCTTCTCGTCGGCCTCGACGTGAGAGGCGCAGCTAAACCGGATAGTACGGACGTCGGTGATTTCCATCGATGGCGTGACATCCGCTAGCGGCGGTAATAAAATTACGGCAGAGCGACGAGTTGCACTCAGTCGAGAACGTCGCTCGGGGAGTCGGGGTACGGTTCCCGGACGAGACGCCCCATATCGAGTCGGCGGTAGGGGTGCCGCTTGAGGGTGCCGTTCTCCAGGTAGTCGGTTCGGCCGTCCGCCGCCAACTTCCGCGCCGCCGTCTCCCGCAGATCGGCCGTCTTCTCGGGACGTTCGTCGGACAGGTCGTCGCGTTCGTCGGGGTCGGCGGAGAGGTCGAACAACTGCTCCCGCCCGCCGTTGGCCATGAACACGTACTTCCACTCGCCCTCGCGGACCATCGTCGTGAAGTTCGGCGCGAGGCCGGGCGTCTCGTGGTACCCGTGCAGTCGGTCTCGCGGGTCGGCGTCGCCCGCGAGCATCCCGAGGAGGTCGACTCCCTCCCGCAGGTCCGGGTCCCCCGCCGCCGTCGTGGCGACGCCGAACAGGTCCGCGAGAGAGACGAGTTCGTCGTTTCGCGTCCCACGCGGCAACTCCGCGGGCCAACTGAGGAGGAACGGAATCCGGCAGGACGCCTCGAAGAACGACGACTTCTCCCACCCGCGGTGGTCGCCGAGGAGTTCGCCGTGGTCCGAGAAGAAGCAGACGAGCGTGTTCTCGGCGTCGTCGCGGGCCTCCACGGCGTCCAGCAGTCGCCCGACGTGGCGGTCCACCTCCGAGATCATCCCGTAGTAGTGCGCCTTGATGACGCGGGCGGTGGTCTCGTCGACGCCGTCCTCGCGCGCCGTCCAGAAGTGGTAGTTCTGGGCCGGAATCTTCTCGTCCGCGTGGTCGACCGTCCGGTCGCCGCGGACGGGGCCGGGCAGTCGGTCGGGGTCGTACATCCGGTCGAACGGCGGCGACGGCGCGAAGGGCGGGTGCGGCGGTTCGTAGGAGACGAGGCCGAAGAACGGGCCGTCCTCGCCGACGAGTTCAACCGCCCGGTCGGTCATCCACGCCTCGTAGTTCGACTCCGGCGGGAGGTGGTTCTGCTGGGGGAGGTGGACCATCGCGCCCTCGCGGGCGGTGGTCTTGACCTCGTGGCCGGTGTCCTCGCGGTACGCCTCGACGCTGAGGCGGGTGTCGTACCCCAAGTCGATGTCGCGCGGGTGGGCGTGGTACTTCCCGACGAGGAACGTCCGGTACCCCCGTTCGCCCATCGCCCGGGCGAGGAACGGGCCGCACCGGTCTTCGAGGTGGCGGGCGTCTCGCTTCTCGTTCCCGAGGAAGTCCGTCGTCGTCGCCTCGCACCCCGTCCGGATCGTGTGTCTGGCGGGGATGCAGATGGGGTCCGGCGAGTAGGCGTCGGTGAAGGAGACGCCCCGTTCGACCAGACGGTCGATGTTGGGGGTGTGGATTCGCGCGTTTCCGAGGGCGCGGACGGTGTCGTATCGCTGTTGGTCCGTCATCACGAAGAGGACGTTAGGCTTGCCTGCGGACACCCGCGTCAGTTCGACCACCGGTATCATAAAGGCGCGGCCGGGTGTCTCGACGAGTACATGTCACCCGCAGCGAGTGCGTACGACGTGACGGAGTACGGCGACCCGGACGACGGCGTCCACACCGACGCGTTCCGAGGCGCGATAGACGCCTGCGCGGACGCCGGCGGCGGCACCGTCGTCGTTCCGAGCGGCGAGTACACGACGGGGACGATTCGCCTGCGGAGCGACGTGACGCTCCACTTGGAGGCGGGCGCGGTGGTTCGCCCGGCGACGGAGGAGTCCGCGTTCACGTCGAAGCACATCGGCCCGGACGGCGAACGCGTGTTCCTCCTCGCGGAGGACGCCGAGAACGTCACCATCGCCGGCGAGGGCGAGTTCGACGGCCGCGGCACGGAGTTCATGCGGATGGACACGCCGATTCAGGGCCACTCCAACGAGAGCGCGAGCCACCCCCTCGTCTCGAACGGCCCGCACGAGGCGCGACAGGGACAGCGATACCTCGCCCGGAGCGACGGCACCGAGGGGTGGCCCGTCGCGAAGCCCGACTTCAGGCCGGGGCCGATGTTCCGATTTAACCACTGCACGGACGTGACGGTGCGGGACGTGACGCTCCGCGACATGCCCGCGTGGACGCTGAGTTTCCACGGGTCCGAGGAGATAGACGTGCTCGGGGTGGACATCCTCAACCACATGCTCATTCCGAACTGCGACGGCATCCACATCGGCGACAGTCGGAACGTCCACGTCTCCGACTGCACCATCCGGTCGTGCGACGACTGCATCACGTTCGGCGCGCGCCCCGACGTGGAGACGACGTGCGAGGGCGTCACCGTCACGAACTGCACGCTCTCCTCCAGCGCTTGCGCCATCAAGTTCGGGTCGGGCACCGACGACACCATCCGCGACTGCGTGTTTCAGAACATCGTCGTGCAGGGCTCGAACCGAGGGCTCGGCATCCAACACCGCGACTCGGGCGACTTGGAGAACGTGCTGTTCACCGACGTCGTCATCGACTCGAACCTGCTCCCCGGCCCGTGGTGGGGGAAGGGCGAACCCATCCACGTCTCCTCCGTCCCCCGCGACGAGGACACCGAACTCGGCGCGATTCGCAACGTCCGCTTCGAGAACGTCGTCGCCCGGAGCGAGAATGGCGCACTCGTCTACGGTGCCGAGGGGTCCGACATCGAGAACGTGACGTTCGACGACGTGCGCATCGAACTCACCGGGAGCGAGAACGCCGAACTCGTCGGCGGGAACTTCGACCTGCAACCCACGTCGGTGCTGCCGCCCATCTTCGAACACGACATCGCGGGCGTCCACGTCGAGAACGTCCGGAACGTGACGATGCGCGACGTGGAACTCTCGTGGGCCGACGACCTGCCGGGGTACTATCGGGACGGACTGGCCTGCTCGAACGTCGAGGGAGTGCTCGTGGACGGGTTCGTCGGCAGACAGGCCCACCGCGGGGAAGACGGGAGCGACGGCGCGGCGATTCGCCTCTCGGACGCCCGCGACGTCACCGTCCGGGACTCGCGCGCCGCCGATGGCACGACGACGTTCCTCGCCCTCGACGGCACGGAGGACGAACGCCTGCTGACGAACAACGACCTACTCGACGCGGAGGACCCCGGCGACGTCGAGCGGTTCGCGACGTCGGGCAACGCCCCCTCGCTGTAATCGACCGCGGCGGACGGCGACCGAGTCCGACGGAGCGGTGGTTTTTTTCGTCGCCTGCGGCGAGGTACGACCGATGTAGCAGCGGTCACGTTGGCGGAGGCCGAGTCGACGCTCGACGCCGCGGAGGAGAGAGCCGAGGAGGTGGACCTGAACACGAACCTCGCGGTGAGGAACAGCGGCGTCTGCCCCTTTTCCCGTCGTTTCAGAACCGCTCGAACCCCGTGAGGTCCGTCTCCGCGCGGTGGAGACTACCCGTCATGTCGGCCACGTAGAGGTCGGTGCGGGCCGGGCCGCCGAACGTGCAGTTCGTCGGTCGATTCTCCGGGAACGGGTGGCGCGCGAGTATCTCGCCCGAAGGCGAGAAGACGTACACCGACGGTCCGGGTCCGCTCTTCTCCCACCCGGCGCAGGCGACGACGTTCCCCTCCTCGGTGAGGGTCATCCCGTCGATGCCGCGGTGGTCGCCGAAGTCGTGGAGCACCTCGCACTCGCCGAGGGACCCGTCCGGGAGAACCTCGTAGGCCCGCAGGTCGCAGTCTTGGTCCGAACCGTACGTGCACTCGGCGACGTAGAGTCGCGACTCGTCGGGCGAGAGCAAGATCCCGTTCGGCCGGTCCATCTCGTCGGTCAGGTGGACGAGGTCCCACCCCGAGTCGGTCCGTTCGGCCCGGTACACCGACGTGTGACCGAGTTCGACCCGTCCCACGTCGTCTGGGTCCGTGAACCAGATGTCCCCCTCGCGGTCGACTTCCAAGTCGTTCGGGCCGTTCAGCGGCGTCCCCTCGAACTTGTCTACGACTACCCTCGTCGGGTCGTCGGGCGAGAGCGCCGCGATTCGGTGCCCCTCCGCCTCGCAGGCGTAGAGGGTTCCGTCGCGCCCCTCGTGGAGACCAACCGCACCCGCCGTCTCGTCGATGTACACCTCCGTCGCGTCCGTCTCGGGGTCGTATTCGAGAACTCGGTTCCGCCGAATCTCGGTGAATCGAACGGCCGTGCCCGTCCAGACGGGGCCCTCGGTTGCCTCGCGGGGGCCGGAAACCCGCTCGAACGTCCATGACATCGTGTCCACGTCTCCGCTCGGACACATAAATCCGCTCGCTCCCGAGATCGGTGATTCGGGCGACGAGCGTCCGCCCCGCCCAATCTTCGACTCCCGTCGGTACTTCGGGAATCGATGCGGCCGGTGTTCGTCCAATAAATTACGTCCATTCTCGGTAGGATGAGAGCACAGATTCGACCCCGGAACGGCGCGAGAAGCGAGTTGCCGACACCGAGGACTGAGGGGTACGAATAAGTCGAGGTCGCCGCGTACTCGTTCGTATGGAAATCCGCCGCCTCCCCGCCGACGAGGCCGCCGTCCGTCGCTACGTCGAGGAACTGTGGCTTCCCTACCACCGCCACCTCGAAGCGACCGTCGATGCCCACGCACTCGCCGACGATATCGACCTCGTCGCCGAGGAGGCCGAGTTCCGGCTGGATCTGCTCGAAACCGAGCACCACCGAACCTGGGTCGCCGTCGAGGGGACCGGTGAGCGTTCGAAGGGCGGCCTCGACGGCGAACTCGTCGGTTTCGTCACCGCCGACGTAGACGAGTCGCCGACCGTCTTCGACCGCCCGGACCGACTGGTCGTCGGCGATATCTACGTCCGCGGGCCGTACCGCGGGAGGGGCCTCGCCCGCGAGTTTATCGACCGCGTCGCAGAGCGTGCGCGAGAGATCGGGTGTTCGGAGCTCGCACTCGACGTCCACGTCGATAACGAGCGTGCGCTCTCCGCGTACGAAGCGCTCGGCTTCCGGACGGAACGCCGTCAGATGACGGTCGGCGTGGACGAGTTGTGAGTCGGTCTCGGTACCGCTTCGGAGGTACCGAGGTCCGCTCTCGAACGTCATTTCGAATGTAAGTGATCGTAATTTCGAGGGTGCCTCTGTCGTCTGCGTCGGCGTTCGAGTCGTCCGGCTTACCGGTTCACGCCGTACTCGCGGCGCTCACCGGTCCACGCCCGTCGCCTCGATTTGGACGGCGGCGCTGTTCGGGAGTGCGCCGACGCCGACGACGGTCATCGACGGCCGTCGCCCGTCGAAGAACTCCTCGTAGGCCGACTCCACCTCCGGGAGTCGGTCCATCTTCGTGAGGTACACCGTCGTCCGCATGATGTCGTCGGCTTCGACGTCGGACTCCGCGGCGACGGCGGTGACCCGGTCGAGTGCGGCCATCGTCTGTTCTTTCACGCCGCGCCGCAACGCCGTCCGTTCGTCAGGGGTCTGCCCGTCGAAGAAGACCAGTTGGAGTCCTCGCTTTCGGACGCCGTAGCCGCCGAGTGCGCTCAATCTATCGCTTTCGTGTCGAGTTACGTTCTTCTGCATGTATCTATGGGTCGAATGTTCCGGCGTCGTGCCGCGCTCGTCGTTCGAGGGGTTCGTCGTACCGTCGGACGACGACCGAATCGTCCCGAGCGTCGCAGTGCGTGCGGCGTCCGCCGAGGGCGGTGTCTCTCCCGGTTCGGCCGCCGCGCGTTCGCCGGGACGTTCGGTGTCGCTCATCGTGCTACCCATCACATCGTCGGACGGTCACGGGCTTGCGAGTACCGTTGGCTATAGCTAGGTTCGGTTTCGGAGGAGGTACAAACGGCCAAATTCGGTCACTTTTCATCCGTACGCCCCCTGAGAGTAGATTAGCAGAAACTAGATGCCTTCCCAAAGCCAGTCAGCCGACCAGATGCGCGAGTTCGAGTTCATCGTCCACTTCGAGGACGGGAGCGACGATCTGATGGACGTCTTCGCGGAGTATCCGACGCTCACGATGCGGTCGTCGGTCTGCACCTCGACGGAGCGCACGATGTGGCGCATCGACCACGCGCGCGGCCCGAGCGAAGGGCTCGAACGACTCGACGATATCTTCTTAGACGAGTCGCGGTGCAACGAGTGCCTCGACGTTCCGAACTGCCACACGCACCGCGAGTACCACGTCCTCGACCGGAAGGCCAACTCCCGGACGGTGTACACCTACCGCGACGAGGTTCACCGCTGTCACTCGATTCCGCACCACGTCGTAAACCACGTCGGCGACGGCGTCGTCTTCGAGTCGCGGCGCGCCGGGCGGGAGTACCGGTGGCGCATCCTCTACCCCGGCGACCAGCCCATCGGCGAGCTCTACTCGGCCATCGAGGAGAACCTGCGCGACGGCCTCCACCTCAAGGTGTCCCACTTGAGTCGCGCGGGCAACTGGGACACCGAGTCGCAGGTGGCCGCCGAACTCTCGCCCGCCCACTGGGAGACGCTGGAGACGGCGGTCGAACGCGGGTACTACTCCCGTCCCAGAGAGGTGACCGTCGCCGACCTCGCGGAGCTGCTCGATACGCCGCGTTCGACCGTCCAGTACCGCCTGCGGACCGCAGAGGACCTCATCGTCCGGCGGTTCGTCGAGTCGTCGCTGTGAGAGCGGCCCCCTCTCACCACCGCACCTCGACGGAATCGTTCGTTCTCGGGCGGTCGATCCGTCGATACCGCCGTTTTCGGGCCACAGAATTCAAGGAAATTCCGTGCGATGCCGGACGCATGACTACCGAGACGACGAACGAAACCGAGGGCGCGCCGTCCACGCTCGGTCGCTTGCTGTTCGCGGCGGGCGTCGGCTCTCTCGCCGTCGATACGTTCCGCAACCTCGAAGGGCAGATAGCGTACGCGGAGTCCAAGGACGTGCCGAACGCGGAGACGATGGTGCCGTTCACGGGCGGGATGCTCGCGTTCGGGAGTCTCGGCATCGCCCTGTGGCGACTGCCGACGCTCTCTGCGGGCGCGGTGGCGACGTTCCTCGCGGGCGTCACGCCGGTGATGCACGACTACTGGAACGCCGACGAGGACGAGCGCAGTTCCCAGAAAATCGCGTTCATGAAGAACCTCTCGCTGTTCGGCGCGGCCCTCGTCTTCCTTCGCGAAGCGCGGAAGTAACGCTCACCTTCTCGCTCAGGGTCAGAGGGGTTCGCCGGGGAGGTGTTCCCCGGCGGAACGGACACCCGCGAAAGAAACGCCTCCGAGAGGCTACCGTTATCACCTCGCGGAACCGACCCTCTCCGATGGAGGCGACGTACGACCTCTTTCCCTTTCACGAAGACGGGAGGATAGCGGCCGCGCTCGGGACCCTCCTCGTCCAACGAGGGTCGGTGGACCCGAACTCGCTCGCCGAAGTCGCGGGCCGATTCGGCGTCGAGCGAGACGAACTGGAAGCGGCCGTCGTCCGACTCGGCGTCGAAGGCGAGACAACCGACGCTCTGGACGCGAGCGACGAGGACGCGACGGCTCACCGCGTCACCCCCGAGTTCCTCCGGGGAAGAGCGCCAATTGCGCGAGAGTACGGCGGTCTTCGCGACCCGGAATCGAACGAAGAGGTCCGGAGAACGGACGAGATGTCGTTTCAGAGCTGGCTTCTCGTCGAAGCGACGAAGTCCGCGAGGGAGACAGTCGAACGGATGGTGCGTGAACGGTTCGGAGACGGGGCCGACGCATTACGTGTCGCTACGCGCGCGGCAATCGGCACGGCAGCGTTTCCAGAGCGCGTTCTCTGGGTCGGCGTCAGTTACCCGGTGGACGAAACCGGACCCGGGACCGTCCCCGCGGTTCCGAATCCGCCGTCGTTCTCGTTCGACCGACTCGCAGAACTCGTTCCCGCGACGCTCGATGCGACCGTCGAACGCGGCGGCGAGGCGTTCCGCGTCCGCAACATCCCCGCCGTCCCGTTTCGGGAACCGCACTATCGCTGAATCCGCCCTCGGTCGTCCCTCGCAACGCCTTGGGCGTCTCACGTAACCTTCGGATTGCCGCCGCGACAGCGTACGAACGGACGCGACTGGCGACCTTACGCCCCACCCCATCATCGTTTAGGCCCGCCTAAAATTCGGAACCGTTTTATATTTTTAGGCTAGCCTAAGTTCCATGCGACGAGACGACGCGAGTCGGAGTGCGCCGACACGACGTGACTGCGTGAAGTACGGCGGTGCCGTTCTCGCCGGCGGCCTCCTCGCCGGGTGTACGGGCGGTAGCGGAACGGACTCGACACCGTCGGCGTCGCCGGCGGCCACCGGCACGACCACGGACGAGTCGTACGCGGTGTCGATGGCGCCGATGGGCGAAGTCGAGTTCGAAGCGGTACCGGAGACGATTTTCACGCGCTTGACGCACCTCGCCGGGATGGCGTTCGCACTCGGTCGCGGCGACGACGTGAACACGATGCACGCGCCGGACTACTACGACGCCTCTGGAACCAGTTCACCCCGCGCCTCCCGGGCGTCTCGCTCGATTGGAGCGGTCTCTACTCCTCGTGGAGTCCGAGCAAGGAGACGCTGTACGAACTCGACAGCGACGTTCACCTCGCCGACCCGGCGAGCGTACTCGAACTCGACGGGTGGAGCCGATCCGACGTCGAGGAGGTCCGCGAGAACATCGCGCCGTGGTTCGGCAACCACTACAGCAACAGACACATCTCGCCGCCCGACGCGTACGCCGACCGATACCGGTACTACACCCTCTGGGAACAGTTCTGGAAAGTCGCGCAGGTGTTCCGTGAAGAGGAGAAGTACGACGCCCTGTCGGCGGTTCACGACGACGTACTCGCCGCCATCGAGGCTGACCTCCCGCCCGAGTCGGAGCGTCCGAGCATCGTCATGGGCGGATTCTCCGATCCGTCGGCGCCCTACGTGTACAACGTGGACACGCCCGGGTTCCTCACCGCGCACGTACGCCCCCTACAACCGGTCGACGCGTTCGGAGACGACGTCGCCTCCGGTTCGCAGATAGACATGGAGACGCTGTTAGAAGCCGACCCCGACGTCATCCTCGCCCTCGGCGGAATGCACCCCGATACCGACATGGCGAACGTCCGAACGGCGCTCAGAAACGACCCCGTCGGACAGGAACTCACCGCGGTGCAGAACGACCGTATCTACGCGCAGGGCGCGCGCTATCAGGGACCCATCCTGAACCTCTTCCAACTGGAGATGACCGCCAAGCAACTCTATCCTGACGCCTTCGGCGAGTGGCCGACGTACGTCGACGGAGCGTACCCGGAGCTCCCGGCGGAAGAACGGTTCTTCGACCGTCGGCACGTCGCCGACATCATCCTAGGCGAGTTCTGAATACGGATGCAACCAGGCTTCATCTACGCTCTAACCGGAACGACCGCTCGATATAGAGGACCACTTAACGTGTGACAGATACGGATGAGACTGTGACCACGTCGTCAGAACTCCGTTTCTTTGGGATCTGCCTGTTTGCGTCCGTCTCAGGGTTCTTCATCTGGCGCTTTGCGTTCCAAGGTTCGAACACCGTCGGATTGCTCGTTATCGCGGTATTCGTACTCGCGTTCTTGCTGTTCGTAGACGGGTATCTCGAGGTTCGCTAAAGCAGCTCTACTTAGCGGCTTACCCTCCAGAAGTTATTCTCAGTCGTAATCGACCATCCCACCTCTTCCTTATCGCAAACCTGCTTCTATTCGTCGAGGAGTTGACGGCATTGTCAACAATGGCGTCGTCTGTTCTGTCGAAAACACGCTCCGGGTCTCAAAATCATCGGGACCGGTGAGTTCGTGAGTCGAAGCGTCCAGCAGAACGCCTCCTTTTATGAATCGTACTTCCCTGAAATCACGATTCATCCGTAGAACCTTGTTGAAGCCCTCACACGGTGATAAATTCCACCGATTGCTGAATACAGGGCGCATATTGGCCATCGCCTCGGCACTCAATGCGAGCGGATCGAATTGCTCGGTACAGAGGATATCTTGTTCAAGATACGAGTAAATAGTAGATAACCCGGCACAGGTAGCCAATTCTTTCTTACTAGTTGGCGTGGATGGAGTAGAGAGTATGAGTGGAGCCAATGTATCGTGTAACGTGTTCTCACTGTGATTTAGAGATGTCAAAGGAAAGCGTGGACAAAATATTAGACGCTCAAGATAAACATCAACAAGCCTACGGAGAACATCACATCCTTGAATTCGAGTTGAGAGAGTAATCTCTGTACACCACTATACTCCGTCATCTGACCCTTCTCCGACCTAAAACATCCGAACCCCCCCGTTATCTGAGATTGTGACGCTCTCGGCTGGGTTCGGAACGTGTCCAAAACACTGTTTACGACCAACCGCAGAGGCACAGGTAGCAAGCCACTCAATTTCCCTGGCGCTCTAAACAATCAGTTCTGATCGAACCCATCCTTGCTAATCAACCCGGTTTCACCGTGCCGATGAACACAGGTTTGATAATCGAGATGATCTTGCCCATAGCAGAATATAGGCGGCGTTTCACCCTGATATCTATGAATCTCGAAATGACCGAACACCGCTGTATTGTCAAACGGGATGTTAGGTGGAACCACGTGCACTACATCGACTGCATCCCAGATGAATAGATCTGTCTGGACACCTTCTTTCTCTAATTCTTCCTCTATCGTGTCCGGGGTAATTCGAT
This sequence comes from Halopelagius fulvigenes, assembly GCF_055398025.1. Classification (NCBI taxonomy): domain Archaea; kingdom Methanobacteriati; phylum Methanobacteriota; class Halobacteria; order Halobacteriales; family Haloferacaceae; genus Halopelagius; species Halopelagius fulvigenes. The sequence goes on along the minus strand of NZ_AP043844.1, from coordinate 200,188 downwards.
AAATATCGCTTCCGAACAGCATATGGCTCGGCCCAGGTTCTTGGTCCCAGAGCCGTCGAGACCTCACAACGGGGATGCAGCCATCGAACCGATCTGAAACCATTTTCTTCACCTCATCAAACTTATCGCGAGGAACATCTGGTGCTACAACGATTCGATCCATGACCTCCTCTAAATTCACGTCAATGAATATTGCATCATCTTTGTCCTCGCCCCAGTCATCCGGAACGATACCTGCATCGGAGACTTCCACCATCGGCTTCGGTCCATGTCCGACCAAAACCCGAAGTTCGTTTTCCATTCCAAACTTCGGCCTCTTATAGAAGTAAATCGGAGGATCATGCTCCGGTATCCACTCTGTATCTTCAGACACATACCGTGCTAACCCCATTAACATACTGTCATCATCTTCAGGTCGAAGTCCCTCCTTCAGCTTGCCAACTGTGGTCTCAACGGCGATTCCATCTTCAGAATCAGTGAACTTCCTCCAGAACCGTGGATCTTCATCGGTACCAACCCTCCAGCAGCTCAGGTAGTACCGGCTTTGTGCACGTTCACGATATCTCTGCTGACCTCCAGCAAAATCAAGGGAACGTCCACGACTCTCGGTCTGCTCGACTCCGCGTCAGTCCTTGTCGGCCCTCGCGGTCGTCGCCGCTTACTCGGAAGACCTCTGCACCTCTGACGCCCGTATACGCGAGAACGTGGACGAACGCCCGCTCTTGGACTGCCTGCGTCGCGTCGAGGCCGTCTTCCTCGATGGCCTCGCACGCTCGCTCGTTCGTGTACTCGACCAGCTGCCGACGGACATCCGGGGTCCAGAACTGCTGAGTGCGGTCTTGGTCGTCGCGAGGCAAGGGCTCACGGGCGCGGTCCGTCGTCGCCGGGTTCCGTGAGAGGACGCCGTCGCGGACGCAGAATCCAAGGAACCCAGAGATGACGTTGTAGTACATCTGCGCCGTCCGATCCACGAAAAGCATGGAGGACAAACTGCTGGCCGGCGGGGGGATGGTCGCGACGCTTATCAACACACTTCCTCCACCGTGTCCTATGTGCCGTTGAGGAGCCGATCTCGCACCACTTCTGATTAGCCATCTCTACGAGGCTTCTTTCAAGGGGTGCGAGCACACCGCATCTCGGTTCGAGTGTCGTCTTCGCTGATTTCGTTCGGCGGTCTGCCGCCTTTGAACCTATATATCGCATTTCACCTGTCCATGCCACTTATCTCGCGACATGTCCGGACTGCAGCGGCGTTCTCTGCGACATCGTGGACGCGAACGATGTCCGCTCCTCGCTCGGCTGCCATCGTCGTGGTTGCTACCGTGGGAGGTAATCGCCCGGTAGAGCTACAGTCAACGCGCTCGAACATGGACTTACGAGAGTGGCCGACCATGATTGGGCACCCGAGAGCGTGCAGCTCCCCCAGCCTGTCAACCAGCTCGAAACACTCTGCGGCGGATTTCCCGAAACCGAGTCCAGGGTCCACGATGATTTGATCACGACTAAGTCCCGCCTGTTCGGCGAGTAACACTCGTTCGTTAAGTTCTCGGATGACGTCTTCCACGACGTCGTCGTACGCTACTGTACGGTCCGGATCGACGGGAGTGTCTACGCTGTGCATGACGACGATCGGCGCGTCGTGAGCGGCGGCGACGAACCGCATGTCCGGGTCCGCCAGCCCAGAGACATCGTTGATTATGTCTGCGCCTGCATCTAAGGCAGCGTCTGCGACAGCGGCCCGTCTCGTATCGACGGAGATTGGCACGTCAACGTCAGAAATGCGCTCAATGACTGGGACGACACGCTCAACCTCCTCCTCGACTGTGATCGAATCGGCGCCCGGTCGAGTACTTTCGCCACCAACGTCGACGATGTCCGCGCCCGACGAAATCATCTCACGGGCGCGCCGTACGGCATCCTTCACCTTGCTGTACCGGCCACCGTCGTAGAAACTGTCTGGCGTCACGTTCAGAATTCCCATAACTGCCGTGTCGGCGTTCCACGGACGCCGGTCGGCCGCTTCGCCATTGCGAATAACCTCGTTAAATTGGTCCGATGTGTGCGAAATCCCCAGATCACTGCCACGCACTGTGTCGGCCAGCCGCTCGTACTGAGCGGTGGTTCCGGACAGGATGACAGTGACTTGTCTGCCAGAGGAATCAACATCCGAGATGACACACATCCCGCCGATACGTTGCATCAGTTGTTGTAGATACTCTGCCTGCCTATCGTATAGTCTGGTCTTGAACGTGTGTGTGGTGATGTCTTCGGCGAACTCCTCTCGGATGGACGCCTCTGTAAGAATAGAGTGTGCAGTGTCGAGTGTATGCACTCGTTTCGGAATCTGGAGCCGCGTCCATCGGTTGCGGGCTTCGGCGACGACGTACAACGAGCCCGTGATTAGCACACAATCGTCGTCGCCCGCCGCGTCGAGTGCCTCCTCGACTGCCATCTGAACCGTTCCGTTCTGTACGACCTCGGCTGTACACGATGCGAACGCGTCCGAGAGCGTGTCGAAGGAGGCGGCTCGACTCACGTCTGGCTGACAGAGACGAACTACGTCCGCTTTGGGGAGCGCTTCTGCCATCCTCGCATGATCCTTTTCTTTCATAGCCCCGAAGACGAGGTGCAGTTCGTCAAATTCGTACCGGCCGATGAGATCTGCGACTGTCCTACACGCGGCTGGATTGTGGGCACCATCGAGGATTACAAGCGGATCAGTCGACATCACCTCGAACCTACCTGGCCAGTGGGTACTGCGGAGACCGCGTTCGATCACTGGGGTATCAACGTCTGATACCTGCCGGGCGAGAGTCGCGGCGATTCCGGCGTTCGTCGCTTGGTGTTGACCGAGCAACGAAAGGTTCGCCGCGACGTCCCAGTTCGGGCCAACTATGGATACGGACGTTTCAACTCGCGAGGTCATCTTTCCCTCTCGGGCAACGATATCGGCCTCTGTCTCCCCCACCGTGACGACCTCCGTTTCCGCTTGGATCGCTTCGAGCGCTTCGCCATCCGCACTCGTCACGAGCCGTTTTCCGTCTGGTGCGACCTGTGCTTTGTCTCGGGCGATTTCTCGAACCGTCTCGCCGAGGATATCAGTATGTTCTAGGCTCACGTTCGTGACTGCACTCGCCACCGGGTCTACCACGCTTGTCGCGTCGTGCCGACCTCCGATACCGACCTCCAGGACCGCCATGTCGACGCCTTCGTCTCCGAAATAGTGGAGTGCAAGTACGGTAAGCACCTCGAAGTACGTGGGGCAGTCACCTTCACTACGTAGGCGAGATACGCACGGTTTAATTTTCTCGGCGAACGACCTGACATAGTCTTTCGGTACTTTCCGTCCGTTAAGCCGAATGCGCTCGCGGAAATCGTTTAGATCCGGTGACGTGTACAGTCCGACATCGAGACCGGCCTCCCGCAATATCTGCTCGAGCATCACCGCCGTGCTTCCTTTCCCGTTTGACCCTGCTATCTGGACGCAATTGACATCCTCATGTGGATCACCGAGGGTAGACAACATTCTAGCGGTCGTCTCCGTTCCCAGCTTTGGCCGGGAACGGTTTAAACTCTCCAGATAGTCGACTGCCTCGTGGTATTCCATACCAAATAGGGATTTGGTACTGGTATTAATGTATTGCCACACCGCCAGTTCGGATGGGAGTATCCCAAAATATACGCCGTGAGATAACCTCTCACTCGACGTGCAGTTGAGTCTACTTGGATCAACCAAATATAAATTTTCCTGCGTGTTGTGGTTGGGACAGCTTACCGGTATAGTTCCGCCGACTCAAAGCCGCTTCTCGCTTCCTCGATACAACGACTGTAGCCGAATTTATGTAGATCCAAGATGACTGAATATGTCTCAGCATCTATTCCTATCCTACTGTTTATGTAGGAGGGGAATGAGGCTCCCGACGATGGCCGCCGAGTCAACTAGCAATCTATCGGCACAGGAGCCGTACGTGACGGAGTTTGAGGCGACCGTTCGTTCCGTTGACGGATGTGCAGTCCGCCTAGACCGGACGTATTTCTACCCGGAAGGGGGAGGGCAACCTGCCGATAGCGGCACCGTAGACGGTCTGGATGTCATCGACGTACAGAAACGAGACGGTGAGACTGTCCATACCCTTGCGACAGATCCTCACTTTGAGGCGGGCGAAACTATCACAGGTCAGATCGATGAAGAGTATCGGACGTACTGCATGCGAGCGCACACCGCGAGCCATCTGGTGTATGGTGCAGGACGGAGACTGTTCGACGATCCTGGGTACGGCGGATTCGACATCCGACCGGAGAAAATTCGCCTTGATTTCGAGACCGATTATGATCCGGACGACGTGAGTGCTCTCACGTTTGAACGGATGGTCCGCGAAGTCATCTGGGACTCTCGCGAGGTTACGTGGGAAGCCGTGAAGAGCGAACGAGCCCATAAACGCGACGACATAGTGTTCAATTTGACCGACGGAGACGAACCGTCTGATACGGTTCGTGTGGTTGAGGTCGATGGGTGGGATATCGCGGCGTGTGGTGGCACGCACGTGAAGAACACCGGTGAAATCGGACCGATGGCGGTGCTAGACGTCTCGAACCCGGGATCCAATCTCATCCGCGTTGAGTACGCTGTCGGTCCCGCAGCTATCCAAGCGCAGATTAGCGAGAGAAAAAGCGTTGAGCACGCGGCGAGTGCGATGAGTACGAGCGTCGAAGAGCTTCCGAAACGCGCTACCGGTCTCGTGCAGGAGAACACCTCCCTTGAGGAGGAGATTAATCAGCTACACGAACGTTTGTTAGAGGAACGCCTGTCGACCTTAGAGGATGAAACAGTGTCGAAGGATGGTGACCACTGGCTAATCGGTGAAGTTGAGGGCGTGGGTCCGAACGACATTTCCGAACGGGTCCGGGAACTCGCTGGCGATGCTGGGGACGTTATCGTACTTGCTGGTGTCGACGGTAGTTCGTTCTTGGTCGTCGCGACAACGGGTGACCCGGATGCCAGCGGGATAGTCGACGATGTTACAGCAGAGTTCGGCGGTGGGGGCGGCGGCGGTTCAACCTTCGCTCAGGGTGGTGGGCTGGACGAAGAACCGGCGACCGTCGTCGAATACGTGCGTAATCAGGCGTAACTAGTTCGGCACAACACGCCTAAAGCGGCTGAACTTCCCCGCAACGCTACTACGCGTGCGCCGTGCTACATGACTTTTCAGATGGTCAGTTTCGTTAGGTGATGCGGCTCATCAAACACAACGTATTCGGCCGTTTTCAGGAGGAAGATGGTTAATTACCCGAAAAATGCGATTCAGTATTAATGAGGTTCTATATTACTCATTCACGACTATGCTCCTCCCTACCACATCAAGTAATTGAATGCCTGTCACCGAGATCCAAGTGTCCACTTCGGTGGACTACGATTCGCCGCTCCGTGAGTGCGTGGATGCCACCAGATCGAACCGTCGGAAGACGAGGAGAACGTACGGTAGGAGTTGCAGGAGGGAACAGGTATGACCCGTGAGTGGACTGAGATAACAGTCATCGGAGAAGACGACACGGGTCTCATCGCCGAGGTGACCTCTTTCCTGTTCGAGCGAGACGTCAACATCGTCGATATCGATCAGGCCGTCCGAGACGGTACATTCCGGATGACGATGCAGGTCGACACGTCGGAGATGGATCCGACCCAACTACAGTTTCAACGAGACCTCGAAGATCTAGGCGATCGGTTCGGGGTCGATACGCAGGTACAGTTCCCGTCCGACTGCGAGAACCAGTCCATCGCCGTACTCGTTACGAAGGAGAGCCACTGCCTCGAAGCTCTGCTCGAGGCTTGGGACAACGGCGACCTCGACGCGGATATCGAGGTGGTTGTCGGTAACCACGACGACCTTTCGTCCCTCTCGGCGGAGTACGGTGTTCCTTTCCACGTAATCGGTGACGAGAATGGAAGTCCCGACGAAGAAGAACTACTCGACCTACTCGCGGAGTACGACATCGATCTGATTGCACTGGCTCGCTATATCCGCATTCTTTCGCCCGAGGTCGTCTTCCGCTACGAGAGCCAGATAATCAACGTTCATCCGAGTCTGCTCCCCGCGTTCCCCGGAGCCGCCGCGTACAGACAGGCTCTCGAGGAAGGAGCCCGTATCGCTGGTGTCACCGCCCACTACGTGACTACGGATCTGGACCAAGGGCCGATCATTGCTCAGCGCGCGTTTAATGTCCCACCGGACGCCACGGAGGCGGATCTAGAGAGGCTCGGACAACCACTCGAGGCTGAGGCCCTCCTCGAGGCAATACAGCTCCATCTCGATGACGAACTCTCTGTGCAGTTCGGCCGGACGGAGCTTGAGAACCCCAACGAGACCGACGCTCAACTCGGCGCTCCCGAGGAACTTAACCAGATGATCCCCGATCGACCGATCGACGGTATCGACGAGCAGACCGCCGATATAGACGAGACGGCTACTGCGGACGACTGACTTCCCCACCCCGCTAAACCACTTCACTCGCCGCGACGACGGCAAACGATTCCCTCTGCGCGTTCCCCAAGAGATAGATGATCCGCCAAGTGGAGGGTTTTTCCTCCAGAGGTCAGCGCTGTTGAGTTCAATACACTCGATGTCGCCGTTGAGGGGATTCTCCTCTACAAGAAGGGTTTACGCCGCCATCAAACAGGAGCACGGCAGCGATCAACTACATACGTTCATTCGTTTTCCGTTCGTCTGTTTCTATTATGTGTAAAACTCGGTCGATATTCAGCGTCGTCCGGCCCGGATTGTCGAATGCTTCCGCAAAATATACGTAAGACTACGTTTCAAGTTCGCAACCGACCTAAGGAGTTCCTCTGTTGATCGAGCGTACGCGTGGGATTGAGACTCCCAGAGCTACGCTTTAAGCGCTAGTTCATCCGTACGATAACAATCTCGGGGACCTGACGGTCTCGTCGGAGAAGTCATTAAACATCATGACTGGGTACGTACGGTGGACATGTCTACAAGCGAAGTTCCCATCACCGTCATCAGCGGACCGCTGGGCGCGGGTAAGACTACGCTGGTCAACCACCTGCTAAAAGATCCCGGCGATAGGCGGATCGCAGTCATTGTCAACGACATGGGCGACATCAACGTCGACGCGGAACTGATCGCCGACCAAACGGAGAAGGGCGTCATCGATCTCTCGAATGGCTGTATCTGCTGTCGACTTCAGGACGATCTCGTAACACAAGCAACCCGATTGGCCGAGGAACGTTCGTTCGATTACCTTGTCGTCGAGGCGTCGGGAATTAGCGAACCAATTCCCATCGCTCAGGCGCTTACGGAGGGTACAGAAGAAGGCAGTCTGCCGGATCAGTTCCGCCTCGATACGACGGTTTCAGTCATAGACGCTTACGGGTTTTGGAAGGCGTTCAACCCCGAGGAATCGCTTCCTGATGCCGCCCCTGATCCAGAGCGTCCTTTGACCGAGGTGTTGATTGATCAAATCGAGTTCTGTGAGGTACTGCTACTGAACAAGTGTGACATGGTGCCCGAGGCTGCGTTAGAGTCTATCGAGGCCGTAATCCGCGAACTTCAACCCCGTGCTACACTCCACAGAACGACGTACAGCGAGGTGGATTCGGACACAGTTCTCGACACCGGCCTGTTCGACTTTGAGGAGGCGCAGCGACAGCAAGGCTGGAAGAGGACACTGGCCAGCAAATCAGAAGATACGAATCACGACCATGGTGCCACCGCCGTCTCGGCGGCGGAGGCGCATGGCGTCGAGTCCTTCGCCTATCGTCGAGAACAGCCCTTCCACCCCGAGCGATTCGACGGGTGGCTTGACGACTGGGACGGCGAAATCATCCGGGCGAAAGGGTTCGCGTGGGTGGCGAGTCGCCCAGAGACGGTCGTCGGCGTGAGTCAGGCCGGTCCCTCCGTCCAGGCCGGTCCCATCGGCGAGTGGGGAGACGACGATCCAGCCACACGGCTGGTGTTCATCGGAAGTGGTCTGGACAGAAATACGCTCGTTGAGGATCTCGATACCTGCCTAGTAGCGTCGAACGAACAGATAAACCAGGACGCTGACGATCCCTTCCCGCGCGAGTCCTCCTGACTCCCGTTCAGGGTCATTTCTCTCCCTATTCTGTTTTATCGGGTCGTCTAATACTTGCGGACCTATCGGCTGACTCTGGTTCGCCAGAGACAACCGTCGGGGGGACATCACGTCGCTCCGACGTCCCCTCTGCATCGGTGCTCGGAGAGTCAGAGTTGCAGCGCCACGTGTAGCATCGCACCGTCGATACCGCCGAACACCGGAGGTGGCGGAACTTACGGCTCCAACAGGACCTTCGTAACGCCCTCCTCACGGTTGTCGAACTTCTCGTACATCTCCGGCGCTTCGTCGAGGCCGACGCGGTGGGAGACGACCCAACTAGGATCGGCGCGTCCTTGGATGATCATGTCCCGAAGTTCACTGTTGTACTCCTTGACGTTACATTGACCCGTCCCGAGAGCCTGTCCCTTCTCGAAGAGGAGGCCGAAGTCGATGCCGAGGCGACCCTGTGCGGCCATCTCATCCGGCGCACCGGGGTCGTCCGGAACGTAAAGCCCGGGGATACCGAGCTCACCGGTGGGACGGACCGTCCGAATGAGATTATTGATGACGACGGCCGGGTTCTCACGGGCAGGATCGTACGCTCCATCGCCTTCCTTCGCGGGGTCGATAGCCTGGTAGCCGACGGCGTCGATACCCTTGTCAACGCCGCCGCCGTGGATGTTCTTGATCTGCTCGACCGGGTCCTCCTCCTCGAAGTTGATGGGCGTCGCGTCGCAGTGTTCCTCGGCCAGTTCGAGACGGCTTTGGACGCGGTCGACGACAAAGATCTCAGCGGCACCTTTGAGTTTAGCACTGTAGGCGGCCATCAACCCAACCGGCCCACCGCCGTAGATGGCCACGGAATCGCCCGATTCGAGGTTGGCGAGTTCTGTGCCGTGCCACCCCGTCGGGAAGATGTCTGCGAGTAGTGCGAACGAGTCTTCGTGTTCATTGCCGTCGGGAAGCTTGAGGGCGTTGAAATCGGCGTACGGAATTCGGAGCTTCTCGGCCTGCCCTCCCTGATACGGTCCCATCGCGACGTACCCGTACGCGCCGCCGGCGAACCCGGTGTTGACGTTGGTACAGAAGCCTGTGTAACCGTCCTCACAGTTATCGCAGAATCCGCACGCGACGTTGAACGGTGCAACGACGCGGTCTCCCACTTCGAGCGAACTCACTGCGTCACCGACCTCTGTCACGATTCCCTGATTCTCGTGTCCGAACACGAGTCCGGGCTCTGCGGCTGTTCGCCCTTCGTACATGTGGAGGTCGGACCCGCAGATGCACGTCGTCGTGATGTCGATTACGACGTCGTTCGGGTGCTCTATCTCCGGCTCTTCTACCTCTTCTACCGCTACCTCTCGTTCGCCCTTGTAGACGACAGCGTTCATGGACATTAGTTCGATAGCTCCACCGTCTCCTGTGTGTAGGGCGCACTTATATTCGGGGTATTACGCGCCGTTAGAAACCTAAAATGTAAACGATGTGATCGTATGTGTCGGGGCGCACTCCGCAGACGACATGCCGTGACTAACCGATATCAGTACACTTGAGAGGGATTATTCCACCTCGGAGATTCGTAGACGACTGACCCCAAAAATCGATTCGACCGGTGGACGACAAGGCGTCCACGGACATCGTAACGATGGGGTTGACGGAGTCTTCGGTGTGTCTCCATCCGTCACCTTTACGTTCAAATTCATGCCTGTCACTACCGTCACCGACAGTTGAACTGCAGAGCCCAATGATAGGGTGGGTTGACCACAGGCCGAATGCGTCGTTGCGACGAGACGGCGTGCTAGCGGTTGCTCAGTGAGCTTATCGGATGATGCCGATAGAAGATCTCCGTCCTTTCGCACGAGAACGCGTAGTCCGGACGACTGACCGGAACGATGCTCGAAACGGCGCGGAGGTATCCAGATACACTCTCTCGTCGTACCCTTTTCCACCTCAGTGACGGCCAGATATCCGGTAGGCGAAATACTCTAGAGAGACATCCGACAGCCGACTCTGCACGAACGGTGCGGCAAACCGATCTTCCTCTTGCGATAGAGGCGGTATGAGACTCCTTTTCGCGCCGAACTACGAGACACTACCCTGTCGTCATCCTCCCCGAACTGTCTCTGCGACACTTCGCCCGACGTCCGTCCGATAGAAAATTAGATCCTCCGTTTCAGTTAGGAGTTGTAGGCTTCTTGAGCGAGTTGGTGGAATCGGTGGACGGTGTGCTCGTTGGGGCCGAGTTGCGCCTGGGAGAGCGCACCGGTTTTGAGACCCTGCCACTGTCGCTCAACCAGTTCGAAGTCCTCTTCCTGGAGCTGCCGGCTCGTCCGGATGAACTCCTCTTCTTCATCCGAGAGGTCGGCGTCCTCGAAGTAGTAGTCCGCGATCAGTCGGAACCGGCCCTCGTCGATGGGGTCGATGATGTACGTGCCGTATCCGTCGGCAGTGCCGTACATGTTCACCGTGAAGTTGGGCCAGAAGTAGTGGAACTGCGCCTCGTGCTCGTCGTGGATTCGCAGTTCGTCGTCCACGTCTTGAGCGTGAGTGTAGTGGAGGACCCAGTGGTAGTCGTTGACTTCGAGTTCGGACTCGTTGAGCGAGATTCCTTTGATCCAGTCCTGGTGGTTGGCCTGGCAGTGGTCGCACTCGGAGTAATTGCTGCTGAACACCTTCCAGTTGCACTCAACCTCCGAGACGATCCGACTAGCGTGCTCGTACTCTCCGAGCGGAAGCGATTCGAGCCGGTCTTTCATCACACCTGCCTGCTCCGCCAGCGGCATCGGGTCCTCGCTCAGGTTGACGAAGACTAGCGGTCCGATCGAGTCCACGTGTACCTCTTCACTCCCGGCGAGTTCATCGGTATCGACACCACCGGGCTCCGTCATTGGCGTCTCGGCCACGCGGTTCTGCCCTTCCTCGGGCGAGGAGTTGTGGAACGCCTCAATCGAACCATCGTCGTTTCGGAGGACGATTAGCTGTCGATCGCCGATGGTCCGGGTGAAGTACTGCCCCGCCTCTTCGATGCAGTTGGCGTGCCCGGCGTACACCCAGTACTGGCCGAACACCTTGTCCTTCTCCATCTCGAACACCTCCGGATCGGTGAAATACCTCGCCGGTAGCGCGTTCGACTTCGCCGTGATATCAGGGCTGACAGCCTTCGTCTGGGATTCTCTCCACTGTGTCATACAATTCCTAGGTTGGGGGATTCGACAAAAAGGGTTCACCCGTGATATGGAGTGTCATTATATCCCCCGGGTATCGACGGCGGCCTCCCCGTTCCTCTCGACAGAACGGGCCCCGGGTTTTGTCGCGTGACGGACTTCGAGGTAGGTTCAGGCGTTAATGGTCGTACGGCGACCCGACCGAGTCGAGATACGGATCCAGGCTAAGTCGATAGATCGTTCGCATGCGTCCTCAGAATTTCGACGCTACGTAGCGCGAAAATTAACGTGGACCGTTCGACCCTCCGAGCCCGAAGACCGATTCGTCAGGGGGGAACTGGTGTCGAACGACTGGTCCGGACGGCTCTCGTTCATCTACTGTTCGTTCCGAGCTGGTTGCGAACGGTCGGGGAGATCAGAACGCCCCTAGATGGTCGTCCTGCGGTTCATATAGTCCGCCGCTCATTCGTATTTCGTGAATCTCGTCCAGAGTTTGCTTGACCGACTTCCCCCGCTCGCTCATCACTGCCGCGACGACGCCTATGGGAACGCCGTTTTCGTACTGTTCTTCGAGTTGACGGACGACGTCCTTGAGATCGTTCTCCGTCTCGATCTCGCCGTTCAGGTCCGGCTTCGCGCGTTCTAACTCGACGTCGTGCCCCGTCACCCGATAGTGACGCCGGTAGAATTCGACGATTTCGTTCGGGGCATCGGTCTGCCTCGTAACATCGCACTCCGGACAAACGGCGACGTACTGCGCTTGGTCTTGTGAGCTCATTTGTCGTAGGCTTCCTGAGCGAGTTGGTGAAATCGGTGGACGGTGTGCTCGTTGGGGCCGAGTTGCGCCTGGGAGAGCGCACCGGTTCTGAGGCCCTCCCACTGTCGTTCGACCAACTCGAAGTCCTCTTCCTGGAGCTGCCGGCTCGTCCGGATGAACTCCTCTTCTTCATCCGAGAGGTCGGCGTCCTCGAAGTAGTAGTCCGCGATCAGTTGGAATCGGCCCTCGTCGATGGGGTCGATGATGTACGTGCCGTATCCGTCGGCGGTGCCGTACATGTTCACCGTGAAGTTGGGCCAGAAGTAGTGGAACTGCGCCTCGTGCTCGTCGTGGATTCGCAGTTCGTCGTCTACGTCTTGAGCGTGGGTGTAGTGGAGGACCCAGTGGTAGTCGTTGACTTCGAGTTCGGACTCGTTGAGCGAGATCCCTTTGATCCAGTCCTGATGGTTAGCTTGGCAGTGGTCGCACTCGGAGTAATTGCTGCTGAACACCTTCCAGTTGCACTCAACCTCTGAGACGATCCGACTGGCGTGCTCGTACTCTCCGAGCGGAAGCGATTCGAGCCGGTCTTTCATCACACCTGCCTGCTCCGCCAGCGGCATCGGGTCCTCGCTCAGGTTGACGAAGATCAGCGGTCCGACCGAGTCCACGTGTACCGGGTTCAGGGCGTTCTCTTCGGAATCGAACTCCTGCACGTCGTCGTCTTCGAGGTCAGGGTTCAGGCTGGCCTCCTCGAAGCTCTTGGGCGTGCTCGTTAGTTCTCCGTCGAGGTCGTACGTCCAGAGGTGGTACGGACACTTGATTCGTCGCGCGTCGCCGGGATCGGTCATTGGCGTGTCCTCGACCATCTTAGAGCCACGGTGGGCGCAGACGTTGTCGAACGCCTTGACGTCACCGTCGTGACCGCGGACGATGATTAACTGTCGATCGCCGATGGTGCGGGTGAAGTACTGTCCTTCCTCTTTGATACAGTTGGCGTGCCCGGCGTACACCCAGTACTGGCCGAACACCTTGTCCTTCTCCATCTCGAACACTTCCGGGTCAGTGAAGTACTTCGCAGGTAATGCATTCGATTCCTCTGTGATATCGGAACTCACCGCCTTCGTTCGTGATTCGTCCCACTCTGTCATACACGATCATCAACGAATCATCCATAAAAAACAGTTCGCCCGTGATACTCCACATCAATATATACGGGTAACTCTCAGGGGGAGGAGTAGGTACCGACAGAGAGGACGCGAAGAACGTCCAAAACCGCGTTGAATCAGCCACTCCAACTCTCAGGAAGAGCGGGCTTGAGCTCATAAGCCATGTCACGAGACTAATGTCGTTGACGGAAGAGATCATCGGCTCCTAAATAGGATATCTGTCTTTCACGTTGTTTCATTGAGAACGCATTTTACCGCCACAGAGTGGTGCTGGTGACTCTCGCGAGTGAATTCATGGCTAGATGCACGAATCACACGGCTGACGAAGGTGAGGTGCCAACAGTATCAGTTATTCATTGTACTACTTCGAATTCGGTTGACTATCTCATCCTGAGTGACCTGCTGATCGGAGTGGTGCGAAAGTCTGCACCTAACGAGGTCGATTAGATTCAGCCGTTTCAGCAACTCCTCCGTGCGTTCTTTGCTAAGATCTAGCTCTCTTTGTACGTCGAATACCGTCATAGACGACTCTATCGCGTCCACTAGATCTTCGATTGTGAGACCGTCGGGGAGACCAATCCCGTCGGCGACGAGTTGTATATCCGACAGCGATTCGCTCGGATTACTCTCGTCCGTCCGTCTCTGCTGCACCGACTCCATGCCGGGGGACGGCTGTGCTCCCTCGGCCCGTTCTCCGACGTCCGTCTGCTCGTCCGTCTCATCTTCGGCGCCACCAACGTCCTCCGTGGCCGAACTCTCGTCGGCCGCCACGGTCTCGCCGACCGTATCATACGTCGACGGCTCGTGGATGTCCGCCTCGATCATGTATCGACGGACAGTTTCGGAAGATACTGACGTTTCGATGCACTGAGCCATCTCCTCGAACGTGCGGAAGGAATCGTACAAGTATTGGAGACACTCCTCGTCCTTGTACAGCGGTATATCCGCGTTTCGCACACCGTCGAGTTCGTTCTCTCCGTCCGTTTGGTCACCTGGCGACTCCGTGCCCTCCGTCAGGGTGCCCGTCTGCCCGTCAATACCGTTTGGATCATCGGTTTCGGCTACAGTAGTCGTTGCACCACGCTCGTCGGCCGGCGCCGTATCTCCAGCTTCGTCGTTCTCGGTAACGTCAGACGTCGCAGAGGCGTGAGAGTCCATGGTACAGGGCGTCGACTCATCGGAATGCTGTCGTTCTATCTCGGCCCCGAAGGTGAGCGTGATCGTCATCACGACGGTGCCACCCTCTGCCACACGAACGCCCTTCTCGACGGTCGATATCTCCTCGGGAACGTACTCACTTAGATTCGGTAACACCGATGGGGCGAGTTTGACCTGTAGCCCTCCGTCGTCGGTGATTTCCGCCGCCTTCGGCGATGTCACAGCTTCTGAGTTCTCCTTCGAACACAGAGAGATAGGGACGTCAAGCGTCGCGTTCAACCCCTGCTTGGATTCCCGATCGGGTATCTGCGCTTCGACGTGCTGTATCTCCCCCCCGTCCGACTCGTAGCGCTCGATCACCTGAGAGAGTTTCCGGAATGAGCCACTGACACCCATGGTACTGTAGGTCACTATTCCAGAGAACGACATAACGGTGTACCCGTAGTAAGGAACCCATTTATACCACGGTTCTCGAAACGGACGGAGAACAGTAGTTCGAGACGACGGGGGCGCGTCCTCAGAGACTGTGATCGAGACGTCGGACTATAACTGAACGAAACGACGCTCAACGATTAAACACAATGGGTTCACCGTCTCCCCTCCGATGCCAACAAAGTTCCTACATGTCGGATAAGGTGAAATCTTATACGCTTCGAGGAAAGCACCACTGTATGCAGATTCAGAATGCGACGTGGACCGAGGTTCGCGACACGGACACGAATCTGGCGATGGTGCCGATCGGCAGTACGGAGCAGCATGGCCCCCACGCCGCGCTGAGTACTGACACCCTCAACGCGGAGACGATCGCCGAGACGGCTGCCGACCAACTCGACGAGCCAGTCGTCGTGTCCCCGGCAGTACCCGTCAGCATCGCCGAGGAGCATCGGCAGTTCTCAGGGACGCTCTGGACGTCCGAATCGACCTTCAGGTCGTACGTCCGTGACATCGTCAAAAGTTTGGCGTTCCACGGGTTCGACCGCGTCGTGCTGGTAAACGGTCACGGTGGGAACGTGGCCGCTCTCCGGGAAGTCGCTGGAACGATCACTCGCCACGACGATGCGTACGCGGTCCCGTTCACGTGGTTCGAGGAGGTCGGTGAAAACGCCTCTCGTATGGGACACGGCGGCCCCTTGGAGACGGCGTTGCTCCAGTACGCGAATCCGGACTACGTGCGCGAGGATCGTCTCGATGACGCGGCGACGGGGGGTAGCCGCCGATGGGGAGACTGGGTAGGACGGGTTAACCTGGCGTTCGACTCGGCCGAGTTCACCGAGAACGGCGTCGTCGGCGACCCGCGCGAGGCGAGCGTCGGCTTAGGTGAGGACCTCCTTGACGTCGCGAGCGAGATATTAGCAGACCTGCTCAAAACCATATCCGAACACGATATAGAACGTCCTCCCCACAAGTGACGCGGACGAGTCTGCTCCGTGGGCTCGTCTGAGAGGCCGCATTTCTCCCCGGCGACGGCGCCGCCGACAATAGGATACACAGAAAGAATTCCAGCGCCGGCCGACACGACCGGACGTTCAGCGGATCGAAATAGGATGAACTGAGAGAGGCGAGGTGTTCAGCGCCTATCGAGCGATCGACGCCGTATCTCCCATCTCTCGTCGATCAGTCGTCGGCTGAGATCGATTTACTTTCAACGACGTCGAGCCACCGTTCGACCCCGGCTTCGGCGACTTCCCGATCCTGACTCACGGCACCGCCGGAGACTCCGATCGTCCCGACGATCTCGCCGTCGCGCTCGAGAGGGTAGCCGCCGCCGAAGATCACGATCTTCCCGTCGTCGGTCGTCTGCAGACCGTACAGCGAGTTGCCCGGCTCCGAGGGTTCGGCCAGTTCGTGGGTCGGTGTTTCTAAGGCGGCCGCGGTGTACGCCTTGTTGCGCGAGATGCTCACGGAAGCGAGCCAAGCACCGTCCATGCGGTGCTGGGCGACGAGGTTCCCCTCGCTGTTGGCGACGGTGATCACCATCGGATTGTCGATCTCCTCCGCCTTCTTTTCTGCCGCCTGTATCAGATCCTTTGCTATCTCTAGCGAGATGGATTCTACCATTCCATGTATATGGTAAAATGTCGCCGTCAAATAAGTTGTCATCGGCCCCTGCCGTGAGAGACGGTCGTGAGAGTTCTGCGTCGCGAATTGCGGACGGTCAGCGGGTCTCCATGCCGAGTAGAGTAGGAGTTGATCACAGCGCAGAGACGCGGATAGTGACCCTGATCCTCGTGGTCCATTCCGATCACCAAAACATTTCGACACTCGAACACGCTATGTTTTTCGGGAATACCGTCGCTCGGTAGACACGATTGTAGCCGAGCGAGTGCTGGAAACGGACAGGGAGATGACGGTGATATCCCTGTCATTCCCTCGGAAACGCGGAGGTTGCTATCCCTAACCCGCCAGACCGAGGCACATGCGACCGAAAAGAGGGCCGTGCACGCGTTCGAGCCTACGAACGGCGTTCTAACGCCGACTCACGAACCGCAGTTCGGAGGCGAACTCCGTTCCCAAGATCGCCAGTCTCGTTATCGACGAGTAGACGGTCGAACAGGACAACGCTTAACGAACGGCAATGGATCCATCAGATACATCAACGCCTCACATCCAGCTCCACCGTCACACCCGGATCGCGCACACTTGCGTTCTGCCGGAGTACACAGAACCTTGGGATCGATGTCGAGAACTTGTACAAGGGTGAGTGCGACGACACCGCTACCCACGAGAAGCTCTTTGCTGGTGGCCGACCAGAGAATCGAGTAGTGGTTATACATCATCTCACATTCATGTTGTGGTTGATGCGCTATTCAGCCGTGATATATGACCCTGTGAGGACACCCAGTTTCCGGATACGACGGCGATAGAGGGGCTCTCCCGACCGATCTTGGGGTGAGGATATCCGAGAGCACCGGTGTATTTAACATACCGACGGTGACAATCGATTGTGATAGAGATGAACGCTAGGGACATTCCTGCACAGTCGACGACCGTCGTCATCGGCGCCGGCGCCGTGGGGTGTAGCATCGCATACCACCTGACGGAGCTCGGAGCCGAGGACGTCACCGTCATCGATCAGGGTCCGTTACCGATCACTGGCGGATCGTCGGTCCACGCGCCAGGGATCATCTTCCAGACGTCGCCATCGAAGATACAGACAAAGGCGGCTCACTATACGAACCGCTTCCTCTCGGATATCGGGACGTACGATGAGGTCGGCGGCATCGAACTGGCGCGGAGCGAGGAGCGGATGGACTTCCTCCAGCGCCGCGTCGAGTGGGCGACCTCCTACGGATTACCCGACCCTGAACTGCTTTCGCCCGAAGAAGTTAGCGAGAGGCTCCCACTCGTGAACGAAGACGAGATTATGGGCGGCTACTACTCGCCGACCGATGGTCGCGTCGACAGCATCGAGACGCTCCAGTGGTACATCCGAAATACGCCTGCGACCTTCGTCGGCAATACTGAAGTTACCGACTTGGAGGTATCCGGCGGTGAGATAGAGACAGTCGTGACCGACAAGGGCCGGATCGACTGCGAGCGGTGCGTCATCGCGACGAACAACTGGGGGTACCAAACCGGGCAGCTGGCCGGGATCGATCTACCTATCGCGCCGGTCGAGCACCAGTACGTAGTCACCGAACCGATGGAGGAGTTGGCAGACGCCCAATCCGCGGTCGGCGATAACACGGCCGGGCTCGACGTTCCCGGCAATCGCGACATCCAAGAGTACATGAGCGAGGGGCCGACCCGCCCCGTCGGCCGCGATCAGGATCACTCACTGTACTTCCGGACTCACGGCGACGCGCTCGGCCTGGGATCGTACAATCACGAGGCGCTGTCGGTCGACCCGGAGGAGATGGGGCTCAATACCGAGGATCGACAGGCGTCCGTCCGGGGGTTCACGAAGAAACACTGGGAGCGTCCGACCCATCCCAATCGGGACAAGTCAGCGAAGCAGGCGTTCGACGAGCTACTGCCGGCCAGCGCGGACGAAGAGTACGCCGTCACCGAGAACGGCATCTTCGTGTTCACGCCCGACGGCATGCCCGCAGTCGGCGAGACGGCGCAGGTCGACGGGCTCTGGACTGCGCTCGCCATCTGGTGGACTCACTCTGCCGGCTATGGTCGCATCGTCGCCGAATGGATGGAGAACGGCGTCCCGCGACTCCCCTCGGGCCCCGTCGACTCCAGCGCCATCCACGTGCGGCGCTTCGAGCCGCACGCCGGGGAGAAGGACTTCTTCGTCGACCGGGGAGCCGAGCGCTACGAACAGGTGTACAGCATCGTGGAACCGCGTTGGCAGCCCGACGACCACCGCGGACTGCGGACCAGCCCCTTCTACGAGCAGCAGCACGACCTCGGCGCTGAGTTCGTGCAGAGCGGCGGATGGGAGTCGGCTCAGTGGTACGAGACGAACGCCGACCTCGCCGACCGGTACGAGGACCGCATCCCCGAACAGGACGGCTGGCAGGGGATCAACCGCTCGCCGATCGAGGGGGCCGAGCACCTCCACACGCGGGAGCACGTGTCGATGTTCGATATGACCACCTTCAGCTCGATCATGGTCTCGGGCGAGGGAAGCGGTGAGTACCTTCAGCGGATGTGCAGCAACGACATGGACCTCGAGGTGGGTCAGGTGCGCTACTCGCTCCTACTGAACGAGGGGGGCGGTATCCTCGCGGACGTCACCGTCGTCTGTCTCGACGACGACGAGTATATGGTCACGACCGGAGGCGGCAGTTCGCCTCGTATCCACGGCTCGTGGCTTGAGGAGCACGCCCCGGAGACCGTCTCGGTCAACATCGAGGAGAGCGCGAAGTCCACTATCGGACTCTGGGGGCCGAAGTCCAGGCTCTTGCTCCAGCGCTGTACCGACGCCGACGTCACCGACAACGGCTTCCCCTACTTCAGTGCGAAGCAAATGTACGTAGGCGAGGTGCCTGTCATCGCCTTGCGCGTCTCGTATGTCGGGGAGCTCGGGTGGGAACTGTGGGCGCCGAGCGAGTACGGCCGACGCCTCTGGGAGACGCTGTGGGAGGCCGGGCAGGATCTCGACGTACGGCCGATGGGCGGCGGTGCCTTGGAGTCGATGCGTCTGGAGAAGGGGTTCCGGCTCTGGGGGACCGATATCGACACCGACGCGAATCCGTTCGAGGCTGGTCTCTCCTTCGCGGTCGACATGGACACTGACTTCGTCGGCAAGGAGGCTCTCGAACGTGCGAAGGAAGAGGGGATCAACTCCCGGATCACCCCCCTTACGCTCAACGACTCGACCGACATCGCACTGAGCGGGCGACCGGTGCTCAGAGACGACGAGCCGATCGGGTACGTTCAGGCAGGCAGCTACGGTTACTCGATCGGTGAGTCGATCGCCTACACATACGTGCCGAGCGAGTACGCCGAGGCCGGGACGTCAGTGAAGATCAGCTGTGAGGGCGAACTGTACGACGCGACGGTGCGCGACGAGCCGCTGTTCGACCCCGGCCGGGAGAAGATTCTGCGATAGGTCGCGACCGACCGTCTAAGACATGACAGATAACCACGAACCAATGACTGATGATAGCTCGGACGGACTCCCCGTCCGGTACGCAGATATCGAACGGGCCTCCAAACGCCTCGACGACGACACCGTCGTTAAGCAGACACCGGTCGAGCGGAGCACCTCGCTCG
This sequence comes from Halopelagius fulvigenes, assembly GCF_055398025.1. Lineage (NCBI taxonomy): Archaea > Methanobacteriati > Methanobacteriota > Halobacteria > Halobacteriales > Haloferacaceae > Halopelagius > Halopelagius fulvigenes. Next base: position 180,194 of record NZ_AP043844.1, on the reverse strand, counting down.
GTGAGTTCGTCGACGCCGAGGTACACCTGAAGATGGAACACCTCCAATGGACGGGCTCGTTCAAGACTAGAGGAGCGTACAACAAGATTAGCCAAGACGTCGACCGTGGCGTCGATAACTTCATCGCGGCGAGCGCCGGAAACCACGCCCAGGGGGTCGCGCTGGCCGCCACGAAATGCGGAGCCGACTCGACGATTTACATGCCGGAGAACGCCCCGCAAACGAAGGTTGATGCGACACGCGAGTACGGGGCTACGGTCGAACTCGTCGGGAAGGACTTCCAAGAGACCATGTCGCGGGCCCAGTCGGCGGTCGAGGGGACCGATGCCGAGTTCGTCCACGCGTACGACGACACGGACATCATCGCCGGCCAGGGGACGCTGGGCATCGAAATGTACCACGACTGCCCCGAGGTCGACACCGTCGTCGTCCCTATCGGCGGCGGTGGGCTCATCTCGGGGATCTCGACGGCCGTCAAGCACCTTTCTCCGGAAACCCGCGTCGTCGGCGTTCAGGCGACCGGGGCCGAGACGGTTCACGAGAGCCTAGACAAGGGAATGCCGGTGACGCTTGATCAGGTGGACACGATCGCAGACGGTATCGCAACTGGCGGCATCTCCGAGACGACCTTTGAGATCATTCGGCGCAACGTCGACGAGGTGGTCACCGTCTCGGACACCGATATCGCACGGGCCATCCTCGTGCTCCTCGAACGAGCGAAGCAGGTCGTCGAGGGAGCAGGTGCCGCGTCGGTCGCAGCGCTTCTGAGCGACGACCTTGACGTCGCTGGCGAGACAGTGATGCCGCTGCTCTGCGGCGGGAACTTGGACATGACGCAGCTGCAGACGGTGCTCGTCCACGCGCTGACGGAACGACGACAGCTTCTCCAGCTCAGAGTGCACATTGACGACCAGCCGGGGAAGATGCAGGATATCTCCGGCCGTATTGCCGACCAAGGGGCGAACATCCGCAACGTTCGCCACGACCGATCCGTCGAGGATTTGGAAGTCGGCGAGGCGTACCTCGTATTCGATGTCGAGACCAACGGTAAACAACACTCAGCGTCGATCATCGACTCAGTCGAGGCGGCCGGCTACCCAGTTAGTGACATTACGAGGACGACGTAAATTGGATGGCTGCCGACGAACAGAGGACACGTCGCCGTCGTCGCCCCTCCTCACTCTATAACGGACCCGACCGATCAGCCGTCGACGAGCCGCGTTTCCCGGAAGTAGATCACAAGAGCCACACTTAGGAGACTGAATCCGGCCACCAAGAGCCAGCCGTTGACCATCGCCACCATCCCGACAACGAACAGCAACAGCACGAGTACGGCCGCGGCCGTCGCTGAGAGGTTTACCATATTCAACTCACGGATTAGGAGGCGAAAACACTACTGGACGCCAGTTGCCGGTTGTTTCGCCTCGATCACGTTCAGAGGGGACGAAACAACACATATAACGGAAGTGACCCAATTTGATTGGTGAGGTTCGTTACGGGCGATCCGTCAACAATCGCGGCTCGAAGAGGGTTTCGGGCCCTCTCAATCGGATATTGCTGCTCTACCGTAGTCTTCGCTCTGAGCTGCGAGTGGGGTTTTATTACTCTTCGATGACTGACCTCCATGAGGTGGAGTATCACACCGCAGACGGTGAAACGGTGTATCAGATAACTGGACCGCACGCGACTTCAAGGACGACGAACATGAGACTGAACTACCGACGGCAACGGGCTTGGATGACGAGCCTTCAAAATCAAGATCGAGGGGAACCGCATGTCAGACGATAACCAGACCACGGGAGAGATGTCCACAGGATTACAAGTAGAGCTCTTTCACCCGGATTCGGATCGCGAACCGGGTGACAGCAACATCGAGTTGTTCGGCTTCGACGTTCATCCCGTCGTCTTCCCAGTCTCGCTGGTGATTATCGTCGCGTTCGTCGCAGCGACAATTCTTCTCGGGAAGCGAGCGTCGGAGGCGTACAACGCGATATTTACGTTCATCAACGGGACCTTCGGCTGGTTTTACATCTTGGCGGTGAATCTGTTCATTGTCACCATCCTGTACTTCGCGTTCGGCAAGTACGGGACAATTCGCATTGGCGGCGTGGAGGCCAAGAAGGAGTTCAGTGACTTCTCTTGGATGGCGATGCTATTCAGCGCCGGGATGGGAATCGGCCTTATGTTCTTCAGCGTCGCCGAGCCAATGTGGCACTTCGGCAGCGGAGCCTCGGAATATATGGTCGTCCCACCCACGTTCGGTGCGGAGGGTGGCACCACCGCGGCTGCCGTCGCGGCGATGGCGCAGACGTTTTTCCACTGGGGGTTTCACCCCTGGGCCATCTACGGACTTGTCGGACTCGGACTCGCCTTCTTTTCATTCAATCGCGGTCTGCCGCTCACCTTCCGGTCGGTCTTCTGGCCGCTTCTCGGAGAACGGATCTACGGGTGGCCAGGGCACGTTATCGACCTCGTGACGGTGTTCGCGACGCTGTTCGGACTCTCGACGTCGCTCGGGTTGGGGGTGGCGCAGATCAACACAGGGCTCTCGTACGTCGGCGGTGACATCCTCGGCCTCGTGAGCATCCCGACGGGGACGGTTCCCCAGATAGTGCTTATTGTTGTGATCACCGCGATCGCGACGGCGTCGGTCGCGGCAGGCCTTGAGAGAGGCGTGAAACGCTTGAGTACAGTAAACCTGTATTTGATGTTCGCCATGATGGCGTTCCTGTTCATCGTCGGCCCGACGCTGTACGTTCTGGGAACGCTCTCGAGTGGGACCGGTGCCTACCTCGGCAACCTGTTCCAGCTGAGCTTCTTCACCGGTATCATCGGCGGTAGTTCGCAGCTCGGCGCATACACCGTTAAGGGTTGGATGGGGGGCTGGACCGTCTTCTACTGGGGTTGGTGGATCGCGTGGTCACCGTTTGTCGGGATGTTCATCGCGCGTATCTCGAAGGGGCGGACCGTTCGGGAGTTCGTCTTAGGCGTACTGTTCCTCCCCGCGATGTTTTCCTTCCTCTGGCTCGCCACCTTCGGTGGCTCGGCCCTGTGGGTCGAACTCGTCGGGAACGGCGGAATCGCGGCGGCCGTCGCCGAACAGGGACAGACCATCGCGATGTTCGTCATGCTGAATAACTTCCCGCTCGGCGCCCTCTCTGGACTCCTAGCGACCCTTCTCGTGGTCACGTTCTTCGTCACGTCCTCCGACTCGGGATCGCTGGTCATCGATCACCTGACCTCGGGCGGCAAACACGACGTGCCGAAGGTTCAGCGAATCTTCTGGGCGGTCACCGAGGGCGCCGTCGCCGCGACGCTGCTCGTCGGCGGGGGACTGAGCGCGCTGCAGACCGCCGTTATCACGACGGGGCTCCCGTTCGCGGTTATCCTCGTTCTAATGTGTTACACGGTCTACCTCGGGTTAGATAACGAGTACGAGATCCTCCAGTCTGACCAGTTCGCCGACCGGATCGAGAATCTGACCGCCGAACAGGATATCGACGTCGTCACCAGCAGTGACGAACTAGTCACCGACGTCACAGGAGGTGTCGACGCCGAAAACGACGACTGACCGTCGCGGCCGTCCTCACTTCCGAATGCCCGATCCGAACGACGTACGCCGTTTCCTACTCCGCCTCCGCCGGCGTGCTCCCGGCGTTCCGTGCGATCGCCCTCCGGTAAGGGTTTGACCTCCTCTCACCGCCGAATCGAGCTCTCTGCGTCCGCAGAATTGAGATTTTATGTACTACTCGAACGTTTACTTAAAGATAGGTCATATACCTCCCGAGAATTGAGTATTTTCCACTATGCATGCCACGATAGATGATCAAGATATACACGGCGATCGAACGGTTCGTCGAAGAGCTCGATTTCGGCGTCTTCGGGGTTGGATTCACGGCGTCGCTGCTCACGATAGTGGTGTTCTTCCTGAATCCGGAAGCGTCGGCAGAGATGATGGGGCAGGCAAACGAGTTCCTTTGGACGGGGTTGATCGCGTTCGCGATAGAAGCGAGTACGGGCTTCAGAAGTGATCGTTCGCCGCGTCGGCCCGGTGAATCGATTCGCGGAACTGCTCGCGGTCAGTCGTCGACAGTTCGCCGACGGTTTCACGCGTCGTCGTCGCCGTCGACATCTCGACGCCCCGCATCGCCTCGCACATGTGTGTCGCGGTGATCTCGACGGCGACGCAGGCGGCGTCAATCTCGTCGGCCAGCCCTGTCGCGATGTCGTTCGTCAGCGCCTCCTGCGTAGTCAGACGTCGCGATCGCCACCGTACGTAACGAGCGAGCTTCGAGAGGCCGACCATCGACTCCTCCGGGCGGTATGCGACGTGGGCGACACCGTGAAAGGGAAGCAGGTGGTGTTCGCAGAGGCTATAGAGGGGGATACCTGTCTTTACGACGAGACTGTCCGTCTCGGTCTCAAATGTCCGCATCGTCGGTTTCTCCTCCGGGCGCCGCCCCTCGGTGAGCGTCTCCAGCATCGCCGGTACACGGCGCATCCAGGTGTCCGAGAGGCTGCGCTCGCCGGGGTCGCGGCCGACTGCCTCGAGCAGAAGTCGCGCGCCCTCGCGCGCCTTCTCCTCGTTGAAGTTGTTCATCTCGGCCGGCGAGACGTCACTCTCATCGTCGTACTCGCGGTCGAGTCGCTGATTCTGCGGTCTCATTTGCATGATTCAGGAGTTCGGGCCCAAAAAAGGTACTGTCCGGAAGTCTACGTTACTCGACGGTTGTCGACGTAGATCCGAGCGGACTCCTCACTCTGTGGTCGCGATGGCCTCGATCTCGACCGCTGCGCCCTTCGGCACTGCACCCGCTTCGACGGCACTCCTTGCAGGCGGCTCCTCGTCGAAGTACTCGCTGTAAGCCTCGTTGAACGCCTCGAAGTCGTCGATGTCGTCGAGGAAAACCGTCGTTTTGAGGACGTCGTCAAGCGAGAGTCCCTCGGACTCAAGGATAGCCTTGACGTTGTCGAGACACTGCTCGGTTTGTCGGTCGACAGGTTCGTCGTCGAGTAACTCCCCGTCTATCGTTAGCGGCAGCTGTCCGGCCGTAATGAGGAGGTTTCCGTCCGTTGCCGCCTGACTGTACGCGCCGACAGCTTCCGGTGCATCGCTGGTACTGATAGTTCGCTTCACGGTCACCCGTAGCCGCTCGGTCCCGTTAAAACCGACCGCTGTTTCTCGAATGCGACACATCCTAACAGTTGATAGATAGGTTGTGGAACACAACCGGGCGTCACTCGGCAATGGACGTACAGAAGTTTTCCACGATGCGTTTGCCCGCTTGAGTAAGAATGCTCTCCGGGTGGAATTGGACGCCGTAATGGCGTCGGTTCGCATGGCGGATGCCCATCATGACGCCCCGCTCGTCGTTGGTGTAGGCCGTCCTGACGAGTTCGGCGGGCAGGTCGGCCTCGTCGACCGCTAGTGAGTGATATCGGTCGACCTTGAACGGATCGCTCACGCCATCGTACAGACTCGATCCGTCGTGGCGGGTCTCCGACGTCTTCCCGAACGACCCTCCGGCGCGGGGACGACTGGCGCGCCGTGTGCCGCACACAGCGCCTGGTGGCTCAGACACACGCCGAGCGTGGGATACGCCGTCTCTGCGAAAACGTCGACCGAGATGCCGGCGTCGGCGGGGGTTCCGGGCCGGGAGAGACGATGATACTGTCCGGATCATGGTCTCGAATCCCGGCGATGTCGATAGTGTCGTTGCGGCGGACCGCGACGTCGGCAAGCTCGCCGACGTACTGGACGAGGTTATACGCGAACGAGTTGTAGTTGTCGACGATGAGGATCATCGAGTACCCTCGACCGTGCTAGCGTGAGATCCCACGGCGGGTGACCCCCGGTTGTCCGATCGCCTCGTCTTCAAAAGGTGGAATATGACCCGTATGTGCCTATACTGCGAGGATGAAGAGTAGGAAAGAGACCTTGCCTAACCTGACGTTCACCGGCGCGTTGCCGCGCTATTGGTCGACGGCGACGCGGCGTACTCCTACGATTAGAACGTCGGCAACGGCGGTACAACCTACCATGACCACGATAATCGACGGAAAGGAGATCGCGGAGCGGATCCGAGCTGACGTATCGAACTGTGCGAACCGACTCACAGACGAGGGAGTGACCCCAGGGCTGGCGACGGTGCTGATGAGCGACGACGGGGCCAGTGAGACGTACGTCTCGATGAAACAGCGGGCGTGCGAGGAAACCGGAATCGAGGGGATCCACGAAGAACTCGACTCTGACCGGCCGGCCGAGGCGCTGTTCGATCGAATCGACGACCTGAATGAGGATCCCACGGTTCACGGCATCCTCGTCCAGATGCCGGTTCCGAATCACGTTGATTCGCGCGCCGTGCTGGAACGTATCGACCCAATGAAGGACGTGGACGGGTTCCACCCCGAGAACGTCGGCCGCTTGGTCGCCGGAAACCCCCGATTCAAACCGTGTACGCCTCACGGCGTACAGAAACTGCTGGCGGCGGCCGGCGTCGATACCGAGGGAAAGGACGCGGTCGTCGTCGGCAGATCGGATATCGTCGGAAAACCGATGGCCAACCTGTTGATCCAGAAGGCGGCCGGCGGCAACGCGACGACGACCGTCTGTCACTCCCACACCGACGACCTGACCGAGAAGCTCCGCAGATCGGACATCGTAGTCGCCGCCGCAGGCGTCCCTGAGATGATCACCGGCGATATGATTTCCGAGGGAAGTGTCGTGATCGACGTCGGAGTCAATCGCATCGACGCTGATTCTGAGAAAGGGTACGAACTCGTCGGCGATGTTGACTTTAAGAGCGCGAAGGAGCGAGCGAGCGCCATCACGCCGGTGCCTGGCGGTGTCGGGCCGATGACCATCGCGATGCTGATGTACAACACGGTCAAGGCCGCGAGCCTTCAGTCGGGTGTGGAGGTCAACCTCCCCTGACCGAACGGGGGCTGCCCTACTGATTCGTCTCTGCGCCGCCGTACCGAACGAACGATCTGGCCGGCCGCGCACGACGAATATCTCGATCACGTCGTGATTCGCCGCGCAGCGTCCGTGCGCGTGTACTAGTCGTCGGCGTAGTACGGTGGAACGCCGTCATCCTCACGGACGAATGTGAGCCTAGTGATAGAAGTAGCACTCTCTGCTCTGTTTCGTGATCGACCAGCGAACGACTACCCCCATTCTGAGCAACCACATCAAGTAAGTTTTTTGATGGGTTGTGGTATCTCGGTGACCTCCGATACCCGTGTCAATATCTAGGGACGCGTTTGCCTACTTACTGACAACGTATTAATGACAATAAACCGTTACCAACTGGAGGGGATGACAGCAGTAGCATTGTAATACTAACGTGGGCTCCTATTCCGCTGATCGTGCGTGAGGGTGTCTCCCTCGCAACCTCAGTACGAACCTCTCTACGGAGGTTCGTGCGCTCGGACGTTGACGTCACTAGCGGCAGGAGGGAATATGTAGCCACAGAGGGTATCGAGGTGTTCTCACCGAAAAGAGGGAGTTAACGTCGGTGGAACTCGAGATAGTACGGTCGGACCGTGGCCGTGAGTTTAGTCCCTGACGCCGAAGCGTTACTTGTTATAGGTATGAGGGATCCGCACGACGCCGTGAGATTCGAATAGTTCGTCGAGGACGCTCCCCAATCTGTCGATGTCCGGAGAAGCTGTGACCGCCGGCAGGTAGAAACATATCTCGGTTCTATCCTGTGAACGTTCGTCGAATTCGGTTAGTTTAGTCATCTCAGTCGTGTCTTGACCCCGTTCGTTCTTATTTCTTAATGCGTATATCTACTGGCGTTTATTTTGACAGGTTGTGTATTGAAATTGATGACAATTGTCCACCTCTATCGATATTGAGTTCTCTGGCAGCGTTCGGCGGTGCTCTCGAGAGCGCGGCAGAGAAGTCGTTCGCTCAGATATTCGTGTTCCTGATTCTAGTTGTCGTGGATGGTAAAGCTTAACAAGAAAGCGCATGTAAACGTGGGTGATCACGTGTGATAGTATTAATGTGTGGCGTACGATTGATCAGGGCCTCTCAACGGTGATGTCTCGTTCACCGACGGTACTGTCGCCGACATCGAGTTTGGAGACTCAGAGTGACCGATGACAGTAACGGCTAAAATCCATATCACGCACGACAAGCTCGCGCTCGTCCCTACGCTTCGTACACTCGACGATATATCGATTAGAGTCATTACGCAGGGGACCACGAGCCCCGGGACGACTCTCTTCCCGTTTCTCATCGACTACGACGATCGCGATGAACTTGAGCGTGCGTTCGAGGACGACCTGACGGTTGAGCGCTACGAACTCGTAAGTTGGGGCGACCGGAGAGGGATCTACTACATCGAACATACACCCGAGACGAAGCTCATCAGTACCGCCGTGACGGACGTGAACGGATTCCTCACCTACACCGAGACGAAAGGGAGGGGGTGGCTCGTCCAACTCCTCTTACCCGACAAAGATGCGCTTAATACCGTCTGGCAGTACGCCAGGGAGAACGACATCTCGCTTAATATTATCGATATCTACGGAAGCGAAAGCATGAGTGAGGAGAGTGACAATTCCTACGGACTTACCCCCGAACAACGGGCTGCGTTATTGACTGCCTATGAGAAGGGATACTTTCAAGAACCGCGAGATATGTCGCTAATTGACGTCGCCGACGAAATGGGACTATCGTCAACGGCGATGAGCGGTAGACTGCGTCGGGGGATGCAGAATCTCATCCGCGCAACCATCGTGGAATCTCAGGACGAAAAGTGACGTCGGCTATCTCCGTCGGCGCCTCGCACAGAGGCGGAGACCCAACGTCCGTCTGTAGAGATACCGGCAACCGTTCATCGCGTTCCGACGTTCCCGCTATTCTGTCCGGTCCCGGTACACCGGCCGTAGCGACGTGCCATCTCTGTCGTAGCCGAGCCACTTGCTGAGCAGTGTGGCGACTATCACCAAATACGTCGGAAACAAGGCGAGTAGCACATATCCGATCACGGCGGGGGTGAGATGTCCCGACCGATACAGGAGTCCGACACTCGTGAGGCCGAGGACGGCGCCGGCTATCATGCCGTACTGGAAGGCGGAGGAGGCGGCGGGGCCGGGCGATATCCGATTTTCGGTCATGGGCCACCTAGCGCCCGGAATCAGTTAAGAAGCGCGCGAGAATGTGTGTCTCGTTACTCTGTACCGATGCTCGAAATAGTCGTGGAACCACAACTGGGCGATCCCCGGTCGTTGTCACCCAGTCGGTGCTGACCGTCTTAATGTCGCCATCCTCTGAGACCTCTCTCCCCCGAGATGCGGGTCGTTCCGACGATTGTGACGTTCCGCTTACGAGGGAGTAACGACCTTCCTCGTAAGTCGTCTAAGACCACCGGTGGTCTACCCGATGCTGAGAGTCTTGACCGGCCCATAAGTTGGTATCTCCGGAAAGGTCGCGACATGCACCTCATACCTGCCAAGGCGGACTAAGGGCCCTGTACTGTACCGCATGACGAAACCAACGACCCACTAGTGACCACCATTGCCAACGGCGAGGGAGTCCTGTTGCCCTCATTTCTGCCACCAGACCGACTCCTCGCCGTCCCCAGCAGATTCGACCTGCCCATCAGAACACACTTGGGGGTGATCGAAGAATACCTCCTAAAATAATACAGTTACTCTGATAGAGAGAGTCAAGTTCGGCAACGGATCTGGAAGGCGACTCCGTTGACACCGTCTGGGGATCATGGCCGACACCGCCGACGCCTCTTCGGCCTCCGCCGAACCACTAAGTGACAAAACTCTACATGACACTAGAGTTACCGATTGCAAATGAAGTTTATAAAGGCGTTAGCTATATTTACACGCCACAGGCACCCATAACGCAGATTGATGAATCCAACCGACAACTTACCAACCGAGGCAGGCACCGTCATCGTCGGTGCCGGTATCGTCGGCTGTAATCTCGCGTATCAGCTGACCCAACTTGGCCGTGACGACGTAGTGGTCGTAGACCAGGGGCCAATGCCGACAACCGGGGGGTCCTCAACGCACGCGCCCGGTATCATGTTCCAAACCGCCGAGGAGAAGATCCTCACCAAATTCGCGGACTACAGCCGGCGGCTGTACTCCGACCTTGAGGGTGCTGACGGCCGACAGGCGTACAACGAAGTCGGTGGCATCGAGGTCGCCCGCTCAGAAGAACGAATGGACTTCCTCGAACGCCGCGTCGAGAACGGCCTCGCGTGGGGAATCGAGGACCCGCAGATCCTCTCGCCGGAGGAGGTAAGCGAGCGTCTCCCGCTCGTGGACGAGGACGAGATTCTGGGCGGCTACTATTCGCCGACCGACGGGCAAGTCTCAGGCGTCGTTGCGTGCGACGCACTGGCCCGGGAGGCGATGGAACGAGGTGCCCAGTTCGTTCCGCACACTCGAATCGAGGACGTCGAGTTCGAGGACGGCGCGGTGCAGGCGGTTGCTACCGAGAAGGGCACCATAGACTGTGACGAGGTCGTGGTTGCGACCAACATCTGGGCTCGACAGTTGGGCGAGGAGCTTGACGTCCACCTCCCAGTGACGCCGGTCGAGCATCAGTACACGGTAACTGAACCACTCGGCGAACTCGCCGACAGTGCGGTCGACATCACCGACCACCCGTTGTTCGAGAACTACCGCAACGTCTCCGGCGAAAAGGCGAAGCGTCTCCTCGTCGGTCCCGATCGTCCCATCCTCCGAGATCAGGACAACGCTATGTACTATCGGACTCACGGGGACGCGTATGGTATCGGTTCGTACAACCACGAACCGATTGTTCCGGATCCCGAGGGGTTGGGTGGCAATGACTCGGATGGCGAGCAGGGGTCGGTCCACGAGTTCACCGAGTACCACATGGAGAACGCGACCCATCCAGACCGGCCGGACAAGGCCCCTCGGCGGGCCAGCGACGAACTCCTCCCTGTTACGGCCGGAAAGGAGCTCGAACACAAGTACAACGGGATGTTCTCGGAGACGCCCAACGGCCTGCCCGTGATGGGGCCGGTCGAGGGGTACGACGGACTCTGGACGGCCGCAGGCATCTGGGTTACTCACGCCGGCGGTGCCGGGAAGGCGCTCGCCGAGTGGATGGAACGCGGCGTTCCCCGCCTTGACGATAGGCCGATTGACCTCGCCCACGCGGACGTCAATCGGTTCGACGCCCACGAAGGGAGCTGGGACTTCGCGCGTGATATCGGCGGCGAGGAGTACCGTATCGTCTACAATATCATGCACCCCAAGTGGGTGTGGACGGACAAACAACGGGACATCCGGCGGACCCCTATGTACCACAGCCACAAGGAACTCGACGCGGAGCTGTGGGCCGAGGCGGGGTGGGAAGAACCACAGTGGTTTGAGTCTAACGCCGACCTCCTAGCGAAGTACGGTGACCGGATCCCCGACCGCGAAGGGTGGGAGGCGAAGTACTGGTCACCCATCGAGGGCGCGGAGGCACTGAACGTCCGCGAAAATGTTGGCCTCCACGACATGACCTCGTTCAACAAGATGGAGGTCGTCGGGAGCGATGCTGGCGAGTTCGTCCAGCAGCTCTGTACAAACGACATGGACCTCAACGTCGGCGATGTGCGCTACACCCTCATGTGTAACGAGGGAGGCGGCGTGCGTGCGGACATCACTGTGACTCGTATCAGTGAAGACCGATATCTACTATTGACAACCGGTCGCGAGGTCGGCAACAACCATGTCGCGTGGGTCCGCGAACGGGCTCCAGAGGGTATCATCGTCAACGACGTTACCTCCAGTCTAGCCGCGATGGTCTGTACCGGACCGAACGCCCGGAAGGTACTCTCGAAGATTGCCGATGTCGATCTCTCAGACGAGGCGTTCCCGTTCTTCACGAGCCAACAGTTCTACGTGAAGAACGTGCCCGTGACCGCGCTTCGCGTCTCTTACGCCGGAGAACTCGGGTGGGAACTCTACACGCCGTCGGAGTACGGCGAACGGCTCTGGGAACACGTGCTTGAGGCGGGCGAGGAGTTCGACATTCGGCCGTACGGCAACGGTGCTCTCGACATTCTGCGTATCGAGAAGGGGTTCCGGCTATGGGGTGAGGACCTCCACACCGAGCACAATCCTTACGAAGCGGGTCTCGGCTGGGCCGTTGACCTTGATACCGACTTCATCGGCAAGGAGGCCGTCGAAGCAGCGGCTAAGGGTGACAATATCGATCACAAGGTTGCTTGTCTGACGCTTGACGACGAGGAGGCGGTCGTACTAGCCGACCGGCCGGTGATGGACGGCGACGAACCTATCGGATACGTTCACAGCGCCGAGTACGGCTACACCGTCGGCGCCTGTGTCGTTTACACGTATCTTCCCCCGGAGTACGCGGAGCCCGGGACGGACGTCGAAATCCTGTACGAGGGTGAGCGCTACGACGCCACCGTTCGCGAGGAACCACTGCTCGACTGACGCAGAGGCAAAGCGTTCCTCGGCCCCCCATTTCTCGTCTCTTCTCCGTCTCAAGAACACCGACGCTCAGAGGCGTGCGATCAGCGACTTATGGCGATCGTCCCCACAAGACAGCTAAGCGGGTCTCAGATCACAGTGACGGTCTGAAACAGCCATCGGTCGATCGAACTTCAGTTCAGTGTTCTGCCCGAAAAAGGATCCGTCTATTCATCAAGACCGTCGTCAGTGATCGTTTCCGTCTTTCTGGGATCTCCAATCGCGGAACCCGAATAGCTGCCAGTTCGCTCAACGCCGAGGCATTCTCGTGAGGGTCGACGGTGCACAGTGGTTCAACGCCTCCGAACGTGCGCGATCTACCGACCGGGGTGAGGGACTGATGACCCACGTCGGCGAGAGCTTCAGCGAGGTCCATCCGTCGACGGCCGAGCACTATGGTGTTGACGACGGCGACTACGTCCGTGTCCACTCCTGCCGCGGTGATATCGTCGTTAAGGCGCAGGTGACAGAGCGTATCAGCGAGGGAGTACTATTCTCCCAATGCACTTCGCAGCCGGCGCAGTCAATAAACTCACTCAGGAAACGTTCGGCCCCCACGCCGGTGTTCCCGAATGCAATGTATCGACTTCTTCTGTGTCGTTTGGACCTCGCGGGCGTATCGCCGTGTTGCACGTTTAGTCGTTAGGGCACACCGTAGTCGATCTGCTCTCGAAGTTCGTTCCACGATTCGTGGAATCCGTACGTCGATTTCGATTCTCTGCCGGTGGTGTTCTGATAGACGTCGTCGTACTGTAACAGTCGCGTCCAACCATCGTGATAACGATAACTGCAGTATTGGCACATACACGGCCGTACTGCACCAGATGGAATAGAAGTATTGGTGAGACGTCTTGGGTTGTGTAGTCTGCGAACCTTCTGAGTTTCGTCATCTGGAGTGTCGCCTCACGTGCTAGTCGCCGATATCCGCCTTTTGACCCATATTCTATCAAATACCAAACCGTTCGAGGTTGAATGCTTACTCCGCGTAAGATACTTACCCATCATAATAGATGCATAGGTATGGCGTTCAAGCAGTCGCTCGACGAGATAGATCCTGACACCGCCGAGGCCATCGACCTCGAGCGGGAACGACAGGAATCGACGCTGGGGATGATCGCCTCCGAAAATCACGTCTCAAACGCCGTACTCGAGGCGCAGGGGAGCGTACTCACCAACAAGTACGCCGAGGGTTACCCCGGAAACAGATACTACGGTGGGTGTCAGCACGTCGACACCGTCGAGGAACTCGCTATCGAGCGAGCGACGGAACTCTTTGGGGCCGATCACGTCAACGTGCAGCCACACAGCGGCACGCAGGCCAACATGGGCGTCTACTTCTCGGTGCTCAACCCGGGCGACAAGATCCTCTCGCTGTCGCTCTCCCACGGCGGGCATCTCTCTCACGGTCACAACGTCAACTTCTCCGGGCAGTTGTACGATGTCGAACAGTACGAGGTCGACCCGGAGACGGGATACATAGATTACGACGAACTGGAGAACCACGCGCGCGAGTTCGAGCCGGACCTCATCGTCAGCGGCTCCTCTGCCTACCCGCGCGAGTTCGAGTACGAACGGATCGGCGATATCGCGGACTCGATCGACGCGCATCACCTGGCGGATATCGCTCACGTAACCGGACTCATCGCTGCCGGCGTTCACCGGTCGCCCGTTGAGCACGCAGAGTTCGTCACTGGAAGCACTCACAAGACGATCCGAGCCGGCCGCGGCGGTATTATCATGTGCGAAGAGGAGTTTGCGGACGATATCGACTCCGCAGTGTTCCCCGGCGCTCAAGGGGGACCGTTGATGCACAACGTGGCCGGTAAAGCCGCAGGGTTCGCGGAAGCCAACACTGACGAGTTCGCGGACTACGCCGAACAGATGGTGGCAAACGCGAAGACGCTCGCCGACGTGTTCAACGACCGAGGGCTCTCGCTCGTGAGCGGTGGAACGGATAAGCATCTCGTGCTCGTGGACCTCCGTAAGTCATATCCTGACATTACTGGGAAGGAGGCCGAGGAACTGCTATCCGACGTCGGCATCATCGTCAACAAGAACACTGTACCCGGTGAGACACGGTCACCGATGGTGACTAGCGGAATCCGCGTCGGATCGCCGGCGCTCACGACCCGCGGGTTCGAGAAAGGCGAGATTGAGATCGTTGCCGACCAGATGGTAGATGTGCTTGATAATCCTGAAGACGAGGATGTTCACAGTCGAGTGGCTTCGACGGTCGAACGTCTCTGCGAAGAGTTCCCGATCTACGGATAACGGACTGGGACGTCGAGTCATTCTCCGATTCAGGTGGCTTGACGCTTACCTTGTGTAGCACCTCTTCAAAGCGGAAATCGTTGCCTTTCCTCCCTCTTTTGAGGGTGTCATAGAAGGAATGAAGAGATTTGAATCCGGTTCGGGCAAAGCCGGAAGCAAGCAACTGTGATCGGTTCTTGAGGGAGGTAAGCTCTCGCAACGCGGTAGCTCAGACGTGCGAGATATCGACGAACGCAAAAGTACACCCTAAATCACGAAGAGGGACATCTAGAGCCGATAGTTTATACCTTGAGTCGGGGGTGTCTCAGTCGGCTATATTAGAACGGAGAGCCTACTGGGAAAGCATCTGCTTCAGCTCGTCACGTCGCGAGCGGAGCGTTACAGGCGACGTCCCAGCAGCTTCAGCAATCACTGCTTGAGTGAACGAACAGCTTCGTTCTTGCGTGGAGAGATAGAGACAGGCCGGCTCTTCTCTGAGTCTCATCATCGTCAAAAACAGTCCACCACTCAGGCTCACCCAGTCTGAGGCGTCCAATCCGCGCGTCCTGCACCAGGCTTCAGATCAGCGAGATCGCCCTTGTGCATTTCCTGGATTATGTACTTGCACTCCCCGGTGACGAGCGTAACTTTCACTCCTGTTATTGTTATGACCGTCGTGCTGAATAGAGAGGATATGCTCAGCGCAGCGTTACCGAGAGATCAAGGGGCATCGACACAACACGCAATCACGGAACAGGTAGTATATCAAAGGAATTGAAGGCGTTGTATGGATGCAAAGTAGAAGAACTAATTTTACCCACAGCATCAACACCAACACGAATGGGATACGAGTACACCGGCAATGCCCACAGAGAACTCGTCGAGGCCTATCGAGCAGATGAATCGCCCTTTCCGACGGACACCTCAAGGGACTATCCTCGCCGCGATTTTCTGCGTGACGAACCACCCCTCCTCAAACAGCTCCTGTTCCCGCGGTGCTGGAACGCGACTGAGCTGCTGGACGATCCCGACGAAACTCGTGCCCGCCTAACCGAGCTTGGTATCTGCATGCACAAGGCCATCACAGCCTATTCGGGTCACGACGCGGACGATTTGACCGCAACCGTCGACAGGACGCTCGACCGGTTGCCCGCGATTCGACGTACCCTCAAGAAGGATGTCGAGGCCGCGTACAAGGGTGATCCCGCGGCAAAGAGCTACTGTGAGATCATTCGGTCGTATCCCGGTTTTCACGCCATCTTGACTCACCGGGTGGCGCACATTCTCTACGAGGAGGACTGTTTTGAGTACGCTCGCGAACTCGCTGAGTACTCGAAGGTTGAGACGGGAATCGACATCCATCCAGGTGCGGAGGTCGGCGAGTATTTCTTCGTCGATCACGGGACCGGGGTCGTCATCGGCGAGACGGCGACAGTCGGTGACTGGGTCCGAATCTACCAGAACGTCACTCTCGGGGCCCTCCATTTCGAGGAGGAGGAGGGCGAGGACCACATGCTGGCGAAGGACTACAAGCGCCATCCCGACATCGGCGACCACGTCGTCATCGGCGCCGGAAGCAACGTACTTGGGCCGGTGGAGATTGGCGACCATGTGAGCATCGGTGCAAACTCCTGGGTGACTGACGATGTCCCAGACAACACGAGTGTGTTCATCACCGATCACCCTGATCAGGAGCGGAAATCGAACAGGTAGCTGACTGTAGAAACTCGGACAGTACCCAGAACCTCGCGGTCACAAAGCACTGTCTGGGTAGCAGTACTTCCAGTGTGACTGTTTGTGCCGTAACTCACTCATGAGCCGATAGCAATCTATTCCTACGATTAGCGAGAAAGAAATCCAATAAATCCTTGAGAATTTGTCAAATCCAGCTAATTCCTTATTGAGCTATATCTGCCGTCATCTCACGTAGCGTCGCTTCGGAGAACACTCGCTCCTTCCAAGACGATGATTTCGTCCTTTGTCTCTTCGATAGCCTTCCGCGCACCGTCGGAAAAGGGGGAAGTCGGCGAATCCGAATACGATACCCAGTTTGACTCTGAGGTGACCGAACAAGAAGTCCCTCGCCGCTTGGTCGGAACACCCATTTCGACGGCATGCTCGTACGCCTCTCGAATAGTGTACAGACACACGCCGAGGACCATCTCGACGAGAGCGGGCCCCAGTATGGCCATCCGTTCCGTCGTCAACTCGTGCGCACGACGGACGGGTCCGTAGATATCTCGTGCGATGACTTCCCCTCTTTCGTAATCCTCCTCTGGTCCCTGATGGAGGGTGCACACGATGTCCTGCTCATTTCGTTCCTGTCCTCCGAACCAATCCGGATTCTTATCGTTCAGGTCGGATTTCGTCTCGATGATCGACGGGTGAGACGGATGGGTGATGAAATAGGAGATATCGTCACGTTCGCTGAGGGAGCCAGCGTACGCAGCTGCCGGGTCCAGCAAAACGACCATACTGCCGCTGTCGAGGTTCGGGACAACGTCCTCGGAGACCGGTCCGATGAGGTCGTCCGGAACCGCCATGATGACGATTTCCGGTATCGGTCACCAGCCCACGCCAAGGGAACGATTCCGACCGTTCGAGCGACTTTGAGGGCCGTCACGAACAGCCCGATAGTCACCCCTGTCACGCCCAAGGTATCGATGAACGTTGGCAGCAACGTAAGTACGGTCATGAACCCCAAGGCTGCCAGCGAACCGAGAGAGATACAGAGAGCCGAACTGCAGTTCTTCGGTGTCGAGCATCTGGTGGATACAGTGCAGCGTATCTCGGCTACGCGTCATTAACGCTGTGCCCACCGGCAGTACACTCTCATAGTGGAATGAATCATTCCATAGACAGATGTCGCGTTGTGAAGTGGTGTATGCGTACAATTTTTATTGTATCTACGAAAACCATGGATTATGTAGACCGGAGGACAGGTACTCGGAATTTCCTCCGAGTACCTCATAAGTAGCAGCACTCACCCCTAAAATAACATGTATATGGGAATATAGGAAGTCATTTTTGAATGCCACCGGCTATATTACAATATTAGGATAGAACGCGGAAATGTTCCCTTTTCTCTCCCTTACGCAACCGATCCTGATGAAAATAGGAAATGGATATTCATCAAACATGGCGGATATAATTTATTGTATATGTGTAGTTGTTCCGATCTGCATCAAGGCACACCCGAAGTTCGAGCACGCCCCACCGCGGAAGGTGCAGATCCTCTACGATATTCGCGAGCTCTACGTCAACAATCTCGCCTCTCTCCTTCGAGAATTCGGTGACGCGAACCTCCAACAAGATATTGCAGAGGTACTGTACGCAAAAGACCCCGGAGAAGACGGTCCGCACCCTGGCCGCGTTTGTACAGGGATCAAGGAGATGCCGGTGTTGGGCGAGGGGTTATATCTCGAAATCCCGGTGGCTGCGGCGTCGAGAGACTGTCTCGTTCATGCCGACACTGAGACTGGAGAGGCCGGAGAACTGCTCACTCGCGTCAAGAACAACCGCCTCTACGTGCCAGTCGGAGATTTCGATGCGAAGTATCGCGAGTACGCCAGACGCGCGTTCAAGAAGCTCCTACGGGTCCAAGAGGAGAACCTGTCCGAAGACCAGCTGACGTGGCTGACGACGAATGAGTCGGCCATCACAGAGCGTATTGACCGCTTCATCGAGACAGGACACCACGAGCGAATCTGGCGAGACTGGAACCCTGGTGAACGGACCATCCGTGTGCTACGGGATGCAATTCGAGACGCCCCGGATGAGGTTGTCTCGCTGAGAGATTTCCACTCAGCAAAGGAGCTGTTTGAAGCAGTGGATGCGTACGACCCGAAAGCAGACTGGAAGCGAGACGTGTGTAATCGCATCTCGAGTCCCCGGAGTCTCGGGAATCTCCTTGCATCCCAGCGCGACCATCGGAGCCTGGCTATTCGGCAGCACGGAAATACGAACCAGTATCGGATTCAGGAGTCTGCGCGTGGCGTCCAGCCCCTCACTGTCGAGTCACTCGAGGATCTATTTGAACTCCCCTGCATGGCGAACATGGCCGAACGCCTCCACGAAAAGAAACCAGTCCGAAAGGACCTGTACAACTCCGTCCGGATGGTAATGTGGCTGCCACAGTATCAGGACAGCGACCTCGAAACGATTGTCGCAGACCTCAAGGACGTCTTCTCGCGGTGGTCCTGGTACGACGAACAGGTTACCGACTACCAGATTCGCTACGAGTTCTCGAATACGATCGGTGGCGACACCCCGCTTCCGATGAACTGCGACAACGACGATATGCAGCGGTACTGCATCGGACAGGACCAGTGTCCATACTCCATCTGGGGAAGTCTCCCCTTCCCAGATGAGATGTACGACCAACTGGATGAGGTCGGGTCTACTGGAGACGAGTTCTAGCTCTTGGTGTCTATGCTCTCGTTCGTCGGAGGTCGTGCATCCCGAGGTCGTGCCATTGATCGTCCTCAAGATCGGCCGCGAGTTCCTCCCGCGCCTCGCTAATCCAATCGCGGAGCGACTTGGTCGAGACGTCGATGAGGGGCTCGTCGGCGCGGAGGCGAGTAGCCGACTTCACTAAGTAGCGCATGTGTACTGTTCGATGGTCTCCAGCACATGACACTCAGATTACGCCGTCACTATAACTACTTATGGAACGAGGAGATGTCTCTCCTCTATGACCGATTCGAGTAACGACGAGTTCGACCCAACAGCACCAGACCAACGGGAGATCGGCCGCGAAATGGTTGACGACAGTACGGGACTCGGTTCGATGATGGCCCACGCCTATCGCGGAGAAATAGACCGAGTGGGGACGTGGCGACAGCGCCTCGACCAGACGACGACGTGTACTCCGGATACTCCTCGCGCCTCGGCGGCGTCATGTTACAGCGGTCGAGACTCACCCAGAGATCGGACTCGTCGAGAATCCGGCTGAACGCCTCGTACACGTCCGAATGCTGGCGGTTGTCCCAGAGCGCCTGGTGCTGATAGAGGTTGACCATTCCCGCGTACTGACCGTGGGCCGGTTCGTCGAGACCTGAAGGCGGGCCGTACCAGGCTTCTGGTTCGTCCGGTGACCTCCCGAGGAAGTCCCAGATCGCGTCGACGACGGCTTCGCACTGGTCGTCCGGAACAGCCTGCTCGATCTTGACGTACCCGTTTCGGCGGAACGACGATAGCTGGTCGTCTGATAACACCATCACTTGCCTCGATACTGACAGTGATCGAGCAAATACCTTTCCACCGCACGCTCGGCACAACGGTTAAATTCCGACGCAGACATCGTCGACTCGATGATCAACGAAGCGCCGCCTATTGCTCGTCGGAGACGTATCGGCAGTCGACGGCGGTCGGGACGGCCGGCACGTCGATGGAGGCGACACCGATGAGCGATCACGGACTCCTTCTGGCCTTCTACGGCGACGACATCACTGGATCGACGGACGCGATGGACGCGCTGAGCCGGGCCGGCGTCGAGACGGTCCTCTTCCTCGATCCACCCAATCCGTCCACGGTCGAGCGTGAGTTCGCGGACGCGCAGGTCGTCGGCGTCGCGGGGACCAGTCGATCGATGACGCCCGCGGAGATGAACGATGCGCTCCCGCCGGCGTTCGAGCAACTCGCCGAACTGCCGGCGCCGGTCATCCACTACAAGATCTGCTCGACGTTCGACTCGGCCCCGGATATCGGCAGCATCGGACGCGCCATCGACGTCGCGGCCGACGCCTTCGAGACGGAGTCGGTGCCGATCGTCCCGGCCGCCCCCGCGCTCGGCCGCTACGTCGTCTTCGGCAACATGTTCGCAGCCGACGAGGACGGCGTCTACAGGCTGGATCGCCACCCGACGATGAGCGAGCACCCAGTGACGCCGATGGACGAGAGCGACCTGCGCCGCCACCTCGCCGAGCAGACCGACAGGTCGATGGGACTGGTCGACGTGCTGGGACTGGAAGCGGACCCGGAGGCTTCGCTGGCCGACGTACGCGAGGACGACCCCGACATCGTCTTCTTCGACACGCTCGACGAGGAGCATCAGGCGACGGTCGGGCGACTGGTCTGGGAGGAGTACGCGGAAGCGACCGAATCGATGGCCTTCGCGGTCGGCTCCTCGGGCTTCGAGTACGCCGTGACGGACTACTGGTCGAACGCCGGAATCGCCGCCGAAACGCCGACGTTCGAGACGCTTGACCCCGTCGACAGGCTGCTCGTAGTGTCAGGCAGCGCGTCGCCGGTGACGAAGACTCAAATCGAGACTGCGCTGGCGGCGGGGTTCACGGGAGTTAGGATCGATACGGCAGCGCTGGTCGATCCAGCGACCGACGACGAGCGTGAGCGTGTCCGCGACGAGGCCCTGTCCGCTCTGCGTTCGGGCGACAGCGTCGTCGTCTACACTGCGCTCGGCCCAGGGGACAACGCCGTCGCGGAGACGAAGGCTCGCGCCGACGAACTGGCCGACGCCCCCGAGGATGTCGGGCGCTACATCGGGCGACAGCAGGGCCAACTGTTGCGTGAACTGCTGGAAGCGGAACCGCTCGACAGAATCTGTGTGGCCGGCGGCGACACCTGCGGCCACGTCACGCCCCACCTCGACGTGTACGCGCTCCGGTCGCGCTTCCCGCTCGCACCGGGGAGTCCGATCTGCACCGCTCACGCGGCGACCGAGCGGTTCGACGGGCTGAAGATCGCACTCAAGGGTGGCCAACTCGGAGGCTCTGACTTCTTCGTCCGTGCGCGAGACGGTGCCGACGAGTGGAACTGAGACGAGATGCGGTCAGCCAGCGGGCAACGAGGTAGTAGGCCACCGCGAGACCCGCGGTCAGTAACTATATTTCGGTGACCGTCCACCGGAGGGGTATGAGCGACGATCGACCATGGTGGCGAGACGCCGTCATCTACCAGGTGTATCCGCGCAGTTTCAACGACACGGACGGCGACGGAATCGGCGATATCCCGGGAATCGTTGAGAAACTGGACTACTTCCAGGAACTGGGCGTCGACGCGCTCTGGTTGAGCCCGGTCTACGACTCACCCAACGTCGACAACGGCTACGACGTGAGCGACTACCGCGCGATCATGACGGAGTTCGGCACGATAGACGACTGGGAGGACCTGATCGACGGTCTCCACGAACGGGGGATGCGCCTCGTCATGGACATGGTGCTGAACCACACCTCGACGGAGCACGAGTGGTTCCAGCGCGCCCGTCGAGGCGAAGACGACTACCAAGACTACTACTTCTGGCGCGAGAGCGACGGCGAATCCCCGCCGAACAACTGGGAGGCGGTGTGGGGTGGCTCCGCGTGGGAGTACGACGAGACGGCGGCGGCGTCGTACCTCCACCTCTTCCACGAGCGTCAGGCCGACCTGAACTGGGACAATCCGACGGTGCGCGAGGAGATCTTCGATATCGTCGATTGGTGGCTGGAGAAGGGTGTCGACGGGTTCCGACTGGACTCGATCAACCTCATTTCGAAGCCCGAAGGGCTGTCGGACACGGACGAGGGGGAGGACCCGAACGGAATCAGCGTCGTCGCCAACGGTCCCCGAGTTGAGGAGCACCTTCGCGCGCTCTGTGAACGTGTCCACGCCTACGACGACGTAGTGACCATCGGTGAGACGCCCGACCTCACCGTCGATAAGGCTCGCTCATACGTCGGCTCCGAGACCGATAGCCTGAGCATGGTACTGAACTTCGAGCACGTGGAGGTCGATCGCGCCGAAGGAGGGTTGCGCTGGGAGATGCGCGAGTGGGAACTCCCCGAGTTGAAGTCGGTGATCGAGCGCTGGCAGACCGGACTCGCCGACGACGAGTGGCAGGGGCTGTACTTCAACAACCACGACCAGCCTCGGGCCGTCTCGCGATTCGGCGACGACGGCGAGTACCGGCGCGAATCCGCGAAGGTCATCGCGACGCTGCTCTTGACGCTGCGTGGGACGCCCTTCGTCTATCAGGGCGAAGAGATCGGCATGACAAACCCACGGTGCGACGACCTCGATGGGATCCGAGACGTCGCGACCCGGCGGACGCTCGCTCACGCCATCGAGCGTGGCGAGGTATCGAGCTTCGAGGACGTCAAGGAGGACATCAACCGTCGGACTCGGGACAACGCCCGGACCCCGGTCCAGTGGACCGACGGAGAACACGCCGGCTTCACGGACGGCGAACCGTGGCTCGGAGTCAACGACGATTACGAGACGGTCAACGTCGCCGACGCCCAAGCGGACCCCGACTCGGTCTGGCACTACTACCGGGACCTCATCGATATCAGGAATGAGTGTTCGCTACTGGTCAACGGCGAGTTCGAGCTGCTGGCCCCCGACTACGAATCGCTCTTCGCGTTTCTGCGGTCCGACGGCGACGAACGTGCGCTTGTGGCCCTCAACTTCGACGAGGAAGCGACGGCGATCGACGTGCCGGAATCGGTCCTCGAAGGCGAGTTCGAAGCGCTGATCGGCAACTACGCGGACGAGACGGTTCCTGCTGTCGACGAGGCGCTGCGTCCCTACGAAGCTCGGGTCTACGAACAACGCTGAACCGCTAACCGGACTCTGGCTCAGCTACGTTCAGACGTCGATACCCCGACGATCGGTCACTATCTTGTAGACGATTTGGGCGGCTTCGCCGCGGGTGAGCGTCACCTCGTCGGGGACTCCAACCTCTGACGCAGCAGCCGCCGGGTCGGTGTCAGTTTCTAGTTCGTCTGCGAGCACCGCGAGAAAACCATCGCTGCCGACCGGTTCGGCGACGGATCGCTCTTCGGGAGTCGGCAGTCGGCGGGCTCGTTCCGCCGCGTCACCGTCGCTGGAGAGGAAGTCAGCGGTCACCACGGCCCACGCGTCTGCCGTCGCGGTATCGAGGGGGTCGCCGGGCCGGGCCGCGTAGCCGTCGAAGAAGCCCTTCGCGCCGAGGACCTGAACGGCAGCGGCCCACGGCTCCTCGGCGGTCGAATCGGCGTCCGAGAAGTAGGTTAGCATCGTCCCGGCTTCGGCCAGTTCGTGTTGGAGGTCGACGGTGTCGAGCGTCCCGGGGAGCGCGTCCGTCCGAAGTGCGCGGGCGGCGGCGACGCCGGCGGCCTCGCCGAGTTGGAACCACGTCGGTTCGAGCCGAACCGTCTGGAACCCGACATGGCTGGCCGACAGTGCGACCGGAACCAACAGATTGTCGAGCCCCTCGGGAAGCATCGTCCCGTAGTCGATCTGGGACGGGACGGTCGACTCGGTCAGGAAGAATCGCCCGTCCGAGGCGGTCCCAGTGCGTCGGACCGCCTTCACGTCGTGGGGGTCAAGCGGGAACTCCGCGATGGCGACCGACCCGTCGTTGACCGGTGCGCGGTTGAGCCCCTCGGCGAGGAAGGCGTCGTGTTCCGTGAACGTCTCGCGCCCCTCGATACGGCGAGCCTCGCGGACGTAGAGCTGGAACGGCTCGTTGTCGTTGTCCTCGAACTCGTCGGTCGCGAGCCCCCACTGCTGAGCCTCACTCCGCGCGCGTTCGGGAACCGCGTCGTCGTTCTGGAGGAAGTAGATGAAGCCGAGAGCGTAGTCAAGGTGCCGTTGGGCTATCTCGCGGCGCGTCTCCCAGTCGGCCTCGGGATAGGTGTGGGACTCGCCGACGAGGTCGCACGCGTTCATGTCCCGCTTGTCGTTGGGCAGGTTCCCCCAGACGAACTCCTCGCCCTCCTGGTTAAGGTGGATATCACCCGCGAGCCCTTCGGGGGTCCGGCCCAGCAGGCGCGTCTGGGCCGGCAACGGCAGTAGTTCGTCTTCGACGGGATCTGAGCCCCGGTACACATCGTCTGTCAGCGGAACCCAGCGGTCGTCGTCGTCGACGGCGACGGGGGGTTCGTCCCGGTCGTACCACCGCCGCATCGCGGTCGAGAGTTCCGGCGCCGACCGGTCCGAGAGTCCGAACGCCATGGGGTCCTCGAC
Organism: Halopelagius fulvigenes; assembly: GCF_055398025.1. Taxonomy (NCBI): domain Archaea; kingdom Methanobacteriati; phylum Methanobacteriota; class Halobacteria; order Halobacteriales; family Haloferacaceae; genus Halopelagius; species Halopelagius fulvigenes. Next base: position 155,507 of record NZ_AP043844.1, on the reverse strand, counting down.
GCCCCGTTCGTCGAGCAGTTCGCGCATCTCCTCGAGGTCGTGCAGTACCCAGAGGTACTCCCGTCGGTCATAGCCGTCGGGTTTCTCCGGGTAACGCATGTTGTCCGGATCGCTACTCAGACAGATGCGGTAGTTGTACGACTGGACGGCCTCGTCACCCTCGCCCGTGCTGCCAGCCCCAATCGTCGTCACGTCGTCGGCATCCGTGAACACGGTACCGGCGAAGCGTTCGCCGTACTCCTCGCGGCCCTCGCGACCGACCCGATAGGGGACTCCCGCTGTTGCGGCCAGATCACCCTCGTAGGTCGCGTCGACGAAGGCTTCGGCGCTCACTGTCGTCGTCCGGTCGTCCTGAGAAGCGGCGAACGTGACGCACGAGACGGTCCGCCCGGAGCGTTCCGCGGTGACCGGGTGCCACTCACGTTCGACGTCGAGCGTCGCTTCTGCGTCCACGAGCGCCTCGAACGCCTCTTCGGCGACGTGGGGTTCGAAGGCGAGACCGTCGTTACAGGTCCGATACTGGGGCGAATCGGGTCCGTACTCTTCCCGGTAGTGTGTCGCGACCCGCTCGAAGAACTCGTCGAGAACCGGTGAGCGGCCCTTGTCGGGATGCAATAATGTGTCCGTCATCCCAAGCCCACTCGCCATCATGCCACCGAGGTGGTCGTTGTACGTGACGAGGAGCGTGTCGAAGTCTGATCGAGCGGCGCAGACAGCTGCACCGATGCCCGCAGGTGTCCCTCCGGTCACCACGACATCGTACTGTTGCATATCCCGATTTCCTTCCGAATCGATATGAGTGTTTCCTCTCTGCGAAGAGAGCAATTTGAGGCTGCAGTGTCGTACGAACCTATGCGATCGGTTGAGGAAACCCTCTGTCCTGCGGCAGACCTGTTCAGCCTATTCGAACATCGCCACAGACGACCTGAACCCGAAGCGATTCTGGCCATATGGGACGCTCTCAGCCGTACGACGGCTGATGTGAAATCATCGACGAGAAGAGATAGCGGAATGATACCAGATAAGTACGTTTCTGTCACAGAGATTACTGTGGGTATGTCTAGTATATATTCGAACAAAATAACGGCCTCACAGACATATATGTAAAATATACATCTCTAAAACGAAAATCAGGATATCGGCCAGGAATCAGAATGTAGTTCATCTAGGCTGAACGGTCGTTTTTCGGAGGTGACAGAGAGCGGCGTATTATGACGAAGATGCTACCGGTTCAAAAATATAAGATCTACTGTAGGTCTAAGAGGAACCTAGCACCGGTCTCGAGGGAGGCGAGTGGGTCGCTCGGTTCATCGTGCTCGTAGACGAACCAATCGACGCCCGTCGCCAGTGCTGCATCGACACAGGACGCGAGATCGACGTCACCTTCCCCGACCTCGACGGACCGTTTCTCCGCAATATCAACGTCCTTGATGTGGAGAATTTCGAGTCGGTCGCCCAGCGACTCAATTCGCTTAACCGGATCATCGCCACCCGCAGCGACCCAGCCGACATCGAGTTCGACGCCGACGGAGTCGTCGATTTCTGCCATCTGCACGTCGAAGATCGCCGTATCAGTCCCTGAGAGGGGCTGAAACTCCCAGTGGTGGTTGTGATAGAGAAAGTCGAGATCGTAACCTGCGGCTGTCTCAGCGAGTGACTCCAATTTTTGGGCCATTTCTGCGATACGGTCGGCTGACTCAAAGTACGCCCGATCGCCGACGGAAACCGCCAGGGCGCCACAGTCGACGGCCGCGTACGATTCGATGGTTCGTTCGAGCTCGGCTGGCTGTTCGTCCAGGCTGATAAACGGGCCGAGATGTGCACCAGGAACCTCCAGACCGGTCAATCCAGTGTCCGCTTGACAGCCTCCGAGTCGGCTTCCGGGAACCGATGGAGGAATTCAACGCCGTCGTGCCCTGCGTCTGCACACAATTCAAGCACCTCTGGCAGTGTATGTGTCTTCTCGAGATCGCTGAGGGTAAACAGATTGATTGCCGTTTGCATCATCAGGTATATGTGCGCAATGAACATGTGTTTACCGGTCACCAATGAGAGAGTCCCGACGTTGAGACACCTACCAATCGGCAACGTCGACGAAATCCTTGTTCAGCGTGTCTGAACGAGTGTCCAGGTGAGGCGTGTACTCGATCATCGGTCGATCTCAATAACTATCGAACGGCTAGACTGTATGGTTCGGGGCAGTTACAAAATTGGGGGTGTAACACCTAATTGACCGCATTGGAGTTAGTGAGTCTCGCATCACGTCCTCAACGGCGCTGATTTCGACCGGTTACCGTTATCCTCGCCGACTAGATAGAGGGACCGATACTTCGTGGACGTCCGCACCCGCCTGCCGGTTGATGCCCATACTGATGCGGACAGTGCCGCTTGGAAAACACAACAATATAGGTTCCCAAACGAGATCGAAACAAGAGTCTGATTCGGCCACTGACCGGCGTCACCGGTGCAACTAAACAACCAGAGAACAGATAGTCATCACGTCCTACTATTCACTCGATACTACACGCTGGCATTACAGTTCTATGTATGTAATCTCAGATGTCTAAAAAAGCGCGCTCACGGATATTACAACGACACAGCGTCGGAGAACGAGGAGTCTACGAACTCTCTTTATGGGGAAGAAGCATACATCGTCTCGTCAAAAGCCCATTTCGACTTGAATAAGTAAGGATAGAAGGAATGAGTAGATAGATGTAATTGGACAATCAACAGATAATTGGTAGGAGTATATTTGCTTAGTGAATGAAAGTGAACGGTATCGAATGTCGCCTATAAGAGTTCTATAAGGCGTATCTTAGGATATCTTCTAGTGAAATTCGCTATTATACAGTTCAACTGTGAGAAGGGGCCGTCGTAAAAGTTAGTTTGGCGAGAGTGGTTCTCTTCACCCAGATTACTGCAGGTAAGTGGTTTCAGGAATGTCTCCGCGCCGAAATACCAAGTGTACACACAGTTCCAATTGATACTGTGTGTTTTTCTAGCTGCTTGGTTAATAGATCACCTACATCGTGTAAACATGAGAGATGTAACGAACAATGCGTTAGTCTCTCCACGGCTTCGCGACGTCCAGATAAAACAAACAAAATCATCTTCAAACCAGATTCATAGTGTCAACTGGCTTTTTAAAGTGTACAACCTGGCGGAAGGATTGGACGTTTCCGATTCCGTCATTGACTAGCGGCCGGAAACTCCCTGGCCATGACCTGCCAAACTCCAGTTCGGTATGGACTCCTGCTCTAGTGGGGTCACAAACGTCCATCGTCGTATCGGAGGAATCATCCACGTCGACACCACCGTTAGAAGTGAACAACCGCGCATCGTCGCGCGGTTTTGGGCTGTGAGGGCACTTTGGCTTAGGGCCGTAAGACGAAGTAGAACATCCTGGCAGAGAATCCCGGATGACATGTTAACGCTGTCCAATACTTTTGAAGAGGGAGGGTTGAAGGAGTCAGGTCGTTTCCACCCTCCCAACAAAACTTACTCATGCCACCCGAAAGAGACTATTTGGCGACGAGGACCACAGTCCACTATCAACGAGTGACCACCACTCTCGAAGACACCTGGCCAGACCGGTCGGACGGCGCTCGTGAATCTACGGGCGGAGGTCCCAGTCGTAGCCGTCACCGACGGTGGGAGTGAGCCCTCGGCGACCGTTGAGGTCGATGGAACGCCGGTAGAGATTCATATCATCGTAGTTGACCTCCGCGTTATGACTCTAATCACCCGTGTTGTCGCCGAAAGCCGACAGCGAAGTGCTCCCCGCACTGTGCGCAGGTGGCGTCGATGATTCCGTCTGGGTTGTAGTCGGTGTATTCTACCTTCGAGGTCATCTTGACCGGGATTACGTTTTGACAGCTCGGGCAGGTCACGGGTAGCGCCTCGTCCGTCGAAATCGCGGTTACGGTGGTCATTGGTGAATTAGACTAGACATCCCAGTCGGCGTAAGCAAGATACCTCACAAGATAGGGCGGCACTCGATCTAGATTCGGCACAGCCTCGCGGTCAAAGGCGTCCCCTGCCTTTCTAAAAGCCAGCAGAGGAAATAGACTGTTGACGCTCGAACATCAGTCTAATGAAACAGTTCAGCACCTCGGACGGGGACGAGATTCGAGTTGAGTGCGAGGAGACAGATCAGTCTTTTTCCGGGAGTCTCTCGCTCGTCGTCAGTTGTGATTCTGATGCTGATGTGCAGTTGATCGACGGTGTGCTCACCAGCAGCGCGCATGGTGACGAGATCCACTCGCTGTTCGCCTGCGAGGCCGAATTTCGAATCATCGTCGAGTCCGCAGGAAGTGGTGAGACGATTGTATACGAGAACTGCACGCTACTCAGTTCGAGCGGGAAGTGGACGGCCAGCGACGAATTCGTACGATCACTCGATTAATCATCGGACGAGACACAGCCCTCGCGAGTGTTACTATTTACCGGCGATTGCTCGTTCGTACGTCGTCTCTGCTTGTTCCGCGACGGCGTCCCAGTCGAACCGCGTTGCCCGTTCGAGCGGATCTTCGGGAGATCGGTGGCCGTCGAGTGTGCAAGTTATTTTGTCGATGATCGACTCTACGCTCGGCTCGGCGAGGTAGCCCGCATCGCCGATGACCTCACTCGCAGCGGATTCCGGGTGAGCTGCACCGATCAGGGTACAGTCCGCGGCCATCGCCTCGGCGTAGGTAACAACCACTTGGACGACTTCATCAAAATTGGCCTCGTTGAGCAGACGGCCCAGTCGGGGCATTCTCAGTGGTACGAACTGAACAGGGACAGTGCGATCGCTGAGCACCTTTCTCAGCTCAATGGCCTCACGCTACGTGCTCTTCTCGAACAAGAGGGCCACTCACACTCGTGGCCTGTCCGATCGCTGGTGAACGGATCTGCTTCGGTTGTGTCGTAGCAAAGTGACCCCGCTGAAACTTCAGCTGCTAACAGAATTGGCATTCAGCCCAATCCTCTGCTCGGATCTTCTAAGTCAGTCCGCGTGATCGGGCTGTCCTTGCTCTCCACGGACTGTGAGTGCCTCCCGGATATCCTGAATCGTCCGGCGGAGGAGGCGCTGGACGCTCTGTCGGCGTCGTACAAACACCACACTAGCGAGCACGAGGTAGAGCAGGGTGTATGCGTAGAGGACGGTGATACTGAGCGCTGTCGCTGTTGCTTCCGGGTAGGTCTGGACGAGGTAGAATTCTGCGAGCACCTGGGATGCGAACAATCCGAGCAAGAGGAGGGCTTCGCGGGCACTGATCGAGAAGTTCGTGAGGATTGCGATGGCGAATAGGCTCTGGGCAGCCGTGATCCAGATTTCGGCGGCCTGCTTCCCGTCGAACGGGAGCGTCCCCACACTCCCGAGGGAGATAGAGTAGACGACGGCAAGGGTGCCGATGAGGAGTGTCCATTGGTTGAGTTTCGAGGAGATGAGTGCGTTGAACCCCGCCGTCGACCGTGCCTTGTTCACGAGGTAGGCGACAACGATGAGCTCGGGGCTCTCGGAGGCAAGCGGAGCGAGCCACTGGATCATGAAGAACTCCGGTACCCCGTACCGCAATCCCACTTGTTCAAGGCCTTCAGCAAATGGGTGGACAGCGGTGAAGATGACCGCACCGGAGAACACGAATCCTGTGAGCACCACAACTACACGCCCGAGTTTCGAGAAGTCTTGAAAGTATGTGGGGACGCTCCCGTGGGCTTCGGATGCTTCGACCTCGCCACGAACGATAACGACGAGATAGAGCACGTACAACCCGACGAGGACGAGCGTATCGAGAGGGCCAATACCGCCGCCGAGCGGAACGAGGAACGCGAAGGCGGTTGCCGCCAGCAGGAATGTGATCTCGAGGGAGATGCCACGGTCCAGACTGACGGCGTCCGCGAGCAGGCCATCACGTTTTTCGACTGCAGAGTCGGGGGATCGGGTGGCGCGGTAGATGCTGAACAAAGCGATACCGGCCCAACCGAGTCCTATGAGGATACGGTTCGCGCCCGTCATGTTCGCAACCGCGAGGTTCGCTGCTTTCATCGAACCCTGTCCGGCCTCCCACGCGTAGAGGGCGTCGACGGCATACTCGGGTGCGACGGCGAGCACTGCGAGCACCGCGATAGCGAACGCCTGCGGAACGTCCTTCTCCGCCGTCTCCGCCGCCCACGCCAGGATAAACGACGCTCCCAGAATCCCGAGGCCCGCGACAACGACCGCCACGACGGGCGTGATGTTCTTGCCGGGGTGAACGGCACCGTACCCACCGTAGGCTTGGAACACCCACAGCCAGGGTATGGTGAACAAGATTGTGACAGCAACAGGAACCAATGGATGACGCAATCGGGACAACATTTCTTACTTAGAACCCGCAAGTGGACCACAGATAACTCACAAGATAACCACGAGACCACCAGAAACGGGCGATAGAGGCCATGATACCCCCATCCCTTTCATTATCCGGTCGGATGAGGGTTCAGGAGGTAGAGACCGTGACGGCCCAATGTATCACCGATAGACGGGTTATCGTGAATTCACGTCAGAAATACTTCGAATACTACTCGTCGACAAACTGGATGTCGGCGCCTCCAGCGTTCCGTTTCACACTATCGATACCCCGTTCCACACCCTGTTTCGACTGATAACCTTCGCCGCTGTCCGCGATGATCTTCCCATTCGGCGCGACGAGCCGCCACCGCCACTCTCCTGCTGAATCCTGGAATACTTCGAACGTCGCCATGCTTGACCAGTCGTCTATCTCCTACTTACACCCTCGTACTCATCGAACTACCATCCCATCGTCAATCCCCGCTCAGTCGACTGAGTTTGAGCTCCTGTCCGACCCTGATCCTGAATTAGATATGGCGACGACGCTGCGGCCTGCCGAGGATATCCGAATGCGAGTGTCTAAACGATAAAGGATGGGCTACATTCATTCTGAAACTATTGGATACAGATGAACCCTGACCGCCTCTCTCGACGCCCGGGATTGCGGTGAGCAAGTGAGGTCCCTGCTGACGCAACCCCCAAAGTCGGACAGATGCATCCTCTGTCCCCGGTTACTCCGTAAGACATGAACGACTCCGAAGGGATAGAGTTCGTTAGTGAGTAGAGTGATGGACACGTTGCTTCGCGCTTAACGCTCCGAGACTTTGACGCGAAGGACGTGGCCGCCGCAGCCGCACTGCTCGACGGCCCGGCAGGACGCCGTGAGTGGTAGCGATGACTAACCCCACCGGCGGCCTTGATGACGACACGCTGGCCGCCCTCGAAGCCGAGTTCGGTAACGCCGAGGCCGGGGTCACGGCGTGCGTGCGGCTATGGTTCAGGCTAGAGAACCTCGAGGAAATGCTAGAGGCGATGACCGAATGAACAGCGACCCGCGCAGAGAGGCGGGTATTCCGGTGAGGTATGTCGCCCCCGACGGCACTTCCCGAGAGTGCCACCGCTGCGGTGAGCGGGGACATCCGTGACTGAACTCAGTTGCGAGCGATGTAACACTCGATTCGAGACCGAACGCGACAGAGCGGCCGACGGGAGCGACACTACCCGGTGTCCGGCGTGCGGGGAGAAACACGACGTTCTGGCTCTGTTGAAACCCTCAATCGGTGATAGTTTGACGAGAGTGTGCTGAATATAACGCACAAATACAGCATCGTCTTTGCGTGATTTGATCATCAGAGATGCTCAGTACAGGTAGATTCCATCATCGGCGGCCGCGCTGACTACCGAGGATAAGTCCATACACCAAACTATTACCTCCGTTCGGATCTCTGTATCTGCTTCAAATGACTTTGCGAGTACTGGTACTAATGAAGGCATGAACCATAGACTCGTACAATCTATGATGCCCCCTTCAAATTCTGGAACTGAGAAATACATCGCAATCATTGACCAAGACAAGGTCACCGACGAGGTACGGAACATTGCCGTCAAATACGATCCGCTGAATCGATCCGGTTACGAAGGTTTCTACGTCACCGAAGACGGGGAACTTCACATCGATGATGTGAACGTGATGCGCGAGCACAAACTCATTGAGAAGAAGATTCCGAACGACGCAATCCAGATTGTCCCGCTTCCATCTGAAACCGGCCAACTTGTTCACCAGTATGGCGATAACGGATTCCGGATGCACGATCTCCCTGTCCCGGAAGATGGTAGAATCGTCGGACTCCTCGGTCGCAACGGGATCGGGAAAAGCACTGTCCTCCGCATTCTGGCCGGTGAGCTGGTACCGAATTTTGGTACCACAAATGAGGAAACCGATTGGAATCAGGCAATAGAATCTTTTCGTGGGACAACCCTTCAGACGCATCTTGAGCGGCTTCGAGATGACAGTGTCACGACTGCCTATAAGAATCAACGTGTCGACGCACTTCACGAGGGCGATGTCAAGACGGTGAATGAGTTGCTTGTTGCACGTTCGGACGATCCAGACCGGTTCGTTGACGAACTCGATCTTCGGTCGATCCGGGATCGGTCGCTGGCTGATCTCTCCGGTGGCGAACGTCAGCGGGTTGCGATCGGGGTCACCTTGTCGACCGATGCGGATCTCTATCTGTTCGACGAACCATCGTCGTTTCTAGATATCGAACAGCGGTTGTCAGTCGCGCGGACAATCCGCAGCCACGTCCAGGAAACGGATGCAGCGGCACTTGTCGTCGAACACGATCTAGCGACACTAGACCTCCTCTCCGACGCGATCCACGTATTGTACGGTGAACCAGGTGGGTTCGGTGTCGTCGCTCAACGATTAGCGGTTCGAACAGGCATCAACCAGTTCCTGGATGGTCGGCTGAAAGAGGAGAACGTCCAGATTCGACGGAACTCAATCGACTTTCCCACGGCCGGCGAGCGTGGTGTCCAGTCGGGTGAGCCAGTCCTCAATTATCCACAATTGGAAAAAGCGTTCGGGGAATTTTCGCTTAGAGTCGAACTCGGACAGGTACATGCCGGTGAGACGATTGGTATCGTTGGGGAGAACGCGCTTGGTAAAACGACGTTCGTGAAATTACTTACTGGAAGTATAGATGCCGACAACGGAACCGGTCTGGATGAGGTGACAGTGTCGTACAAGCCACAGTACATTACACCGGATAGCGACGAAACGGTTCGTGAGCGGTTCACAACGGTCGCAGATATTCACTCACAGTCCTTCACGACGCGAATCCAAGACCCGTTCGAACTTGAACCGCTGTATGATCGTTCCCTCGGTTCACTCTCGGGTGGTGAGTTACAACGTGTTGGTATTGCACTCTGTCTCGCGCGTGACGCGGACCTCTATCTCATAGACGAACCGTCGGCATTCTTGGACGTCAACCACCGAGTGTCCATCGCCGACCAGGTCCAACAATTTAGTAAACAAACAGACTGCCCAGTACTGGTCGTTGATCACGACCTCTTCGTTATCGACCGGGTGGCAGACCGGTTGATCGTGTTTGACGGGGAACCTGGTCGCCGCGGGCAGGCAAGTACCCCACAAGCAATGCGGGCTGGAATGAATGCATTTCTCTCCTCGCTCGGGATCACGTTTCGGCGGGATGAGCAAACTGGTAGACCACGAGTGAATAAGCCAGGGAGTCAGCTTGACCAGAAACAGAAATCAAGCGGTGAATACTACTACGGTGACTGAATGCTCATCCGGTTAGTGGTAGTGCCTGTTGTCTAACAGGCCTTAGTAACGAGGTTGGATGGCTGATCGTCATTGATTCCGTCGCTTCAAATATGTCCGGCTTGACTCTGGTAGTACGGATGGCACGCTTGCGTCGAAGAACGCGGAATCCCATGCAATCAAACTCGCTGAGACGCACAATGCCACCCTTCATACTCTCTTTGTTGTAGACTACTTGAACCGCTTTGTGTAGTGCACAAACTGAAGGTATGCTTCGCAGCAGACGACAGAGATTCTTCAATCCTCGGTCCAGTACATGATATTCTCTTTTTCGGTCCCGCAGTTCGGACAGATCTCCGGGAATCCCTTGTCAATCTCGCCCATCTCGCCGCAGTTGGTGCACCGCCACATAAGCTCGGCTTCACCGAAGTCGTGCCCCGAACGGGCGTGTTCAATACTCAGACGTTCTACCCCCTCACGAGTCGAGACAAAGAATCCGGCCTCTGCGATCCCGCGGGCCTCCCCCAGAACTTCCCCATCGCCATTGTAGACGGTCTCCCCGAGACTAACCGTCACTATTTGACTTTGTTCCTCCTCGCTCTCTTCTTCGGGGGTTTCGCCGTGGCCACTCATACTGTGTTGTTCGTTCCGGGAACCTTTGAAGACTTCTGCTTGCCACAGATCCGTCATCGAATGAGCCTGAGAGCCTTAAATAACCGTGTCTCACACCGAAGGTCGTATTCCTTTATCGAGCACCGACTCGGTATTCACGAGTTTTTAAAGAGCCTTCAAGGAAATACCGACACTTGGTTGTATATACGGCGATATCATATTCTTCCCGTCGTTCAGAGTCTCCCTCCCATCCAACACCATCTCCGAGCACGCATGCCGACTCCAAGGCGGAATCAACGACAGCTCAAACTGGTTCAGAGCAAACAGTCCGTTCCACAGAATCGGCTACTCAAGAGCCAGACCTAGATAGTCTGATCCTGTTTAGTAGTCCGAATATCGGTCACCGGGATATGATTACTATCGTGACGGAATCAGCCCTTGAGCCGCCCGTTAGACTTCTTGGACTTGCTTTCGACTCTGGGCAACACTTTGAGAGGGATCATGGCCGCTATCTGACGCACGAACCGACACACAAACTGTCAGTACGTACCTCACGTTTAGGCAAGCATATGTCTCTATCAATCATTTTAGATTCGGTGAACCCGAATGGCACACAACGGACTGGCCTCTCCCTCACGCCGTACCGCACTCAAGTACCTTCTCGGTACGACAGCCATATTGGCCTTTCCAGCGACCACGGCCACTGCACAAACTGCGAAGAGTAAATTCAAAGACGAGGACCGCAACGGCTTCCCAGACGAAGGCGAAGTCGTCACAGGGAACTACAAAGCACTCTACGCCTACGACGCAAACGGTGATTAGTACATGGACTACGGCGACGGCCGACCAGGGAACCCTGGCGGAGCCGCCCGCAGTGTGGACCAACTGGACCAAGAGACCCTAACCGTCTGTAAGTACAAAATCCAATACCGAGGGACCTACGGGAACACACCGTTCCTCGACACAGGCTGGATAAAGAGCGCGATCAACTGCAAGGGGTACGATGACAACGGCACGTATAACTTCATCACGGTCCACAAGACCGACCCCAGGTACACGGGGGAGCGACCTCCCGCGTACGGAGGTGAGTGGGAATATCACGTCGACACCGAGTCTGGACTCGGAAACAAACTCGTACGTCCACACTCTCCACGGTAGAATATCTCCGATTACGTATTTTCTGCGAAGGGCCTCACGGAATATCCGTTATCTGCCACTGTGCTCTGATCATCCGGCATCTATCTCGAAGGGGAACTCGCTCATACTTTCATCGTCGGACTTTGGAAGCAGATACTGCTTCCACTCTCGAGTATCGGGATCGCCGTAGTCACCGATGTCCGGATGAGGAGATACATCGTCGTAGTCCTCTAACCGGTCTCTGATAATCGACCGGACACGCTGGCCCTCCGTCGTATCTCCGCTGATATCGTCGAGAACTCTCCGCGGCTGTATCGTTATCTCCAGTCCGTACGGCGTATATCTGCTCTTCCGATCCGTATAGAACGGAGCGCGACCGACGATAAACATCGACTCTCCGCAGAAGCAAAACTCCCACTCCGGATCAGTCGGGTCCTCGGGAACGTCACTGGGCCACGGTTCCGGATCCCGTTCGTTTAGGAACTCAAGCACCCTCCAGAATCGGTCACGGTACTCCTGTTCGCTCTGATCTCCGTCGGGAGGTTCGAAAAACACCACCAAGGTCGTTCGTTCGGCTATCGACCGATACCGTTCGAGATACTGTTGTAGCCCCTCTTTTAGTTTGAAGAGCGCATCACGGTCACGAGGACTCCCGACGAAGAGGTAACGAGCGGTATCGTTACGTTCCGCGTTCACCGCGAAGTGACACGGATAGCGAGTCTCCCGCATCGTCTCCCTGAACGAGGTATATCTCTTTTTCTTCCACGCGGTGAGCTCTCCCGCCTCTATCGCGTTCTGTAACTCGGACCGGTCGAACAGCAGCCCTGTCTTATCCATGGTCGAGATGACGATGACGAGTCATTCCTCGAGATGCTGTCCAGCGAGAAGTTCGCTCTTCTCGTATTGCTCGCGCGTCTCTGTTCCGCTGATCTCTGCGACCTCTTCCGGGACCGAGACGACCGAATACCCGACGTCCCGTCCGATGGCGACCGTATCGACGTCCGGAATGATCATCGTGTCCACGTTCTGATGGTCTCCGTAGACGTCCTCGATCAGCTCTCGGCGCTCCTGTGCGGTGAGCGGGTTCTTTTCGCTGAGTTCGGTGTCGCGGATGGCGATGACGACGTCTTTTCCGTTATCGGCGGCGGAGTCGATGATCGTTCGGTGTCCATCGTGGAGCGGCTGCCAGCGACCGATGAAGATGTGACTCGGATCGAATTTGAACTCCAGTTCTCTGTTGATCTTCTTGATACTCTCTTCCTCTGAGCGCCTCGCCGTCCGAACCGCGAGTCCGATCTCCTTTTCTGCCGGCTCCTCGAACGGTGCGTCGATACCGGTGAAACCCTCGATCTCTCCTTTGCGCGCCTGCTCGTACATCCCCTTCACGTCCCGTTCCTCGCACACTTCGACGGGTGCATCAACGTGGACGAACGAGACGTCCTCAACCTTCTCGGCGATCAGTTCTCGCTGAGAGCGGTACGGGGTGATGAACGACGCGACGACGTCGAATCCCTGGTCATTCAACGCCTGTGCAACTCCGGCGGCTCGCCTGAGGTTCTCGGTTCGATCTTCCTTGGAGAAACCGAGGTCGGAATTGAGGGTATTTCGGAGATAATCTCCGTCCAGATGGACCGTGCTCGGGCCGACCAATCCTTCGGCGAGGGTCGTCTTTCCGGAACACGGCAGTCCGAAAAGCCATATCGTTTGTCCGGACATCAGTCGATCTCCCCCGGAAGCGAAATACAGCAGAGTCCGTCCATGCTGTTCTGAATCTCGTCATCGGTGGTTTCGATACTGTGCGCCCGGGTCGGTATCGACTCCGTATTCGGCGTCTCGTTAGACATGAATTCGTCTCGTTTACTGTGGTTGTGGACTTCCTTGCCATCGGTCTCGACGGTCGTTGTCTCAGCGAACGACGCGACTCGCCGTGCTACTGTCCCATCCTTCGCTGTGTCACTCAGATCCACTCTGACTCCTCCGTGTATCCCAACTCCCGGACGACCTCGGTATACGGCTCGTCGGCCCGGGCGAGCGCGCTCTTGACAAATTCCTCCCTATCTCGCCAGCGAGCGTGTCTCGGCTCTTTTGTCGTCATCACCTTGTTGGGGTTCCCGACGTTCTCAGAGAGCAGTTCCGACTCGCCGAGATCGGCGAACTCGACGATCTCCTCGACGGTGGAGCGGGTGTCGGTGAGAAGATCCTCGAACCGGACTCGAAGGACGTCCCCGAACGCGTCGCGGTTATCGAGGATGTGGCGATGGGCCTGCGCCCACTGCATCAGACAGACGTCGACGAGTTTCCCTTCGCGGACCCAACCCGGCGGGAGGTCGTAGCACCACAACGAGCCGTCGTATCCGTCGATATCCAGATCTCCCACGTTGTACGTCTGGAACCCCCTGTTCAGCCGCCACCCGTCGTAGAGCCCGTTGGTCGACGCTGCTGGGTTGCGTGTGAGATGGACGACTTTGACGTCGGTCTCGGGGAATAACTGCTCGCGGATCCACGGGAGCCGGTACGCGTCGCCGCTCGCTTTCAGGACGAGCGTCCGATCGAAATCGTCTGCTGTGAGACCGCGCTTGTACCGATGCGAGGAGACGAACGGCCGGTCCTCGATCGTTTCGGCCTCGAACGGACTGCTCGAATCTCGCTCCGCATACTCATCGTACTGCAACGGGGGGATTCCGAATCCTTCGAGTATCTCGTCGAGCGACGCTCCCTCGAGCAGTTGTTCGCGTATCTGCTCGTAGGGGAGGTCTCGGTCGGGGAACTGCAACGGAAGGCGGAGGAGCGTGTTATCCACACGATGCGTTCGGTCGCCGGACCGGTCGGTCGCACCGACCTCGGCGAGAAGATCAGTCAGGAGTTTCTCCCTATCGAACGACTCGAAGTCGGCCGAAACGACGTCGGACTCCAGCGCGGGGTAACCGATCCCGTGTAGAGTGAACCACCTGTCGTGTTCGCCGTCGAGGCTACACGTTCCCTCGTGGTGACGAAGGATATCGAAAAGGAGGCTGCTACCCCCTCTCGGTGCCGTCGCGATGAGCAGCACGCCGTCGAAGTCGTCGGCTCGATACTCCGACAGAATCGACCGCTTTTCCTCCGAGATAACCTCGTTTTTCACGCGTTCGTAGTTCTGTTTGGCCCGCTCTCGGAGAGCGACTGACGGCTCTTCGACACTCACCAGTCGTCACCTCCCGACGTCTTGACCCTGTCTGTTTGAGGACGGATCCCCAGAGAGTCCATAACGATCTGAAGTATAGAGGCTGACACGAAAACGATTCTGGCGTGTGATTGAAATCCCGGTTGTAGTCGCCGAGGGGACGAAGCTATCGGGCGGTCCACTTCTCTGAAACGTGCAACGTAGTCCGCTTCGCACGTCCTTACTGTTAGGGCCTCGAACAGGCAGGACTCGCCAAGTCGACGAGCATCTCACCTTCAACGGTGGTGCGACCGAACAAGGTGGCGTAACGGCGGTCAGACCTACGGCTGGCGAGATGGACTCTGGGCGAACCGTCAGGGGGCGCGAAGAAGACGACCTTGTACTCAAAGATGGCAATGGGACCGAGTACATGCGTCTCTCAACGCTCGCGGATATATCGAAAGACCGCGTCCCTGCCATCTACAGCTACGACCATGCAGCCGATGAGTACGTCGTGTATGAACATGGTGAGCAACATGTTTACGACACGAAGGCGGCGTTCGAGGCTGACTGGGTGCGCATCAAGAAACCATTCATCCCTGACAATGAACTCCCGACGCCCGAATACAGCCATGAGTCGTACGCTATCGTCATCCTTCATGAGGGGGGTGAGCCGGTCGTATACTCCGACGGGGAAACGCACTCCCTAGAGAAACTATTCGAGACAGTGACATCGAGCAGAGATGGGGGAGCTGCGGACCAGCAGAGTGAGACTGCTCAACAAGCAGAAGCGCCGCCGATCGAGGATATTGCGGATGACCCAGATGCAGTCGTCGAGCGGTTCGCGGATCTCCACCTCATTGAGGACGCTGAAAGTACGGTGGCCGCGGGGGATGTATACAAGCAATACGAACAATGGGCTGAAAGGAATGATATCGAGCCAGACACGAAATCTTAGTTTGCTCGTCGGCTCAGTAATCACGTCACACTCGAGCGGACGACCCAACGCGAAAACGGCGATCCTATTCGATATTATGAGGGTCTCTCGCACATGCTACCTCAGTTGTGTTAATGCGAGCGACCCACTGATGTGGCCCTTCTCGATCACCGATAGCGGTCCCCCACTATAACAGCGCCTTTGCGTACCAAACGTGAACTAGATAGATATTTTTCATGTGACTTCCCGAAGTCAAGGTTACCTACCGAAGTTATTCAATGAGCTGAAAGGAAATCAGACAGTCCCCTCCAGCGACCTAATTTTGCCTGTCTGATCGGGCACGTCGACTGGACACGTACATAGGGGGAACTATGTATATTTAATCATTGACTAGCTACGAGCATGAGTCTCAATCCAGTCTCACAGCAGAACAGGGCCCAGGCTCGAATGGACATCAAGTTGCATTCCTGCTGGCCTCCAGCTTTCGAATAATGGTGTCCCCTTCAACCGTCCTCGATTCGTCGACCGTCTTGCTTGTCGGGGCAAGCGAGTGGATCACGCAATTCGTAGCGTTGCTCGAAACACGGACTAACGCAACTGTTCAAACGGTTGAAACCAAATCGGAGGCGGTTGATGTCGTTCAGAAGGGGGCTATAGACTGTCTCATTAGCGAGTGCATGCTGCCGGAGACAACCGGAATTAAGCTCCTCAGGGAGGTCCGCACCGAAACCACCACGCTTCCAGTTCTACTCGGTACTGCCGTCGGGAACGAAGCCATAGCTAGTGAGGCCATCGAAGCCGGCGTCACCGATTACATCGCGCTCACAGATTCAGCGGAGCAGAGGACCGACGAAATCATCGAACGAACTGAACGTGCAATACGGTCCGCACAGCGGTCGACCACGCAACGAGAGCGAGCCAGACAGTTCGACGCGATATTCAACGATTCTCGGACGGCGACCTGGGTACTGGATCCAGATGGCTCGCTCGCTCGTGTAAACCAGACCGCACGGGAGATGATCAACGAGGATATCGACACGATCGTTGGCGAACCATTCTGGACGCTCCCGTGGTGGTCACAACTGAACGCGGCGAACGCTGACGTCCAACATCTCGTGGAGAAGGCACTCGGCGGGTCGTTCGGCAATGCAGTTGTCCAACAGCCGCTGGGCATCAATGATCCGCGCGTCATCGATCTCTCCGTCCGCCCTGTCGAGAACGAACGTGGTGAACTGGTCTCGGTCGTCGTCGACGGCGTCGACATCACCGAACGTGTTGACCTCGAACGGGATCTCCGACAATCGGAGGAGCTCCATCGTATTACGTTGAACAACATGACCGACACCATCCTCATCACGAACGAAAAGGGCGAGTACACGTACGTCTGTCCCAACGTCCACTTCATCTTCGGCTACACGGCTGATGAGATTCACGAACAAGGGACAATCGACGATCTCCTGGGTGAGGATCTCTTCGATCGCGCCGAACTCGTCGAAGACGGTGTTCTCAAGAACATCGAAACCACGGCAACGGACAAGGCTGGTCGTAAGCACACGCTCCTCGTTAACGTCCGCAAAGTATCGATTCAGGACGGGACGCTCCTCTTCAGCTGCCGGGATATCACGAAACGCAAACAACGCGAGGAGGCACTCGCAACCCTCCAAGAGACCGCCCGTGATTTTCTATACGCCGAAACCCACCAGGAAATCGCCCAGCACATCGTCGACGATACATCCGGCGTCCTCAATTTGGATACGAGTGCGGTCTATCTCTTTGATGCCGATGCCAACGATCTTCGGCCCGCAGCACACTCGGACACGATAAAAGAACTCAACGGACCGCTCCCCACCGTTCATGCCGACGGAGAAACGCTCCCGAGCTACAGTTTCGTCGAGGACGAAGCGCTGTTCTTCGACGATGTCCACGAAGCTGATCGACTCGAAAACCGGGCGACTGATCTTCGCAGTGCAACCTACATTCCACTCGGCAACCACGGCGTGTTCATCGCTGGCTCGGACCAAGTCGGCGTCTTCGATGACGTAACCCGGGAGCTGGCCGATCTCCTCGCCGCAACCGCCGAGGCAGCCCTCGACCGCGTCACACGAGAGTCCCGACTCCGTGAACAGGATCGCACACTCCAACAGCAAAACGAACAGCTCACCGCCCTGAACCGCATCAACGAGACGATTCGGGAAATCGATCAAGCACTCGTACAAGCCGAAACACGAGAGGAGATCGATCATACAGTCTGTGAACTGTTGACCGCCGATGACCGGTTCAGGTTCGCCTGGATAGGTACGGTTGACCCGGCGACCGATACCGTCGAGCCACAGGCCTGGGCAGGCTCCGAACAGGGATATCTGGATAGCCAGTCGTTTGCCATCGACGTGGCAAATGCAGAGCCAGCCGGACAAACCGCGGCCACTGGCGACGTGACGATGGTGACAAACGTCGCTGCCGGGCTCCGTGACGAACCGTGGCGCAAAGACGCGCTCGCTCGCGATTACCTCTCTGTATTGAGTATCCCCCTCGTGTACAATGATCTCACGCACGGGGTACTGACGGTCTACGCACCGACTCAGGATGCGTTCGACGACACGACGAAGGCCGTCCTGGGTGAACTCGGCGAAACCATCGCGTCTGCTCTCAGTGCGATCGAGCGGAAGAATGCGCTGCTCACGACATCAATGACGCGTGTCGAGTTCACCATCGATGATCCGGCATTCGTCCTCTCACGGCTCGCACGGGACGCAGGATGCACACTCTCGTATCAGGGCGGAGTCCAACAATCTACAGAGGGGAGTTACGTGTTTGTCACTGTCGAAGACGCATCTCTGGAGGACGTCGCAGAAGCCGCCTCGCACATGGTTTCGATCGATGATGTCCAGACAATCAGTACCGATGGAGATGGCGGCGTCTTGCGGCTCCGGCTTACGCAGCCGTTCCTCGCCTTAGAGCTGGCCGATCACGGCGCCGTGTTCCGCGAAGCGACGGCTGATTCAACCACGACGACGCTCGTCATTGACATTCCGGACAGCATCGATGTCCGAACGATCACCCAACTCGTCCGGGAGACGTTCTCCACGGTCGAACTCCGCGCCAAGCAGACGCTCGATCAGACCGCAGCACACGATCTCTATTCGCGGTTCCTCGACAAGCTGACCGAGCGACAACTCGAGGTGATCCAGACTGCATACTACAGTGGGTACTTCGAGTCACCACGCGAGAGCACCGGTGAAGACGTGGCAGCGACATTGGGGATCTCTCCACCTGCCTTCTATAAGCATGCTCGGACTGTCCAACGCAAACTGTTTGCGACGCTCTTCGAAGAGAATAATCTCCCCGTCGCTGCTTCTGCTGAGGCGGTTAGATAACGAACCCCTGATTTCGGAAACGGTTTGTTAATCAACAGCCGAATATTCCCTTATATACGTCTGATTCATATCCAGAGTGCCCCGAGCTGCGTGCTGGCACTCGTGAACTCCAATGAGAGATGTCGACCCCAAATCGGACGAAGAAACCCCCTACGAGTGCTTCGACTGTGGGAATATCATCATCGCAGAGACCAGCCCCGGCCAGTGTCCCGACTGTGGTGGACCGATGCGGAATCGTCGAATCCCGCTCGAATGACCATGGCATCAAAAACCGATAGTACCCGCGACGGGCCAGGAGACGAGACAGGACTATCGGCTGAGATACGTCGAAGGGTCTCCCCCTCTCAGTAGAGGTTAGAATCGCCCTGAGTAATCGGTTGAGGGTAGAGATGCATTACTTCTCCACTGGTTCGGGGTCGTATTCTGAGCCTACACAGACGGTAAGTGCATTTGAACAGACATGTAGCACCAGCCGTTCGTGGGAACTTGGTTCACCATCGAGGCTGAACTCGATCGGTTCACCGTGTAACTCGTCGATTTCTAGCTGCCTTGCCTGCACATGGGATACGTGCTCGGTATCATGACCGAGCAATCGGTGGGCCACCGCCTCGATGAGGAGATCGCTCGTAGGCATCTGCTTGACAATCACCACGTCAAAGAGACCGTCCTCCATGTTCGCCTGACCGCCCTGTTTTACGAAGCGGCGGACGTTTCCGACGAGCGCACACAATGCCTCCCCCGTCCAAGTTGTCTCTTCCCCGTTCGAAACCACAGTAATCTCAATGTTGAGCCCGTCAAATGTCAAAACCTCTTGAACGCCGGTGATAACGAATGCCAGTGAACCAAAGCGCTCTTTCAGCTCTCCAGACGTTGCTACGCTCGCATTCGCAAGCAATCCAGCAATACAGGACATGACGAACGGCTCATCCCCGGCGAACCCAACATCGATGCGTCGTCGATCCCCGTACTCGAGTACTTCGAACCCCTGTTGGATACCCGTAACCCCAATGTTCGTTGCAAAGATATTCTTTGTACCTGCTGGGAGGACACCGAGGGTCACCTCGTCAAGTGCATCTGCGTCAACAAGACCTTGGATTACTTCGTGAAGGGTCCCATCACCTCCAGCGACGGCCAGTAGGTCGACACCATCTGTGACGGCTTCCCGTGTGAGTGCGACCGCATGTCCTTCACGTTCTGTTTCCTTAATGTGGTATCCCCAATCCGTCCCAAGACGGCGTACCTTGTCAATATGATCGGCAGTGCCACTCGTCGGGTTAAGGATTAGACAGCGCTTGTTTGCTTCTTGGCGACCTCTCCTCTTATCCTCCGGTGCGTCGGTGGCTTCTTTTTCTTCATCCTGGTTCATAGTTGTCTTCGTCAAGATATTTTCACGACCGGAGTCTCTTTCGCGGGACCCCCTTTGCGGAGCTAATTCGTTATTAGATCTCCGGGGGGAAGGCCCCTCTGTCTTAGATTGGGAACATGGGTTGTCCCTCTGAATAGACATATGCTACTTACTATTATTAGAGCTGAGCTGTTGTCTGAAGAATACAGCAAGACCACCGAAGTATCCCGTCCCCCAGAACGCCACGAGGACCGCGCCGACCGTGTTGAATAACATGTCCGTAACAATGTCGTCGATTCCGTAAACCGTAACCGGAGACGAAACACCGAGAACGCGGGACAGATACGGAACGGCGAATTCGAATACCTCCCAGAGTACGCCGGACGCGAGGACGAACACGACGATAAACACTGCTCGGAACTCCGACGAGACGTCTATGTCGTCAGAGTGGCACTCAAACGCCCGGAGCGTTGCGTAGCCAACACCGGCGATGACCGTCGCCGAAATCGTGTGCGTGATCTCATCATACCACGAGTACCTGCTATAGAGGCCGAGTGATCCGACGCTGTGGAGGAAGATAGCCACAGTAATCCAGAGGACAAGTCCGACGTCCATCGTGTAACCGTATTCCCGGCGCAGCAACGCTGGAAGGAACGTCACTGCCAGTGCGAGGCCTCCGTTGACAGCCATCCCCAGCTGGTACGTCGCCAGCCCGTAGACCAGGAGACCAGATAATGTGAGCTGCATCGCTCGCACGAGTAGCCGCTCTTGGCGGTCAGAGAGGTGGAGTACATCACCGAGCGTCATGATGACCCTCTCGCATCGACCGACTGTTCAGCCGCCCCAGCCGGGGAAAATCGCTCGAAGTACCGCTCGAAGATTCCTCCCTCGACGAGCCCGACGGCTGTCACGATAACGAAGTCCCACTGAAGTTCGGTCTGCGAGCGCAAGAGCTTCGTGCCCAACCACATATCTGAGTAGAACTGTGCAACTGTCCACAGCCCCTGAATCGCCATCGTAGTTAACACGGCAAATCCAACGGCAAAACGTCGACTCATCTCAACCGATGTGAATGCATCTAGTTCGACGACGACGACGAGTGCAAGCGTCGCGATAGCGACGTAACCTGCAATTTCTGGGTATACACCAACCGACCGGACGAGGACGGCGACGGCGGCGAAGAGGGGGAGCGGCCATGGGACGATGACCGTCCATTCACCAGTCGAGAATGCTGGCACCGCCACTACAGCGGCGATGAAGAGGGCAAACCCACCCCAGAGGATGGCATTCGTGAGGAGGCTCTCGACTGATCCGAGAACCACGACGCCCGTAGATGCCCACCCGAGAATTGCGTTCGGCCGTTCGTGGTGTACGAGTCCATCAGGTAGCGCCACGTGACAAATATGTGTGTCAATGCCATAAGGCATGCTGGCCCTGTATTGACTGTTCTCAATCCGATCAGGGATAGGATACACCCCCGGCCGAAAGGGAACTCTACGACCAGTGCACCACACTTCAAAAATCTCGGAGGCGCCCACGTTATTACCTGAGATGGTGCACCCTCGGAAAACGGCGAGTGGAGATTAGAAGAATCCGTCGTCGAGGTCGTCTTGATTGACCCGGTCAAGGTCCACCGTGAGAAGGGCCCCTTCAGGGTCCGTAACGTCGAACTCGTTACGCATCACGTACACAGCATCAGGTTCGAACTCGCCATCATGAGCGGTGTAGATGGGGAACTCGTCGTTCGTATTGAGGTACTCCGCGTGTCGGGTATTGTACGCCGAGAAGATGTCTGAACCTTGCACTTGCTGGCGCGGAGTCCACTCCAAGACGTCGCTCGTAATCTGGACGAGCGAACCGGGGTAGAAGTTGCCCGCGCGGACCAACGCTTTGCCCCCACCGTCGACGATTTCAAAGTCCTCGTTAGGGTCAAGTTGGCCGTCATCCTCGGAGATCAGCACGTCATCCTCCGAGACCGGCTCGAAGGAGACGGAGATGACGCCCTCGTCGTTTGTCTCGTCTGCGAACAACGAGAAGTTCGTCTGAAGTTCGTACACGGTCCCTTCCTGAATTTCGGCGTCGTGAGCGGGGAAGAAGTACACTTCCTCGTTGGTGTTTAGATACTGAATACGTCGGGTATTGTACTCACTCCAGATGTCTCCTTGTTCTACACCTTCGACGTCCGGGTTCTGTTCGAGGACCGGCGATACGACGCGGAACTGAGCGCCCGGTCGGAATTCATCGTTGAACATGAGCGCCTTGCCGCCATCGCCCACGTCACCACTGGTTCCGGTTGTCGTACCAGTTCCGTTCGTCGTCCCCGTCTCTTGCGCTGTTGCACTCCCAGTAAGTCCAACTGCGAGTGCGCCAGAGGTCAGTGCACTCTTCTTCATGAAGTCTCGTCGGGACTCTCGATGTGAGTTCTCTTCCATAGGTAGGTATATGTGGCCTGACATAGGTAAGTCCCCTGGGGAACCATTGAAAGCCCCGGGAAGAAACGGACGACCGCCGGGTCAAGATTAATATACACCCCTACCTATCAAATATCACGCAGAAATATTTGATCTCCAGAGTTGTCATCGCTAATGCTGCTATACGACCGTATCACTGAAAATGACAACGAGGAACATCAGTACCAAGACCAGTACCATGACGAGGATGAGGACGGACTCTCGACTCATGGTTAACTTCCGGGAGGATGCCGACACCGCTGCACTTCCCACTTCTGTGTCTTCCCGAAACAGGAGTGAATCAGAGTGTGATATGACATTGGTTAACAACACAAACTAGAGCCCCATAAACCGTTGTTTTACTCATAGAACAACTCACGATACTGTCGTCTCCATGTTCGCTGAACATTTCCCTCTTGGAACTAAATGATGAGTTATGCAGATGAACTCATTAGAATTAGGTGTACGCCTCATCGCCGGTGTGGCACTTATCCTAACGAACGGTTTCTTCGTCGCTATCGAGTTTGCATTGACACGAGCACGTCAGTTTACCGAGGAAGAGTTCGTCAGTAACGGTCGTACAGCACTACAACGAGCGTGGGAGATGACCAACAATCTGGAGATCTACCTCACTACCTGCCAAGTAGGGATTACGGCGTCTAGTATTGCAGTCGGAATCGTCGCTGAACCTGCGTTGGCGGCCCTCTTTGAACCGCTCTTCGCTAATACGGTGTTTGCTTCTGTCGGGGCAGGCGCTATCATCGCGTTCCTCATTATTAACCTCGTCCACCTGACTCACGGTGAGCAGACGCCGACCTACCTTGGCGTCGAACGCTCGCGGATGGTTTGCAGGTACGGTGCAGGGCCGTTGTACTGGTTCAACTGGCTTATCTCGCCGCTGATCACGCTTGGCGACTGGATTGCCAAAGGGACACTCAAACTCTTCGGTATCGAGATGACCGGTGCATGGCTCGAAACAGAAGAAGACGTCATCGAATCTCGAGCAGATCTCCGAAACCGACTTGGATCCGTTCTTGACGAGGGAGATCTATCCAAGGAACGCCGCGATGAGGTGATGAGTGCATTCTATATTGGAGAACGATCGGTTCGAGAAGAGATGGTTCCGCGTGACGAGATCGTCACTTTGTCCACGGAGGCCGATTCCGAGGAGAACATACGTCGGATGGAAGAGAACCCACATACCCGCTATCCCTTGGTTGGGAAGGACATGACAGACTTCTACGGCATCATCTACTCTCCGATACTAGCTAAGCATTATGATCAACTAGTCCAAGGGGAGGTTAACTTCACAGAATTATCTGCACCTCCTATGACAATGTCACCTGATGTTGACGTGAGTGATGCTATTGACCAGTTTCAAGCGGAGAATCAGGAGCTCGCACTCGTCATTGAGAATGGTGATGTCATCGGAATGGTAACCGTAACTGATCTCGTCGAGTTCGTGATAGGCGACATTGAAGACCCAGTAGACAGGGAGTCAGATACCTCGGTCGTCTCTGACCGATAGGCTGCAGCTGCAAGGGTGTAGTAAGTGCCTCACTTCGGCGAACCCATCTCTCGGAATCTCTCTACTGTTTCCAGAGCCTCAGTCGGAACCACGCGCTGGTCCTCAGGACAATACTTGAGAACGCCCACGTCGTCTAACATCGGCAGGGAGTTGTGGTGGAGTTTCACCTTCGTGCGTTTGATCTCTTGCTCGGCTATCGTCTCTCGCTCGACGCTCTGTCTCTCTGCGGCGACCCACCGTGCAAGAGACGAGAGGGTAACCGAGCGGTCTGTTGCTGCGAGGACCCTGACGACGGCCTGTCGATGTCCGGTGCTCAAGACCGCGAAGTAGTCGTCGATTGACTGCCCGGACAAAGTACCGTTTTGTGTAACTGCCATTTGCTGATTTTTGGAATCTCTTCCACTGTTAAGTGCTTTGTTATCACGACTTTGTGGATCAAGAACTGTTATCATCCTATCTAACTGAATGGGGACGATGAGCGGACAGAGAGGCATCCTCCTTCCTCCGTCGTCACGTGGTCGTGAGGGTGATCGACCATAGCGAGGATGATGTTGACGAGGAAGGATCCACGCGACGTCCTTCCGTTGTACAGAAGGTTGAGACACTCCCCGGGAGTGCATGAGGGTGCCCGTCGACGTCGTCCGTTAAGATTCATCCTTGACGAACTCGTCTCGGTCAGGATGTTCAAGCCCAGCGCGAACGACCTCCTCGAAGAAGTGCCGGTGTTTCTCGACTTTCTCCTCTCATGTGGAAATAGAGGGATATAGACCACCTGTTCTTGAGCGTATAAGGCGTGCGTGGTGTATCGGCTCATCCAATGTCTTCTGCACTGGTAGAAGAGCGGGATATCACACTTTGAACGTCGCTTGATTCTTCTCGAGCGTGATGGCGGACTCCATGGCCGTCACGCTACAGTCGAAGTCAGCTGCTTCGTCAAAGTACGCAAAGATCCAAGCGATATCGCCTGTCCATTCGTCAGGGAGGTTAAAGAGTGTACTCTCACGGGGGGAGGTCTGAATACAACTGTTCAAGCGTAATATCGACGACTTTTGCACTCCCGGTTCCACCGACGAGTCCGAAAAGAAAGGGATAAGGACCGAGTCGAAGGGAAACCCTCCGGGGGCTCGGTTAGTTAGTCGCGGCGGACGGCGAAGAGCGCCGCAGCGAGGAGCGCGATGACTGCAACGACCACGCCGAATCCGGGCGTGCTCGTGTCAGTTCCCGTCTGCTCTGCGGTCGTGGTCTCGCCGGTCGACGTCGTCGCCGGGGCCGTCGTCGTGGCCGACGTGTCGGTCGTCGCCGTTTCGTTCGGGCCCTGCGTCGTGACCGTACCGTTGTCCGTCACGGTTTCGGTCGTGTTGTTCGCACCTTCGACGACGTTGCCCTTGACCTCCGTGACGTCGCCAGCGGCGCCACCGGTGACGCGGACGGTGAACTTGTCGCCGACGTTCTGGTTGCTGAAGTCGAAGTCAGCAGAGAACGTGTTGTTCTCAGAGACGTAGACCGTCGCCGTCTTTAGGAAGCTCGGACTCGTGTCCTCCGAGCTGCGGACGCGGATCTGGAGTTCCGTGCCCGGTGCGACGTTGGATTCGCCTTCGATGGTCTGGCTCGCAGCGTTCGAGACGTTGACGGGTTCGTCAAGCGAGTGCTTGGCTTCAACGAGCTCGAAGTCGGTCTCAACGGACTGCTGGGAGTCGGCGAGGTTGCTCTCGTCCTTGACGGTGAAGTTGGCCGTGAGGCCGTCACCAGCGCCGTAGTCGACAGAGGAACCGTTGACCTCGCGGATAGCCTCAACACTGCTGTTGGAGCCGGTGTCGAACACGATAAAGTACGTGTCGTTCTCGGCATCAGCAATGACGTTCGTGTTCTCGGAGGTCAGGTCGAGCCAGAACGCGTCGCCGTTCGCGGGAGCCGTGGTCTGATTCACCGAGAACTTGAACTGCTCGTTGCCGAGGAAGTTACCGTTGGCCTCGTAGACACCACCGAGACCGGAGGCGTTGACCTGCGTGATGACGCGGTCGCCGTTAGCGATTTCGCTGTCCTGCGTGACGTTGCCGTTCGCGAGCGCCTCGTTGAGCGCGTCAATGTCGCTGAGGTTCGTACCGTCGGACGCCGTCCACGTGGTGACAGCGTTCGTGCTGCGCTCTTCGAGGGTGAGCGTCGCGACGTTCTGGGGGTTGGATGCGCCCTTCGTGCGGATTTCGAGGTCGTAGTCGCCCGCGTCGAGGAGCGAGCCGACGTCGGTGTTAATGCTCAAGTCGACGACGGAATCGTCAGAGTTCTCGACGGTGAAGACGTCACCGCTGACGCCATCGGTCGCCGTCCAGGTGTTGAAGAGGAGCGTGACCTTACCGTCGTTGTTACCGTCTTCGACCGTCACGTTAGCGTGGAAACCGGCGTCCTCGCTACCGATGTCGATGACGGCTTGTTCGGTGTTCGAGAGCATGACAGGAATCTCGACGATGTCACCGCGCTGCTGCGAGATGACAGATGCGTTGAAGTTAGCCTTGCTCTTGCCGGCCTTCTTGACGTTGACCGTCGAGGACTTGGCCGTCACACCGCTGTCGAGGTCCGTTGCCTTCACCGTGTAGCTACCAGCGCCGACGCTGGAGAACGAGAAGTCGTACTGACCCTGGCCGTTGAGGCTCTCACCAGTGATGTTGGCAACTTCCTCACCGTCGCTGTCGAGCAGCTGCAGCTTGACGTCACGGTTGCCAGCGTTAGCCGAGACCGTACCGTCGACGGTGCCGTCCGTCGTGATGTTCTGACTGTCGAGTGTAACGTTTAGACCGAGGTCGCGAACGGTGGTGGTTGCGGACGCGCCCTCAAACTCGAACTGGTACTCACCAAGCGCGCGGTCCTTCGTGTTGAACACGATGACCGTGCTGTTGGTACCGGTGTTACGACTGAACGCGTCCGAGTTCTCGTCAGAGGTGGCCGTCACCTCAACGTCCTCGCTGACGTTGGTGGTCTCAACAGCGACAAGGGAGCCTTTGTACGAATTACGGTCCGAGTCTGCGTCAACCGTCACAGCAGCGAAGACGACCTTCTTCTTGCCCGCGTTAGCGAGCGATTTGACAGTCGAACTGTTGTCCTTGATGTCACCAGAGAGCTGGATCTCGAGGTCCTGAGACTTGATCGTCTCATTCGTCTGGATGACAACGCGACCCGGTACGGGCTGCGTGATGCTGTCATTACCAGCAACGTACTTCGAGGTGACATCCTTGCCGTCGTTCAGGAGAGTGAAGTTCTCCGTCGTCAGGCTCGTGGAGTTAATTTCTTCGTCAAACGGTACTTCGATAACGCTGCCATCACTATCACTGTTGTAGTGGACAGCGTCGCCCACATATCGGGGGGCACCGGAACCCGCAGCAGTCGCGGAACCTGCGAACGCGATGGTGCCGGCGAAGACCGACAGGACCATCAGCGCGGCGAGCGCGACGGCGCGGATCTGCTTTGATTTCTGTGTCATATTTATCAGATAGGCTATAGGTCGGCAACAGCAACTTTAAGTCGTCCTCGTGGTCCAAACGCCCACCGAAGCGGACTTGGACGACGGTACTCATTCTGTCGCCTTTGGGTAGGGGTAGTCAAATAACAGAAGCACTACTCAATATATTTTGTGTATTTCACTACAAAATGTCATTTCGTTACACACATGTTTTTGGGCCGTATCTGCCCCTGTGACTGCTTGAGAAGACGAAAGACAGTCACTCTGAGGTTTATATTTTAGACGGAACTGATGATCTAGTAAGAGTTCTGATATTCCTGCACTCACGTGTGCGAAAACTGTCGTCTTAGGAGATACTGGATAGTGAGAGAGGGTGTCAATCAATATATTTGTGTTCCCGAGAAAGAGAGGTTTTCAGCGCGGTATTTTCTCTATGTCGGACGACCTTGTTATACGACATTCCTCCTCCATGAGGCGGGCCGGTTGAGTCACTGGTAATGTGAGCTGTCATCAAAATTTGTATTGATTAGATGAGTTGTTTTATTGGTCTATATTCCCTTTTTCGTGAGTATTTCCTCGAACCTTGCGGTTCTCTGTGTTGGGAGGTCACCGTCAGATCGTCTACTAAGAAGGTATGGGGTCGTTTCCGAGAGCGTCGCATCGGCGAGATGAACACGGTCAGATGTCCACTGCAGCGCATGGGGTTGGCTTTGCGAGAGCACACCCTCTGGTTGAACACAGTGTCAGCTGTTGCATAGGGTGTTTTTCTGAGAGGGGCATGGAGCCGTTCAGCGACAGTATCCAGAACCTCGCCCGGAGGGTCATCGATTCCGGGAGTCGCCGCTCTAGAGAGAGGTACGGTTGCCGGACTTCCACCGGTCCCATAGGGTTGTGTTTGTTTTCTGAGCGCGGCCGTGCAGGCAGACAAGACTACTCCCCGTGGAGTTCCTGCATGACAAGGAACTTTCGCGCCGCCTCTTCCGCGGTCGTGGTCTCTTCCTCAACCCTGCCTCTTCGAGTGTCGGCTTTCCCTTTTGCTCAAGCAGAGGCACGTCGAATCCGGCCGAGCGAAGGACGGCGACTGACCGGCGAAAGTCCGTGCCGATCACTGACTACAGTGGATGATTATCCCCTTGGCTCTCGCGGCCAGTTTCACTGTCCCGTCCCCGATTCGCCCTCTTTGAGGTCGACGAATTTGTCCCAGTCGGCACGAGAGAACTCTGCCGTGCTGCGTAGAGGTGTCGAATCGCGCCGATAGTAAAGGCGAGTGCACCGAGGATCATGGGCGTGTCTCCAAGTGTTCGCGCCCATAGTAGTGTCTGGACGTGATCTTGTTCGTAGAACTCGAGGCTCCGCGCGACAGCATACCCGTCCTGATAAGCGGTCTGTAGCTGTACGAATCCAACAGGAAGTAACGATGCAACGGACATGATCACGAGTCCAACGTTCGTCAGCCAGAACGCTCCCCGGAACCATGTCGGGTCCCACGCAGCTTCGGGTGTGACGACACGCAGAATATATGTGCCGAGACCAAGTGCCAGTAGGCCGAATGCGCCGAACAGCGAGGTATGAGCGTGTGCAACGGTCAGGTAGGTTCCGTGTTCATAGTAGTTGATTACTGGGAGGTTGATGAAGAAACCGAGTACCCCACCACCGACGAAGTTCCAAACACTACTACCGACGATGAACAAGAGCGGTATCGTGTAGGGGAACGCCTCGTCTTGAGCTTTCAAGGACCGATATTCACCGAAACTTCGATAGAGGACAAACACGAGCGGGACGAACTCGAGAGTCGAGAACGTCGTCCCGAGCGGGACCCAGAAGTCGGGGAGACCGACCCACCAGTAGTGGTGGGAGACGCCGACGATTCCTGCCGCCATGATCGCGAACACTTCAAAGAGAATCGCTTTTTCCGCGTCACCCCTCTCGAGGAGGTCCATCGACACCAATGCAACGGAAATCACGGCGGTGACGAAGAACTCGAAGACGCCCTCAACCCACATGTGAACGACCCACCAGCGCCAGAATTCCGTAACCGCCATGTTCGTCTCGGGCGTATAGAGCATGCTCGCGGCAAACATGAGCGCGATCGAGCCACCCGCGTAGGTCATGAAGTGACCCAAGCCGGTCAGCGGTTCATCCAACTGGCGGACGCTACGGAGCACCAACCCTGTCCAGCCGACGAAGCCGCCGAGCAACCCAACCTTCCAGAGTCGGCCGACTTCGAGATACTCGAGACCCTCAGAGCCGAGCCACCACCAGAGATCACCGTCCTCGGGCGCCCCGAGTTTGCCATGTGTGCCGAGCCAGACGCCCGTGAACGCGCCGACTGTCACGAATACGAGCACGCCGAGTAGTGCAGCTGTGCCCTCGGCCTGCCAAGGTGGGTCGTGATCGCTGAACAGTCCTGGCAGAAAGAGCCCGCCTGCGAGCCACAGCGTCGTGATCCAGAGGATACCGAGGTTAACGTGCCAGGTACGACTGACAGAAAACGGCAACAGCGAGACGATGTCGATCCCAAGTGCGTCCCCTATACCGTAGAACCCGGTTCGTTCGACATAGTAGTGGGCGAGCAGCGCACCAACGAGCGCTTGTGCGACGAACAGCGCCCCTGCGATGGGGACATACCACGCTGCAGCGTACTGGGTCGGCGTGATCGATACTTCATCGGGGGAAGGTACGTCGATAAGCTCGGTCGTCGGTTCGGCCAAATCGAACGAGTGGTACGCCCAGACGCCAGCGCCGCCGCCAGCAATGAGGAGAATGACACTGATCGTGCTCCAAACCAGTACCTGTCCAGTGGGTCGGTTTCCGGTCGCGGGCACGTACGGCCAGTCGTTCGTATAGGAGTGATCCGAGCCAGGCCGGTTGGTGTGGGACATCCATGCCGTCCAGCACGCAAAATCAGCGATTCGTTTGGCGTGGTCGACCGATTTAACGAACTTCGAGGGAATCCCTCGTTCGGGTGAGCCGCCGTAGTACCGGTCGACGTACTGGTCCCGAATCCGATGATGGGCATAGACTTCGGCCGCTGAGTACTGGGCAACAGACCCCTCCGGAGCATCTGCGTCGAGTTCCCGTTCGACGCGTTTTGCAATGACTGCCTGCTCGTCATCGTCAAGTGCGTCGAATGAATCAGCACCTTGTTGGCGAGCGTAATACTCACGCATGAACTCGGCTTTTAGCGCCAGCGCATCGGCGGTAAGATCGACCCCGAAGTACGAGCCGTTACCCAGGATCGAGCCCAAGTTCATGAGCCCGTTTGCCTGAAACGCTTTCTTGCCAAGTTGTACTTGCTCGTCCGTGACGATCAGCTCCCCATCCGGTCCGCGAATCTCATCGGGAATCGGTGGTGCACGCTTGTAGGATACCCACGCTCCAAGGCCCATCGCGATGAAATTAGCGACGAAGAGCGCGACGAGCACCAGTGACCCGGTCGACTGTGACCGGAGCGCTGCGAGATCGACGCTCCCGTCTCCAGTCTCGAGTACCAAATTCGAGAGGAGCTTGAATAAGACACGCTCTGGTGTGGCGGTTCCACTACCTCCGTTAGTCAGATTCGACGCCAGGGCCGGAAGCGTACGGGCGAGGGCTCGATCACCGACCACGTCGTCTGAGAGGAGTGCCGTTGCCGCAAGCGCCATCGCGGCCGCTGGTCGACCAGCCTTTCGATCAGACAGAACCTTGGTTGCGTCGCTCGATTGAGTACCCGCGCTCTGTGAGCCCTCAGTTCCGACCACGTCACGTGACTGGTCACTGACTATCTGCGGTACCTCCTCGGTCAACGTTCGTTCGAGTGCGTGGCCGACGACCACGGCGTCCCGCTGGAGGGCATCCTCGAGAACGCGGTCGAGGGACTGATCCGTCTCGATATCTAGTTCTGCACAGAAATGTGAGTACGCTTCCGTAAGCGCGCGGTCGACTGTCTCCGACGTGTCTGACTGCGAGCTCGCATCCGACTCCGCCGATGGCCGTCTCGAATCGTCGGCAACGAACTGCTCAAGTAGTTCGTCCGTACTCACGGCAGTTTCTGAGGCCAACTGGTTCCGGATCGCTGTCAGTGTCTCGTCGTCGAGACGAGTTGCATTCATGTTGTACCGCCGCAGGAACGACTCGAATGAATCGTCGATGTTTAGATATAGGTCGGACTGTTCACGGAGTTCGTCGACAGTTTGGTCAAGAACTCGTTCACACAGTTCGTTGGCGGCTCGCTCGACGAGTCGTTCGCGGATGCCAGTCTCAGTTTTGGCTTCAGACTGCGTTCGTAGTTCGTCTACACCCCGGTCGATAACACCGGAGACTTGCTCACTAGTCGTACGACGGACTCGTATCGAAAAACCGTTGATGGTCTCTTTCCCTGCTTTGAGACGATCTGTTACGTAATCGGTCGGATGGTGTGTCTCGGTTCCGCTGGACGAATCACCTGTTGACAGAACACTTGTAAGGTCCATGACCAGTTTGTGCACACCCGGCATCACTAGTCCCGGAACTGACAGATAATGGTATGCCCGAGATATGCAAGTAGTATGTCGTATCGCCAAGTCCTCTAACGTTCAATAGCAACTGACTCCCAGGAGGATGGGATCACCTTTGGCGTCTACTCGAGAGGTGCCCCGTGCACGCCACTAACCACGACTACGGCGAGTCCAGCGAGAACGCTAGTCGCGGTTCGCAATCGTTGACTGAACGTGATCTCTGTGGCAACGTACACTGCACCAACTAGTGCGAGTGTCAGAGACGGAAAGAAATTGATGGTATCGAGGCTCACGATCGCAGCGAGACCGTGCTCGTACGTACGAGAGAACGGAGTATCAGATTCGACATCGTCTCTGTTTAAGCGTACAGGAGTTGGAAGTAACTCACCACGAGCAGAACCACGTTGTAACTGGCATGAGCGAGAATCGGCGCTAGAAGGTTGTTGGTTCGTTCGTAGACTACTCCGAACACTGCTCCGACGGCGGAGATCATAAACGCGCCCGCAACAATAGGTACGAGGTCTCCTGAGTAGTTCGCAAGATGCATCGCACCGAACAGCAGACTCGCCCCCACGACCGCAGAGACGGGCCCGAACTGGTCTCGGAGCCGACGTTGGATAATGCCACGAAACAAGAACTCCTCGACAGGAGCGACAATGACGACGGAGAGGACGGCGAGACCGAGTAGATACGTAGGATCGGTCGCCCCGATGTCCCCGATAACAGAGCTCGGGAGGAGGTCGAGTGCCGATAAAACGACAGAGAGACTCGTCGCGACGATAAGTGCGAGCACCATCCCTCCGATGGCGTAACCCAGTGTTGAGAGAGAAGGCGTTGCGATTGGGACCGAAAGATCTCGATAGCGGAGGTACACGTATCCTAGTGCAAACATCCCAAGCTGCCCGGCAGCAGTTAGCCCTACGAGGACAGCGGTATTCTGGATGTCGTACCCGAGTATAATCAGCGGAACGATGAACACGACGCCAGCGACGAGAGCGACAATGAATGTAAGTACTGCTAACCCGACCATCTCGAGTACTGTTCGAAGACCCGATTGGGTCGATTGTTGTAAATTGTTCATATTATTGACTCAAAGGCAAGACAAGTGATTGTTCTGATATCCTCGTAGCAGAGAGGCTTTAGCGGTGCGACTTCACGTTTGAGCCGGCAGCGGTACGTGTCGACCCTGGAACCACCGTCGTCTGGGAATGGACCGGAAACGGTGACGCACACAGCCTCGCGGCGGTAGATAGGAATTTCAAGTCCAACCTAGTAGAGACGGTTGGGACAAGCTACGCCCTTCAATTCGACGGTGTAGGTGTTAGCAAATACGTGCCCGTCTCACGCACTGGAGGCCATGCGTGACCGCTTCGCCTTATATCGTAGAGCGGGAGTGCATGGGGATGAAGCCCGACGACATCAAGGGGGAGAGGACCCGTTGTCTTAACCAACAGTCAGAATGGGACACCCTCAGGTTGGTTAACGAATTCACGCATGGGGGTTATTTTCGACGACGAGTGGTGTCTGGGTGAATGTGGGTTAAGTCTCGTCTGGGGGCGCCGTCTTCCGGCGCGCCAGGAAGGGTTGATGCGTTCCTTTTGGACGCATGGGGTCGTCCGCTCTTAACCGTCGGCGTAACACTCTTAGAGGCATATATCTGAATATATTGTATGGTGAAAACCATCCGCGTCTCGGAGGAGTATCACAAGTGGCTGGACGCCCACAAACGGGACGATGAGACGATGGAGGACACTCTGCGCCGGATTACGCGCGGCCCCCACCCCGACGACGTTGCCGGCCTCCTGTCGAAAGAAGAAGCCGAGGAAGCGAAAGCCGCAGTTGAGCGTCTTCGCGGCCGCGACCGCGACCGTCTCGACGCCGCGCGCGCCGCGTTCAAGAGCGAGAACGCAGACGAGTGATAATCGACTCGTCGTTTTTGTTCGACCTGATGGCAGACGACCCGGACGCGTTCGCGAAGGGTGCGGAGCTTGTCGACCAAGGGGAGATGCAGTGGTTACCCACCCCGGTCGTCGCCGAGGCATACTACGGCGTCGCGACGGTTCAGAGCGATACCACCAAACAGGAGATGCGGAACCGTCTGTTAGGCTACCCTCGAGTCGACGTCGACGAGGAGGTCGCCAGGACCGCGGGTGAACTGCTTGCATGCGCCGATGATGGAACGGGCGGAGACGCCGGTGTTGGGATAAACGACGCCTACATCGCCGCGATGGCGGAGATACTCGACGATGCCGTCCTCACAGCCAACGTCGACGACTTTGAAGCTCTTGGTGTCTCGGTCGAAACGTACTGAGAGATGCCCCTATCTTAACCAACGCCAGCCACGGTACTCCTCGCCTGTTGGGTAATCTCTACTCCGGCGGGTCGTCAAGGAGATTCTCCTCAGCGAGCGTTATTGCAGGTTCCGAAGTCAGTGAGACGAACGCCGCGTCGACATCGAGGAGGTACAGAGCCGACCATGACCCAGAACCGTGGCGTATCTTCTTGCAACTGGCCGCCGAAGCAACAGCCTATGGAATACGTAACTACCCAGGGTGTGGACATCCCAGCACTGGGCTTTGGGACGTATCCGATGAGAGGCGAGACATGTCAAACCGCAGTCCACCAAGCGTTGGAAACAGGGTACCGGCACGTCGACACAGCCCAGATGTACAATAACGAGCGGGCAGTGGGCCAGGCAATCGCGGCTGCCGACGTGCCGCGCGACGATATCTTCCTCGTGACGAAGATCCTCCGCCAGAACCTTGCGCACGATGACGTCCTTGAATCCGTCGAGGAAAGCCACGGGCGGTTGGCAACCGACATCGATCTGCTGTTGATTCACTCCCCGAGTCGTACCATCCCGGTCGAGGAGTCGATTGCGGCGATGAACGACCTCCAGAAGCGGGGAATAGTCCGGCACATCGGAGTCAGCAACTTTTCTGTCGGCCAACTGCAGGACGCAATCGCGGCCTCCGACACCCCGATTCTCACCAACCAGGTGGAGTATCACCCGTTCAAGGAGCAGGCCAACCTGCTTGAGTTCTGCATCGAAAACGGGGTTATGCTGACCGCCTACAGTCCTCTCGCGGAAGGCCGCGTCATCGGCAACGACCGCCTTAAGGGGATAGGCGCTCGATACGGGAAGACCGAAGCCCAGGTCGCGTTGCGGTGGCTCCTCCAGCAAGAACAGGTCTCGGCGATCCCAAAGGCATCGAGCCCCGCACACATCCAAGCGAACTTCGACGTCTTCGACTTCGAACTCACAGACGAGGAGATGACGCAGATCTTCGATCTCCAAGGCGGGCTTCTCACCAGGCTCCAAACCGCACTTGGTCTCTGACTCAGCAACGGTGTGGCGCTGGGTCACCGACGGGGCGACGTAGTAATTCAGGCCCCTACTTGTTTGATCCAATTCCCAAATCGGTCCCCGTGCCTTCGAGGCAGCAGCCCCGCTGAAACCATCGACTAAACCACGTTACGATACAGAAATATCGTAGAGAGAGGACGCCGTCTCGACGGACAGTTACGTGCTGATACACTGTGACGCCGTGGGTGGTGGCGATGATTGAACACACCGGCGCCTTGATGACGACACGCTGGCCGCTCTCGAATCCGAGTTCGGTGATGTGGAGGCTGGGGATCGCGTACTCCCTATCCTCCAGAACGCACTCACCCATTGGGCGTTTCATACGAAACCGTCGACGTCGATATTGAGGTACAGCGGTCGGAGGAGTGGGAGACACTCGCCGACCGCGACGACCTGGCATCGCTCTCCCGCAGCTAACTGACGCAACTCCTCACGGCGGGGCTCATTTCGGGAGAGGAGCACGCAACGGCGCGGATGGAGAAGCGGCGGCGCAAGGCGGAGTAGTCAACCGCGGCGTCTCGGTGTCGTGTATGGGTTGCCCCGCACCCAGGGGACGTATGGAGACGTCGGCCGACGGCATCGCCGAGACTCGCTCTGACCCTCGCTGTTTTCCTGTCGCTCCCACGCGCGGCGTTCGGTCGTGTTCGGTGGTTATTCGCCACCTAGGGCGGTGTTTTCGGAACCGGACACCTGCCCGTGAGCGTGACCGACTCGGCCACCCCGCTTACCGTCGTCGGACCCACCACAGCGTCTCCGTTCCCGCCCAGAGGAGTACGACGACGACTCCCGCGGCGAGCGCGAACACTTCCGGGAACCCCATCCAAACGGGAGTGATGTACATCAATCCGTTAAGGTACTTCCCGGGAACGAGGCCCTTAAGCGCGCTCCAGAACCGGTCGCCGACTGTCAGAGACTGAGACGCGATATCACTTGACTGAGCACTGGAGCCACCGGTCGATTCGTCGCCGGTGCCGAGGCGTTCGGCCTCGTACGGGAAGGCGATGTTGACCTCCCAGACGATGTCGCCGTTCTCGTCCACCTCGAAGACACGGTTCCCGTTGGAGTCGGAGATGAGCGTATGCCCATTCGGCAGGCGGTCGGCGTCGCGCGGCCACTGCATCCGGGAGTCCCGCCAGAGCCACGTCTGCTCCCACGTACCGTTCGCACGCTGATATTCGATGATACGGTTGTTCTCGGAGTCTGCGACGATAGCAGCCGGACCGCCGTTCGAGCGGTTGACGAAGTCGGGATTGTGCTGCTCGTTCAAAATGCTGTAGTTGTCCTCCTCACCGAGTGTCCACGCTTCCTCGACAGCGTGCCCATCGGAGGACAGGAACACGACGCGGTCGAAGTTGCGGATGCTCACCATGATCCGCCCGTCGTCCACCACCTCAACGTCGTTGATGTGCGACCAGTCATCCGGGTAGGGACCGCCGGTCCCCTCAATGGGGAATGCGTCGGAGGCGTTCCAGCGCCACTCGATCTCGTCGGTTTCGGTGTTCACGACGAACACCCCGTCTAGGTAGATATCGGCGACGACGAGATGCGTCTCGTTGATGCGGTCGACGTCGTGGTACCGCGTCGCCTCCTTCCCAGGGGTCAACTGTCCCCAGACCTGCTCGACATCACCGGTCGTGAGATTCACACGCTCGACACCGTTGTAGGTGCAGGCGTTCACGTCCCCGTGCGCCTCGTAGTAGGTGTTCCACGTCTCCTCGTCGACGCCGTACTCGCTCGCATTCCACTCCTCGGCCGGGGGGCACCGATTGCCCTCCCGGTGGTCCGCGTATGAGTACTCGACGGTTGCCTCAGTTCCTGGGACGGGGTCCACGTCCCAGTACCGGGTATGAGTGTCGTTGTAGTAGCGGACCGTCCCGTTGGAGTTGAACGCGACGAGTTCGGCCCGCGCTCTGGGACCGTCGCTGGCCTGTCCGCGCCACGAGTTCGAGTCTGTAGCGACGACCGTGATTCCGCTTGCGTTAGGTGCGACGGTGGCGTTTCGGTCGATGTCGCCGCTCTGCGAGAGGTGCGACTCGAACGTCGTTTCCGTCGATGCGCTTGCGAATCCGTATCCGACGCTTAGCACT
The DNA here is from genome assembly GCF_055398025.1 of Halopelagius fulvigenes. Taxonomy (NCBI): domain Archaea; kingdom Methanobacteriati; phylum Methanobacteriota; class Halobacteria; order Halobacteriales; family Haloferacaceae; genus Halopelagius; species Halopelagius fulvigenes. The sequence continues at coordinate 118,003 of NZ_AP043844.1, read as the reverse complement.
GAGAGCGAAAGGAGCACGGTGAAGAAAAGTCGCAGGTGTCGTTGGGAAAATCGGACCATCAGTGTACCGTACCGCCGTTTTCTCTCGACTCGGTGTCTATCGGTTCGGCGAAGAGATAGGCGATGTGGCGCGCTATCTCGCCAGCATGTACCAGTTGGGCATCAATGCTGTCAATCCGGAGATATTGCAAACCACATTGCCTATATCGGTCATTCCGCCCCGTCGTTATTTGGTCCCGTTCGGGAGTTCCGATGCGGGTGGTCGCGATTCGTTTCGAGGACATACCCTCACTTCAGTTGCGCTCGGTAAGTAGATTCTTCATTGTAGTACTCGCTCTTCGATATACTCCACCCCTATGTGTGACCGTCCCCGCACCGTCGTACACCGTTAAGATCACCGCCGGTGTCAAGGTCCCAAACTGGACGCTCACGTCGGCCGCGTTCCCTATATCCCGGCGGCGCGTCGCGACCGGCTCGCTCGAAAAAAGGCGACGTTGGTGGTGTTGGAACAGTCGCACGATCATGGGATTGGAGGGGACCATCCATTCTGCGTAACCGTTGACAACTGGTCGGCGTGACGGCTCTTCAGAAGTCATCAAGAATAGACTGGATGTGTCAGTACGTGTAGTCTTGGAAATAATAGAATCCAACCGCAACCCTTCTCTACAAAGAGGAATCAGTCGTTACGTCGTAGAGTGATGCGTTTGCCTTTATAGTCCTCAAGAAACGGCGTCGGTCCGCCGATACTTACCATCCCATCATTAGACACGATGCACAGGGTTATTTACAGTCTGGTAGAGGCATCGATGCGAGACGACGCAGTGGCCACTGGTAACGCAGTATTCGATCGGCTGGTTGGGGTGGTTCCTCGTTCGTGAAAATTATCTGCTATGAGGACCGAATCCTTGCTCATGGAGTTCGATCTCGACAGCTTCAGTGCCCGCGACTGGGAAGGCCCCACGGACACCGATCCGGTTCGATTCGCCATGGTCGGACTCGGGTGGTGGACGCGCGAACAAGCGATCCCTGCCGTCGAAAACGCAGATTACTGCACGACGACGGTCTTGGTCAGTTCCAATACGGAAAAGGCCGAGGAGGTCGCGGCTGACCTCGAGGGGATCGAGGAGACTCTCACCTACGAAGAGTACGCCGACGGCGCGGCGACCGACGCCTACGACGCGGTGTATGTCTGTACGCCGAACGGACTCCACCGCGACCACGTTGAAGCCGCAGCGACGCACAACAAGGCGGTTCTCTGCGAGAAGCCCTTGGAAGCGACCGTCGAGGACGCCCGGGCGACTGTCGACGCCTGCCAGGAGGCAGATGTCCCGCTGATGGTCGCCTACCGACTCCAGACCGAACCGGTGGTCCGCCGCGCACGAGAACTGATCCAAGACGGCGCCATCGGAGATGTTGTTTCGATACTCGGACACATGTCGGACACGATCCTCGACGCCGTTGACGAAACGAGCTGGCGGTTCGACCCCGATCTTGCCGGCGGGACGACGCTCAACGATATCGGGATCTACCCGCTGAATACGATCCGGTTCATTCTGGAGGAGGACCCCCAGGCGGTGTACGCCCGGACGGAGTCCGAACAGCCGGCCTACGAGGGAACCGACGAGCACGCGGCGTTCCAGTTAGAGTTCCCCGACGGCAAACTCGCCTCGTGTACGGTTACGCACAGTGCAACAGTAACCTCGAGCCTCCGATTCGTCGGTACCGAAGGCGAACTGAGCATGGAGGGGCTGTTCTTCCCAAACACCCGGAAGGTGCTCAGGGTGTCCGGACCAGACATTGAGGGCGAGTATCGGCCGGAACCGGTCGACCAGATGCGCGAGGAGTTCGATTACTTCGCCAACCGCCTCCAGCGTGGTCTCAACCTCGAACCCGACGGCGAACACGGGATGGTCGACATGCGCGCTATCCGTGCCCTCTACGACTCCGCCGAGCAGGGACGACGCGTCGAACTCGATCTGTGAACGGGGGAGAAGATGATGCCGCGAGCAAGTTTCCACCGACCAACACAGTACTTGGTCTCTCGACCTCCAAACAAACAAAACGACCTGTGTGTAGTACTTAAAGAATAAGAACAGACGAAACGCACTCTCCCTCAACGAGTTTACCCAGTACAAGCACAGGTTGGGAAATTAAGGCTCTGTTGAAATCCTGTTAGATAGACACTATCTGTAGTGGAATAGCCATAAAGTAGGTGTACGGGCTTGTCGATCAAAATTCTAATCAGAGCGCGCTGACGCTCTGCCCATCGTGATTAATAAATAGCCTCAGTCGATGGAGGACAAAATGAATTAAATCTAGCAAGAGTTTGGATAGGGCATCGACCTCCACTACGACGAGGACGGTAACTGGAACGGGCCGAGCGTTCAGTTTGCCGGAAATAGTCAACTCCCGGCAGATAGCTAAACAGACGTGACTTTTCTTCTGAACACTCGCCAAGGTTAGGAGTTCTTGAGCCTCATATCCGGATGAAGCAGAGGTCGCCTCAGGGCTACATCCGCGTGACTACTAAGAAGGCTAAGAAGGCAGTTTCAAGTTCAACGTCGCACACTACGCAGAGGACCTGGCGACGAACTCGGTAACGATCCTGTTTTCAGCCCGCCGAAGCAGCTTACTCATCGATGCCTTGTTGATGTCGTATCCTTCAGCTAGCTCGGTGAGCGTGCAGCGTTGGGTCGCCTCGTAGTACCCACGTTCAACCTCTCCAGAGCCACCTCAAAAGCAGTGAGCACGTCCCAATGACGAAATACAACCCCGACGAACTCGTCTCTATTCTCTCTGACCGCGCTCGCGTTGGTCTCACACAAGACGCTGCCGCTCGGTCCACCCTCGAACGGATTGCTGATGCCGCCGCCGGCGACGCCCGCGTCGCAATCGGGATGCTCAAACGAGCCGCCACCATTGCTGCTCGCGACGACGAAGACGCGATCACGCCCGGTGTCTTGGAAGAAGCGCTCCCGGATGCCGAACTCGAGATTCGGCACCGAGACATCGAGGCACTCAATGCACATCAAAAAACGGTGTTCGAGATCATCCGCGACCGCGGGCCTATCACCCCCAAGCGACTCTACGACCGCTACGAGGCTCGAGCCGACAATCCAAACAAGCGCCGGACCGTTCGGTCCTACCTTCGAAAACTCGCACAGTACGATCTTATCGAAGCAGACGGACAGACTCGCGACCGAACGTACCGTCTTGCACCCGACGTCAGCGAAGACCTCCCGGCCACGGACTCACCGTTTTGAGCGCTTTCCGGAACGATACCGGATTCCGGAAATCACCTCCTCCACGTCATGCATCTTTCTGCCTTAGCGGCCAGCTTTAAGCCGTTTCTCGTGGCCGGCCTGATGCGGGTCTGTGTCCAGCGCGACGGTCGTCGAGAATGCGCGCCGTGGTATGGCGCGCGACAGCGCAGACGGCCCAAAGCGCTGGGACGCAAAAGTCCGCCAGGGGCGCAACCGAAAACGCGCTTAATGCTGGCGTCAAGACCAGATTCACTTTAGCCCGGAACGGCGAGCGACGAGAGGAGCGAGGCGCAGCCCGGAATAGTCGGTCGCGAGCGACGCAGAGGTCTCGTGAGCGAAGCGAACGAGACATCGGTGAGCTTTGCTCACCGGAACCGACATGGTACGCGACTTTTGCCGGTCGATAGCAGAGCCGGATATCCCACGCCGGTCATGGATTGGAATACAGAATCCTTCACCCGTGCCGGTAGTGCGATCACGTCAGCAGCAACCCGAAACGGACTCCGGAGGATTATATGTGGAGGCCGAATAACGATGGCACAGATACGACACGATGGTATCACTGCTAACCGTCGCAGGAATCGTCGTCGCCGTGTTCGTCGGATTCAACATCGGAGGCTCGTCGACGGGCGTGGCGTTCGGCCCCGCAGTCGGCTCGCGCCTCGTTCGGAAAGCGACCGCGGGGGCACTGTTCGTGGGCTTCGGCTTTCTCGGCGCGTGGACCGTCGGTCGGAACGTCATCGCGACGATGAGCAGCAGTATCGTGCCGGCGGCCCAGTTCACGCCCACCGCAAGTGTCGCGGTCCTGTTTTTCACGGGTGTGTCGCTGTTGATTTCGAATCTCTACGGCGTTCCGGCCTCGACATCGATGACTGCCGTCGGCGCCATCGTCGGGTTGGGTCTCGCGTCGGACACCCTCAATCGGGCGCTGATGTTCGTCATCGTCTCGGCGTGGATTGTCGCGCCGCTGGTGTGCTTCACCATCGGGATCGTGGTCGGGCGCTACCTCTATCCGCACCTCGACCGCTACGTCGCGTTCACGACGTTCGATCTCCACTTCATCCAACTCGACCGCTCGGGGGTGATTCCACGGCCGTATCTCAACCCGAACGCATCACCGCAAGATATCGTCGGCTCACTCTCGGTGGTCGCCATCGCCTGCTACATGGCGTTCTCGGCGGGGGCGTCGAACGCGGCGAACGCTGTGGCCCCCCTCGTCGGCGAGGGCGGGGCGCTCACCGTCGATCAGGGCGTTCTGCTCGCGGTGGGAGCCTTCGGTTTAGGGAGTTTCACTATCGCCCGTCGCACGCTGGAGACGGTCGGGGACGATATCACAGAACTCCCGATTCTCGCGTCGTTGATCGTCTCCATCGTCGGTGGCACGGTCATCACGATCCTCTCCTACTTGGGGATCCCCGCGAGTCTCGCGGTCAGTACGACGTCGACGATCATCGGACTCGGGTGGGGTCGGGCAAGTCGGGCCGCGACGCTTGCGGAGTTAGCGACGCCGGCGCCCGAGGGACCGGAGCTGGACGTCGCGACGGGAGCGTTGGTCACCTCGCGCGTCGAGGAGGCGCCTGCAGGCCCGACCATCGGTGATATCGCCCGCCACGAGGAACCCGCGGAGGAACCGGAGGAGATCCCAGACGTTCCGGACATCGGTGTGGAGGGGCCCGCGGATCTCGACGAGCGGAGCCTCTTCGATCCGAAGGCGGCCAAGCGGATCGTTACGATGTGGGTGGTGACGCCCTCGCTGGCGGTCGCGGCCTCCTATCCCGTGTTCGCGATCCTGCTGTGAGTTTCGTTCGGACGAGGTAATAACGTAATACGTACCCGGAATGGTCGGTCGCAAGCGACGCGGAGGTCTCGTGAGCGAAGCGAACGAGGACAAGCGAGACTTCGTCCCGCGTGGTCGCGGGATGCCGAGCGACCGAGGGCTTTCAGAAAACGACGACTGTCGTTGGCAAGCAGAACTGAATGGAGCCCATGTCCGGCAGAGAATATCCGGTTCCAGCCCTATCTAACGCAAATACCACGCTCTTTCTCTTCACAGTCGTCGTTCAGACACGGTGCCGCTGCACGGTCGGTCCTTCTCTGTAAGCTAATTCCGTTCGTATATAACCTACCAGCGAATCTTCGTATCGGTCGTGACCTAGACTCGTCACCGCCCGAGAGAGCCTTAGTTCAGAGATGACGTTTTGGATGGCATGACGGTTTGCAGGCTATTAGTCGGAATGACGCGGTTGTCCTCAGAACAGTATTCGAGAAGGCCCGCCGCGTCTAACTTCGGGAGGTGGTAGTGGTGAAGTTTCATCTCCACTTGTTTGAGATCTCGCTCATCGTCTGCGAGGACTGCGGCGACCTCCTCTGCGAGGGGTGAGAGGTTGACCGAACGATCTTTCTCGGCGAGGATGCTCACCACGGCCTGTTGGTGCTTTCCACTGAGGACGGCGAAGTAATCATCAGATGAATACCTGGAGGGAGTGCCGTCTTGGTTGACTACCATTCTATCTCTACGACTATTCTCTATCCATGAAAAGTATATGCCTAAAGTAGTTGGTCCCGTAGTGATTGTCTGCCACGAGGACGTTTATCCATGTTTTATGAGCGAAAACCGGATATTCCCACTATCATACGTAATTCCTTAATAAGGTATGTCTGTAAGGAAAACGCTGTCAGAGGCACCCTACCATCCTTCAAAAATCCGGTGTCGTCGTGCGAGGGGTCTGCGTGAGCGACGCGGAGTTTGCCTGAGACAGTTCTCGTTCGCATATCACATCCCGGTGGTGGGTGCCGGGTATCGTTCCGCGAGCCATTCCTCCCAAGTAACTCTCCCGACCCTGTGATCGGGACAGGTCGCATGGCCACTCCGAAACGCTGTCATAGTTTTACCGGGGATGGGAAATCTGATGATAGGACGCCGCAGATCACGCGCGGCGCGGTACGCCTGTGCGAGTTCGCCTACTGAGCGGATTTCTGGACCACCAACGGAGTCGATCCGACCGCTCGCTGTCAGCGTCGCATGATCCACGATGATGTCGGCAACCTCGCCGACATCGACAGGCTGGATTAGCACATTCGTCGGAAGGGGCCACACCGGAAGTTTCGCCACAGAATCCAGCAGTTCCGCGATGAACGAGTAGAACTGCGTCGAACGGACAATAGTCGCGGGGATATCGCTTTCCTCGACTGCCGTCTCGGCGACAGCCTTGTGTTCGTAGTAGGAGAAGGGAATATCGCCGATACCGACGATGGAGGGATAGACGAAATGCTCCATACCAGCTGATTCGGCCGCTTTGATGAGTCGTTTCGTGCCCTGCACGTCAACCGCCGCTGTGTCGCCCTGCGGAGCCGTCGCCGTGTGGATGACGACATCAATGTTTTCGAGCGCCGACCTGATCCCCGTACCCTTGATTAAGTCAAGTTCCACCCAGTCGAGATTCCCCTTGGTTTCTTCAGGAGACGAGCGGCTCGTCGCTCGGACAGCGTGGCCCGCAGCTGTGAGCCGCGGTCGGAGTGCCGTCCCGAGTGTACCTGTTGCGCCGGTTACCAGCGTTTGAATCATAGGGGATGATTCGGTGCGTCAGCCTGAGTGATTATTGCCGAGCTTGCTCGGTGGGTTTAAGTACTCTATTACAGATCATCGCCCATGAAACACGTCCGGGTGCGCATCACAGCCCGTGGAGGGGCGGGTGATATCCACCCGATGTACGGCGTGATGACCGAGGCATCGTTCGTTGAACGAGCGACGGCCATACAGTGGAATTATACCGGTGACGCGTTGGGCATCCTCCATTACGTCGTAGGCGATGCCGACGCACTTGAAAGAGCGATGCAAGAGATCCCAGAGGTCGTCGGCTACGACATGGAGCGCATTGACGAGCGGTCTTGCTATGTGTACGTCCGGGACGCGACGACCGATTCGCTCCAGAAGATGTTCAGCCCCATCTCCTCCGGCGGCATTATCGTCGTCCCTCCCATCGAATACGAATCCGATGGGACAGTAGTGTTCTCGATGTTCGGCCCTGACGACGAAGTACAGGATGCAATCGAAGGCGTCTCCGTCCCAGTTGACGTGACAATCGAAGCGGTGGGCGGTCTTGCTGGTACAACGACTGCTATCGAAGCACACCTCACCAACCGTCAGCGCAGAGTTGTCGAAATAGCAGTGGAACTAGGCTATTACGACATCCCTCGAACCGCCAGTCAGAAGGACATTGCCGCGAAACTGGCCTGTGCGCCAAGTACTATCGCTGAACACCTACGGAAAGCCGAATCCCGCATACTCCGAGCACAGTTCGCCTGAGACTGGTTACTTTCCAAATCCGTGTTTCCTCTTATGATGGTGTGCGAGACACACCTCGTGCATCGATGATGTTACCGATATCACGCCAATCTACGTCGGTGAATCGCGTGAGACTGGCCACTGAATCTACCAACGTACCACTCCATCTCGGGTAGTCGCGGGATACCGGGCGGCCGAGGGCTTTCATCCAGTACATTCCTCACCTCGACTGACCCAGTTGGTTGTTGCAAGATAGCGATTGCGATCCCGATAACCGACGATGGGGGATATCAGATCACGATGGTTGGTCGTGCAGAAGCCTTTGCAAACGCTCCATCCGCGCCACCAGATGGTATCGAAATGGAACTTGTCTCGATGAGTCCGTACCGGTCCCACCCAAAACGCATTTTCTCAGAATTAACTGAACGGCAGCACGAAGTTCTCAAGGTAGCGATTCGGTCAGGCTATTATCAAAATCCCAGACAAACATCATTACAGAAAATCGCTGACGACATCGGAATTACTGCAAGCACTGTCGGCAAACACCTCCGAAGTATCGAGAAGCAGGTCTTCTCGACGTACGTTCAATAGATTCGATCGTATTCGAGAACCTGTAGCGGATTTGGTAGCCGGTGACCTGTTCATCGCACCACGGCCACCGCGAGAAGACGTCCTTGAGGTCTGTAACAATCGTCTCAAGGTCACTGTCCTGATACTGTGGCAACTATAGATGCAGCAAACGCACCATCTATTCAGTAGCAGTCGGGCGAACTTCCGAGAGCGTGTCATAAAACACGTGTCGATCGCAGAGAACGCTTCGTCCCTGCAACCAGAATGGGAACAGCCTTATCTCTGTCAGTCGGCTAAAAACGGATATGAATGGCCGTGAGCCAGAGGCTCTTATTCCAGCGGCCGTGGACACGCTCCCGATAAACTTTGCAATCCTCGATGATGAAGGGACGATCCTATATACCAATCGCGCATGGCAGGAGTTCGGCGAGGCGAATGACATCGAACTTCGACCAGATACGATCGGAACCAACTACCTTACAATCACCAGACAAGGGGAGACGGAGACGGCACAAACGGCTGCCGCCGGGTTATCCGAGATTCTAACGGGCGACCGGGAACTCTTCGAGTTCGAATATCCGTGCCACTCTCCCGACAAACAACGTTGGTTTCTCATGCGGGCAGCGTCGTTCACTACCGGTGACCAGAGATACGTCGCTGTCGCCCATTTTGACATCACTGATCGGTACACGTATCAACGTCAGTTGGAAGAGTCTAACGAGCGCCTCCAGCAGTTCGCCTACGCTGCCTCCCACGACCTCCAAGAACCGTTACGGATGGTCACGAGCTACCTACAGCTGCTCGAGCGTCGGTATAGCGATGACCTCGACGAAGACGCCCAAGAGTTCATCGAGTTCGCAGTCGACGGTGCCGAGCGGATGAAGGCGATGATCGAAGGACTGCTTACGTACTCCAGGGTCGAAACACAGGGACAGTCCTTCGATTCGGTCGATCTCGAGGCAGTGCTGGACGACGTGCTGACGGATCTCGGTATCCGAATCGACGAAACCGGTGCCGAAATCACCGCTGAATCGCTACCGACTGTCAGAGGTGACGCCAACCAACTCCGCCAACTCTTCCAGAACCTGCTGGAAAACGCTCTCCAGTATAGCGGCGAGCAGAAACCCCGGGTGTCGATCTCTGCGATGCGTAACGAGGACGAGTGGATAATTTCGGTCAGTGACACGGGGATCGGTATCGATCAAGAGGACGTAGACCGGGTTTTCGAGGTGTTCCAGCGACTCCACAGCCACGAGGAGTACGAAGGGACGGGGATCGGCCTCGCACTCTGCCGACGAATCGTCAAACGCCATGGGGGCGAGATTTGGGTAGACTCCGAACCCGAAGAAGGGTCGACGTTTTCGTTTACGCTTCCGGCACCCGATACGTGAACTTTTTTGAGGATCACTCCGGCTGTATTCGCGCGTTCTATCCAACGTGACTGCTGACACCTGTCACCGATTTACATGGTCAACAGAACCTTCGAAATCAGTTTCTCTCTGCTCCGTCTCCGTAGACTGTGCTTCCAATCATCGGGCATCGAGGCCGACTGCGGGTGGCGGCCGAGAACACGGTACGGTCCTTCGAGGCGGCAGCAAAGTGGGGAGTGGATGGGGTCGAATTCGACGTTCGACGGACGGGTGACGACGAGTTGGTCGTCATCCACGACGCAACGGTCGACAGAACGACGACTGGCAACGGCCGCGTTGACCGACTCTCGCTCGCAGAAATACAATCTTTCACCACTGGCGACGGTGGGACCGTACCCACCCTCGAACAGGCACTCTCGGTGATCAACGAGACGACTCTCGAAGCCTGGATCGACCTGAAGGACCCCGGTCTCGTTGACGACGTTGTAAGCGCGGTCGCACGTCACGGACTAGCGGAACAAAGCGTTATCTTCGCCGGCCAGGGGTTCGTCGACGACATCCCGGAGCGTGCGCACGACGCGGGCATTCGAGCTGGAATTACTATCGGACCCGCGCTAGCTGGGCGGTACGGGCCCGCCGACCCCTTCGTCGTCATCGATACTCTGGATGCCGACGCTCTCTTGCTAACCACCGAGTCGATCACGGATACGTTGCTCCGGGAGGCAGCGGACAGAAACGTTCATACCGGTCTCCTCGTCGACTGCTGAATCACCGACGCGAGCACGGGAACACGATGTTCCGGGTGCCGACTAGGTCAGTGCCGGGCAAGAGAAGAATAGGAAGCCGAGGCGGTGATCGAACTCGTAGAGACGGTGTCGAATCTGATGCTCCGTCCTCTCGCAGGGCCACTATCCGACTCCGATATCGACGGACGTTACGTGACCGTGCCCCGGACGCCGAAGAACTCAAACACGTGTTGCCGACGGTACGCTCGGTCTGGGGAACGTACGACCGATTTCGAATGTGAATCTATCACGAAGGTTAGGACACTTCCGAATAAAGGAAACAACTGTACACGCGTTGGCGATGGTATCTACAGAGGGGGTCCGGGCCCAGAGAGACGACTATTTGGGCACAAGAGGTAGGTGTCTGTCCGACCGTTATCGAACTAGTGCTTGATCGGTTTCGCCATCCACTCGTCGCGGTTGCCGTCGCGCTGGCATTGACGGTCCCGTGGATCGGGACGTTCGTCTCGTCTGGTGGATACGGAACTGTGCATCCGGGCGAGAACATTACGCCCGGTATGGCCGTCCTCGTCGCTGGCCTCGCAATCGTGGGTGCAGCGTTCCTACTCGCGTGGGCGGCCGAGACCGCGGAAAAAGACGTCCCACAGGCATTCGCCATCGCGGTGCTGGCGGTGCTTGCCGTGGCTCCCGAGTACGCCGTCGACGCCCTCTATGCGTGGCAGGCCGGTGCTGGATCGAGTGAGGCTGCTAACCTCGCAGTGGCTAACATGACCGGTGCGAACCGAATTCTCATCGGCCTCGGGTGGTCGGGCATCGCGCTGTTCACGATCTACCGCGCAAAGCGCACTGGCGACCCGGCGGTTGAGTACCGGTCGGGATTCCTCACGGATGTCGTCAGTCTCGACCGGGACATCGCAACCGAGATCGCGTTCTTACTCGTAGCGACCGCCTATGCCTTTGTCATCCCGCTTAGTGGCGGTATCGGGCCACTCGATACGCTCTTTCTCGTCGGACTGTTTCTGCTGTATATCGTCGTCGTGATTCGTGGTGACGCCGGTGCGTCCGAGGAACATATCGGCGTCCCCGCCTACTTCCACCAGTATCCGAAAGGACCGCGCATTGCGGTCATCCTCTTCGGGTTCGTATTTTCGGGTGTGATAATCTTCACTGCAGTCCACCCGTTCGCCGAGGGGCTAGAACAGTTGGGGCTTCAGTACGGCATCCCCGAGTTCTTCATGATTCAGTGGCTTGCACCGCTCGCCTCAGAGAGCCCCGAGCTTATCGTCGTCGCCTACCTCGTCAACAAAGCCCGCTCGACTGCCGGCTTCAACGCCCTCATCTCCTCGAAACTCAACCAGTGGACGTTGCTCATCGGCACACTCGCTATCGTCTACTCTATCTCAGCCGGTGCTGTCGGGACGCTCTCGTTCGATCCGAAACAGGCGGCAGAAATCTGGATCACCGCCGCCCAGAGCCTCTTTGCGATCGCTCTCCTGACGAACTTCGAGCTCAGCGTTCGTGAGGCTATTGTGTTGCTCATCCTGTTTGCGACACAGGTTCTTACGGAATTCTACGTGATTCAGACCTATACTGAACCAAGTGCGACGACGATCAGCATCTCTATCCTCTACGCCTATACCGCTGTCTACGCCGTTCTTGGTGTCGGATTGTTCGTCAAACGTCGCGACAGTGTTCGCGAACTCCTCGAACGAAGCGCCTCGAACGTCCGGACTGCGATAGGAAGCGGGTCGAGCCAGACGGAACACGTAGACTAACGCTGCCGCATCAACGGAGTAACAGCCCCGATGACGGCGTACATTATTCCAAATCGACTCGATAGGCGAGTGGCAGCGGGAATGTCAGTGTCGGGACGATAACGAGAACCGGTTCTGTGAACGCCGCGTCTGCCAGACTCCGCAACCCGCCGCTACCGGAGTTCTTCACATCCGAAGAAGGGAAAAGAACGTAATCTATCCGGGGAGGAAGATGCTAATGATTGCGACAACAAGACCGGCGAGTCCCATCCGGATTCCGGCGATGTACCACCGCTGGCGGGAGATCGACGCCATGTAGGCCCCGAAGGCGAACAGCACACCGACTGCGACGGCGACCGAGAGGACGGTGGCCTCGAACAGCGAAAGGAGCGCACCTTCGAACAGAAACGGAGTAAGCGGTGATACGAGCCCACATAACGGTCCGAGCCCGCTCATAAGCGCGTTTACGACCTGCGTGCTCGTTTTGTCACGTTCGATCTGCGTCCCACTCAGGTCGGTGAGCATCGCATCTTCAATGTCGTGGATTTCAGCTCGCATCTCTGCACGTTCGATCTCCCAGACGCTCCAGACGCCGGAGGTGGTGAGACCGACGGCACCGCCAAGACCGATTTTGATGACGGTGAGCCCGTCCGGTACCCCTGAAAGATACGCGCCGACGGTGACCCCGACGCCAGTAAGTGCACCGTCGAATCCGTTCGAGACGAAGTACCGTCGCGCGATCGGCCCGATTTTGTCGAGCCCGATTCGTTCGGAAAGCGACTCCGAGTCGGGTTTCGCCCCCATCAGTCCTGTGGAGTGGGAGCATCTTCGACGATGTACTCTCCACATGCGACCTGGTCGACCGAATGAATCGTCCCACCGAGGTCCTCGACGATGGCCTCGACAGCGTCGTAGTCGATCGCTTCGCCCTCGATGGTGAGTTTCAGATTCTGGACCTTCTTGTCGAGTTCGATGAGTGTCGAATTGACCCCAGCGACGCTGTCAGCCTCCGCAACCTGCTGGGTAAAGGCAAGCGTCGGCGGTTCGTACGGTTTCAATACGTCAATCACCAGGCGTCGTGTCGCGACCATAGGCACGTCTACAGAGCCTTGTTGCAAAGTAGTTCTGACACCCAATCACATGGATCCAGTCCGTACTTACTGGAGCTTCAAGCAATGTGGTGAGGCGACGCTGTGCCTGTGGAGACGGCAGCTGAGCCACGGTCTCGCACATGGTCAGTCCGCCTTCTCATACTCGGCCCTGTCGGCGGGTCTACCCTGGAGAGTTAGGAATTTTCGAACGACACGATATTAAGTCTGTTCGGAGACGAGAGACACTATGCCAAGCGACCGAGTCACGGTGTCCCTCGACGAGGACGCCAAGAGCACGTTGGAGGGACTGACCGACCGAACCGACGAGAGCCGAAGCGAACTGATCCGGAAGGCGATCGCGTTCTACGCGGCGAACTTCGACTCGGCCAACGCGAGCGACAGCGACCATCTCCAGACGTATTACGAGATGCTCTCGACGGGCGAACACGTTCTCTTGGACATCGACCTCCTTCACGCGCTCTTGAGCCAAGTCGATGATCCCGAGGACCGGGATGACGAGTTTCTTGACACGATCGATCAAGTGGCGCAGTACCACGCCAAAGAGTACGCCGAGCGGTTCGACTCGCTCGAAGATGTCCTCGATTGGCTGTCGCTGTGCGGGTTCCTCACCGTCCGACGGGCCGAAAAAGGGAGTTTCCACGTCGTCTTTCCCTCCGAATCGCTGCGGTGGTTTATGGTTCGGTTCATTCGCGGTAGTGTCGCGGACCTCCCTTTCGAGATAGAGATCGAAGAGAGCGTCTCCAAGGCGCTTTTAACCGAACGAGACGATGAAACTTCCTCGGGTTAAAGTGTGGGAATCCTCGACTGTCGGAATACGGACTATTCTTACTAGTTCATACCTGTAGTGGAATCCACGTGCGGTACTCACACGACTGATAAGCTGCGTACACAAGGCTCTTAATAAGGTTTTTAGTCGACTACTGACACCATGACACCAAATACCAGATTGAACGATTATGAACATTATACGACGACTCAAAGCCGTCGGCCCGGGAGCGATGGTCGCAGCCGCGTTCATCGGTCCGGGCACGGTTACGACCGCAAGCGTAACTGGAGCGGAGTTCGGCTACGCGCTCCTGTGGACAATCGCCTTCTCGATCGTCGCGACGATCGTCCTCCAAGAGATGAGCGCACGACTCGGCCTCGTATCGGGTGAAGGGCTCGGTGAAGCCCTCCGTGAGCGCTTCGACAACAAATTCGTCGAGTACGTGAGTATCTTCCTCGTCGTGGGGGCGATCGGAATCGGGACCGCCGCCTACGAGGCCGGGAACATCCTCGGCGGGGCTGCGGGACTCGCGACGATTACAGGCATCAGCTCCACGTGGTGGGGCGTCGGGATAGGGCTCGTTGCCGGCGTCCTTCTGTACACCGGACGGTACAAGCTGATCGAGCGGGCACTCGTCGGCCTCGTCGTCGTGATGGCCCTCTCATTTGCGGCATCGGCGATCCTCATCGGTCCCGATCCCGGTGCGATCGCGATGGGATTTGTCCCCAGCATCCCCGCCGGGTCGCTGTATCTCATCACCGGCCTCATCGGAACGACCGTTGTCGGGTACAACCTGTTCCTGCATGCGAGTAACGTTCAGGAGCGGTGGAATGGCCCCGAACATATCGGTCACTCGCGCATCGACACGGTACTGTCGATCGTCGTCGGCGGTGTGATCACGATGACGATCATGGTGACCGCGGCCGCGGCGTTCGAGCCGGGGACGCAGATCAGCGACGTCGGTCGGATGGCCGAACAGCTCCGGCCGTTGGCGGGTCCGTACGCGAAGCTGTTCTTCAGCATCGGGCTGTTCGCCGCCGGGTTTACGAGCGCGACCACGGCACCGCTCGCCGGCGCGTGGGCGACCACGGGAGCGCTGGGCTGGGACTCTGATATGCAGAGCACGCAGTTCCGCGCCGTCTGGGGAACAATCCTCGGCGTCGGAATCCTCGCGGTACTGCTGGGCGGTAGCCCAGTCGAGATCATCGTGTTCGCGCAGGTGGTCAACGGAATCCTACTGCCGATCGTCGCGATCTTCCTGATCTACGCGATGAACCAGAAGAGCCTCCTCGGTGAGTACACGAACGGGTCGGTGGCGAACGCGCTCGGCGCGATCGTAACGATCATCGTCGTCTGGCTCGGCGTTCGGACCATCCTCAACGTGGCCGGGGTGTTATAGATGGACGCGAGGAGAATCGGCGTCGACGTCGGCGGCACGTTCACCGACGTGACGCTGTCACTCGACGGCAAGCTCGTGACCGCGAAGGTCCCAAGCACCGAAGACCAGAGTGAAGGCGTAATAACCGGCATCGAGAAAGCCTGCGAGGAGGCCGGGATTAACCCTGAGACCGTCAGCGAGTTCTCCCACGCGATGACCGTCTCGGTCAACGCGTTGCTCGAGGAAGACGGCGCAAAGACCGCGCTCGTTACGACCGAGGGATTCCGGGACGTCTTGGAGATCGGCCGCCAAGACCGGCCGTCGCTGTACGATCTCAACGCCGAGAAGCCGGCGCCGCTGGTTCCCAGACGCCGCCGCTTCGAGGTGTCCGAGCGGGCGACGACTGACGGGATCGAACGGCCTGTCGACGACGATGAGGTGCGGTCGATCGCCGAGGAGATACGCGAAGCAGACGTTGAGTCCATCGCCGTCTCCCTCCTGCACGCCTACGCTCACCCCGAGAACGAAAGACGCGCCGCAGAGATACTGAGAGATGAACTCGACGTGCCGGTGTCAGCCTCACACGAGGTTCTCGCCGAGTTCCGCGAGTACGAGCGGACATCGACGACGGCCGTTGACTCGTACGTACGGCCGGCGATCGATCGCTACGTCAGCCACCTCACCGAGCGCGCACGAGATCTCGGTGTTCCGCAGCCGAGAATCATGCAGGCCAACGGCGGGATCACCGACGCCGACACCGTCAGGCAGAACGCCGTGACGACCGTCCTCTCAGGACCCGCCGCAGGCGTGGTGGGTGCGAGTGCGATGGCAACCGACGACACCGACGAGAGAGACGGGCTGGTCACCTTCGATATGGGTGGAACCTCCAGCGACGTGAGCCTCGTTCGCGATGGTGAAGCCGAGCGGACAACCGAGGGCGTGATTAACGAGCGACCGATCAAGACGCCGATGGTCGACATCGAGACCGTCGGTGCCGGGGGCGGATCGATCGCTTGGGTCGACGCCGGCGGTGCGCTCCGGATCGGACCGCGCTCGGCTGGGGCTGACCCCGGTCCCGCCTGCTACGGTAAGGGTGGCACGGAGCCGACCGTCACAGACGCGAACCTCGTCTTAGGATACATCGGCGCGAGCACCAGCCTCGGCGGCGAGCTATCGCTCGATGAGGATGCCGCCTACGACGTCCTCGCAGATCTCGCCGATGAGGCGGGAATGGACGGAGCGCTGGAGGCGGCTCGTGGCGTCTACCGTGTCGCGAACGCGAACATGACCCGGGCGATTCGCTCCGTGACCGTCGAGCGGGGGTACGATCCGAGGAAATTCGGTCTCGTCGCGTTCGGCGGCGCGGGGCCGATGCACGCGATTTCGATCGCTGACGGCCTCGACATCGATCGGGTAGTGGTCCCGCGCGCCTCCGGTGTCCTGTCGGCGTACGGCCTACTCGCGGCTGACGAGAAACGCGACGCGGTGCGGACGTACCAGCGCTCGCTTGGCGAGGTTGACCCCGACGACGTTGACGCTGTCTACGAAGAGCTATCCGAAAATCTGCTGGCTGAGGTCAGCGACCGCGACGAAGCGACTGTGCAGCACTCCGCGGATCTCAGATACGCCGGGCAGAGCTTCGAACTCACGGTAGACATCGAGCGACCGTTCGACGCTGCGGAGGCCGGCGAGCGGTTCGCGGCGGCACACGAGTCAGCGTACGGGTATCGGGCGGACGAACCGATCGAACTGGTGAACTGCCGCGTGATGACCACCGTTCCCCGGAGCGCACCGTCGATCGAGTACGCCGGCGGTGGGAGCCCACAGAAGGGATCGCGCGAGGCAGCGTTCGCTAACGGTGTTCATGAGACGCCTGTCTACGTGCGCCAGCGATTGACACCGGAAGGTTCGATCGAGGGGCCCGCTATCATCGAGGGCGACGAGAGCACGATCGTCGTCCCGCCAGCGTGGAACGTGAAAGTGCGCGACGACGGCGCGCTGATCGCCGAGGTGAGGACACATGACTGACAAACGCGAAGCGACAAACGGGAAAGAACCGGAAATCGATCCAGTAACCTTGGAGATCCTCCGGAACCAACTGGAGAGCGTCGCCACCGAGATGGGTCACGTGCTCATCCGCGGGGCGTACTCCCCGAACATCAAGGAGCGACAGGACTGCTCGACGGCGATCTTTGACGCGTCGGGCCGAATGATCGCGCAGGCCGAACATATCCCGGTCCACCTCGGCGCAATGCCCGACGCGGTCGACGTCGTCCTCCAGAAGGATCCGAAGCCGGGGGACGTCTTCATCGTTAACGACCCGTTCGCGGGAGGAACGCACCTGCCCGACATCACGTTAGTGTCGACGATCGCGCCCAACGACGAGGTGATCGGGTTCGCGGTGTCGCGGGCGCACCATGCCGACGTGGGCGGCAGTGCGCCGGGAAGCATGCCGCCGGGAGCGCAGGAGGTCTACGAGGAGGGGCTCCGACTGCCGGCGGTTCGGCTCGTTGACGGCGGCGATCCGAACGAAGCGGTCCACGAGCTGATCCGGGCCAACGTCCGGACGCCGGACGAGCGCGAGGCGGACCTCCGGGCTCAACGCGCCGCGAACGCTCGTGCCGAGGAACGGATCGGCGAGTTGCTCGTCGAACACGGGTCGACGCTGCTCGACGCGTTCGACGCCGTCGTCGAGTATTCCCGCGAGCGCGTCGAAGCTGAGCTCACAGACCTCCCGGACGGCACGTACCGAGCACGGGACATCCTCGAAGGCGATGGCGTGACCGATGACGACATTCCGATCGAAGTGGCCGTCACCATCGACGGAGCCTCGATCGACGTCGACTTCGCCGGGACCGCTGATCAAGTGGCGGGCAACCTGAACGCGCCGCTGTCGGTTGCGAAGAGCGCGGTCTATTTCGTCGTCCGCGCGATCACCGACCCGGAGATTCCGCCAAACCACGGCTGTTACGAGCCTGTATCCGTGTCCGCACCCGACGGATCGGTGCTCAACCCCCGGCCGCCAGCGGCAGTCGTCGGCGGTAACGTCGAGACAAGCCAGCGCGTCACGGACGTCACGCTGGCTGCGCTCGCCGAGGCGGTTCCGGACGCGGTTCCTGCCGGCGGTCAGGGGACAATGAACAATCTCATCATCGGCGACCGAACCGGGGAGTTCACCTATTACGAGACGATCGGCGGCGGGTTCGGGGCTCGTCCCGAAAAAGACGGCATGGACGGCGTGCAGGTCGGGATGACCAACACCCTCAACACACCCGTCGAAGCGATGGAGACCGAGTATCCGCTTCGGGTCGAGCGGTACGCGTTGCGCCCGTCGAGCGGCGGTGACGGCCGATACCGCGGTGGACTGGGCCTCGAACGGACTATTACCGTCGAGACCGACGCCACCGTGTCACTGCTGACGGAGCGTCGGCGGACGGCCCCCTCGGGGATCGACGGCGGCGAGGATGGCGCGACCGGACAGAACGTCGTCGACGGCGAGGACGTCCCCGCGAAGGCCTCCATCGACGTCGAGGCCGGAACGACCGTCTCGAT
Organism: Halopelagius fulvigenes; assembly: GCF_055398025.1. Lineage (NCBI taxonomy): Archaea > Methanobacteriati > Methanobacteriota > Halobacteria > Halobacteriales > Haloferacaceae > Halopelagius > Halopelagius fulvigenes. The sequence goes on along the minus strand of NZ_AP043844.1, from coordinate 99,208 downwards.
CCGTACGCCCGGAGGCGGCGGACACGGCGATCCTAATGAGCGCGACGCGGCGGCAAGAGAGCGCGACCGACGCGACGGAAAGGTGGACGACCGATGATCCGTCTCGGCGTCGTCGTCCCCTCCTCGAACACGACTGCCGAACCAGAGTTCCGGGCGGCGCTCCCCGACGACTGTACGGTCCACACCGCTCGGATGCCGCTCGAAGACGTGACTGCCGACGAACTCGACGCGATGGCTGACGACGCCGAACGCGCCGCCTCGCTGCTCTCGCACGCGTCGGTCGACGGCGTCGCCTACGCCTGCACCACTGGGAGTCTCATCCACGGCTCCGGGTTCGATGCGCGGCTGGAGTCCCGGCTGTCCGACGCCGCCGACGCCCCGGCGGTCGCGACCGCGCGCTCGGTCGTCAGGGCGCTGAACGCGCTTGACGCGGATCGAGTTGCTGTCGCGACGCCGTACGCGACGGAGCTGGACCGACTGGAGCGCGAGTACTTGACCGAGAACGGCTTCGAGGTAGTCTCGCTCGACGGCCGCGGGCTCGTTGAGAACACTGCAATCGGAGAACTGGACGCCGTCGACGCCGAGCAGCAGGGTAGGTCAGTCCTCTCTGACGCCCCAGAGGCGGATGCGCTGTTCGTCTCATGTACGAACTACCGATCCCTTCCAGCACTGGCGTCGCTGGAGGCAGCGTTCGATATCCCGGTCATTTCGAGCAACGCGGCGACGATTTGGGATCTCTGCTCCCGGGTCGGTGTTCAAGCGGATCTGAACATCGAACTCGCAGACGCCGAATGATCTAACGGTGTATTCGATCGATCGGACGTGGTCCGAAGCCCGACCGTGATTCCGTAGGGTCGTCGGACTCGAGTCCGTTGTTACGTCGTCGATGTCCGCCGCCGCAACGGCAGCGGTTTCTTGACCTTGGGCGAGGAGTTCGGCCTCGAACTGTTCGTAGTCGGCACTCGTGTCGTCGAAGGAGTCGGAATCGACGACGGGATTTTGTCTCCCCTGCACCGGCCAGAAACCGCGTCCAGTCGGTCGTCGTCGGCATCGCCGTGGGGTCCCGCGGTGCGGTCGATATCGGTGTGCATTGAGATTATTAATTTCGACTGCCGGATCGAATGACGCTGAACCAGATAAAATAGTTTGGATCCCCTGCCAAATCTAAATGAAGTGTGGCGGCGGATGATTACTTTAATCGCATTTTCCACGCGTGTTCTCCTAGATAAAGTCAGAACATCCGTATTATGCGTCTGATTACATAGTGGAAAATAGATAATCTGGGTGACGAGCGACAACCCTTACAAGTAGAAACGTGTGTTCTTCAGAGGGTCCCCGCACCCCAGTCCGATTCGAGGACAGACCGACAGGAGCCGAAAAGATACCAGTTCTGAGAGAATTCGAGAGGGTAACGCTCTCTGGGTCCAGTGTGTCCTCCAGCGTTACAAGACTATTCTCGTAATGCTCGGGGTTTTTCCTTCGCCCGGGATATTATGCTTCGACTGGAATTACGGTTGTCCAACTGGAATCGCTGATCGGACGGCCGTTCTGGTACGTAGCGCGATGATGCCCACCGCATTCGTTGACCCAGAGAAGCCGGACAAAGGCCTTATCATCGGACATCCAACGGAGAGGTATGTCTAACGACCTGTCGCTCGGTTCACATCTCAAACGCGATCTGACGAGTAACCTCTCGGTGAACATCGTGTCCGTCGTTCTCGGAACCTTCGCGTTCTTCGCCTTACAGGTGGTCGAATCGGTGACCGGAGGACTGTTCTTGGCGCTAAACATCGCAGTGTTCGTACCGTACGCCTACGAGCGATACTGGCCCGTTGACTACGCTACTGGCGCCGCAATCGTCTGGACCATCTCCGCCGCACTCGTCACGGGAGGACTGTACGTCGGCTTCTATCGGGCCTCGCTCGGCGCGTTCTCGGCGGAGTACGCCGCTGGAGCGGCCTTCGTCGTCACCGCCGCGGTGCAGTACGCCATCGCCGCGCTATTCGCCCGCGTCCGCCGGAATGCCTGATCGACGAATGCCATCCCGTGGATGATCTATCCCCGTTCGAGAGGAATCAGAAGTGAGCGATGGCCACAGCGTCGATGAGATCCGCTCACAGAGAACGTGCACACCTCCTGAATCCCCGAGTCGGCTAGATTTCTCCCGAGGGGAACTTCGCGAGGAACTCCAAAATCGGTGGAGTTAGACCTAGTACCTCGCATAGAGCCCGTACCGAACGATCGGTTCAGGTCCACTGCGGAGTAAAACCTAGTTCGATAATCCCGTTTAGAAAGGTTCATTATTGAACCCGAGACGTTCTTCGTATGGCAGTCCTCCAAGCCTTCCGTCGGTCCCCGGGCGCGCTCGTCCGCTCACCCGCCCTCCTCGTTCCCGCGTTCGTCCTGTTCCTGTTTCAGGTCCCTCAGTTAGTGCTTCAATCGACGAGCCCGTTGTTGGCCTCCGTGGTCTCGCTCGGCGCTTCACTCCTCCTCCTCCTCGCCATCCCGTTCTTCCAGGGAGGGATGGTCGGTATGGCTGACGAGGCACTCGACGGACGGAGCTCTCTGAGCGCGTTCCTCGCCCACGGGAAGGCGAACTACGTCCAGATTCTCGTCGCGTACCTGCTGGTCGTGGTGGTGAACTTCGTCCTCGGAGCCGTCCTGGTCGCCGTCGGCTTCGGCGCACTGCTCTCCGGAGCATTCCACCTCGGAACGCTCGCTCTCGTCACGCTCGGTATCGTTGCCGCCGTCCTCGTGATCATCTACCTCCTGCTCGCCTTCTTCATCCAGTTTTACGCCCAGGCAATCGTCCTCGAAGGATACTCCGCGGTAGACGGTCTGAAGCGGAGTTACAGCGTCGTGCGGTCGAACCTCGGTGCAACTTTCGGCTACATGGTACTGGCGTTCGTCATCAGCGTGGTACTCGGCCTCAGCTACGGCGGCCTGTCGCTACTCACCACGCCCGAGGCCGCCGCGGAATTCGGGCTTCCCGTCCTCTCGACGGGTGGACTCGTCGGCGTCGGACTCGTGATGACTCTCGTCGGATCTGTCGTCTCCGCATTCCTCCTCGTCTATTCGGTGGCCTTCTACCGACTCGTCACTCGGTGATGGCCCCAGTGCGGTCGAAGCCTATTCGTTGGCGGTAGTGAATCAGAACCGATGTGAGCGTTACAGACGGTACCTCGTCAGTACGACGTGTCAGTTACCGACGGCCGACGGTCGAAAGCCGTCGATCTTCCCAGCCAGCCACTCTCCGAGTAGCGCGCCACCCATTCCTAAGAGAGCGGAGAGTGCGACCCCGAACCCGGTGAGAGCGAGCACCAGTACGACCTGAACGACGCTAAACCACGCCGGTTGAGTAAAACTGAAGATGGCTGTGAATGCGTCGAGCGACTTCCACAGCACCGGGAGCGCACTCACAACTCCGGTTCGGAGGCCGACGCGACGGCTCTCCGCCTCCCGTCCGTGATAGAGGACACCACCGAGTAACCCCGCAACGAACACGGCCTCCATGTGGAGGACGTTCGACGACGATTGCCAGTAGTGAAAACCGGTGTACGAAGCCGAGACGAGACCTGCGAGGAGCGGGTATCTCCACGCATCGTCCGTCAACTCGTTCTGGAGGGTCCGAAAACGAATCATGTCAGGCATTTGTATTCAAGGTGATATAGAGTTATCGCTCAACTCTCGCTATCGTCTATCGCCAAGTCGAGAACGTCTTGAACGAACTGTCCTTTCTTACGGGTGTACTGGCCCCTATTCTCGGGGTATTTCTCCGCTAGTCTCGTCTTCAGTGAGGCGTACCGTTCGGCGGCTTTCGGGTGTTGAGAGAGATAATCCCTGAAGGCGATTTTCTCTTCGTAGAAGTCGCTCCCTCGTTCCGTGACCGAGAGGTAGTACGTACGGTTCGTGCGCGGCCCCTTCGCGAAGAACAGGCGTCCTTCTACTTCCTCGGGGCGATATTCGAACCCGCACTCTTCGAGTACGGGAGTGAGATATCTCGACTCATCTAGGTCTTCGACGACGGCGAGGATGTCGATTATCGGCTTCGCGGGCATTCCCTTGATCGCGGTGCTACCGATATGCTCGAAATCGAGGAAGCGATCACCCGCGACGTGTTTCAGCCGCTCTCTTTCTTCTTCGTAGAGTCTCGCCCATCCTTCGTCGTACGGTTCGAGTTCTACGGTTCCTCGTTCTAGCCCGACCATTAGTCCCAAGACTTGGAGTAAGTGCATATGCTTTGGGAACCGACCGAGAACCTCGACACACCTAGCGGCAGATTCGCTCACGTCGTTCCGAACGAAACTCCCGGAGGAGACGCTACGCGTCTGCGTCGGTAGTACACCCGAATTATTTTCAATACTGCGACAGACGTTTTTGGCATGATCTCGACATTATTGGTTCTCGGCATCACGGCCGCGGCGTTTGTCGGGTTCAACATAGGCGGCTCTTCCACCGGCGTCGCCTGGGGGCCGTCTATCGGTGCGAACATCGTCGAGAAGAGTACTGCCGCGGTTTTCATGGTGGTCTTCGTCCTCGTCGGAGGGTGGACGCTCGGTCGGAACGTGACGGCAACGCTCGGGAAGGATATCGTTCCACAGTCCGCGTTTTCGATCGAGGCGAGCATCGTCGTGTTATCGTTCATCGGCCTCGGGATGTTGGTCGCAAATCTCTCCGGGGTACCTATCTCGACGTCGATGACTGCGGTCGGGGCGATCGCAGGCCTCGGAATCGCCACGAACTCGCTCAACTGGTCGATCATGAGCGAGATACTCACGTGGTGGCTGCTCGCGCCGGTCGTCGGGTTTTGGTGCGGCGGTGTCGTCGGTCGGTATCTGTACCCGCGTCTGAGTCGTTCCTTCGAGGTTCGCCGGTCGGACGGGCCGCTGCTTACGATGGAGACTGACGGATCCCTCCCGACTCCGAGGCTCGGACCGGGTACCTCGCGTCGCGAACTCGCGAGCACGGGAATCGCGTTCGCCATCGCCTGTTACATGTCGTTCAGCGCGGGCGCCAGCAACGTCGCGAACGCGGTCGCTCCCCTCGTCGGCGGTGGCGTGATCGGTTCGGATCGAGCGATACTCCTCGGGACAGTGGCCATCGGAGTGGGTGCGTTCACCATCGCACGCCGAACGATGGAATCCGTGGGGAACGGGCTGACTGACCTTCCGCTCTTTGCGGCCACTGTCGTGATGCTCATCGCTGCCAGCATCACCGCCGTCGCGTCGTGGTTGGGGAATCCGATCAGTCTGGCGCTCTCGACGGTGATGACCATCGTCGGTCTTGGATGGGGGCGCGCCTCCCGAACGGCGACAGCAGTCGATATCGCGACGGGGGACACCGACGGAGAGATATCTATTAACGCTGCCACGAGCGAACCGAGCGACGAAGTACGTCCGATCGAGGGGGAAGCACTCGACGAGGGCCGAGATGCGGGCGAACTGTTCGACCCGTCGGCCGTGATACGGTTCGTGGTACTATGGATAGTCGGCCCGTCCGCCGCGACGGTGCTATCGTACCTCACATTCGCGTTCGTCCCGGTTTTGAGCGGCTGAGGCTAGACCGGAGGCTGTGTCCCATCTTCGATAAACGGTTTCTCCGTGGTATTCGAGGAACGAGATTCTTCACACTAAGTCGAAGCTGTGTCTACGTCGAAAGCCGAGGCGGTAGCCGGGAGAGACCTTCTAGTGCCGAAGAGCGGTCTTTCACGAGCACGTTTGAGTCGTTCGTGGATCGGCCGGCGCTATTGCAGAAGGTGTACCCGTTCACTCTTATCGAGATATCGCCGAAATCGGTTTTATGCCCACTCCACAGCCTCCGGGGAGGAGTTCCGTAGAGCACCGAAGATGCTTCCTTCGGAGTGGCTAAGCAGAACTGCCCACGTTGAATCGGATGTCTCGGCGACGGTGACCGAAAATGGAACGAGTTCCGAGGTTCGATACAACTCGAAGTAATCCGTCTGAAGCGAGTCTCGCACCGGTTCCTCGTACGTCTCGAAGAGGGAGTTCATAATATTGTCCAGTACAGTCATTACTACTTCCTCGTTGTTCGTCTCGTCGGGAAATATCCATCTGTTCGCTAAGTGCCGTCTGAGTGGTTGGATTACCCTCGGTCGCACTTAACACTTTGAACGGTTTTGCTCTGGTACCCCTTACTTTGAATATTTGTAATTTGTGGTATGTACTCTGCTAGGACCCTGGATACAGGGTATTATGAGTTTTCATGAGGATTCTCGGCCGCCCACTATTGTATTATCGATGCAATTCAACGTTCCCTTGCAGTGGTGCCAAATGGTGTTTCATCCCTTGCTTCGAGTGAAGGTAACCGGTGGAGATGCCGGTAGCCTATCTCCCCCGTGTCGCCGGGGTCGAGTGCGAGGTCGCTTACCTCCTCCCCCCACTTTTCGAACTCGACCGTCTCGCTCGCCGTACCGGGAGGCGTCCCGGTTGCGATGACGTCACCGGGGTGGAGGGTGAAGAAATCCGAAGCCGTCGATATCAACTCCGGAACGTCGAAAAAGAGGTCGGGGGTGTCAGAGTCCTGACGCACCTCTCCGTTGACTCTCGTCTCGATACCGATCGGACGGTCGAGTTTGGTCTGGAGATACTGTCCGAGTAGCGAGAATGTGTCCATCCAGTTACCGCGCGCCCACTGCTCTTCCCTGTCGATCCAATCGCGCGAACTCACGTTGACGACGGAAGTGTTACAACTATAAGTCTGTAACGCACGTCGCTATTCGAGGCGGCCCCGTCCACGCATATCGTAGCCGGGGAGACATCCTTTCCGGTAATGCCGGATTCATTGGTTAGGGCGGTCGTCGGTCGAGCAGGGTCGGTTACCTTTTGAGGTAGCCCCCGTCGACGGCGATAGATTCTCCCGTGATCCAGTCGCCCTCTTCGGAGAGAAGGAGGACGGCCACGTGACCGACTTCTTCCGGTTGTCCGATTCGATCGAGGATGTGGTCGTCGAGCGCCTCGGAGAGGACCTCTTCGGGCGATTTCGCCGACTGGTCGGAGTGTTCCGCGAGCCACTCCTCCACCATCGGCGTCTCGACGGTTCCGGGTTTGATGGCGTTGACCGTGATTCCGTGGTCGCTCAGCTCCTTGGCGAGGACGGTCGTAAACGCCAGGACGGCGGCTTTCGAGGCCCCGTACGCGCCTTGGCCTCGGAACGGTCGCTCCGCCCCGACCGAGGAGATGTTCACGATGCTCCCGGCGGTGTCCGCGTCGATCATCGCCCGCGCGACGGCCTTCGAGACGAGAAACGTCCCCTTCGCGTTCACGTCGAAATGCGCGTCCCACGTCTCCTGCGTCGTTTCCAAGAGAGGAACCGCTCGCTGGATGCCCGCGTTGTTCACCAGTCCCGATATCGGTCCGAGTTCGCTCGACGCCGCTTCGACGGCGGTTTCGACGGACGACCGGTCCGTCACGTCGACTTCGTACACCGCCGCGTCGCGCCCCTCCCGACGGATTTGCGCCGAGGTCTCGGCGGCTACGTCCGGTCGCGTGTCGAAGAGGGAGACGTTCGCACCCGCCCGCGCGCATCTGACGGCGACGCCTCGTCCGATTCCGCGCGCTCCGCCGGTAACGACAATGTGCTGTCCCGCTAAACGGTCGTCTGTCTGCGTCGCCATGCACGAGGAGTACCGACCTCTCCTACAAATAGGTACATGAACCGACCGACCCCGGACCGCTGACTACCGCCGCTCTGCGACGACGGAGTTCGTCAGCGTTCCGATGCCTTCGATTTCGACGTCGACGGTGTCGCCGGGTTCGAGGAGTTCCGGCGGGTCGCGGAAGATACCGACGCCGCCGGGCGTCCCCGTGGAGATGACGTCGCCCGGTCGGAGGGTGGTGATCCCGCTGATGTACTCGACGAGTTCCTCGACGCCGAAGATGAACTCCTCGGTGGACGACTCCTGCTTCGTTTCGCCGTTGACGCGGCAGGCGACGTCCAACTCGTTCGGGTTCAGGTCGCGTTCGGGAACGAGCGTCGGCCCCATCGGAGCGAACGTGTCGTAGCTCTTCCCGCGGAAGAACTGCTCGTCCTCGAACTGCGCGTCCCGCGCGCTGACGTCGTTGACCGCCGTGTAGCCGGCGACGTAGTCGAGTGCCTCGTCGGCGGACACCTTCTTCGCCGTCTTTCCGATGACGACGCCGAGTTCCACCTCGTAGTCCACCTGTTCGACGTCGTCGGGGTGGACGATGGGGTCACCGGGGTTGGTGACCGCCGTGCCCGCTTTCCCGAACAGGAGCGGTCGCTCCGGGACGTCCTTGTCCTGTTCCTCGGCGTGGTCGTGGTAATTGAGCCCGACGCAGACTATCTTCCCCGGACGAGGGACGGGCGCGAGCAGTTTTGCGTCCGCTTCCGGAATCGCCCTGTCCTCGGCGGCGTCCACCGCGTCTTCGACGACTCGGAGGAAGCCGGGGCTGGTCAACTGCTGGTAGGAGACGTCCTCGCGGAGACCGGACAGCGGTACCACCTCGTCGGCGCGGCGAACTCCCCACTGGGGAGCTCCACCGGTCGTGTATCGAACGAACTGCATCGACTGTCTGTGACGGGGGACGGTACCTAATTGTTGTGCTTCGGCGGGATCAGGAGTACGTGAGGTTCACCTCGATGACGTTGGCGCTCCGGAGAATCTGTTCGGGAACCTCCGTCGTGAACCGCTCCTTTCGCATCCGACTCTTCGGACCGGAGACGCTCACGGCCGCGATGGCGTAGTCGTTCTCGTCCAGTATCGGCGCTGCGACGCAGCGCATCCCCTTGACGCGCTCCTCGTCGTCGTACGCGTACCCGCGCTCCCGCACTTGATCGAGCGTATCGAACAGTTCCGCTCGGTCCGAGATGGTACTGGACGTCACCTGCGGGAGGCCGTGTCGGTCCAAGATAGCTTCGACCTCCTCGTGCGGCCGATGGGCCATGATGGTCTTTCCGAGCGCAGTCGTCTGGAGGGGGACGCGCATCCCGTCGTGGGTGTCCAACTGGACGGCGTCTTGCCCCCGAGAGCGGTACAGAAAGACGCCGAGCCCGTGTTCTTCGATCATGAGGTTCGCGTGCTCGCCGGTCGCCTGCGCGAGATCGTCTATCTCGGGGCGGGCTATCTTGAACACCTTCTTTCTGGAACGGGCTTGGTCGCCCAACTGGAGAAATCGAGCGCTCACGTGGTACGTACTGCCCTCCTTGACGAGGTACCCTTCGCGTTCGAGCGTGCGGAGGTGGTCGTGGACGGTGCTCGTCGGTTTCTCTAACTGCTGTGCCACCTCCGAGACGCCCGCACCGTCGAGTTCCCGAAGGAGGTCGATGATCTCGAAGGCGATTTTCACTGCCTTAATCGGCGCCGTGTCGCTCATACCTACTTTACAATCGTTATATTCAAAAAGTCTTCCGGCATCGTCGGACCCTTTCGACGGTAAGTGAGACGAGGGAACTGAACCGGACGAGAACGTTCTCCGTCGCAGGGGAGCGAGCGGTTGAGAAGCAGCGATAACGGGAGGAACGTCGGAGTAGGACAGGTCCTTCGATATTACCGGAAACCGCAGGACAGTGCCCAGGGGGAGAACGCGAGTGGGCTACGCGCCGGCGAGAAAGCCGCGTTCCATCGCGTCCCCCGAATCTATCGCTTCGAACGCCGCGATGTCCCGAGTTACTCGACGGAGAAGCCGTACTCCCCCGCGCCGATTTCGACGAGGACATCGTCGCCGTCGCGTTCGACAGAGAGGATGCCGTCGGGCGCGCCCTCGGACAGTCGAACGTCAGACTCGGTCACCGTCCTCTCGGCCGCGTCGGGGAGTCGGACCGTCGCTCGGCCGTTCCACGGGACGGTCGCGGACAGTTCGTACCCTCCCTCGCCATCGCGCTCCCACTCGACCAACAGTTCGCCGGTTCGAGTCTCGACGCTGGCCGACACCCAATCGAGGTCTGCGACCAGCGACGGCGCGATAGTCACGTGGTCGGTGACCGGTCGGTTGCCGAGTCGAATTCCGGCGAGCACCTCGTAGAAGAACTCGGAGACGTGCGCGAACGGCGAGTGGTTCAGCGAGTTCATACCCGAGCCGACGCTCTCGTCGGAGTTCCAGCGCTCCCACATCGTCGTCGCGCCGTTGCGGACCATGTACACCCAGCCGGGCTGTTCGGGTTGGCTGACGACCTGATACGCCACGTCGGCGTAGCCATGGTCGGCCAGCGTGTGGATCAGCGGTCGCGTCCCGAGGAAGCCGGTTTTGAGCTTCCCGCCGTCGGACCGGACCTTCTCGGCGAGGTTCTCGGCGACCCGGGCGACGTGGTCGTCGGGCACCATCCCGAGGAACAACGGGACGGCGTACGACGATTGGGTCCCCGGACCGTAGGTTCCCGATTCGGGGTCGAAGTAGCGGTCGTTGAAGGCATCGGCGACGTACTCGGCGCGTTCGCGGTAGTCCTCGGCGTCCGCCTCGTTGCCCACCGCGTCGGCGACCTCGGCGAAGGTGTCCACGACCTGATAGAGGAAGGCGGTGTTGTACAGGTCGTGAGGCAGCCCGCGACGCCCGTCGGCGTTCTCGAAGGCCAGCCAGTCGCCGAACTTCCCGTAGTCGTCGGGGAGGATGCCGTCCTCGGTGTTCTCGTACCAGTAATCGACGTACTCGCGCATCCCCTCGTACTGCTCGCGGAGGATCCCCTCGTCGCCGTCGTGCAGGTAGAGGTACCAGGGGACCACCACGCGCGTGATCGACCACGTGGGGTCGGCGGGGTCCTCAACGGCCTTGTTGGGGATGACGTCGGGGACGTAGCCCATCTCCGTGGCGACGTCGTCGTGGTCGCGGGCCCACTTCTCGTCGAAGCGAACGGCGTCGAAGTTGAAGAGCAGCGACCGGGTGGAGATGTGGGCGTCGCCGGTCCACCCGAATCGCTCGTCGCGTTGGGGGCAGTCCTCCGGGATCGAGTGCGTGTTGCTACGGAGTCCCCAGACGGCGTTGTGCTGGAGTTGGTTGAGTTCCTCGTTCGAGCAGGCGAACTCGCCCCGCCGGTCCATCGCCGTGTGGACGACCTTCGCGGTTACCTTCTCCGGGTCGAACTCGCCGGGGTAGCCCGTCACCTGCGCGTACCGGAAGCCGTGGTAGGTGAACCGCGGTTCGTAGGTCTCCGTCGCCTCGCCGCGGGCGACGTACGTGTCCGTCGCGTCGGCCGTGCGGAGGTCGGTCGTAGACAGGTCGCCCTCCTCGGTGAGTGCCTCCGCGTGGCGGACCGTGATTTCGTCGCCCGCGTCGGGGTCGTCGAGTTCCAGTTCGACCCACCCGGTGAGGTTCTGTCCGAAATCGAGTATCGGGCCCTCTCGGTGGTCGCGGACCTCCTCGACGTCGAAGGTTTCGACGACTCGCATCGGTTCGATACGTTCGGGGCGAAGCGTCCCGCCGGGAGCATCGACGACGGCCGCGTCGTCCCACGACGAGGCGTCGTACTTGGGAGTGCACCAGCCGTCCTCCTCCCGTCGGGCGTCGTACGTCTCGCCGTCGTAGATGTCGTTCGCAAGAATCGGGCTCTCGGTGGCGCTCCAGTCGGCGTGCGTCGTAATCCGCCGCGTCGTCCCGTCTTCGAACTCCACGGTGAGTACCGCACGGGCGCGCGGAGACCCGTCGTTGACCCAGTACGAACTGCTCTTCGCGAACCACCCGCGACCGAGCCAGATGCCGACGGCGTTCGAACCCTCGCCGAGTCGGTCGGTGAGGTCGTGGGTCGCGTAGAGAACCCGCTGTTCGTAGTCCGTCCACGCCGGGTCGAGTCGTCGGTCGCTTATCCGAGTCCCGTTCACGTGCAACTCGCCGTAGCCGACGGCGGCGACGTGCATTCGCGCCGATCGGACGGGCTTATCGAGGTCGAACTCCGTCCGGAGGAGCGGCGACGTAGAACCCGCTTGCGACTCCGTGCGCCCGTTCACCAGGTGGTCACGCCCCCACGTGTCGGTCTCGTACGACGAGGACGCCTCGACGAAGCCGTCGGTCGCGAGTTCGGTCCTGTCGGGACCCTCCACGGAGAGGGCGGCCAGCGCGAAGCACTGCCACGCGCCGGTCTGCACGACGCGTCGGTCTCGGCTGCGGATGTGAGACGTATCCCACGTCGAAGGGGTGACCTCGAAGAGGTCGGTCGCCGTGACCCGCACGTACCGACCGCTGACGTCGAGGCCGTCGTGGGTTTCGACGGGAACGCCCTCGTCGGGGACGCCCTCCGGTTCCTCCTCCGAGTCGTCGTCTTCGAACTCGACATCGGCGACGACCGTCGCGTCGCCGAAGCCGGGGTCGTCGGCTACCTCGACGCGGTAGGCGTCGGGGAATCCGAAGCCCTCGATGGGGTTCTCCGACCAAGAGATGGTGACGGCGGTGTCGTCCGGCGTCCGTACGATATCGACGGGTTCCGCCCCGTGGAGCGAGATAGCGGAGATATCGCGGGACTCGTCTAAGTCCACCTCGACCCACTCTTCGCCGTCCTCGTCCGGACGCTGCCACTGACTGCGCCAGCCGTTCGTGTCGCCCTCGCCGGGTTGGTAGGCGATCCAGTCGCCCCGCCAGCTCTCCGGGTCCAACGCCGTCGCGAACCGCGCCGGTTCGGCCCACTCCGTTTCGCGGTCGCCGGTCCAGACCTTCACCGACCAGTAGTAGGTCTCGTCGGCACCGAGGGTCGGGCCGTCGTACTCGACGTTGCTCGCGCGACTCGACTCGACGCGGCCGGAGTCCCAGAGCGTTCCGCGACCGGCGGCGACGGCGTCGCGGTCCCGGCCGACGACGAGTCGGTACGTCCGCTGACCGGCACCCCGTTCGTCGGTCGCGACTCGCCACGAGAACCGCGGCGACGTGGTGGGGTCGACGTTCTCGGGGGCGTCCTCGAACCCGACCTCGAGGCCTGTCGGTCGGTGGAGCCTCTCCTCGGCGGAGGTGGGTGACATAGGTGGAACTGTGTATATGATAAGGTAAATCTTTGGACTCAGGCCCGGAACACCGATTCTCCGGTGGGACAACGATGTAAAGCGGTCGATTCGTCCGACGGGCGGTGGCCTAATGGAAAAATCTTAATGCCTGTAGGGGGGATGGTTACCTATCGCATGGGCGAGCTTAAACTAGAGCACCTGACGAAGGAGTTCAGAGAGCGCATCGTCGCCGACGGAGCCCATCCACTTACGGCGGGCTTGCGGGTTGTCGCCGTCGGCGTTGTTCTACTCCTCGAACTTGCTCATCACGGTGACGAGCGGGAGCTCGACGAACTCGCCCCACGACTCGGTGCTCACTTTCGTCGCCGAAATACCTGTAATCTCCATGGCGGTGTCGTATCTTCACGACCACTCGGTAACCGAAAGAATTTTCCATCGGAGACTACGCGGGTTGGGCAGTGCATCCGCTCTCCACCGAGGCGGCCGGCGACACGCCCGACTGAGACGGTCGGTCAGCGGTCGAACTGGAATACCGGCTTACAGGTCTCGGAGCTGAGAAACGCCTCGAACGCCGACGCGGGGTCGTCGATACCGTACGACGTGTCGAGAATCTTATCGACGGCGATGTCGCCGCGTTCCATCAGCCTGAGCGCCTGTTCGAAGTTCGTCCACGTCGACCCGTACGAGGAGTTCACCTCGATTTCGCCGCGGACGACCGGAGTGAGGTTGACCTCGCTGGTGTCGTTGGGGATGCCCACGACGACCACCTGACCTCCCTTCCGCGTGTACTCTGTCGCCGTCCCGACGCCGGTGTGGTGCCCCGTTGCGTCGAACACTACGTCGAACCCGACGCCGTCGGTGAGCGAATCGACGTAGTCGTCGATGCCGGCGTCGGACCGGACGTTGACCGTCTCGATACCCATATCTTCGAGGAGCGGGAGCCGGTACTTCGTGTCCTGTTCGAGGCCGGAGACGACGATATTCGCGCCGAGCGAGTCCGCAACGGCGGCGACGAGGACGCCGATGGGGCCCGGGCCTTCGACGAGAACGTTGTCCCCCGGCGTCGTGTTCGACCGAGTGAGGACCGCACGCGCCGCGATGCTCGTCGGTTCCGTGATGGCCGCGTGTCTGAGCGGAACGCTCTCGGGGACGGCGTGGACGTGTTCGGGCGCGACGGCGACGTACTCGGTGTAGGCACCGTCCCGGTGCATTCCGGTGATAGAGAAGTTCTGACAGACGTTCGGCTGTCCGTTCTTACACTGGAAGCAGTGGCCGCAGTCGTGAATCGGTTCCTCGACGACTTTGTCTCCGACTTCGAAGCCTTCCGCGTCGGAACCGACTTCGACGACTTCGCCGGAGTACTCGTGGCCCATGATGCGGGGGATGGGAATCCACTCGTATCCACCGTCGTACTTGTACGCGTGAGCGTCGCTCCCGCACAGTCCGGCCGTGTGGACTTTCACGAGCACTTCGTCTGCGTCTGGAGAGGGGGCTTGACGCTCCTGTGTCTCTACGGAGCGGGGTCCCGTCTGAACGATTGCTTTCATAGTTGCTGGGAATGGTCGAATCGGTCGACTCAGTAAAGCCATACGGGTACGCAGGCTAATAATTTTGGGTACGCGGGGGTGCGTCCGAGGAACGGGAAATCGAGCGTGCCGCTGACGGAGACCAGAACACCGGACAGTGCCCCCAACCGAAACTAAATAGGGGTGTGGCGCTTGCGTTCGCACACCGATGTCGTCATCCACACTCTCGCGGTTCGAGTCCGTACTGGACGAGTTGGACGTGTCCGTAACTCGCGTCACCGAAGCGGAGTTCCAGAGCCGCATCGACGAAGTCGTCGAATCGCCCGCCGTCGGCGTCGCCCTCGACGAGACGTTCGGCGACCCCGAACTCGCGCTGTCCGGAACGTCCGTCGAAGTCGACCCGACGCCCGCGACGCTCCGGGCGGCGACGACCGGCGTGACCGGCGCGTCACTCGGAATCGCCGACTACGGGTCGCTCGTCCTCTCGGTCACCGACCGCGCGAGCGAACTGGTGAGTCTGTTCGTGGACCGTCACGTGGCCGTCGTCAGGGAGAACGACGTCGAGAGAGACATGGAGTCCGCGGTTCGGTCGCTCGGTTCAGAGTTCCGTCGGACGAAGGGAAGCGCCGTTATCGCGACCGGACCGAGCGCGACGGCAGACATGGGCGCGTTGGTGAAGGGCGCGCACGGGCCGCGGGAAGTCCACGTCGTCGTTCTCACGGAGGGCGAGTGACGATGTCCAAGGCCGACGACATCCGCAGACTCATGCGGACCGAAGGCGCGGCGGTGGCAGAGAACACGCGGGCGTTCAACGAGGGCCGGTACCGGTCGGTCGCCGACCTCGAAGACTACGAAGCGCTGAAGGACGAGGCCCGCGCCGTCAAGGAGGACGCCATCGAACGCCTCCCCCGACTCGTCGATCAGTTGCGCGAGAGCGTCGAGGCGAACGGCGGGACGGTGTACGTCGCCGACGACGCCGCGGACGCGAACGAGTACATCCGCTCCGTCGTCTCCGACCGGGACGCCGACCGCGTCGTGAAGTCGAAGTCGATGACCACCGAAGAGATAGAGGTCAACGACGCGCTCGAAGCCGACGGCGTGGACGTGGTGGAGACCGACCTCGGCGAGTGGGTGCTTCAGGTCGCCGACGAGGCCCCTTCCCACATCGTCGCGCCCGCCATTCACAAGTCCCGAGAGGCCATCGCCGACCTGTTCAACGAGGCGTTCGACCCCGAAGAACCGCTGGAGACCGCGGCAGACCTCACGTACTTCGCGCGCGAGAAACTCGGCGAGCAGATACTGGACGCCGAGGTGGGCATCACCGGTGCGAACTTCCTCGCGGCAGACACCGGAACGATGGCGCTCGTGACCAGCGAGGGTAACGCGCGCAAGACCGTCGCCGCGACGGACACGCAGATAACCGTCGCGGGCGTCGAGAAGGTGATTCCGTCCGTCGAAGACCTCCATCCGTTCGTCGAACTCATCGGTCGCTCGGGGACCGGACAGGACATCACCTCGTACGTCTCGCTTCTGACGCCGCCGGTGGATACCCCGGTCGTCGACTTCGAGGACGACACCACACCGCTGTCAGAGTTCGACGCCGACCGCGACTTCCACCTCGTCCTCGTGGACAACGGGCGCACGGAGATGCGCGAAGACGAACAGTTGAAGGAGACGCTGTACTGTATCCGGTGTTCGGCCTGTTCGAACTCGTGTGCGAACTTCCAGAGCGTCGGCGGCCACGCCTTCGGCGGCGAGACGTACTCCGGCGGCATCGCCACAGGGTGGGAAGCCGGCATCGAGGGACTCGACACCGCCGCGGAGTTCAACGACCTCTGTACCGGCTGTACGCGGTGTGTCAACGCCTGCCCGGTGAAGATAGACATCCCGTGGATAAACACGGTCGTCCGCGACCGGATCAACCGCGGGGACGAACAGGAGTTCGACTGGTTGGTCGAGGGGTTGACGCCGGACGAGGAACCCGGTGGTGTCGATATGCAAAAACGGTTCTTCGGCAACTTCGAGACGGTGGCGAAGGTCGGCAGCGCGACGGCACCGCTCTCGAACTGGCTCGCCGACACCGACGCATCCCGGTGGGCGATGGAGAAGGGACTCGGTATCGACCCCCGGCGCGACCTCCCGACGTTCGAACGGGAGACGCTGGTCAAGTGGTTCGAGAAGCGAGGCGGCCGCGCCGCCTCGGCAGAGCGAGCGATGAGGGTGCGGACAGAACGCGACTCCCGCGTGACGAATCCGGAGCGACGCGCCGTCATCTACCCGGACCTGTACACGAACCACGTGCAGGTCGAACGCGGCAAAGCCGCCGTCCGCGCCCTCGAAGCACTCGGCGTGGAGGTGGCCGTCCCGCCAGTGGCCTCCAGCGGCCGCGCCCCCTACTCGCAGGGGATGGTCGCTACCGCGGCCGACCACGCGGAACGCGTCACCGAGACGCTCGCGCCGTACGTCAAGGACGGCTACGACGTGGTCGTCGTCGAGCCGAGCGACCACGCCATGTTCACGCGGGAGTACGAACGACTCGTCGCCGACGACACCTTCGAGATGCTCTCGGAGAACAGCTACGAGGTACTGGAGTACGTGTACGGCCTCCTGCAGAACGGTGCCGACGCCGACGCACTCGCCGCGGGCGACGGCGCGGGTGTCGCCTACCACAGCCACTGTCAACAGCGGACCCTCGGGCTGGAGACGTACACCGTCGCCGTCTTGAACGAGTGCGGCTACGACGTAGTCACCTCGGACGTGGAGTGCTGCGGGATGGCGGGGAGTTTCGGCTACAAATCCGACTACTACGAGCTCAGCATAGACGTCGGCGACCGACTCAGAGGCCAACTGCAAACCGGCGACGCCGCCGACCGACGGGTCGTCGCCAGCGGTACCTCCTGTCTGGAGCAGATAGACGCTCTGTTGGAGCGACGACCGCGTCATCCGGTCGAGTTGCTCGCGGAGTCGATCCCGTAATCCGGGCGGTCGGAGACGGCGCGGAGACCGAGTAGACAGTTACATACCCGGAAGGGAGTCCGACGGACGACTCTCCTTCCGACTATACCGGAAGGATATGGCGAATCGTCTCTCCTCGGTTTTCGTACGTTCGGTCGAGGAGGGAGAGAACGCCGCAGTCACCGACAGATATCTGCTCCGTTAAAAGAGGGCTATCGAAAACTATCCGATAATATCGAACGTGCGCATCTCACCAGAATTCTCCTCGCAAACCGGTTCGAATCCGAGAGATGGACGAAATCCCGTACGTCGCACCGTTGCCGACGATACCGAGCACGGATGTGTCGAAAGGAGCTTTGGCGACCCGCGTAAAGCGTAAACTGCCTCGGATCGAGCCCTATACTGCAGAGAACGTACTCGGCATCGGACTCTCACGCACGGAGCGGAGGACTACAACTGACAGTCGTCCGAAGAAATCGTTCCGGGAAGCGTTTCCGACAATGACGGATAGAGGTCCGGCGGTGTCGGACTGTCCGTTCTCCGGAGAGGGGCGCGATTCCATCTACGTCCGTTTTCGGTCACGTCTCGGTGACTCGCTTTCCGACGGATGCGCCCGTACCTAACCGACAGAGCGGTCAGGACACGGGGTGAGAGCAGTCAGAGGAGGCGGCAGAGGGCGAATTCGTTACGAGCATAGTACTGTAATCGACCCGGTGAGAGTCCGCCCTCGCCGAACAGTTCCGCCGAGAGAGCAGCGAATACGTGCGTATCACGTCGATGAGAACGAGGTCATCACGCTCAGGGGACCGTCAGGGGGCGGGCTTGTCGTTTTCCGACGATTTATACGAGTCTGCGGAGAGTCCGATACATGGGATCACCACCTCTCAAAACGGTATCGCGTGCGTTCGAAGTGCTGCGAATTCTCGACGAACGGGAGGGGGCGCGTCCGTCCGAGGTGGCTTCCGAACTCGGGGTCACGCGGGCAACGGCGCACGATTACCTCGTGTCCTTGGCGGAGGTCGGATACGTCTCTCGGGACGAGGGACTGTACGAAGTCGGCTATCGGTTCCTCCAGTTGGGCAATCGGAAGAAGTACCGCAGTCGGTTGTTTTACGCTTCAATTCGCTCCGCGGTGGACCTCTATAGAGAAACCGGAGAGCTCGTCCAGATCGGTGTCGAAGAACAGGGGGAGTGGGTGCTTCTTCATGCGGAAACCGACCGGGGACGGGTCGGTCCCAGTCCGTACAGCGGTTTTCGGACTCCGCTTCACACCCACGCCGCCGGAAAGGTGATACTGGCGGGGTTCTCGGAGGAACGCCGTACAGTTACTGGACGGAGACTCGCTTCGCGCAGTAACCGAGCAGACGATAACTGACCCCGCGACGCTTCGGCGGGAACTCGACCAGATTGCTGACGACGGATACGCCGTCGATTGGGACGAACAAGCCATCGGAGTCGGATTTGTCGCGTGCCCCCTTTCCGTCGACGACGTGTTGGGGAGTATCTCGGTCGGAGGCCCCACCAGTAAACTTCGGCGTGAGGAGTATTGTGAGACGCTCGTTCGGAAGCTAGAGGCGGCAGCTGATGATATCTGTGTCACCTACCGCCAGTTACTGAATCAGAGATCACCTCTCCCCGAAGACACGTTCGAGAATATCTGACGACTTCGATCGGTATCGTACGTCGCTTTCACGTTCACCATAGTTCCACTCCATACCGCTCAAGATAAAGCGGATCTTACAGCGCTACAGTTGTAATGGTGTTCTCGGAAGATATCGACGGTCGTTAGATATACCCTTACGATCTGTTCCCTCACAGGACACCGGCCGACCGACGATACACGGGAATCGTCACTCTCCCGAGACGAACTCGACGGGGACACTCCGAACCGTACTGATACTTGTCCGATACTCCATCGGTTCGGTATCCGATGAGCTCTCCGTCAGCGCGTTTCCTGCGGTCTGGTGACTGCACCACGCTACAGGGGACGATTTTTCGATACCTTACGAAGTCGACAGGTTAGGGGAACCTGAAAGTGGAAAAACATATCTTCCTAAGCACCTCTGTTACAGACGATGTCCGAGACAGCAGCCAACACCTCCCGTGGTTCCTCTCTCACCAGGGGAGTTCCGTCCGGAGTCGTACCGTACGTGATGATCGCTGCAGCGCTCGTTTCGGCGGCGATTCACCTGTGGCTCGTTCCGGTCGTAATCGCATTCGACATCACGCAGGCGATCTTGTTCGTCCTCGCCGCCCTCGGCTTCGTCGCGGGCGTAGTGATCTACGTAACTCGCTACTGGCGCCGCGAGTTCTACCTCCTTATGGGGCTACTCGCCGTCGCTCAGATAGTCGCGTACTTCGTCATGGGCGGCCCGGCGAACACGATGGCGATCGTCTCCAAATCCGCCGAAGCGATCGTCGCACTCGCCGCCACGTACCTCTATACGACCGCCGAGCCATCGGCAAGTACGATCTAAACAGTACGAGTTAGTCGCCGCCGGTGGCATCGGCATCAGAGCGACGGGTGACGAGCCGCCACTTCCCGCTTCGGAACCGGGCGACATTGACGACGGCTTGGACGGAAAAGTCGACGAGGATCGCAGCCTAGACCGCGGTCACGCCCGATCCGCACGAACTGTCGGCGACGGCTCGGCCCGACCGATCTCCGGGACGGAGAAACTGTAGTCGGGGAGCAGCGCGATGGTGCAGTGAGCGCATTCACCGAACCTGAAGAGCACTATCGATAGAAGTAATTGGACTATCCCTGAACCGGAGAAGTGGTCGCAAACATAGATTTCGATTTATCGATAGTCCACGCCGGGTATTTATCCACACACGGACGATACTTTTGGATACTTCTTCGAGATACGTGCATTCCACCCTTATTCTACCAAATATTAGTTTTTCGCCTTTATAGTGCCGATTATCCACCTATAACGACATTTTATGGTAATATGTCCAAGATATGTCTCGACGAGACCACTTCCGGACGGACGTTCTGTGATCGGAACCGGACACCGGCGAACCGGTGCATACAATAATATCTGTTCGTTCGATCGAGGGACGATCAGAAACTCGTGTTCGTCGCCCGGGAGCGAAGAGAAACGAACCAATCGCGTTCTCGTCGAACTCCGCGGCGACCGAGTTCGAAATCGGACCGTCAGGTCCCGACGCCGCCATCGAAGCCGATTGCCTCTATCCGCTTTCCGACGACGATAGCCGACAGTCTCGTCGGGCGAGAGTCGTACCGCAGAGAGAGACGTGACGGACGTACTGGTGAATATTTTGCGTGGGAAGCCTGTTCATGAGGAGGGCACGACCACGTCCGGAACTACTCGGAACGAGAGAGTACGTCCGGCACGAATCGCCGTAACAGGTAGTTAGTCAGCAGTATCAGAGCCATCAGGAAGGCGATTAGCTGAATTCCGCTGTCCGGGTCCGCTCCGAGAGGTACTCGGAGCCCGAAAAATTCGAGGGCTATCAGGCACGTGCCGAGAAATCCCAGGATATGGACCACCAGCTTCACCCACGTGCGACTGCCGAACGCGGTTATCACGTTGTATCCGGATACGCCGAGAACGATTACCGTCGCGACGGTGCCGACTAACTGCATTAGCAGATAGTTGAATTCCTTCTGACATATATCCACACCCGACTACCGAGCGGACTGCTCGGCCGGGTTCGTCCGAGGCTCCGTTCGCGCCGTGGAGTCGGACGTCCGAACAGAGCGCGCGTCGAACCGGGGACACCCCTCGTTCAGGGTGAAAACGCGACCGGCGAGGCGCGAATACGCGGAGAACCGCCGGACCGTTCGGTCGGTAGAGACGGTATGCAGGCCGTCTCACGCGTATCGTCCGTCTCGCGTCGTCGTCCGACTGCGCCGACGCCTCCCGCGTCGTTTTCACTCTGAACGGGGGGTCCGAAACGACCTCGGCGGCCCGCAAAACTTCCGCGACGAGGCGGCAGGGAGAGGATTTATGATTCTCATCGCCCCATCCCTAGGCGTGGAGTCCCCGTTCGAGATTTTAGGAGTCGATTCGGATGCGGACGACGCGGAAATCGAGCGAGCGTACAGGCGACGGGTGAAGGAATCCCACCCCGACCACGGCGGGTCGGCGGAGGAGTTTCAGGCGGTGTACGCGGCGTACAGGGAGATTCTGAACGGATACGACGGCGAGGGCGGCGCGGACGACGGCGAGGGCGCCGACCGTCCCTCGCGGCGGGGAGACGCGAACGGACGCGGAGACGAGGACGACGAGGACGAACCGGAGGAGTCGCGCGTGGAGTTCCTCAACTACGAAGTCCTCGACGACCACGGGTGGGCACTGGACGACGACGACCTGTTCGAGAAGGCGTCCGCCGCGGGACTCGACCCGGCGGACTACGGCGAGATACCGGTCGAACCGAACCAGTCGCTCCTGGAGGCGGCCGAGGACCAGGGGTTCGCGTGGCCGTACGCCTGCCGGGGCGGGGCGTGCGCGAACTGCGCCGTCGCGGTCATCGAAGGGGAGATGGAGATGGATTCGAGCAACATCCTCCCCTCCGAGATGATAGCGGACGGAATCAGGCTCTCCTGTCTCAACGCCCCCATCACCGACGAGATGAAAGTCGTCTACAACGTCAAGCACCTCCCGAACCTCGACGAACTCAAACTACCGCCGGACCGGTTCGAGCGGGCGCACCTCAACGACTGACCGCGGGACGGCGAACCGTACGGCTCCCACTCCGTCCACGCTCCGACGAACGCGCCGTCCGACTCGTGCCACACCGTCGCGCCGGACTCCGGAGTCGGCGGAGAGTCACGTCCAGACGCCGCCGTCGAAGTCGACGGCGTCGTTCCACTTCCCCACGACGGTAGCGACCGCCAAGTCGCCGGTGACGTTATTCATCGTCGCGATGCGGCCGAGAATCGGGTCAACGCCGGCGACGAACCCCACGACCGTGAGAGGAAGGCCGACCTGATTGAGGACGACCGTGAGCATGACTATCCCCGCACCGGGGACGCCGGCGGTTCCGATGCTGATGAGTACGGCGACGGCCAGAACGAGGACTTGCTCGGAGAGTGCGAGCGGTTGTCCCACGACGTTCGCGGCGAACACGACAGTGATCGCCTGTCGGATAGCCGCGCCGTCCATGTTCGCGGTGGCTCCGACCGGAAGTGCGAACGAGTAGACCCGCTCTCCGATGCGGAGGTCCTCTTCGGCGTTGGTCATCGTCACCGGAAGCGTTCCGCTCGAGGAACGCGTGGCGAAGGCCGTCACCATCGCGTCTTTCGCACCGGCGAGGAACGCGAGGGGCGACGCGCCCACGACGAGGCCCATGAGGACGAAGAGGTACGTGAAGGCGATGTGGATGACGACTGCGATAGCGACGGCCACCACGAGTACGCCGAGCGACGAGAACACGCCGATACCTTCGCTACCGATTCCCGCGGCCATCAACGCGAACACGCCGACGACGCCGTACTCGAGTACGCCGCGGACGACGACGAACATCGCCTCCGCGCCGACTTCGAACGCCTCGAAGACCGAGTCGACGCGGTCCGCGTACGCGGCCTGCTGAGCGCGCACGTAAGTGAGCGCGATGCCGAAGACGATGACGAAGAAGACCGTCGCGAGGAGGTTACCCTCCGCCATGGCCGCCACCGGATTGCTCGGGACGATGCCCAACACGACTTCCGTGAGCGAGGGCGGTGCCTGAGATTCGGCCGCACCGCCGGCGAACTCGACGCCGCGCCCCGGTTGGAGGACGTTCGCGACGGCGAGGCCGATGATTCCCGCGACGGTAGTCGTCGCGGCGTAGAGACCGACCGTAGCGCCGCCAATTTGTCCGAGTCGCGCCGGAGACAGTTGGCGAATCCCGGTAAGCAGCGTGAAGACGATTATCGGGACCACCAGCATGTTGAGCAACCGGAGGAAGAGGTCGCCGAGCGGTTGAACGACGGTCATCCGTTCGCCGAACGCGATTCCGGCCGCGGAACCGAGGACGAACGCGACGGAGATACGGTATATCAGCGGTACGGAGCGATACCGTCGCCACAGCGACCCGACTGTAGAACTCATGCGAGACAGGAGCGTCTAGATACCCAAACTCTCTCGCATTCTCGCCATATTTGTAGCCGACTACGACGCGACGCGGGTCCGAAGAGCGAACGCCGAAGCGAGAACGGACGGCGAAAACGGACACTTCACCGCCGATAGTCACACAATCCACGCGCTGAATCCGCCGCCGACCCGTCTCGGCCGCTTTCGTCGGTCGCAGTTTCCGGTTAGTGCTGCCTCCAACTGCGCGAAAGCGAGTCGGACAGGGTAATCATCGACGACGTTCTCTCACCGACAGACGGCGGGGAAACCGACTGAGACCGCCTCTTAACGCCGCCTCGCCGCGGCAACGGCGGCACCCGCCGACCGAACCGCCGTCGATCCGGTTCAGTCGTCGTCGCGTTCGTGGGCGACCATCACGACTTCCTCTTTGGGCCGCGAGGTGACCGTCGGTATCACTTCGAGGTTGCGGTCCGAGACCAGTTCGAGGTGGTAGTTCTGGTAGATGGTCGCGAGCAGGAGGCGCGCTTCGAGCATGGCGAACCGGTCGCCGATGCACCGGCGCGGCCCCGCGGCGAACGGGAAGTACGCCAACCGGGGGAGCGACCGCTCTAACTCGTCGGTCCAGCGTTCGGGTTCGAACGAGAGGGCGTCGTCGTACCACCGGGAGTCGCGGTGGACGACCCACTGACTCATCTGAATCGTCGCGCCGGCGGGAATCTCGTACCCGCCGAGGGTGTCGGGTTCGACCGCCTCGCGGACGATTCTCGGAACCGGCGGGTAGAGGCGCATCGACTCTTTGACCACCTGTTCGGTGTACGTCAACTCGGGGACGTCGGCCATCGTCGGCGGCCGGCCGTCCAGCACCTCGTCGAGTTCCGCCACGAGTCGTCGCTCCACGTTCGGGTGCTGCGAGAGGAGGTAGGTGGTGTACGTCAGCGAAACCGCCGTCGTCTCGTGACCGGCGGTGAGGAGCGTGATTATCTCGTCGTGAATCTGGTCGTCGCTGAGGGTGTTTCCCTCCTCGTCGGCCGCCGAGAGCAGCATCGAGACGACGTCGTTCCCGGGGTTCTCACGGCGTTCGCTGATAATCTCCGCGACGACGTCGTCGAGGGTCTGTCGCGCCTCGCGCATCTTCCGGCGCGAGGGGAGGGGTACCTCCTCCGGGAGGAGGATGTTCGGCAGACTCGACGTGGCGGGGAGGAACGTGTCGATGGCCTCGCTTATCTCCTCGAAGCGGTCCTCCACGTCCACGCCGAACAGCGCCTTCGCGACGATTCGGAGCGTCAACTCCATCATGTCGTCGTGGATCAGTCGCCTCTCGCCGTCCGACCACCGCCGGCACATCTCCTCGGTGAACGCGGTCATCATCTCGGCGTACTCCTCGATACGGTCGGGGTGGAACGCCGGTTGGACGAGGTGGCGGTTGCGCCGCCACTCCTCGCCTTCGCTGTTGAGGATGCCGTTGCCGGTGAGTGGGCCGAGAATCTTCTGGAAGCTCTCGCCCTTCACGTAGTTCTGGTTGTTCTGCACGAGGACGCATTCGATGTCGTCCGGGTGGTTGAGTTGGTAGACGTGCCCCCGAACGCCGTCCCAGTGGACGACGTCGCCGTACTCGCGGGCCATGCGCGAGGTGAACTCCAATCCGCCCCGAATCATCGCAGGGTCGGCCCCGAGAACCGGAAGTCCGCGCGGGCCCGGCGGCGTCTCGTGTTGCATCGACTGTCCCTAAGGAGGGAATGCGTTTGGGCCTGTTTACTAGCACGCTAGAAATCCTTTTAGGTGCCCGGGCGACGAACGCGTACCGAGGCCGCGGCGCGACGACGCCGGGCGGCCGGGGAGACGAACCGATGAGATACGCGACGCTCGTACTGACGGAGACGGAGGTGCAGATAGCGCCGGTTCTGGACCGCTTCGCCCGATCGGAGGCGGTGACCATCGATTCGACCCGCCACATGGGGCCCATAGAGGACGGCCGGTACGTCGTCCTCGTCGATCTGCGGGGCAACCTCTCGGCGGCGGACCGACTGTTAGACGCCGCCGAGGAGGTTGTCGGGTACGACGTGACGGGGACGGACGGAAGCGGCGTCGCGTACCTCCAGTGTCGGAGCGTCGGCCTGATAGGCGACCTCATCTCGATCCTGTACGCGCACGACATCGTCCTCGATTGGCCGATAGAACACCGGGAGATCGACGGACGCCGGAGCTACCGGTTCACGGTCATCGGGACGGGGTCCGGTATCCAGCGGGCGGTTTCGGAACTTCCGGGGGCGGTCGAGTTCGAACTCGAAGAGATAGGGACATACCGACCGACCACCGGGGAGTTCGCCGACGTACTGACGGACGGACAGGCCGATCTCCTCGAACTCGCCGTCCGGGAGGGGTACTACGAGGTGCCGCGGGAGACGACCCACCGGGAACTCGCGTCGAAACTCGGCCTCTCGGCGGGCACCGTGAGCGACCGACTCCAGCGAATCGAACGCCGACTCGTCGCCGCCTACGTCGATTGAGGAACGTCGGGGCGGGCCGTTGGGGGCGGCGGAGTCGGGCGGCGTCGGCCGAAACCGCGGCGACCCGAGCGATTATGTTTCCGCTCTCGGAGGGTCGGTGTATGAGACTCGAAGACAGCGTTTCCGTCGCCGGGTCGGTGGTCCGATGACGCCCGCGCCCGGATCACTCTCGGACCTCGACGCGGACGCGCCGACGGTGGTGTCCGTCTCCGACATCCACGGCTACCTCTCGGAGGCGAAGTCCGCGCTCGAACTCGTCGGCGAGGCGTTCGACCGGCCTCTCGTGGAAGCCGACGGCGAGGGGCGACTCCACTGGGCCGGCGGCGACGAGTACGTCCTTGTCTTCCTCGGCGACACGGTGGACCGCGGTCCGTCGAACACCGAGACGTTGGAGACGGTGTGGCGACTCCGCGAGGAGGCCCCGGAGGGCCACGTCGTCCACCTCCTCGGAAACCACGAGGCGAACACGCTCTTTCCCTACGTCTACCACTGGGAGTACTGGTACTCCGCCGACCCGCCGGCGGAGGTGAAAAAGCGGGTAGTCGGGGACGTCGCCGCCGGACGACTCGCCGCCGCGTTCGAGGCGTACGGGCGGACGTACGTCCACGCCGGGTCGAACCGGCCGTTCTCCGTCGCGGAGGTCAACGAGACGCTTCGTGAGGCCGGCGAGAGACTGAAGCGCGGGCTCGAATCGGACTCGAAGGGGTGGTTCGACGCGCAGGAGGAGGCGTACGACGACGCCGAGAGCGTCGTCGGCATGGGGTCCCAAGGCGTCAGAGGTGCCGACGCCGGACTCGTCTGGATGGACTTCCAGCACATGAGCGAAGACGCCCCGCCGCAGGTTATCGGCCACACGAAGACCGACCGCCCCACTCGAAAGGGGTCGGTCGTCAACGCCAACACCATCCGCGTCAACGAGGGTACCCCGGG
Source organism: Halopelagius fulvigenes (assembly GCF_055398025.1). NCBI lineage: Archaea > Methanobacteriati > Methanobacteriota > Halobacteria > Halobacteriales > Haloferacaceae > Halopelagius > Halopelagius fulvigenes. The sequence continues at coordinate 72,348 of NZ_AP043844.1, read as the reverse complement.
CGGCGAGTCGGTGACGGTTGCGACCGAATCGTCCATCGACGCCCTCGTCCGGGGGTCGGACGGGTCGGTGGAGCGAGTGTTCCTCTCGGAGTAACCGTCGAAAATCGAGGCGTAATCGGCGGCCGTTCGAGCGTCAGTACCGTGGCCGTCGGTGGCACGGTGGTCGTTCCCTCTATTTGCAGTAGAGACTCTGAGACAATAGATAACGTGCGAATAAATCCTGAAATACACTGCAGATATGAAGCGCTTTAGGGTCTCGAATCGAAACATGCGACGTGGCAGTTTCAGGAAGACGCTTGCCGAATCCGTTTCGTTGGGTTCTCCTCTCCGTCGGGTACGTGCTCGCGCGGTTCGGGGTGATAGACCCCCGGCGCGTCGAGCAGACGACCGACCTCGCGTGGCCGCGAATCGTCACCGGAATCACCCGGATGTCGAAGTCCGCGGCGGACGTTGCGATGGTGGGTATCGCCCTCGGACCGGCCGCCATCGCCGGCGTCGGGTTCGCGACGCCGTTCTGGGGCGTCGTGTTCGCCGCCGGGAGCGGTATCGCCGGCGCGACCATCAGTCTCGTCTCTCAGCGGTTCGGTGCCGGCGCGAGCGAGAGGCTCTCCTCGGCCGTGACGACGAGTGCGCTCGTCACCGTCGCCATCACGCTCCCTCTCGCCGCCCTCTACTGGGCGGCCCCCGAGACGCTCGTCGGACTCGTCGGCGGCGAGGGCGCGTCGCTCGCCTACGGCGCGGACTACCTCCGAGTGGTCGCTCTGGGCGTCCCCTTCGCCGGTCTCAACCTCATCGCGAGTCGGGCGCTCGTCGGCGCGGACGACGCGTGGACGCCCATGATGGTCCGCGCGGGCGGCGCAGTCGTCAACATCGGCATCAACGCGGCGTTGATTTTCGTCCTCGGGATGGGCGTCGTCGGCGCGGCCATCGGCACCGTCGTCGCGAACGTCCTCGCACTCTCCGTGTTCGCGGCCGGACTGGCCGGCTACCGACTGCCGGTTTTGGGCGAGTTCCCCGTCACCGTCGACCTCGGACCGCCGTACGCGACGGTGGACGAAGTCCGCGACGTCCTGGACATCGGCGCTCCCCTGGTGTTCACGAACGTCGCCCGGCGGGCGGCGCAGTTCCCGATGCTCGCCCTCGTGGCCATGTTCGGGCCGAACGTCGTCGCGGCGTACGTCGTCGCCCGCCGCGTCCGCGACCTGATGGACACGCCCGGGTGGGGCTTCTCGATAGCGTCGAGCAGTCTGGTCGGCCAGGAACTCGGGACCGGCGACGAGCAGGGAGCCGGCGCGTACGGGCGCGACGTCATCCTGTTCGGAACCGCCGTCTACGTCCTCGTCGCGGCGTTCGTCCTCGTCTTCGCCGAACAGGTCGGGAGCGTCTTCGTGAACGACCCCTCCATCCTCCCGATGGTGACGACGTTCATCGTCGTCGCCTGCGTCAGCGTCGTGTTCCGCGGCGTCTCCGGCGGTGCGACCGGACCGCTCCGCGCCAGCGGCGACACCAGTTGGCCGTTCTACGGGCAGGTGCTCGGACTGTACGTGTTCGCGCTTCCCATCACCTACCTCGGCGCCGCGTCGGTTCCGCTCCCCGTCCTGAGCGCCGCGACGCCGATCGGAATCGGCGCGCTGTACGCCGCGCTGGTATTAGAGACGTTGGTCCCCGCAGTCATCACGTACTACCGCTTCGCCGCCGGCCACTGGAAGGTCATCAGCCGGTCGTACCGGCCGGAACCCGTCGCCGGCGACTGAACGCCGAACTCTCGGCCAGCAGTCGCGGACACCGCTGAACTCGTTTTTACCCGTTCGTCGGCCGCGAACGTCCCCGTCGAAGGTCCGAAAAGAAGAAAGAACGACGGGCGGTTCAGCGGTCCGGTCGGGGCGCGTTCTCGTACCGCTCGATTTCGTCGGTCTTCTCGACCCGTTCGTACACCGTCCGGAGCGTCTCCTCCGCCCGGAGGAGTTTGTGCTCGTCGAGGAACCGGCGGCCCGCGTCGCTGATGCCGTAGAACTTGTACGGCAGGTCGTTTCGCCGACGGTCCTCGGGAAGGGACACCTCCTCGACGATGCCCGCGTCGGCGAGTTTCCGGAGGTGTTGGCGGATGGTCGTCCGACTCCTGCTCGGGTTCACGTAGTCCAGTTCTTTCAGCGTCGGCAACCCCGACGGGTGACCGAGGATGTCCTGTACGAGCGAGAAGCGCGTCTCCTGCGTCACGACGTTGAGTCGCTCTCGCACGGAGTCTAAGTCGCTCGGCGGTCGGTCGGGTGTGCTCATCGCGTCGAAGTTCGGGCGATTCGTGCAAAAGCGTTTCGCTCAAATCCGAATCACTCTCAACCGATTCGGTATAGAGTGATGTAGTCAACGACTCGGTCGGTACATTGAAGCCCGGAGGCCGGGAGTTCGACACGATGAGCGAGGAGTCGGTCACCGTGGAAGAGCTCGCCGAGAGAGCCGACGACTATCTCCGGGACGCGTCGCTCACGCCCGAAGAGTACGAAGCCCTCAAACACAGCGTGGCGGAACTGGCACCGCTTTTCTCCGCCGACCGGGCGTACTTCGTCCTCGGGAGCTACGGCCAGCCCGAGATTCGCCGCCTCCAACTGGTCAAGGATCGCCTGAACCGCCGCCCCGACGCCTACGCCTTCCTGATGGTGGACGTTCGGAGCGAGTGGACGAACACCTACCTCAAGTTCCGGATTCTCGCGGACTACGCGGACGCCATCGTCGGCGTCGCGGAACACACACACGGCGGATTCCTCGTCGAACAGGGGTACTTCACTGCACTGGAGGAGTACTTCCGGAAGACCCACGTCCTCAAACGGGAGTACGAGGGACTCGACGCCGAGGCGGTGGACACGGACGTAGACGTCGAACGGCCCTACAGCGGGATGCAGACGGCCATCTTCGAGATGCTCTCGGACGCCGGGCGGTTGTGCCGGTGGACGACCGAGGACGACCTGATAGAGTGCGCGGAGAACCTTCCGTAGAGGGAGTTTCGGTAGTCCGCTCCCCACTCCCGTTTTCCTCAGTGCCGGTTCGCCCGTTCGTCGGCGATGGGCGCGTCCGCCGCCTCGTCGTCGGGGTCGGACGAGTCACTCTCGGGAGTGCCGTAGCCGTGGAGGACGGCGTTGATGGTCGCGCCCACCAGGAGGACGAACCCGCTGAAGTAGAGCCACGTCGCCAGCAGTAGCACGCCGCTGACCACCCCGAACGCGTCCGAACGCGCCACGAACGTGACATACAGGCGGAACAACGCCTGCAGCACGGTCCACCCGACGGCGGTCACCACCACGCCCGGGAGCACCTCGCGCCACCCGAGCGACACCTCGGGGAAGACGTAGAACATCGGATAGAGGGCGAGCGTGAGTCCGAGGACCAACGCGACGGATTTGAGGACGCTGCCGGCCGAGAGGCTGTTCGGGAGGAGCGCCGACTGCCACGTCGCGGCGATGAGTATCGTCACCGTCCCGAACACCCCGAGGACCACGGCGGCGTCGCGTATCTGGTTGGGGAAGTTCGCGCCCCGTTCGGTGCCGTACAGTTCGGTGAACGCCTTGTCTAGCCCATTGAACACCGCAAACGCGCCGAATCCGAGCACGACGACGCTGACTATCGAGCTCCCGGCGTTGGCTATCGCCTTCTCGACCGCCCCGCGGACCAAGTCTTGGGCGTCCGCGGGGAGTTGCCCGACGACGATATCGAGGAGGCGGTCGGTCACAGCCGCGTTACCGAGGGCGGCCGCCACGACGACAAGAAGGAACAGGAGCGGTAACAGCGACACGAACGCCTGATACGCGATTGCGCCCGCCATGAACGGGACGTCGGCCGCTAGTGCGTGGCGGATGACCGCCCGCGCCAGTTCGACCGGCCGCCGGAGCGAGGCGGACCGGGCGCCGGTCTCACTCATGAGGGGAGACTACGCGGCCGCAGTCCTTCGGCGTTGTGCCCGTCGTTGCGGACGTGGGATCGGAACGAACTCGGCTATCGATACGCTCGGCCGAGATCTCGCACGAACGCGAAGAGGAGGGCGACCAAGAGGCCGACGATACCGTTCAGGCGGAAGACGACGGCTCGCAAAGAAAGGGGGGAGTTCGTTCGCCGAGTTTTACCGCTCCTGCCGGTACTTCCGCATCGAGAGCGGCGCGAACACGGCGACGATGACGGCGGAGGCGGCGAAGACCCACGCCACGTCCGCGAACGCGACGCCGCCGTGCATGAGACCGCGGGTGGCGTCGACGAGGTGCGTGACGGGATTGAGGGACACGACGGTCTGGAGCCACGGGGGCATCGTCGCCGGGTCGACGAAGATGTTGCTCACGAACGTGAGCGGGAACAGCAGCACGAAGCTCATCGTCATGACCGACTCCGGCTTCTCGACCGACAGCCCGACGAGGATCCAGATCCACGACAGGCTGAACGCGAAGACGAGCACCAGCGCGAGGGCGAGGAGCACGCCGAGGACGCCCGTTCCCGGCCGGAATCCGAGGACGACGCCGAGTCCGACGACCACGAGCGCGGCGATGCAGTACCGGACGACGTCGCCCAAGAGTGCGCCGACGATGGGCGCGGGCTGCCATATCGGGAGCGACTGGAAGCGGTCGAAGAGCCCGTTGTCGAGGTCCGTGTTGAGTCCGAAGCCCGTGTAGACGGTGATGAAGACGATGGTCTGCACCAGGATTCCCGGCAGGAGGAACTGGATGTACTCCTGCGGCGACCCCGCCAGAGCGCCCCCGAAGAGGTAGGTGAACGACAGCGTGAACATGATGGGGAACGCCGTGACGTCGAACAGTTGGAACGGGACGTGCTTGATCTTCAGGAGCGCCCGCCACCCGAGGGTGAGCGACGCGGAGACGGCCCCGGCGCGGGGCGGGCGTTCGCTCCGCGAGAGGGCACCGTCGAACCCGTCCTCGGCGGGGAACAGAGAGTCCCCCGTCTCGGCGCTCACGGCCGCACCTCCGTCGCCTCGGCGTCCGCCGCATCGCCGCGTTCGCTCCCTTCCCGCGCGGGACGTCCCGTGAGCGCCAAGAACACCTCATCGAGACTCGCCTGTCCGAGCGAGAACTCGGCGGCGCGCACGCCGGCGTCGGCGAGTGCGGTCAGCGCTTCCGCGGCGCGCTCCTCGGTCGGGACGCTCGCGGAGAGCGTGTCCCGGTCCGGTCCGTCGATGAGTTCGACGCCGAGAACGTCCGTCAAGACGGCCTCCGCCTCCGCTCTCTGACCGATGTCCCGGAGGCGAACGTCCAACCGGTTCGCGCCCACGGCCGCCTTCAGTTCGCGGCTCGTCCCCTCAGCGATGACGCGCCCCTCGTCGATGACGGCGAGGCGGTCGGCCAGTCGGTCCGCCTCGTCGAGGTACTGAGTAGTCAGGAGTACGGTGGTCCCGTGGGCGGCGATGGCGCGCACGATATCCCAGACCTGATTCCGGCTTCGCGGGTCAAGACCGGTCGTCGGTTCGTCCAAGAACAGCACCTCGGGCGTGACGACGAGGCTCGTCGCGACGTCCAGACGGCGTCGCATGCCGCCGGAGTACGTCTGCACCTGACGGTCGGCGGCGTCCGCGAGACCGAAGGTCGTGAGCAGTTCGTCGGCCCGGCTCCGCGCGGCCCGCCACGAGAGCCCGAGGAGTCGGGCCACGAGGACGAGGTTCTCCCGACCGGTGAGGTCCTCGTCGACCGAGGCGTACTGACCCGTGAGAGCCACCTTCGCGCGGACCTCGGCCGCCTCGGTCACGACGTCGTGGCCGAGGACGGTCGCGGTGCCGGAATCCGGGCGGAGCAGCGTCGCAAGCAGTCGGATCGTCGTCGTCTTTCCGGCCCCGTTGGGGCCGAGGAGGCCGTAGACGGTGCCGCGAGGAATCCGCAGGTCGACGCCGTCTACAGCGACGACGTCGCCGAAGGACTTCCGCAGACCGACGGTTTCGATGGCGAGACGCTCCGCGTCGGTCGCCTCGGAGTTCTTCGCCGTCCCGACCGTCGCTTCGCCGAGTTCGCTCCCGTTCATGCCGCCACCACCGAAGCGCCGAGTTTACCGAGGAACTCGCTCCACCTCGCAGTCGCGTCCGCCCCGATGGCACGGCGCACCGCTGTGCTCTGGGGGTCGGTCGTCTCGTTCTCCGTCGTCTCTCGTCGGGGGGTACCGTCGTCTATCACTGGTGTTCACTCTCCGGACGGTCGGCCAGCGCATCGAAAATCGCGTGGAGATTCAGGGCGTCGTGGGGGGTTCGACCATCCGTTGGTATATACGGTCCGCAGCTACTAAACCGTTTACCTAAATCGTCGTTTTCGAGCCTATCTGACCCTGTATGCCCGAAATCAGCCTCCAGAAGTACGGCGCGGTGTGTCGGTTCGCCGACCGGTCGACGGCACCCTCTCGAGACGGGGCGAAGTCCACCGCACCGTCGGAGAACGCGCCCTCGAACGCCTCGTACTGTAGCGTCGAACGCCGATTCACCGAACGTCTACGACTTCCACCTCGAAGACGAGCGTCTTACCCGCGAGTTCGTGGTTGAAGTCCACTTCCACCGTGCCGTCTCTGACGGCGGTCACGTCGCCGTGCAGGCCGTTCTGAGCGTGGACGTGCAGGCCCACCTCCGGCGACTGGCCGACCATCCCCTCGAACGACTCCGCGTCGTACTCTCTCACTCGGTCGGCGTCGAACTCGCCGTACGCCTTCTCCGGCGGGACCGTCACGGTGGCCTCCTCGCCGGCCTCCATTCCGACGACGCTCTCTTCGAGACCCTCGATGACCTCCCCGTCGCCGACCGTAAAGGAGAGCGGTGAGTAGTCGGTCCGGTCTTCGCCCCGCGCCCCCAACAGCCCGGACTTCTCGGCGACTTCGTAGTCCGACGTGTCGAAGACGCTGCCGTCCTCGAAGCGACCCACGTACTCGACGGTGACGCGGTCGCCCGGTTCGATAGCCATGGTCGGCCGTCGGGCGAGCAACGGCATAAACTCGGTCATCCGCGGCGCGGGACGCGGAGCGGGGAGAGGAGGAGAGAGTTTCCAGCGGATTTAGGTCGCGTCGTCCGACTCCGCGTTCATGTCGCCGTCCGTCGCCCGCCGTCACCGCGCCGACGGGCCTCGACGGTGAGGGCCGCCGCGGCGACGAAGAGAGACAGCGTCGGGAGGACGAAGTACCACCCGATGCTCATGAGACCGATAATCGAGACGACGGTGCCGACGAGGCCAGTTAGCCACGCGACGCGACGGTGACCGGTCCACGCGGCGGCACCGCCGACGGCGACGAGTCCGAGAAGCGCCACCGCCCAGAAGAACAACACCGGGGCGTTACCGCCGGCACCGCTCAGCAGGTAGTCGATGCCGGCCGAGCACTCGCGGGTGACGGTCACCTCGCCGTCGCCGGTCTGCGACCGGCCGGTCGAACAGGTGATGGGGCCGAACGCGCCCATCAGAGAGAGAAAGCCGAGTCCGCCGGACAGACCGGCCACTCCGGCGGCGACGCGGGCGACACGTCGGAGCGACGCGGCGGCGACCATCACGCCGCGCTCCCGGCGGACTGCGACGACTCCGACTCGGACGCGCTCTCGCCGAGGCCGAGGTACTCCGAGAGCGTCCGGAGGTCACCGGGGTCGACGCCGAACGCGCGGACGTCGTTCTCCGCGACGGTGTTGTCGAACCGGAGCGACCGGTACTGGTCCGCGCCCATCGGGAATCCCGGAATCGCCCCGCCGACGGTCAGCCCGATCCGGGCCAGGGCCATCGGGACGGAGAGGACGCGGACCGACTTCCCCTCGGCGCGGTAGGCGAGTTTCGCCACCTCCGCGAGGGTGAGCACCTCCGGGCCGCCGAGTTCGTACGTCTCCCCGGCGTGTTCGTCGCGTTCGACGCAGTCGGCCAGCATCGGCGCGAGGTCGCCGAGCCAGATGGGTTGGAAGCGCGTCTTCCCGCCGCCCGGGAGCCCCGTCACGTACGGCGTCGTGAGCGTCTTCGTGAAGGAGACGAACTCGCCGCCGTCGCCGAAGACGACCGACGGGCGGACGACGACCCACTCCGGCGACGACTCGCGGACGACCCGTTCGGCGTCCCCTTTCGCGCGGATGTACGCGGTCGGACCGCCGGGGTCGGCCCCGAGCGCGCTCATCTGAACCAGTCGCTCGACGCCGCTGGCCTCCGCCGCGGCGACGACGTTCTCGGTGCCGCCGCGGTGGACCCTGTCGTGCATCTCGTCGCCGCCGCGGGGTTTGAAAAGCGGCGAGAGGGCCACGAGGTTCACGACGGCGTCCTGCCCCTCGAATGCCGATTCGATGGAGTCGTAGTCGGTCACGTCACCGCTCACCGCTCGAACGCCGGCGGCGTCGGACGCGACGTCCGGGTCGCGAGAGAGGACGGTGACGGCGTGTCCGCGTTCGACCAGTTCGCGGCGGAGTTCGGTGCCAACGAATCCGGACCCGCCGACGACGAGGACGTTCATACCTTCCTGTGGGACGCCGGCGGATATTACGTCACCGCCGGTCACCTCGGCCACCGAGTGGCACAGGCGTCGCGGCGTGACAGCGTCGGGTCACCGTCGGCGGCGCGGGGTCGCGTTCGACGACACGGAGACGGACTGCGCGTAGTTAGCGGGAGTACGAGTGAGTTCGAACCGCTAGTCGCCTGCGCGACGTACTCCGAGCCTCGACGTCGCGGAAACGGAGCGGTCCTATCCGTCTTCGGGAGAGACGGGGTCTCCGAGGCGGATTCCTATCGGCTCCGCCCCCGGCGACTCGTACCCGCGCACGTGGCCCAGGTAGAGCGTGCTGTTGACGAGTCCGACGTGGCTGAACGCTTGGGGGTAGTTCCCCAACTGCGCGCCGGTGTCTGCGTCTATCTCCTCGGCGAGGAGACCGAGCGGGCTCACGTACTCGGTGAGCGATTCGAATCGGTCGATAGCCTCCTCGACCCGTCCGGAGAGCGCGAGTGCGTCGATCAGCCAGCACGAACAGAGGACGAACGCCCCTTCGTCTCCCGGCAGTCCGTCGTCGCCGTCGTACCGCTTTACGAGGACGTCCCCCTCGAGGAGACGGTCCTCTATCGCATCGATGGTGTTCTGCACTCGGCGGTCGTCGAACGGGAGAAAGCCGACGCTAGGGATCAGCAACCCGGTCGCGTCCAGCGCGTCGGTGTCGTACGCCTGCACGAACGCGCCGACGTCCTCGTCGTACCCGTTTTCGAGTACGTCCTCCTTGATAGTCTCGCGGGCGTCCCGCCACGCTTCGACGGGAGCCTCGTAGCCGTGGGTCGTCGCGATGTCGATTCCTCGGTCGAGCGCGACCCAACACATCACCTTCGAGTAGACGAACTGGCTCGCTTCGCCCCTCACTTCCCAGATGCCTGCGTCGGGGTCGCGCCACACGTCTCGGACGTACTCGACGATGTCGTGAACGGCCTCCCACTCCTCGTCGTCCAACTCGCGTCCGAGTTGGAGCACCTCGTCGACCGCTAAGAGCAGTTCGCCGTAGATGTCGAGTTGCGTCTGGTCCGCGGCCCCGTTTCCGATTCGAACCGGGCGGGAGCTCCGATACCCGTCGAGGTGTTCGAGTTCCGTCTCCTCGACGTCCGATTCGCCGTGGAGACCGTACAACGGCTGAATCTTCTCCGGGTCGTCCGCCTGACAGAGGTTCATGTACCACTCGAAGTACTCGGTCGCCCCCTCGGAGTTGCCGAGACTCGACAGCGCCTGCACGGTGAACCCGGCGTCGCGGAGCCAGTTGAACCGATAGTCCCAGTTTCTGACGCCGCCGATATCCTCCGGGAGCGACGTCGTGGGCGCGGCCGTGATGGCCCCCGTCTCCTCGTGCGTGAGGAGTTTGAGCGCGAGTCCGGACCGTGCCGCGAGGTCGTGCCACGGCCCCTCGAAGATGCAGCCCGAGCCCTCGTGTCGACACGTCTGAACCCAGTCTCGCCAGTAACGTATCGTGTCCGCGAGCGCTCCCTCCGGGTCGGTATCGGCGTCCTCTGCGCCGGTACAGCGGAGCAGCAACCACTCGGTGTCCCCCGCTTCGACTGTGAGCGTTCCGGTCACCCGTCCGTCGCTCACGTCGAGTTCGGTCGGCACCTCCAAGAGCGTCCGTTCGTCGGCACCCTCGGCGCGGACGCCCTTCTCGGTCGAAACGAACGCGGGGTCGGCGCGGCCGTAATCGAACGCGGGGTCGAACTCGACTTCGAGTTCGACTCGCCCCTCGACGCAGACGACCTTGCGGTAGAGGACCTTCTTCGGGTGGTCGACCTTCCCGGCGGGAGGGAAGAAGTCGGTCACCGTCGCCGTCCCGTCCGCGGCGTCGAACGTCGTCTCGAGGACGTTCGTCCCGTCGACGTACCGTTGGGCACCCTCGAACGGCGCGGTCGGGGTCACCCGAAAGCGACCGCCTCGGTCGGCGTCGAGAATCGCCGCGAGGATGCTCGGACCCTCGACGTGGGGGAACGGGAACCAGTCTACCGACCCGTTCGGCGCGACGAGCGCACACGTCTCTAAGTTCCCGACGAACCCGTACTCCTCGATGGGCGTGAACCGGTCCCCCGTCATCGAGACGCGTTCTTCGTCGTTCGCGCTGCCCAAATACAGAAGTGACGATGGGAAGAACTCACACGGGTGAGCTATGGAGGAGCACGACCTAATTGTTCTGGGCGGCGGGACGGGGAACATCGTCGCCTCGGAGGCGGCCGAGGAGGGACTGGACGTCGCGTTGGTCGAGCGAGGGAGGCTCGGCGGGACCTGCCTCAACCGCGGCTGTAACCCCTCGAAGCGGCTGATCCACAGCGCGAACGTCGCCGAAACCGTCCGCAACGCCGAGCAGTTCGGCGTCGACGCATCGCTCGATGGCGTCGCGTTCGAGGACATCGTAGACGGCGTCGCGGAGACGATGGCCAAAAAAGCCGAGTCAAAGGCCGAACGCGCCCGAAAGAACGACCATCTCACGTTGTATCGGGCCGAGGGGCGCTTCGTGGACGAGCGCACGGTGGAGGTGAGCGGCGACGACGGCACCGGCGGCGAGCGGATCACCGCCGACCGCATCGTCCTCGCCGGTGGCTCTCGGCCGACGGTTCCCGACTCTATCGACGGAACCGACCGAGTGGACTACCTCACCAGCGCCGAGGTGTTGACCGGAGATATCGACGGACTCCCGGACCGACTGGTCGTCGTCGGCGGCGGGTACATCGCCGTCGAGATGGGTCACTTCTTCTCGCAGATGGGATCCGACGTGACCATCGTCGGCCACGGCGAGACGCTCGTCCGCCGCGAGGACGCGGATATCGCCGAACGGGTAACCGACGCGTACCGGGAGGAACACGACCTCCGTCTGGGGTACACGGTGACCGAGATAGCCGACGAGGACGGAGCGAAGCGCGTCGCCGCCGAGTCCGAGAGCGGAGAGGAGATAGCCGTCTCGGGGGACGAACTCCTCGTGGCGACCGGACGACGGCCGAACTCGGACCTCTGGAACGTCTCTGCCGCCGGCATCGAGACGGACGAGAGGGGGTTCGTCGAGACGGACGAGTACCTCCGAACGTCCGTCGAGGGGGTGTGGGCCATCGGCGACATCGCCGGCAACTACATGTTCAAACACTCCGGCGACAAGGAGGCCGAGTACGTCGTCGAGAACGCCGTTCGAGGCGACGAACGGGAGGTGTCGTACCCGGGGATGGCCCACGCGATATTCGGGTCGCCGGAGGTGGGGAGTCTCGGAAAGACGGAAGGAGAGATAGACGAGGACACGGAGTACGACGTCGGAACGTACGCCTACGACGACCACGCGCTAGGGGGCGCACTCGACAACAAGGGCGGGTTCGCCAAGGCAATCGTCGCCGGCGACGGGGAGATTCTCGGCGTCCACGTCGTCGGCCCGGAGGCGTCGTCGCTGATTCACGAAGTCAGCACCGCCGTCGCCGCCGGCGCGGACGCGGCGACCGTCGCCGAGACCATCCACGTCCACCCTGCGCTGTCGGAGGTCGTTCAGGGCGCGTTCCGCGACGTGATAGACGTCCCCGCATCCGGAATCTAACCCCTCGTCGGACGGCGTCCGCCGTCGCCGTCCGCCGTCCGAACGCCGGTTCCGCGAGAGGAGGCTACGAGGGCCACAACGGTTTTTCGCGCGTACTCCTTCGTCCCCGACGAACGATGGCACGGATTGCACTCACGGGCGCGGCCGGGAACGTGGGGCGGGAAGTTCTCGACGCCTTCGGCGACGAACACACCGTCGTCCCGTTCACCCACTCGGAGACCGAGGAGATAGACAGCGAACTCCTCGACGTGACCGACGCCGACGACGTGCGAGCGAAGGTAGACAACGTCGACGTCGTGATTCACCTCGCGGGGGCGTCCTCGCCGGACGCGGAGTGGGAAACCGTCTCTCAGACCAACGTCGAGGGGACGAAGAACGTCCTCGATGCGATGGTCGAGAACGGCGTCGAGCGGATGGTGTTCGCGAGTTCGAACCACGCCGTGGGGACGTACAACGTCGCCGACGAGTCCGACCCCGAGAGCATGACGCTGACCGCCGCGGAGACCGTTCGGGGCGACGCGCCGACGCGTCCGGACTCCTTCTACGGCGTGAGCAAGGTCGCCTGCGAAGGGCTGACGGACTTCTACGCCTCCCGGCACGGCCTCGAAGTCGTCAACCTCCGCATCGGGTGGTACATGAGCGCGGACGACCTCGAAGCCAACACCGGCGAGGACGTCGAACCCGGGAAGGCGCGGTTCGCCCGTTCGACGTGGCTCAGCCCCCACGACTGCCGAGACGTGCATCGGAAGGCCGCCCTCGCCGACCTCCCGGAGAGTCCGGTGACGGTGAACGCGGTGTCGCGGAACGACGACCGATTTTACTCGATTACCGAGACGATGCAGGCCGTCGGCTACGAACCGCGCGACAACTCCGCGGAGGCACTCGACGGGTAGCGGTCCGGCGACGACATGAAGGGGGACGCCTCCGAGGTGACGGCTCTCAGGGTTCTATCGGGACGGTGAGCGACGACAGCACCCACGCGTTAGGGGCGTCGGGGTCGCTTATCATCGCCATCGTCGCGTCGCCGTCGAGGTACTCGGAGTACGTGGCGCGAATCGCGGTGGTTGGAGGTTCCGTCTCGGCCATCGTCTCACTCACCTCCCGATTCGACGCCGGGGCGGTCGGTGCTGTTCCATCTCGAACGAGGTGCTTCTGAGGCGTTCGTATTCATTACTGTGACTACAGGCGTGCGACCGGGAAGTCAGTAGCCTCTACAGGGAGAGAGGCGACGCGGGCGGGACTCTACGTATCTAGACCGGCACCGCGTCGGAGCTCAGACGCCCAACGCGTCGGCCAACTCGAAGAACCCCTCCACCGTCAGGTCGGGGTCCCCGCCGAACGTCTCCCACGGCGACCCCTTCCGGTCCACCCAGACGCCCTGCATCCCGGCGTGCCGCGCGCCCATCACGTCGAACCACCCCGCGGTGACGTGCGCTATCTCGTCGATGGGCGTCCCCGTCCGCGCCGCGGCGTGGCGGTAGAGTTCGGCGGCGGGCTTGAACGTCCGAACCTCGTGCGCGCTGACGGTGTCCTCGATCACGTCGCCGATGTCCGCGTGTTCGACCATCGAGTCGAGCATCTCGGGGTTCCCGTTGGAGACGACGTAACAGTCGTATCCGCCCTCGCGGAGTCGTTCGATGCCGTCCCGCACGTCGTCGAACACTTCGAGTTCGTGGTAGACGGCGAGGATTTCGTCGCGTTCGTCGGTCGTGATGTCAACGCCGTGCGCGTCGAGCGCGTACTGGAGGGCGTCCCTGTTCATCTCGTAGAACGGCTGGTAGGCGTCGATTTGGTTGGCGACGAACGTGTACTCCAGCGAGCGTGCGCGCCACAGTTTCGACACCGGTTCCGGGTCGTCCACGCGCGCGGCGAGTGCCCGTTCCGCCGCGTCGACGTCGACCAACGTGCTGTACGAGTCGAACGTCACCGTCGAAACCCGCTCGGAGTCGAACATCCCGTCCGGCTACGACCGTCTCCGTCTTAGTTCCCCGGCGGGAGTGCGGTATCGACGCGAGACTGCCGAAACGCCGTTCCCGAGACAGACTCTTGTCCGAAGAGAGCGAACCGGACGCCGTGAGCGACCGAACCTCGTCGAAGTCGTCCGGAAGCGCGTCTCGGGTGGTTCTCTCGTTCTCGCCGCCCGACGAACGGACGGCGGACGCCCTCGACGCCGACTCCTATCGCTCGTACCTCCGTCGGACGCGTTCGGGCCCGGCGTCCGTCGGAGCGGAGTGGGACGAGTTCGTAAGCGGCGGGTGCGGAACCACGCGCGACGTCACCCTCCGCGTGGAGTCGGTGCGGGGAGGGGAAGAAATCGGCGAGGAAACGGAACTGGTCTTCGAACCGTCGTCGGAGTGACCGTCGTGCGGTCCCTGAACGTCGACTCACGCCGACGACAGGGCGAGACGGCAGCCCATTCAGACCGCGAAAGTTGAGGTGTCCTCGATATCTCCCTCGGTTAGGTTTGTCCCGCTATCGAAGGCCGACGGTGGGAGTTATCGGCCTATTTCGGAAGCCTGGCTCTCACCATACGTATCCCGGAACTCCTGGATGAGTTGTCCAGTCTCGGCGTACCATCGGTTGAGCATTCGTTGGAATTCGTCCGCTATCTCGTCGGGGTCGGTGACTCGATACACGTGGTGATAGCCTCCTTTCGGACAGCTTTCTTGTTCTTGCACGGCAACTCCAGCCTCTTCGAGCCGTTTGACCGAACGGTACGCGGTCGTTCGCTCTTTACCGATGAACTTCGCAACGTGATCCACGGTAAGCGGCTCAGAAGATTCTGCCAGCAGTCTAAAGACACCTCTGTCGAGCTCGTTCAGTCCGAGCAGACAGTTGAGAAGACCCTCACATTCCCGTTCATCTCGGAGTTGCTCTTGTACGGCTTCTGGCATCGTTATCGAGAGTTGGTACTGCTCCCAGATAAGGTTTGCACTCTTATCGCATTCTTTTCGTAGACTCAGAATAGATGTCGGTCACTCGACCGCTCTCCCCAATCCGTTAATCGAAGTTTATGTGCCTCGAAGGCGCTGTTATTTCGTCTTAGCCCATTTGTCGATTCTCATCTCCGGGAGCGACAGCCTTATTATTAGAATCCTCATTGCATTAGATATGCAAACAACCGGTGGCAGTGATTTGGAGTACGACGTTCTCGTCATCGGAGGCGGGCCCACGGGCTTGAGTGCAGCCCTCCAGTTAGGGCGCTCGCTCCGCAGCGTCCTGGTTTGTGATACCGACGAACCCCGTAATGGTCCAGCGGCCGAATCGCACGGATATCTGACGAGAGACGGTATCCCGCCGGAGGAACTCCGACGCCTCGGTCGTGAGGAAGTGTCGAAATACGGGGGTGAGTTCCGAGATTCGAAGGTAACGGGCGTGAAGAGGAACGACGACGGATTCACCAGTACCTTGGATTCCGGCGAGACCGTCAGGAGCCGGAAGGTCGTATTAGCGACTGGTGTCAGGGACGACTTTCCGGATATCGACGGCTTCGAGGAGTTGTGGGGACGTGGCGTGCATCACTGTCCTTACTGTCACGGCTACGAAGTACGTGGTGAATCCCTCGGCGTCATCGTTAAAGATCAACACATGATCGACTACGCGACGCTCATCTACAATTTGAGTGCTGATCTCGTCGTGTTTACCGATGGACAGGACGTCCTCGACGAAGAATCGCGTTCGACGTTCGTCGAGCGAGGAGTCGAGATCGAAGGCGAACCAATTACCGCACTCAACGGCACCGACGGCGTTCTCGAAAGCATTTCGCTCGCGGACGGCCGCCACGTAGCCCGCGACGCTCTGTTCTACCCCCTACCGCTGGAGCAACACAGCGAGCTTCCGGACCGACTCGGTCTCGAAGTGAATCAAGCAGGACTCGTCGACGCAACGCAGTCCCAGCATGGAATCGGGTTCACGTCGGTCGAGGGGCTTTTCGTCGCTGGTGACGCGTCTAGCGGGGGACCTCAGTCGATACCGTCTGCTGTCGCCGACGGGTACGCAGTCGGCGCGACCGTGAATATGGAACTGTCCACGGAAGGTTTCGAAGGAGGGAGCAATGACCGACAAGCGCCTTGAGGACCTCGGCGAGCGCTTCTCACAGATCGCCCATCACTACGACGACAAACACGGCGGTGAAGAGAAACCGATCTACAACGCGTGCGCTTCACTCGTCGTTGACCACGCCGACCCTCGTCCCGACGACGTCGTCCTCGACCTCGGAACCGGGACGGGTCTAATCGCACTCGCACTGGCCGGGGACGCCGGCCACGTCGTCGGTCGCGACATCAGCGACGGCATGATAAAGCAGGCCCGAGCGAAGGCTGAAGAGAGCGGTATCGAGAACGTGGAGTTCGGCTACGGCGAGTTCCGAGATCCGCGCTACGACGGCCCCGTCGATATTGTCGTTTCGAACTTCGCCCTGCATCATCTCCCCGACGAGGAAAAGCGCGAGGCTATCGAGGTCATCGCCGAACTCGGCCCGCGTCGGTTCGTCCTCGGTGACGCGATGTTCTTCGGGTCGTCCGACCCCGAAGAACCGTTGTTCGGCCACGGTGTCGATTCGGCTACCGTCGGGATGCTCGTGGACGTACTCACCGACGTCGGGTTCGCGGTCACCGCAGTCGAGCGCGTACACGACCAAGTGGGCGTCCTCGTCGCCGAACGAGCCGGTGACGGTGGTTTCACGCACCCTTGATGAGGTGCGTGACGCCAGCCGACTCGGCGACGACCCACGCGACGAACAGGACGTAGGCGAACAAGAGAGTGTAGGCTTCTGCGACGGTAACCGAGAGGTCGGTTCGCAGGAAGGTGAAGAGTAAGACGGTCGCCAGGGTGAGCACACCCATCATCGGAACGGCGACGGCGAAGTCGATCGAGACGCTCCCGAGTATCAGCACGCCCAGCGGAATCGCCACCAACAGGTCGAACGTGTTCGATCCGAGGACGTTCCCGAGGCTGGTGATTCCCTTGTTCGCCCGTGCGGTCCGCACGCTGACCAAGGTGTCCGGAAGGCTGGTCGCCGCCGCGACGATGGTGACGCCGGTGAGGAACTCGGGAACACCGAACGCGTGTCCGAGCGACTCGACGCTCCCGACCAGTTGTTCGACGGCCGCGAGGATGACGGCCAGTCCGACAGCAAGCTTCCCCCACTCGCGGCCGACGCCGATATCGTCTGTGATGTCGTCGGCAACGTGGTCGTTGACGTCCTGCCACTGGATGAAGAGGTACAGTCCGTAGAGCAGGAGCGGGATGGCGGCCAAGGGACGAGTCAGTCGTCCGGTCAACGCCGGGCCGCCGGGAACGGGGAGGTAGATGACCGCCAGCGCGAAGGTGACCACGAG
The DNA here is from genome assembly GCF_055398025.1 of Halopelagius fulvigenes. NCBI lineage: Archaea > Methanobacteriati > Methanobacteriota > Halobacteria > Halobacteriales > Haloferacaceae > Halopelagius > Halopelagius fulvigenes. Next base: position 55,008 of record NZ_AP043844.1, on the reverse strand, counting down.
GACGGCGACCGCGATCATGTAGAACTGCGCCTCTTTGTACACGACGGTCCGGTTCGTCTCCAGGTCACCGTCGGACGCGAGACCGGACAGTGCGGGAATTACGAGGATGTTGAAGATGGCGGAGCCGACGATAGCGCCGACGCCCATGTCGAACGTCCCGGCGAGTGCGGTGAAGACGACGCTCGCGAGTTCGGGGAAACTCGACCCGATGGCGACGACGATGGACCCCTGTACGACCGCCGGCAGTCCGTAGTACGCCGAGAGGTGTTCCGCGGACTCTTCGAGCCACCCGCTTCCGAACCAGATGAATCCAGTCGCGACGACGATGAGCAGAACGTTCGCGAGGGGCGAGTCCGGCAGAATACCTCCAAGCACCATCGTTCTTGTATTTCGACATACGTGAGAAGAACCTACCGAAAGCACCTCTGCGACGGGTCCCCCGCACTGCCGCGGAGGGCGTCGTCAGCGCTCGCTCGTCAGTTCGACTTCGACCGCCCGCGACGAACGCGCCACCTCGATAGCGTACTCGCCCGCGTCGGTCGTCCATCCCTCCCCCTCGTCGTACCGCCGGAAGGCGCGTTCGTCGAGTTCGATATCGACGGTCTCCGTCTCGCCGGCGGGGATCGGAACGCTCTCGAACCCGGCGAGTTCGCGTTCGGGGCGTTCGACGCCCTCGGTCTCCGGCGGGCGGACGTACACCTGAACGACCTCGCGGCCGTCGCGTTCGGCGGTGTTTCGGACCGTGACCGAGACGGAGTCGCCGTTCGGTTCGGCCTCGACGTACTCGAAGTCGGCGTACGAGAGGCCGTGACCGAACGGATACGTCGGTTCGGCGCCGGCGGCGTCGAAGTGGCGGTAGCCCACGAACACGCCCTCGTCGTAGTGAACTTCCTGGTCGGCGCCGGGGAAGTTCCGCTCGGCGAAGGGGTACGCCTCCTCCGGTGCGAACGTCACCGGCAGGCGTCCGCCGGCGTCCACGTCACCGTACAGTACCGAGGCGATGGCGTCGCCGTGGGCCTGTCCGGGGTACCAGTTCTCGACGACGGCGGCGACGTCTTCGCGCCACGGCAGTTCGACCGGGCCGCTGGAGTTCACGACCGCGACGGTTCGGTCGTTCGCCTCGGCGACGGCCTCGACCAGTTCGTCTTGGCGTCCCGGCAGGCGGAGGTCCTCGCGGTCGATGGCCTCGGTCACCGTATCGCGGACGAACACGAGTGCGACGTCCGCGTCCTCGGCGGCCGCGACGGCGCCTTCGACATCGGCCTCCCGTTCCGGTCCCTCGTCGTCGGCCTCACCCTCGAAGGCGTCGAACAGCGAGAGGTCCTCGACCGGCGGAAGACCGTACTCTACCGCCACCTCGCCGTCGGCGCGGGAGCCGATTCCCTCCCGCGGGCTGACTTCGGTGAACGGGTTCGTCTCGGAAGAACCGCCGCCGCCGAGAAGCGCCTCGTCCACGTTCGGTCCGATCAGCGCCACGCTCGCGTCGTCGTCGAGCGGAAGTACGCCGTCGTTCTCGAGGAGGACCGTCCCCCGCGCCGCGATGCGTTCGGCGAGGCTGCGGTGCGCGTCGGTGTCAACGGCCCCCTCGTCGCGGTTGCCGTCCAGCAGTCCGATGCGGTCCATCTGCCGAAGGATGCGGACGACCATGTCGTCGAGGCGTTCCTCGGAAACGGTACCGGCTTCGACTTCGTCGGCGAGTGCCTCCGCGAAGTACTCGCACGTCTCCGGGTCGGGCATCCCGCGGGCGATTTCGTCGGGCATCTCGAAGCCCCCGTCACCGTCCTCGTCTCCGTCCGTCTCGGTAGCGCCTTCCCGTTCCTCATCGCTGAGTATGGCTCGCCACTGGGCCATTGTCACGCCGGGCATCTCGAGGTCGAGGCCGCCGTTGGCGGCGTCGGCCGTTCCTTCGGTTCCCCACCAGTCGGAGACAGCGTAGCCCTCGAAGCCCCACTCCCCTTTGAGCACCTCGTGCAGGAGGTAGCGGTGGTCGCTCATGCGCGTCCCGTTCACGCCGTTGTACCCCGTCATGACCGACCCGGCGCCCGCCTCGACGGCGTCGCGGAACGAGGGGAGGTAGAGTTCGTGGAGCGCTCGCTCGCTCACCTCCGCGCTCGTGGAGGCGCGGTAGGTCTCTTGGTTGTTTGCGACGTAGTGTTTCGGCGTAGCGACGACGTCCTCGGACTGGATACCCGCAGTCACGCTCGCCGCGAAGATGCCGGAGTGGACGGGGTCCTCGGAGAAATACTCGAAGTTCCGGCCGTTGTGCGGGACGCGAATCAGATTCACGCCGGGCGCGAGGAGGCCGTCCTGTCCCTTCCCCTTCGTCTCGCGTCCGAGGGCGGCGCCGTGGTCGCGCGCGAGTTCCGCGTCGAACGTCGCTGCCAACGCCAACGGCGCCGGAAAGGCGGTCGAGCGCTCGCCCGGAATCCGGACGCCGAGCGGTCCGTCGACGAGACGAAACGGCGGGACGTCGAGGCGTTCAACGCCTCCGACGTAGCCCGTCGCGCGAGCCTCCGGGTCGACGGTCCCGTGAACTAGGCTCACCTTCTCTCGAAGCGTGAGTTCGTCGACGATGTCGTCGATAGAACGGTCTTGACTCATCTCTGGGTGAACATCAGTCGTCGTCGGGTTAGTCGTTGTGCTAACGCTGACCACCTGAGCGTTACGGGCTCCGGAAATTCGACACCTCGAACCTATCTCCGATTCCGTCACGGTTACGGAGCGGGTTGCTGTCGAACGTATTTCCGCCGGGCGGTAGCGTATCCGACCGCGATAGCGGTCGCCCAACTCGCGAGAAGTACAGCCAACGGGGCCGAGTCGATATCGGCGTTGAGCAACGAACTGATTCCGAAGTACGCTGCCCAGAATACGACGAACCCGACGAGACAGAATCGCTCGACCGTGCTGGCTCTGAGCCGAATTCCGAGTCGAGATGACGCGTACGTTGCACCAGCAGCGAGGATGAGGCCCCCGACTACGCCGAGAATTGTCGCGTCCCCTCCCACGCGAATTCCGATCACCAGTAACGGAAGAGCTACGACGGGCGCTAAAAGGACAGTCGTGCTCAGGAACCCTAGACTAGATTACAGGAAATCTATCTGAGTAGTTTCGGATCAAGTGCTTTGTTCTCTACCAGGCAGTTTCGAATTAGGACGCGTACCGAGTCCCTACGCGATAACTGGTGACGCGAATCCATGATGGAGACGTACTGTCCTCCGGCGCAGATACGGTTGGTCACCGCAGTATCGACGGACCGACGGGGTCCGAGCGGTCCCGGTATCGCTCGAACAGGTCGCCGGCCCACCGGACGAACTCGGGGTGCTCGGATTCGACGCACGCCTTGAGTTGGCCCTCGTCGTCGTACGCGCCCATCAGCAGTCGGTCGTCCCCGAGCGTGAGGCCGAAGGCGACGTCCTCGGGGTATCGGTACAGGTCGAGGACGCCGACGCTCACGACCACCGCGAACTCGGCGGGGTTCAACTCGCGCGCCCGCCGTATCGTCTCCGCCGACATCACTAACTCCGTGTGGACGCCGTCGAGGGCGAGTTCGGCGTGGGCGTCGTGGAACAACCTGCTGAGGACGGGCGAGACCATCCGTATCCGTTCTGTGTCGAACGTCCGAACGCTGTCGAGGTACTCCGTGACGGGGGCCTGCGGGTTCTCCGGGCTGGCCGCCGTCAGCGTCGCGTCTTCGAGCCACCTGGGGTCCGGCGCGTGCGTTCGGTCGGGGAGGAGGCGGAAGAACGGACCGAATGCGTCGATGCGGTCCAGCGCGTCGAGGTACGTCGCGTGTTCCTCGACGGCGAGCTCGCCCGTCACGGTCAGGCGGTACGTTCCGCCCGACGACTCGGCCCACTCGCGGTCCGCGAACTGTCCGAGGTGTCGCTGAACGCTCCGTCGCGGAAGGTCGAGCTCGTCCGCGAGTTCCGCCGGGGAGGCCGCCCCCCGAGCGAGGCGCGCGAGCAGACGCCGTCTGTCGGGCGTCCCGGCGAGAAACTGCGCGGCGTCGTCCGAGGACATGCGTCGAACTACCACTCGCTCCGAGAAAATAGCTCGGGAGCGTCAGAGTCGCGGGAAGAGGGAGCGGGAGTCCTCGGAGTCGCCGCTCTCTCGAATCTCCTCTCGGACGCGTCCGGCGCCGCCGTCGGAGCGCCCCAGTTTGTTTCGGAGGTACAACGCGGCGGCGGTCAGGCCGACGCCGACGAGTGCCGCACCGGAGAGCGCTGATCGAAGGGAGGCTTTCGTGTAGAGGCTCCGTTCCATGACGGGGCCGTCGTACTTGCCCCGTTCTTCGAGGTTCTCCGACGCGTCTCCAAGGCTGTTCCACTGTTTCGGGCGACGCGGCGTCTCCTTCCGTTGGAAGCGGTAGAACACCGTCTCTATGATTCGGTCCGTGAGTTCCGGCGCGTAGCGGCCGAGCAGTTGTATACTCTTGCCGCCGGACCCGACGTACACCTCGCGCCGGGGGCGTTCGGCGCAGAAGAGAATCGTCCGCGCCACCGTCTCCGGCGCGTACACCGGTTTCGGGATGTCCGTCTCCACGTCCATGTGGTTCTTCGCGTGACTCGGGTACGGCGTGTCTATCGCGCTCGGTTTGACGAGGGTCACGGAGACGGGCGCGCCCTCCTCTTCGAGTTCCATCCTGAGCGCGTCGGTGAACCCCTTGACGGCGTGTTTCGACGCCGAGTAGGTCCCCTGCAGGAGGACCGCTTGGTCGGAGACGACGCTCCCGACGTTGATTATCGTTCCGCCGCCCTCCTTCTGCTTCAGGTGTTCGGCGGCTTCGAGCGACCCGTAGACGACGCCCCAGTAGTTCGTCTCGAACAGGTCGCGCATGTCCTCGACGGGTACCTCCTGCAGTTTGCCGTAGATGAACGTGCCCGCGTTGTTCACCCACGTGTCGAACCCGCCGAACGACTCCCGCGCCGTCTCCGCGATTTCGCGCACGTCGTCCCGGTTTCGCACGTCGGCGACGACGTACTCCGCTTCGCCGCCGTCCGCCCGAATCTCCTCGGTCAACTCCCGCAACGCGTCTTCGCTCCGCGCGGCGACGACGACTTTCGCCCCGCGTTCGGCTGCCGTCCGTGCCGTCGTCAGCCCGATTCCGGACGACGCGCCGGTTATCACGATTACTTGGTCCTCGACGCTCTTGAGGTTCGGACCAGCGCTCATCGCGCCGAACCCCTCCTATCGCCGTCCGCCGGTTCGTCGGCCGTTTCCACCGCGGCGCCCTCGCCGCGTTCGACGGAAGAGTTGTCGGAAATCATAGACCGGCTCACGTTACGGCTAACCGGCGGACCGCGTTTGTATATTGTCCCTGCAAGAGCCACAAAACATCAGTTCGGACAGTGTATCCGAAGCGGAGTTTTCGCGCCGATTCGAGGGGTCGTCGGTCGTGCCGGATCCCGAACGGCGAACAGTCGCCCAACTTTTTCCGGCCGACCGGCGTACACGGAGTGTGAATCCGCACGGAGGGGGTCGTGCCACGACCGATGGTGGCGTCCGGCGGCGAGTCGTGCAGTGGGTGCTCGTCGGCGGAAACAGGCACGTAGTCGCGTCGCTCCTCCTCGCAATCGTATTTCTGACGCTCGCGTTGCTCGGTCAGTTCGGCGTCGTCGCCCTCGACGACCAAGCGACGGTTCGCAGCGTCGTTGGCGGGTTCGTCCCCGGACTCGTCGCCTTCCTCTCCATCGTCCTCGGGATAAACCAACTCGTCCTGTCTCAGGAACTCGCCTCCCCCGGGGAGATTCGACGCCGAATCGAGGAGGTCAGGGAGTACCGCCACGACGTGGAGGAGGCCGCCGGCGCGGAACCGAGTCCGGTGCTCCCGACGGGGTTTCTCTCCTTCGTCGTGCGCGCTATCGAGTCCGAGGCGGAGACGCTGGCGGAGAGCGTTCGTTCCGAGGCGGATTCGGACGTTCGTGACGCCGTCGAGGAGTACGCGGCGGACGTCGTCGACGAGTCCGAACGAGCGCAGGAATCGCTCGAACAGACGCATCTCGGGCGTATCAACGCCCTCCTTCCGGTCTTGGAGTACAACGACTCGTACCAGTTGATAGAGGCGCGCCGCCTCCGAGAGGAGTACGAGGACCGACTCCCGGAGGAGTCGCGGGAGTCGCTCTCGCGCATGATACGGACGCTCGAACTGTTCAGCGTCGCCCGTTCGCAGTTCCGAAGCACCTACACGCAACGCGTCCTCGCCCACCTCTCCCGGCGTCTCCTCTACGTCGGCCTCCCGGCACTCGTCGTCGTCATCGTCCTCGGCTTGCTACGGACGCCGTCGCCGGTCGGCACCGGGTGGGTGCGAGTGGTCGCCGTGAGCGCTCTATTCACGGTGGCCCTCTCGCCCCTCGCCGTCCTGTCGGCGTACCTCTTCCGCGTCGCGAGCGTGGCGGAACGGACGATTTCCGAGGGACCGTTCGTCTCGCGTCCCCAAGAGGCACGGGAGGAGTGGAACCGCGAGGCGAGGACGCGACACACCGACCGAACCGGGCCGTCCGACGACGAGTGAGGGCGAATTTACGCCTCTCTGGCCCGACCCAGACGCTGCCGATGACGATGACGCGTCCCGCATCCTCGAGTTCACAGCCATCGGTGTCGGAGCGAAGCCGCGTCACTCTGTCCAGCACGTTCGGCGTCGCCGCCGGTGGGCGCTTCGATTCAGTACCGTATCCCTGCTGGCACGTCGCACCGAGCCCGCCGTTGAACTGTCTCTTCGCATTAATAAACTTATAGAGGATTGAATATTCTTAGTGTTTTTCTATATATCACCCCGTAAGGTGCGACGTTCAACCCGTCTCCCCGCGGACGAACGACGGACCGGCGGTGGATGACAGAGTACCCCTTGGAAACGCCGTGTATCCTCCATTCGACGGCAGCAGATGGGCAAACGTGGGAGCCGACTACGCATTCGTATCGACTCTCGAACGGCTACGGCCGAACAGGAAGTACCGACCGTTCATGGGATAATTCTGCTGAAAAAAGTTCTTTCTATATAAATTCCTCGTTGAAGCAGGAAATCTGAGGGACGTATCCGCCAAACGGTAGACGTAGACGGAGGAGGGGTCAACCAGGAGATACCGTTCAACTGCGGTCGCCCGAGAGAGCCGATATTCCGCTCGTCACCGGATGACAGTACATTCGCCGTCGGAAACGTCGCCCACTGGCGAGTAGTCAACTTCAGAAACGTATTCTGCGTTTATGTTCTATAGAAACTCCTGTATCGTTTATCACGTCGCCGACGATACGACAGGGCGGCGGGCATTCAGAAGCGGTCAGAAGGCATTCGGCGGGGTCGGCGCTTCAGTCCGCGCCGTCTCTTCGGGTCTCTGTACCGCGTCGCCGTTCCGTCGGTGTCCGAAGACGGGGACCGGTTCGTACGGTTCTTCGAGGGAGTCGCCGATGGTCTCGCGCGAGAGACGAACACGCGTTCGGGTGATTCGTTCAGAGGTCGATTGACCGTTCGACTATCTCCTTTCCGTCCCGGTGGACCCGAGCGTCGTGTACTCCGTAGACCAACACGAACGGTCGGCAGTTTCTATTCTAGCAAATCGGCACGAGAGCTTCGGCGAGGTAGCATCTCGAGACTGCTCTTCGGGGGATACGTTCTCGAAGGAAGAGTCGGTCGAATCCGGCAGAATTTCAGGACATTCTGCTGCTTGGTGATGTTTGCCTGTTATCCATTACAAAACGTTCGGACGGAGACAGTTACAAACATAGTTTTGTAACGGGAGCAGTTCGGGACATCATCTCGCGGCCCGGAGGGAGTGGAAATTCTCCATGACAAAACCCATTGTTAAGCGCACCGGCCGAGCCTCTTTTAGAACCTCGACCAATAGAAGCAGAATATACTACCGGTAGAGGATGTACGCAGCGAAAACGGCCTCTAAAACAACGTTCTCTGTTCTCTCCCAGAGAACATATCATTCAAATACCACGGGGCGGTTCGATGTCCCCTCCACCGTTACTCACGACCGAACCGTTGAGAGAGGGGATTACGAGGAACGTGGTGATCCGAGTTGGTCACAAGGTCGAGGTGACCGGGACGAAAGAATACCGTCCACCGGTCGGACGTACCTCTCCGAGACGACCGTCGCCGACGCGGAGTAGCGACCCTCGGTAGGTCGGGATGGGAGTTCGATTCGGTCGCCGTTCCGTTTCGGTTCGCGGCCGGTCACACGGTGACGGTGTCGTTGACGAGGCGTCCGATGTGGTCGATGTCTATCGAAACGCGGTCTCCTTCGTGGAGCGTGAACGTGTCCGGCGGAACGAGGGCGGTGCCGGTGAGTAACACCAGAGTCTCGGGGAGATCGTTGTGCCGACGGAGGTACTCGACGAGCGTTTCACAGGTGGTCGCCATCTCGCTCGTTGACGTCGAGCCTTCGTACACCACCTCCTCGCCGCGTTCGATGGTGAGCGACATGGTGAGGTCGTGGGGGTCCTCGACGACTTCCCCGGTGGCGACGCAGGGTCCGATGGAACAGCAGCGGTCGTAGACCTTCGCCTGCGGGAGATAGAGAGGGTTCTCCCCCTCGATGTCCCGGCTGGAGACGTCGTTGCCGACGGTGTAGCCGACGACGCTCTCGCGGTGGAGGACGACGCCGAGCTCCGGTTCCGGCACGTTCCACTCGGAGTCACCGCGGACGCCGATGGAGTCGTACGGCCCGACCGTTCGCGACGGCGTCGCCTTCAGGAACAGTTCCGGACGGTCGCTGTCGTAAACGTCGATGTACACTTCCGGCTTGCCGCTCTCGGCCTTGCGAGCTTTCTCGCTGATGCTGTACGTGACGCCCGCCGCCCACACTTCGTCAGGGACGACCGGCAGGAGTGCGTCTCCGTCGATATCTCCGATGTCCCGACGCTCGGCGTCCGAGATTCGGTCGCGTGCGATAGCGTCGATGGAACGGTTGCTGGCGTTGGCCGTGCGAGCGAGTTGCGTAAACGACTCGAGGTCGTCCGACGCGGACGTGAGGTCGTACGCGTCGCCCTCTTCGTCTACGACGACGAGGGAGTCGGTCGATGAACTACGCTCTCTACTCGGGAGCTGGTAATACCGCATACTGATGGATGCGTAGATGCCGTAAAAAGAGTATCGGGTAGCTGAATCGTCACCGAGAACGGGGATCAACCGCTTCGTTGACCGGGCGAAAGCGGGCGTTGCGAGGTCACTGCGGAGGCGATCGGGCCTCGAACTCTGTCCCGTTCGGGGGATTCGAACGCTCGTTCGCAGAGATGGGGCGCGGACAGGGGGACGCCGGACCCCGCCAGCTACACCGTCGATAACCGCCGACGACAGTCGCCTCAGTCGTCGCGGGGGACGCGCCCGCGCGCGTCGGGAATGCCGGCGTGGTCGTAGAAGTAAGTGACCAGCGTGTCCCGCCAGTGCTTCGCGTGGGCGAGTTGTTCGTCGAACCGTTCGGCGATGTGGCGGTGTCGCGTCGTATCGACGCGGTCGTCGAGTTCCGTCCAGCGGTCGCGCATCGAGCGGACTTCCTCGACGCCCTCGAAGCAGTTGTCGTAGAGTCGTTGCACCACCGTCGTCCCATCGTCGAGTTCGCGGTCCCACGGGAGGTGGTGGAAGAACAACAGCAGTTCGTCGGGGCAGTCTTCGACCGACGCGTACCGTTCCGAGAGCGGACTGTGGAACTGTTCGGCGTACTCCGACCGGTCGACCCCGATGCCGTCCTCGGTGGCTCCGTGGTATCCGGGCCACTCGCCGGGCGAGGGGTTGTAGTGGTTCTCCAACACGTCGCCTTGGTTGTACATCATGTGCATCAGTCCGAGGTGCCCCGTCGTGTAGTCGAGGACGGCGGGCCACGAGTCGTGGAGGATGTCGGACACCGCCTCGACGACGTCCGGATCGTTACCGAACGTCTGCCGCACCCACTCGTCGGTGATCGTCTCGGTGTCGAGGTCCGGGTCCCAGGCGAGGCGGCCGTACCCGTAGAGGTTCGACTGCGCGAGGTAGTGGCCGGTCCAGTTGGGGTCTTCGCCGACGTTTCCGACGCCGGCGAGTCCCTGTCCGTCGCGGTGTGCGAGCAGTTCTTTGACCGGCGTCCCCTCGCCGTCGGCGTACGTGTCGGTGTCGAGCGTCTCCTTCCAGAGGGGGACGTGGTAGCATGCGTGGACGCCCTGTCCCGTGTACTCCTGCGTTATCTGGAGTTCGCAGGTGATGTTCGTCTCGGGCATCGACCCGAACAGCGAGGAGATCGGCTCGCGGGGTTGGAAGTCGATGGGGCCGTTCTTTATCTGGACGGTGACGTTGTCGAGGAACTCGCCGTCGAGCGGTTCGAACGTGTCGTACGCCTGCACGGAGCGGTCTTTGTGCGAGGCGTAGACGAACGCGCGCCAGTAGACGCGCCCCCCGTAGGGTTCCAACGCTCGTCCGAGGAGGTTCGCACCCTCCGCGTGGTTCCGGTCGTAGTCGTACGGGCCGGGTTGCCCCTCGGAGTCGGCTTTCACGAGGAACCCCCCGAAGTCAGAGACGTGGTCGTACACCTCGTCGGCCTTGTCGGCCCACCACTGCGCGACGTCGTCGTCTAAGGGGTCGGCGGTGTCTAAGTCGCCCGCGAGTATCGGCGCGGCGTAGTTGACCGAGAGGTAGGTCTGGATACCGTACCGGCGGAAGACGCTCGCGATGGCCGCAACCTTCGGAAGATTCCGTCCCTGCAGCAGTTGCCACCCCTCCATCTCCGCGATAGCCGGGTTCGCACCGGGTCGGGCCGGTTTCTGCGTATTGACGTTGTTGAGGACGATGCCGTTGATTCCGACGGAGGCGAGGAGGCGGGCGTAGTCGCGGTAGCGTTCGCGCAGGTCCGGTAACTGCTCCCAGTCGAATATCGACGTGCCCGCGTATCCGCGTTCGACGGACGCGCGGAAGGGGTTGTCCCAGTGGTTGATGAGTCGCTCTTCGGTCGTTGGTTCCTCCACGATGTCGACGTCCGCGACGGGTCGGCGGGCGGCCATGCGGCGGAGCAGGTGGTAGACGCCGTACAGCATCCCCTTGTCCGTCGCCGCCGTGACGACGAGACAGTCCTTGTCCTCCCACTCGACCGATCGGACGATGTACCCCTCTTCGTGAAGTTCGTCGATTTCCTCGGCGTCGACGGCGGCGCGGACGACCGCCATTCGTTCGCGCCGTCCGACGGCGAGAAAGCCGTCGACGGACCGCGGCGGATGCATCCACAGGTGAGGGTCGCGTCCGAGAAGTCCGCTGAGGCCGGTTCGGAGTTCGTCGCGTGCGACGCCGAGTTCCGGGCCTTCCGTCGAGGCGAACACGTGGGCGCACCGCGTCCGGTACGACGAACGAATCGTCGGGTCTTCGACGGTGTCGTACTGTAGCCAGCAGTCGTCGTAGTCAGTAACTCGCATCTGCGTCGATAATCGAAAACGTTCCGTAAAAAACCTCACTCTCGAACGGACGTGCTCCGTTCGCACGCTCGATTGCGTGTGCATTGGAAAAGTATTATAATCCCCCATGAAATATGGTGCGGTATGGCTGACGATAACAATAGCCTGGCCAATAGGCTGAGCCGTAGACAGATGCTCGCGATGAGCGGTGCCGCAGGCGTCGCAGCGTTCGCCGGTTGCTCCGGAGACACCCCCGAGGAAGGGACCGGGACCGGTGTCGGCACCGGCGCCATCGAGGGCGGCGGCGAGGGTAGCGCATCGACGAGCGACGACGACAGCGGGAACGGCTTAGTAGACCAGTCGCTGACGGTTCCCGGCCGGTACGTTCCGACGAATCTCCAGTGGAACTCCTACGCGCCGAGCCACTACGCCCAGCAGGGCGGGAAGGTGGTGTTCGACCCGTTCCTCCGCAACAACCGGAAGACGGGCGAACTCATCCCGTATCTGTTCCAAGACTGGTCCATCGACGGCAAGACGCTGACCGTGAACATCCGCGAGAACGACACGTGGCACAACGGCGACCCGGTGACGGCCGAGGACGTCGTCACGAAGTTCAAGATAGACAAGATATTCGGCTACGCGGTCAGCGACTACATCAGCGACGCAGTCGCGGCCGACGAGACGACGGTCGAGTACACGATGGAGAGCAACTACCGGGAGTCGGTTATCATGACGACGCTCTCTCGGAGTTGGCTCAACACGCCGACGAGTCGGTACGGAAAGTTCGTAGAGCGATACGACCCCGAGATGTCGGAGGAGAAGCTCACGCAACTCCAGTCGGACATTCAGGACTACCAGCCGAGCGAACCGCTCGGCTCCGGTCCGTTCAAGTACGAATCCGCGGACCAGCAGGTTCTCACGCTGGCGAAGTTCGAGGACCACGCCTCCGCGGACCAGATCAACTTCCCGTACTACGAGGTGGAGTACATGACCTCGAACCAACAGCAGTGGGCCGCGATGAAGAACCTCTCTGGGCTCGACGCGACGACGACGACGTTCTTCCCCAAGCGCATCCGCAAGTCGCTCCCCGACGCCGTTCAGGAGTTCCGCATTCCCTCCCACAACGGCTACTCCATCGCGTTCAACCACGACGACGAGGACTTCGGAAAGCGGAACGTCCGCCGCGCCATCGCGCACGTCATCGACCAGAACCGCATCGCGACGCTCGTCGACGACACGAAGACCGCGGTGAAAGTCCCCTTGGGCGTCGGGAGCTTCCACAATGGTACGTGGGACCGCTACCTCGGCGACAACAAGGACATCTACAGCTCCTACACGGACAAGAAGAAGGCGACGCAACTGCTCAAGTCCGAAGGGTACGAGAAGCGCAACGGCACGTGGCACAAGCCGAACGGCGATAAGTTCTCCTTCGACATTCCGGTCCCCGCCGGGTGGAGCGACTTCGTCAGCATGAGCCGAATCATCTCGCAGATGCTGACCGACTTCGGCATCGAGGCGACCAACCAGAACGTCGAGAACACGACCTTCTTCGGACAGCACTGGGGGTCGTCGAACTTCAAGATAGCACCGTGGTTCTGGAACAACTCGGGACAGACCGACCCGTTCTTCACCCAGTCGTGGATTCTGAACAGCGGCACCGTCAAGACGAACCTGAACTACCCCCAAGAGCCCAAAGCGCCGCCGATGGGCAAACCCGACGGGAAGCTAGAGACCGTCGATATCGTGTCGAAACTCCAGAAACTGGGGACGACCTCCGACGAAAAGGAGATCAACCAACTGGTCCAAGAGCTCGGCTGGGTCATCAACCAGTCGCTGCCGATATACCCCGTCGTGGAGAAGCAGTCGCAGGGGTTCTGGAACACCAACGAATGGAAGGTCCCCGAGAAGGGGTCGAGCGAACAGTACGTCCAGTTCCACTACTACTGGTGGCCGCGCGTCGGCGCGGCGACGGCCCGCAAGCAGTAACGACCTGACGAACGCGATGCGCCCCGGCCGACAGCGACGGTGCAACTCGTCGGTTCTCTTTCGGTGTAGGGGCGTCTCCGCGACGGCCGAACAGTGCCGATAAATCAGGAAGATTAATGTAGCTTGGTAAGGACATACGTTACATGGTAGGCCGTATCACTAAAAGAGTGGCACAAGCCATTCTAACGGTGTACGTGGTGATTTCACTGACGTTCGGGATGATTCGATTGATGCCGGGGGGACCGATGGACTACTTACGCGGACAGCTCATCCAGTCCTCGTCCGGCGACGTAAACATGCAACAGATCAACCGGCTCGTCGAAGTGTACACGAACGTCAACCCCGACAAACCGGTGTGGCAACAGTATATCGACTACGTCATCTCCATCGCGAGCGGTGACCTCGGTCGCTCGATCATCTACAGCGAACCGGTCGCCGATATCCTCGCGAACGCGCTTCCGTGGACGTTACTACTGATGGTGACGTCGATTTTCCTCACGTTCGTCCTCGGCGTCTCGCTGGGAGCGGTAATGGCGTACAACGAGGGAGAGCTCATCGACGTAGGAACGACGCTCAACGGAATCTTCCTGAACTCGGTTCCGTACTACGTCGCGGGTATCCTCTTAGTCTACGTCCTCGGCTACCAGTTGGGATGGTTCCCCACGGGCGGACGGATGACCTCCGGGACGACCGTCGGGTTCAACTACCCGTTCCTCGCGGGCGCACTCCACCACGCGGCCCTTCCGATCATGTCGCTCGTCATCACCGGATTCGGTGGCTGGGCGCTCAGTATGCGCGGGAACAGTATCCGCATCCTCGGGGAGGACTACCTGCGCGTCGCCCAACTCCGCGGTCTCCCCTCGCGGCGCATCTCGCTTTGGTACGTCGGCCGGAACGCGATCCTCCCGATGTACACCGGTTTGATGATATCCATCGGATTCGTCTTCGGTGGATCGGTCATCCTCGAACAGATTTTCCGCTACCCCGGCGTCGGCTACTACCTCTATCAGTCGATAGGGGCCCGAGATTACCCGTTGATGATGGGCGGATTCCTCATCATCACGATAACGGTCGCTATCGGCGTGTTCATCGCCGACGCGACGTACGGATTCATCGATCCGCGCGCAGGAGGTGGTGACCATGAGTCATACTGAGACATCTACCAATCAAGACGGTCAGGCCGAAGACGGAGACTCCCTGTTCCAAGTCAGCTCGGAAGTCGAACGAACGCGGACTGACCGCTACCGTCGCTGGTTCGATGCGGTGGTGGTGGCGTCCTGCCGCATCGCGTGGTCGGACTGGCGGGTCCGCGTCGGTTCGCTCATCATCCTGCTGTACGTGGTGATGGGTACGCTCGGCGTCTTCCTCGTTGAGCCCCCCACCATCGGGGAGGGAGCTCGGTACGTCGGCGCGTTCCAGTCGACGGAGTTCCCGTTCGGGACCGACAACCTCGGTCGCGACATCTTCGCGCAGATAGTCCACGCGACGCCGTGGATGCTTCAGATGATCGCCTCCGGTGCCGTGTTCTCGACGGTCGTCGCGACGGCCATCGGTACGGTCTCGGGCTACAAACGCGGATTCACCGACCGCGTCCTGATGACGCTCACCGACATCGCGATGACGATTCCGGGGCTGCCGCTTGTCATCGTCCTCTCGGTGCTGCTCCAACCGCGGAATCCGCTCGTCATCGGTATCGTTCTGTCCATCAACGCGTGGGCGGGGCTGGCGCGGTCCATTCGCTCCCAGGTACTGACTATCCGCGAAGAGTCCTACATCGAGGCGTCGCGGACGATAGGCGTTCCGACGGGGACGATCATCCGCGAAGACATCCTGCCGAACCTCATGCCGTACGTGGTCGTGAACTTCGTGCAGGCGGCGCGGAACGTCATCTTCGCCTCCGTCGGGCTGTACTTCCTCGGCCTCCTCCCGACGTCGAAACCGAACTGGGGCGTGATGATGAGTCGCGCCTACTCGACGGCGGGCGCACTCTACACGTGGGAGACGGCGTACTGGCTCATCGCGCCGATGGTCACCGTCATCCTCCTCGTGTTCGGCCTAATACTGTTCGCACAGGGTACCGACCGACTGTTCAATCCGCGCGTCCGCGCACGGCACGCAGACACCAGCGGTGCTGTCAGCGCTGACACCGACGCAGACGCCGACGACACAACGAAAGGGATGTTCTAACCATGAGTTTGCAAGAACAACACATCAGCGCCGAATCGGAGAACATAATGTCGATTCGAGACCTCTCGGTCTCGTTCGACCTCGAACGCGGCGAGTCCCGCGTCCTCAACAGCGTCGACGTCGATATCAAACGGGGCGAGATTCTCGGCGTCGTCGGGGAGAGCGGATCGGGCAAGTCGATGTTCGCCTCCGCCCTCCTCGACGCCGTCCCCGAACCGGGGCTGACGTTCGGCGAGATAGAGTACTACCCCGAACGCGGGGGGACGGTCGACGTCCTCGAACAGACAGAAGAGGGCCTCCGTCAGATGCGGTGGGAGGACGTGGCGATGGTGTTCCAGGGCGCGATGGACTCGTGGAACCCGACGATGACCATCGGCGACCACTTCGAGGAGACGCTCAAGGCTCACGGCGAACCGAAGCAGGAGGGGATGGACCGGGCTCGACAGCTCATCTCGGACGTCTACCTTAGCCCCGAACGCATCCTCAACGCCTACCCGCACGAGCTCTCGGGCGGGATGAAACAGCGCGCGCTCATCGCCCTGTCGCTCATCCTCGAACCCGAGGTGCTCGTGATGGACGAACCGACGGCGGCGCTCGATTTACTCATGCAGCGCTCCATCATCGCGTTGCTGTCGGAACTGCGCGAGCAGTACAACCTGACGATGGTCTTCATCACGCACGACTTGGAACTCGCGTCCGGTCTGGCCGACCGTATCGCGGTGATGTACGCCTTCGAGTTCTGCGAAATCGGGTCGGCGGAGACCATCATCCACGACGGCCACCACCCGTACACCCGCGCGCTGATAAATTCGACGCCGAACCTGAACACGCCCGTCGACGAGATGGAACCCATCGAGGGCGAGAGCCCCGACCCGGTGAACGTCCCGCCGGGCTGTTCGTACCACCCCCGATGCCCGCTTTCCGAGGAGATATGCGTCGACGTCGACCCGGAGATGTACGAAACCGACGCCGACGACGGCTCCGGAGTGACGAACAGGGCGGCCTGTCACTTCTGGGAGGACGTTCCCGAGGAGATTCCGCTGCACATCGAGGGGGTGCGGTACGATGAGTAGCGACCAACCCGTCATCTCGATGGAGGACGTGGAGGTTCACTTCACCAACAAGAGCGGTTTCTTCTCCGACGAGCAGACGGTGCAGGCGGTCAACGGGGTCGACCTCGAAATCGGCGAGAACGACGTCGTCGCCCTCGTCGGCGAGTCCGGGTGCGGGAAGACGACGCTCGGGAAGACCGCAATCGGCCTCCAGCGACCGACTAGCGGCAGCGTCAAATACCGCGGACAGGACATCTGGGAGGCGCGCGAGAACGGCTCCGACGCGGAGATCCCGTTCGGCGACATCCGCCGCGCACTGCAGATAATCCACCAGGACCCCGGGAGTTCGCTCAACCCGAACCGCCGGGTGCTCAACACGCTCGAACGACCGCTGAAGACGTGGCATCCCGAGATGTCGACGGACGACCGGGAGGCGCGCATCCACGGCATGCTCGAACGCGTCGGCATGAAGCCGGCCGAGGACTACTCGGGTCGCTACCCGCACCAGCTCTCCGGCGGCGAGAAACAGCGCGTCGCGCTCATCCGTGCGCTGTTGATGAACCCCGACCTTATCCTCGCGGACGAGGCGGTCAGCGCACTCGACGTGAGCCTGCGCGTTGACATGATGGACCTGATGCTCGAACTGCAGGACCAGTTCAACACGTCGTTCCTGTTCATCTCGCACAACCTCTCGAACGCTCGCTACCTCACGAAGAAGACGGGCGGTCGAATCGGCATCATGTATCTCGGGCAGATGGTCGAAATCGGCCCGACCGAGGAGGTTCTCAGGAACCCGAAACACCCCTACTCGAAGGTGCTTCAGTGGGCGACGCCGGACCTCGAAGCCAAGACGGACGACGTCTCCGAGCCGCCGATTCGGGAGATAGACATCCCGGACCCGGTGGACCCTCCGAGCGGTTGCCGCTTCCACACGCGGTGCCCCGAGGCGCGCGAGGCGTGCGCGAAGGAAGAACCGACGCTGGAGGAGTCGACCCACCAACGGGGCGCCGACGCCACCCATCCGGCGGCCTGCTTCCGGGTGTACGACGACGACCATCCGTACTGGGACAGCGAACCCATCGAAGACCTCGAATCGACGGACGGTCGAAGTTCGATAACGGGTGGCGAAGCGGACGACTGAGACCGGCTACCGGTTCTCTTTCGACTACTCCGCCTTCGCCCGACGCGCCTCTTTCTCCCGTTGCCGTTGTCGGAGTCGGTAGAGGACGTACGTGAGGGGAACTAACGTCACGGCGACGATGGCGACGTCGAGGACGGCGATGACGACGCTCGGATCCGACGTATCGAACGACATCGCGAAGAGCGTCACGACTGCGACCAGTCCGAACAGTACGTCGGCGACCGCCAGACAGAACCAGAGGACGCGGAATCCCTCCATCCTCTCCCAGAACTCCTCGCGTGACCAGTTCATCGTTCGGCCGTACATCTCTTCCCGCGCTATTAGTTCCATCGTCTCACCCGATCGTAGATCGGAGTCGGACCGACGGAGCGTCGCGCCGAACGCCGGCGTTCTCCGTCGACGCATCGCGACGACGCTGCGTACGGGAGGCGGGTGGACGCGACGCTCGGCATCGGTCCGAGCGGTCGTCGGGTCCGGCCTACCCGTCGTACCCGACGACGACGGTTCCGTCGTCGGTTTCGCCGCGGAGCATCGCAGCGCCGCCGTCGAGAGCGCTCTCCTCGGCGTCGAAGACGAGGACGCGATGGTCACGGCCGTCGCCGTTTCCGCCACCGCGGTTCCGTTCGTTCTGCACGGGACTACCCCCGCCGTCGTTGACGGCGTCGGGAGCGCCGAAGCGAACCGTGTCGGTGTCGAGATCGTCGGCCTCGAACGCGTCGCCGTCGGAGACGCGAACGGGCACGTTGCCGTTCGAGCGCCCGTTTCCGCCGCCGAGAACGTCTATCTCGACGGTCTGTACGTGAACCGTCTCGGGCGACGGATCGGTGACGGCCGCGTCGATTTCGAGTTCGCCCTCGTCTACCGACAGCGTCAGGTCGTAGTACCCGAGGTAAGCCCTCGCGGAGAACGTTCCGTCGTCCGTCGTCCCGGACGTGTCGGTCCACCACTGATCGAACACGAGTTCGGTGTACGCGTCGTACGCCGGTTTCTTCGACCAATCCTCGTAAAACAGGGGCGCTTCGCCCTGCCAGTGGCGACCGTCCCAGAAGCCCCACATCAGGAAGTCGGACGTGGCCGGGTGACTGTACAGCGTCTTCAGGAACCGATAGAGGTAGTCGGCTTTCGCTTCGTCGTCCCAGCTATCGTCCGCGGTGTCGAACTCGGTCACTTTGAGTTCCGCGCCGTACTGGGCGTACTCGTTGAGTCCTTCGAGCATTTCGACCGAGGTGAGCGTCTCGTCCTCCCCGAAGTGGCTCTGTAGTCCGACACTGCCGAGGTCGACGCCGTCGTCCTGCAGGGCTTCGATCTGCTCTCGATAGCGTTTCCGTTCGCTCTCGTAGGGGCCCGCGAAGACGTTGTAGTCGTTCGTGGCCAACGTGACGCCGTCGGGCGCGACGTCCGCGGCGATGTCGTACCACTCGCTGACGATGGGGGCGGTCCAGGCGTTGTACTCCGCACCGTCGGGGATCTCGCCGCCCTCTATTGCCTCGACGATTCTGGTCTGGTGAATCGCCTCGTTATATATCTCCCATTCCTCGATGTCGTCGCCGTAGTGTTCGATTATCTCTCGGACGTGTTCGGTCGTTCGCTCGTAGACGTACTCGGGGTCGAGTTCTGGGTCGGTGACGCCGTTGTCCTCCCACTCGACGCCCATCGCCTTCACGACATCCGGCGGAACCGCCCACGCTTCGACGTTCCCCCAGAGGGCGACGTGACCTCGGAGGTCGAGGGCGTGATCGAGAATCCACTGCGTCGCCTCGTCGGAGAGCTCGGTGCTCTCCTCCCAGAAGCGCCACTTGTGGTGGTTTTCCAGAACCGCCTTGTTGAACAGCTCCGGGATGTGTTCGCGGTAGTCGTCGCCGGGTTCCGTCTCCTCTATGAGGGTACCCGCGTTGACCGCCGTTCCGAACCCGTACGCGTGTTCGTTCATCTCCACGTTCACGTCGGCGGCGACCGGATTTCCGTCGTCGTCCACGACTTCGACGGTGAGGTCGGCGGTTCGGTGTTCGCGGATTCGCTCGTCCGCGGCCGCCTCCCAATCCGTCTCGTCCTCGTCGGTCACCTCGACGGTGCGTGCGTCCGAATCCGCCGTTGCGGACGCGACGGACGAACTGCTCGCGCCGAACCCGAGCAGGCCGGCCGCGCCCAGTATCTGCAGGTACCCCCGTCTGTCGAGTCCGCCCGCCGTCTCGGCTGGCTCTACGTCCCGTGTCTCTCCTCTCTCGCCCGTCGATTCGCCTGCCGACGGTCCGTCGTCTAGTAAGTTACGTCTGGACATAGCTTCGTCTCGGTGCGCTGAAGCACCGGATGTCTATTCGACTGATTGTTTAATGAAAATTTCTGAACTTTAGATGTAATTCGCGTTGATATAAATGTCGTCACGAGTACGTCACGATTCGTTCGACCGCCGCCTACGCCGGAGGAGCGAACGCCGAACTCGTACTCTACTCGCCGCTAACCGAGTCGGAGTACGAGAGCGCGATAGCCGCCCTCGCCGAAATCGGAGCGGTGGAGCGCACGGAGTACACCGACGACAACGCCGTCGGCGTCGCGCGCCAGTTCGCCGACGAGATCGCCACGGAAGCGTTGGAGGGGTTCGACGTCGAGTGGTCACTTCTCGTCGCATCCCCGGCAGTCGTCGGTGACGGTGGGACGGAGCTGGGCAGCACGAGTCGGACAACCTATATACCGATGCTCGCAGAACTTCGAGGCATGGACGTTACGTGGATGCTCCCGCCGCACCCGGACCGTCGGTGGACGATTGCCAAACAGCTCGGGCTTTCGACGGCCGTCGTTCGCTTCTGGGGCGAGGAGGAGTGGTGGACGTACGACTCGTTGCTGAAGACGCGCAACCGCTTCGCCGATCACGGCCTCTCCTTGGACGTCGTCGAGGACCGCCCGCCGATGACCGACACGGTACTCGGCCGCGAGGGACGCGACGAGGAGATAGCGACGGTCAAACGGTTACTCCGGAACATGGGACGGGCCGACATCGACGTCTACTCGTGGGTGTGGACGGAGAACCCCGTCGGCGTAATTCGAACCTCGGACGCCGTTCCGCTTCGCGGCGAGTCGCGGACGACGGCGTACGAGCACGAACAGTCCGAACGCGCCCCCGACCACCCCGTCGATATTGGCGAGTCGGAGCTGTGGGAGAATCTCGAATACTTCCTCGACGAGGTCGTCCCCGTCGCGGAGGAGGCGGGCGTCAAGCTCGCACTCCATCCCGACGACCCCCCGGTATCGTCCGTTCGCGGCGTGCCTCGACTCGTCAACTCTGTCGAGAACGTCCGACGAATCTTGGACCTCCACGACAGCCCAAACCACGGACTGACGTTCTGTCAAGGCAACTTCTCGGCGATGGGGGCCGACGTGCCCGAGGCGATTCACCGCTTCGGCGACCGGATCCACTTCGTCCACTTCCGCGACGTGGAGGGGGAGGCGGAGTCGTTCACCGAGACGTGGCACGAGGAGGGACAGACCGACATGCTCGCCGCGATGGAGGCGTACCGCGACGCGGGGTTCGACGGACCCATCCGTCCCGACCACGTCCCGAAGATGCTCGGCGAACAGGACAGGGAGGGCACGCAGGCCGGGTACACCGACATGGGTCGCCTGTTCGCCGTCGGCTACATGAAGGGGCTCTTAGAGCGGACCGAAGGCCGATAGCCGATTTCGTCCGGCCGTCGGTCCGCGAACCGGTCCGAAGTTTTATTGTCGGCGTCCGAGCAGGTTCGACCATGGGATTCATCGACGAGGACTACCTGTTACAGTCGGATGCGGCGGCGGCGCTCTATGACGCGATCGCCGACCTCCCGGTCGTCGACCCGCACAACCACATCGACGTGGCCGAAGTCGTCGAGAACGAACCGTGGACCGACATCTGGGAGGTCGAAGGCGCGACGGACCACTACGTCTGGCAGCTCATGCGAAAGCGGGGCGTCCCCGAGGAGAAGATTACCGGCGACGCCGACAATCGGGAGAAGTGGAACGCCCTCGCGGAGGTCTGCCCCGACTTCGCGGGTAACCCTACCTACGAGTGGATTCATCTCGACTTGAAGCGGCGGTTCGGCGTCGAGAAATCGCTGAACGCGGAGACGGCCGACGAGATATGGTCCAAGACGAAGAGCCAACTCGCCGAGCCGCAGAAACGGCCGCAGGAAATCCTCCGCGAGATGAACGTCGAAGCGCTCTGTAGCAGCGACGACCCCACGTCGCGTCTGGAGTACCACGAACGGGCCGAAACGGAAGTCGAGGGCGTCGATATCCGTCCCACCTGGCGTCCGGACCGAGCGCTGAAGGTGGAGAACGCCGAGTGGTCTACGTTCGTGTTGGAACTCGCTTCCGTGACGGAGAGCGACGTCGAGGCGTTCGACGGCTTCCTCGACGCACTCGCGGAGACGCACGAGTACTTCGTCGACCACGGTTGCGTCGCCTGTGATATAGGAGTCGGGACCGACCCCGTTTCGAGACCGGTGAGTCGTGAACGCGCAGGCGGCGTCTACGAGAGAGCGCGCAGGGGGGACGCCCTCGACGATGCGGAGGTGCGCGACTTCAAGGCGTTCCTCCTCGAATACGTCGGCCGGTTGAACGCGGAGGCGGGATGGGTGACGCAGCTCCACATCGGTGCGGTCCGCGACTATCGGGACTCCCTCTACGACGAAGTCGGCCCGAACGCCGGCGGCGACGTCTCGACGCGGGACGTGGACATCGTCGAGGGACTCGACTACTTCCTCGACGCCTTCGACGGCGAGATGGACATCGTCCTCTACACGTTGGACCCGACGCACTATCCGAGTGCGACGGTGATCGCCCGCGCGTACCCGAACGTGAGCATCGGACCCGCGTGGTGGTTCAACGACAGTCCGTTCGGACTCGCGAACCAGTTAGAACGCGTCGCGTCCGTCGACCTCCTCGCGAACTACGCCGGCATGGTCAGCGACTCGCGGAAAGTCGTCTCCTACGGGTCGCGGTTCGAGATGTTCCGGCGAACGCTCGCCAACGTAGCGGGCGAGATGGTCGAATGCGGGCAGATACCCGCCGACAACGCCCGGCGACTGGTCGAACACGTCGCCTACGACAGGCCGAAGGAACTGTACGGTCTCTGAGTCGGGTCGAACATCCGGAACAGTGAAGTGTTTTTCACCGGTGGTGTCGAACGAGTATGTCAGAACAGCTCGACGGAGAGACTGCGATAATCACGGGGTCCAGCCAGGGAATCGGTAAAGGAATCGCCGAACGGTTCGCCGCGGAAGGGGCGAACGTCGTCGTCAACTCCCGGTCGCAGGACCGGGCCGACGAGGTGGCCGAAGCGATAGCGGACGACGGCGGCACCGCCATCGGTGTCGAGGCGGACGTCACGGACGAGGGCGCGATGGAAGCGCTGGTGGAGACCACCGTCGAACGTTTCGGAAGCGTGGACGTGATGGTGAACAACGCTGGCCTCACGATACTCGGCGAGGCTCACGAGTTCGACATCGAGGAGTGGCGCAAAGTCGTCGACGTCGACTTGGTCGGCACGTTCATCGGCTGTCAGGCCGCGGGCAGACGGATGATGGAACAGGAGAAAGGCGGTGCGATTCTCAATATCTCCTCGCTGATGGGTAGTCGGGGCCTCCAGAAGCGGTCGCCGTACTGCGCAGCGAAAGCCGGCGTGAACAACCTCACGCAGACGCTCGCAGTGGAGTGGGCCGAACACGATATCCACGTCAACGCCCTCGCACCCGGGTTCATCTGGACGGAGATTACCGAACAGACCCAGGGGTCGGCCGGATACACCGACGACGACATCCGCGACCGGACGCCGATGAACCGGTTCGGTAGCGTAGAGGAGATGGCCGAGTGTGCGCTCTTTCTCGTCGGGCGGAACAACTTCGTCACCGGGGAGGTTCTCCACGCCGACGGCGGATGGCAGGCGTACGGGTGGGGGTCTGGCGACCAGTAGCACTGCCCTCTCACGGAGCTTGCTCGGTACCATTTTTGGCTATTGCCGCGTTCGAGTTCTCCCCCGCTCAGACCGACGTTCTCTATATTAGAACTCTCGTCCGGGGAGCGCCCGGTGAGGGTTACAGTTTTAGATATGTAACGGGTATCCAGCGACGAGAGATGTCGTACGCCCTCCCCCCCCCCCTTCGGAGATAGAAAACGGGCTCTACGGTCTCTGCGTCCGTAAATCGATAGAACTCCGTTGGCCTGCGGACGCGTCCCGCGGACTCGAGGACCTTCAGATCCGGTCGGCGTTCGTCGCCGGTCATCAGCACGCAACCACCTCCCGAAGCGCCGTTAGGCACTGTAAGCGCCGTTCACGCCCCTCTCAAAGCCGCTTGCTGGGTTTGTCGCCGAAGCAGAGGTCCGTCTCGTCAGCGTTTGGCCGAGGTGAGCGTCTTTTCGGTGGTCCGCCCGGGCGTTCCGCGTTCGCGAGTAGCCGAGCCTATCTTGCCTCAACAATCGTTCTATTCCAGAGAACGGAGCGTGAGACGCGGACGGTTCGCCGGTCCCGCACGCTCGAAAACTGACGCCCGCGTCGTCGGAGGAAAACTGATGTGCGCCGGATGTGACACACCCCCATGGAGTTTTTGAACCCAGTTCTCCCGGGGTGCTATCCGGACCCGACGGTCTGTCGCGTCGGCCGCGACTACTACCTCGCGACGAGTTCGTTCGAGTACTTCCCCGGGGTCCCCCTATTTCACAGTCGGAACCTCGTCGACTGGGAGCCGATCGGATACGCTCTGACCCGCGACGAACAGCTTTCCGTGCGGGACGCGTCCGCGTCCGAGGGCATCTTCGCGCCGACGCTTCGCCACCGCGACGGGACGTTCTACCTCGTGACGACGAACGTCGGCGGCGACGGCCACTTCGTCGTGACGGCGGACGACCCGCGCGGCGAGTGGTCCGACCCGACGTGGATAGACGCCCCCGGTTTCGACCCGGACCTGTTTTGGGACGGTGACGACGCCTACCTCACGTACGCTCACGACAGCGTCGTCGAACAGACGACGGTGGACGTGGAGACGGGCGAAACGGACGAGCGTCGGACGCTCTGGACCGGGACGGAGGGCGACTTCACCGAGGCACCTCACCTCTACGCCGTGGACGGTTCCTACTACCTCGTCCTCGCAGAGGGCGGCACTCACACCGGCCACATGGTGGTGGTCGCCCGGGCCGACGCTCCAACCGGCCCGTTCCGGGAGAATCCCGAGAACCCGGTTCTGAGCCACCGAGCCGAGATTCACCATCCGATACAAGCGACCGGTCACGCCGACTTCGTCCGCGCCCACGACGGCACGTGGTGGGCGATCTGTCTCGGCGTGCGGCAACACGGCGACCATCCGGGCTACCACCACCTCGGTCGCGAGACGTTCCTAGCACCCGTTCGGTGGGAGGACGGATGGCCGGTGGTGAACGGCGACGACCCCTTAGGACGGTTGGTACGGCGGTCAGACACCGCGTTGGAAGCGACGGGCGGCCGGTCGTGGACCGCGACGCGAGACGCGTTCGCGGACGACGGGCTCGGCGTCGAGTGGAACTACCGCCGGAACCCGCACCGCGACCGGTACGCGGTTCAGGACGGGACACTCGTCCTCCGCGGCGGCCCCGAAACGCTCGACGAGAAGCGTCCGACGTTCGTCGGACGCCGACAACAGCAGTTCGACTGTCAGGCCGAGACCCGTCTGGACTTCGATCCGTCCGGCGACGAGGAAGCGGGTTTCACCGTCGGTATCGACGAGGAACACCACTTCGATCTCGCCGTGACCGAGCGAACCGGCGACCGAATCGCGCTGACCCGCCTCCGTATCGGCGACGCGACGGAGACGATAGCGACGACAACCCTCGGTGCTGGACCGGTTACGCTCGCCGTCGAAGCGGACCGACACGAGTACCGGTTCGCGGCGGTCGCGGACGGGCGACGCCGTTCGATGGGATCGGCGCGGAGCAAGTATCTCTCGACGGAAGTCGCCGGCGGGTTCACCGGTGTTTTCATCGGTCTCTACGCCACCGGGAACGGGTCGCCCGCCGAGACGCCGGCCCGTTTTCGGAGCTTCCGATACCGACCAGCCGGGGAGTGAGGTTCGTCACCCCGTTACACGATTCCGATACGCATTTGTAACGCTGGGACCAGTCGCTGGCTATGGAGCACGTTGCGAGAGAGCCGAGCACAGCGTCCTCGAACTCGTTACCAACGACCGGGAAGCGCCTCAACGACGATGACGTCACCGTCGCCTACGTCGGCGGCGGAAGTCGCCAGTGGGTTCCCGACCTGGTTCAGGATCTCGCTCTCTCAGAGTTCGACGGGACCGTCCGACTGTACGACGTCGATATCGAGAGCGCGGCACGAAACGCCGAGTTCGGAAACTGGGTGCAGGATCGCGACGCGGCGACCGCCGAGTGGGAGTACACGGCCACCGACGACCTCGCCGGGGCACTCGACGGCGCCGACGTCGTGTTGCTGTCGACCCAGTACAACCCCACCGAGACGTTCGTCCACGACCTTGACATCCCGAAGGAACACGGCATCTACGGCGCGGTCGCCGCCACTATCGGTCCCGGCGGCATCTTCCGCGCGATGCGGACGATACCGCTCTACCGGGAGTTCGCGGCCGCCGTCCGCGAGAACTGCCCCGACGCGTGGGTGTTTAACTTCACCAACCCCGTCCACTTCGTCACGCGAGCGCTGTACGACGAGTTCCCCGGCATCAACGCGTTCGGCATGTGTCACGAGGTGCTCCACGGCCGTGACCGCCTCGCGAAACTCGCCACCGAGCATCTCGGGATGGACGCCGACCGAAGCGACATCTCGGTCAACGTCAAAGGTATCAACCACTTCACGTGGATAGACGAGGCGTACTGCCGAGGCGTGGACCTCTGGCCTCTCATCGACGAGTTGGCGCGCGGCGAGGAGGGGAACCGGACGTTCTCCCCCGCCGAACTCGAAGGCGAAAGCCCCTTCGTCGACCCGTGGCAGGTCTCATGGGAGCTCTACCGCGAGTTCGACCTCCTCCCGTTCGCGGGCGACCGACACATCGTCGAGTACGCCACGTGGTTCCTCCAAGGCGGCAAGGAGGGTCTCAACCGCTGGGGCGTCAAGCGCACCGGGAGCGGCTTCCGCGCGAAACACTGGACCCCCTCCGAGTCCGAACAGACCACGGACGTCGAAGCGTGGCTCTCCGGCGAAACGGGGTTCGAGCTCGAAGCCTCGGGCGAGGTGCTCCTCGACGTTCTCGAAGCCCTCTCGGGCGGAGCGGAGTTCGTCACGAACGTCAACGTCCCCAACCGCGGGCAGGTCGAGGGCATCGAACGCGGGGCGGTCGTCGAGACCAACGCGCTCGTCGGAGCGAACGAGATTCGACCCCTGTCCGCCGGCGGGTTCCCCCGACCGGTCCGGTCGTTAATTCGGACGCACGTCGACACGATAGAGACGGTCGTCGAGGCCGCCCGAACGGGCGACCTCGACCACGCGTTCCGCGGGTTCCTCCTCGACCCACAGGTTCGCACTCTCCAGACCGAGGAGGCGCGAGAACTGTTCGCGGAGCTCGTCGCCGCCGAGGAGAAGTATCTCGACGACTGGAACATCGACGGGGCCGAGGTTCTGGCGAAGGCGGACGCGTACTGAATGCGCCGTCTCCGTCGGACATTCGGTGACTGGTGAATGACAGACGAACTCTCAATGTATGCTCCGATATCGACATCTCGGAATATTTAAGTCCGTAGAGATAGATTGTTTGTTTGTAATCATTATGTTGTGAATATTTGAGTAAAGTATTGTAGCCACTGATAGTATAGCACTACCGTTACTACCACATAAAATCGTTGGGTAAACGTGGAGAGAACTCACAGAACGCGGTACTTGGGAAGAAGTCGCCGACGAGAGGAATCCTCGCTCGTAGCACGGACTCGGATGGCAGTTCGGCTAAGCCCTCACAGTACCGAGAGCGGGGTTCGGTGCATCGAAGGCCGGTCCACGCGCAGACGGCCAGTCGGTAGCCGGTCACTCCTCGCTCCGGAACTTGCCGACGTTCTGGTTGTGGAGTTCGTCCTCCGACTTCCACGTCCGCGGCCTGAGGCCGACACAGA
Organism: Halopelagius fulvigenes; assembly: GCF_055398025.1. Lineage (NCBI taxonomy): Archaea > Methanobacteriati > Methanobacteriota > Halobacteria > Halobacteriales > Haloferacaceae > Halopelagius > Halopelagius fulvigenes. The sequence goes on along the minus strand of NZ_AP043844.1, from coordinate 27,222 downwards.
GGGCGACGAGGTAGAACGCGGCGACGGCGACGCTCACCCAGACGCCCGGAATTCGTCCGATGGCGGCGCTTCCGGGCCACGACTGGTTCTGGAACGCCGTCACGCGGATGACCCACGCGCCGACGGTGAGCGTCAAAAGCGGCAGGTAGACCCGACGGAGTCGGTGCGCCACCGCCTCTTCGGTGGAGATTTTGACAGCGGGGCGGCGGTAGTCCTTGCTCAGCCTCTTTCGCCACTTCGGGTCTTCGAGTCCCTGCGAGGGGTCGAGTCCGTAGGCGAAGACGTTCTTCTGTAGCGTTCGGACGCGCCCGCGCCAGATGTCGTAGCCCCGGTACCGCCGGGCTTCGATGAACAGGAAGACGGTCAACGCCGCGACGCCCAGAAGGAGGATGTAGTGGGGATGACTCTGCGAGGAGAACGCCCACGTCAGTATCGCGCTTATCACGACTATCGCCCAGTACGTCGTCTGGTCGAGTCGTTCGCGCCAGAACCGCATGCGGTGAATCTCGCCGCGGTAGAGGTGCGCCGCCGCCGAACTCGGACCCATGTCCTCGTCCAGCAACCCCTCACCGACTTCGCGGTGCTCCGCGTCCGTCGAATCGACGTCCTTCGCTGAGTCCTGCGGCATCGTGCTGTCCTACGCACGAGAGCAAAATGAGGACCACGGCTGTTCGCGGTCGTCGGGCGGGGAACCATCGGCGATGGGTGAGGCGAGTAAAGCCTTCACCGGTGGCGGTCGGTCGGAACCGTGAACTGGTACGTTTCGCCGCGGTCCAAGTACGCGACCCTGTCTTCGAGGCCCGCCTCGTCGACCGCCTCCACGAAGTCCGAGAGGGGCGATTGGAACGCCTCGTAGTCGTCGTAGTGGATCGGAATCGACATCTCCGCGTCGAACAACTCGACGGCCTCGACGCCCTGTGCTGCGTCCATCGTCAGCAGAACGCCGAGGACTCTGGTCCCGCCGAGGTGCAGGAGCGCCAAATCGATGTCGGGGAAGCGGTCGGGTATCTCCGCGAGTTCGTCGTACACGAGGGTGTCCCCGGTGACGTAGAGGCGGAACAGCACATCGTCGCCCGCGGGCTTGAACTCCAGCATGCTCCCCATCACCGGTGGCAACGCCCTCTCGACGACCGGCGGTCCGTGTCGCCCGGGCGTCGCGGTGACGTCGAGTTCGGCGTCACATCATCCTACGGAGCGTCACGAGGCGACGACAGTTCGCGCGGCCGGTCGTTCACGAGACAGTATAGTCGACCGGTCGGTCGCGGGCGGACACCCCTCGTTCAGAGTTAAAACGGCGGAGACTCACGGATTCGAACGGGCACCCTCGACTCGGGGGGGACCCCTCGTTCAGAGTGTAAAGGGAAGAGAGGGAGACCGGAGAGATGGTGGTGTCCAGTTCAAGACGGCAGTTTGGCCGGCGAGAAGGGAGATGAACGGGAATCTCTCGGAACGCACCCACCCCTCGTTCAGACTGTATCGGTTCGGCTCTGCAGGGACCTCGTTCGGACTGTATCGGCCCGGTACAGTCGGGAGAGAGGATCCCGTGAGAGGAAGAGAGTGATGTGGTATCGTGTGTCGTGAAAGTCGGCGGACACCCCCACCCCTCGTTCAGAGTGAAAACGATGAGAGGGGGTGACCCACGGTTTCCGAGAGCGTTCGGAGCGGCGAAACGAACCGACGCTGACGGGGGATAGTCGTCCCGTCAAAAACCCGAGTTCCCAAATATCCTCCGTTATAGACGTTATACTGGGAAGTTATCACTCTGAACAAGGGGTGTTGTCGAGAGAGACCCTAGTCTCTCGTGTCGGCGTTTCACTCTGAACGAGGGGTGGGGGAGGGGTGGGGAAAGAGTGAGGGAGAAGAAGCTAGAAGAGAAAAAGAGAGGAGGAGAGAAAGGAGGGAACGAACCGAGACGGCGACGGAGGTTCACTCTGACCGCAGAGGACGTGTTAGAAACCGTCGCCGTCCGATTACCTCGTTCGATACGGCTTCTCGAACAGCGCTATCACTCTGAGTGAGGTCCCATAGGTTTATTATTATCTAGTGTGGTTGGTGGTGTATGTCAGACGAGGAGGGAGAGGAGGTGGGGGACCCGTTGTTCGCCGACCAGGACCCCATCTTCGCGAGAAAGGAACTCCTCCACGTCGGCCACGTCCCCGAGGAGAACCGCATTGTCGGCCGCGACGAGGAGATACAGAGCGTCGCCGACGAGATCGGGGCCATCGTCCGCGGGGACCCGCCGAACAACGTGATGATATACGGGAAGACCGGGACGGGAAAGAGCCTCGTCTCCCGTCACGTCGCCAGTCGCGCGCAGAACGCCGCCGAAGCGAACGGCATCGCCTGCGGCGTCGTCTACGTAGACTGCTCGGAGGCCGACACGGAGACGAGAGCGACCCGGCAACTCGCCATGGAACTGAAGCGAGCGACGGAGTACGACCGAGAGATACCCACGCGCGGCGTCGGCACGATGGAGTACTACCGACACGTCTGGCGTATCCTCGACGACCACTACGACGCCCTCGTCGTCATCCTCGACGAGATAGACAAACTCACCAACTCGAACATCCTGATGCAGCTGTCCCGCGCGCGGGAGGCAAACAAGACGGAGAGTTACATCGGCGTCGTCGGCATCAGCAACAAGATACAGTACAGGGAGTCCCTCGACGAGCGAATCGACTCCAGCTTCGGTCACCGGGAACTGTTCTTCCACCCCTACGACGCTGACCAACTCCGCGAAATCATGCGCAACCGCGAAGACGCCTTCCAACGGGGCGTCCTCGCCAGCGGTACCATCCAACTGTGTGCGGCCCTCGCGGCGAAGAAGCACGGCGACGCCCGGAAGGCCATCGACATTCTGAAGGAGGCGGGCGAACTCGCCCGGCGGAACGACGACGCGACGGTCACGAAAGAGCACATCCGGCAGGCGCAGGACATCGCCGAGATAAACCGCGTCGAAGAGTTGACGAGCGGCGGTACCATCCACGCGAAACTCGCGCTGTACGCCCTGTCGAGTCTCGTCATCGTCGGCGACGAGGGGACGTACTCGACGCGGCAGATATACGAACGCTACGAGCAGATGTGCGACGTCGCGGGCTTCGAACCCGTCACCGAGAACGGCCTGTACAAGCAGTTGAAAGAGCAGGCGTTCCTCGGGGTCATCGAGTCGAACAAGACCGGCGGCGGTCGGTCGCAGGGGAGTTACCTCCTCCACCGACTCGTCACCGACCCCCGCCACATCGTCAAGGCGGTTCGCCGCGACGCCAGCCTCGACGACCTGCCGACCGTCGAAGACCTCTCCTCGATGGAGGGGAACCGAAACGGCTCTCAATCGACGCTCGGGACGAGTCGGTAGTCGAACGGCGCTTCGGCACACCGCTCCGTTCCCGACGTACCCCCACCTCACCGGGCGTTTTCACTCTGAACGAGGGGTGTCTCCCCCTCCCCTCCTCCTCCCCTCTTCTCTGTCTCTCAACTCTCTTTCTTCCCTCCTTCTCCTCTCTCTTTCTTCCCTCCTTCTCCTCTCTCTTTCCTCCCTCCATCTCCTCTCTCTCTCATCTCACCTTCCCACCTTCTCCTGTCTCTCTTTCCTCTCTCCTCTCCGACTCCCGACTTCGCTCACAGTCGTCGAACCCGAGAGCGCATATTTATCTTGTCAGAGTGACATTCTTCTAGACGTAGTCGCCCCGCGCGACTCGGAGCCCCCACGATGAACATAGACGAATTCGTCAACTCGCACGCACCGACAGAGACCGGACAGACCTTCGAGCTGGAGAACTCGAAGATGCTGGATATCGACTTAGACGGGAGTGTCCTGGCGAAGGCAGGGTCGATGACCGGCTACACCGGCGACATCTCCTTCGAGCGGAAGTCCTCCGGCGGACTGACGGGGATGCTGAAGAAGAAAGCCACCGGAGAGGGGGCGGTGATGATGCAGGCGACGGGCACGGGTCACCTCTACCTCGCCGACCAAGGGAAGGAAGTCCAGATCCTGGAACTCGACGCGGACGACGAGATAAGCGTCAACGGCAACGACGTGCTCGCCTTCGAGGAGAGCGTCGACTGGGACATCAAGATGCTCAGCAGCATCGCCGGCGCGTCCACCGGCGGACTGTTCAACGTCTTCCTCCGCGGACCGGGGCACGTCGCCATCACCACCCACGGAAAACCGCTCGTCGTCCCGACGCCCGTCAGCACCGACCCCAACGCCACCGTCGCGTGGAGTAGCAACGTCTCGCCCTCCTCGAAGCGCGACATCAACATCAAGAGCGTCCTCGGTCGGTCCTCCGGCGAGACGTACCAACTCCACTTCGCCGAGGAGGACGGGTTCGTCGTCATCCAACCGTACGAGGAGCGACAACCCGGACAGTAATCGCGGACGCGGACCCGCGAACTCCGTTACAGTAGGTGGTACTGCGATTTCTTTATTTAGAATCAATTCCGAAACAATCGCTACATACAGGCCAAGCACACATCGCTCAGGACAGTGATGTATTTACAAAACTGTAATTATATCAACCAGTATGGAGAGAAGACGACTCAACGCGCTCATCGGACTGGCATTGGTTGCCCTCGGTCTTATCCAAGCGGTTTCCTTTGCCATGGCAGATGAGTGGATATTCTCATTCGGGGGCGTGCTCTATGCCATCTGTGGGATATATTATCTCCGGGCTGAGGTTTACTCTACTGCAGAGTAGGCACATCGACTTCGCAGTTCGATTGATTCGTCTTCGTGTCCGCCCCCAAATAAAGAAACCGTATCACCAACTACCGCTCAGACTCTCTCGGACGGCACCTCCACGCTCCCTCTCAGAGGGTCTCTCCCTTCCTCTCAGACGGGGATGAACTCCGGTTCGACGCGTTTCAGCCGACCGGTGTCGTCGAGGAACGAATGGAAGTCGTCGTACAGGTCGGTGCACTCGTGGTCGGCGTCTCGCCCGCGGAAGACGTTCCAGTTCGCGACGACGCTGCAGTGTTTCCCCGCCCGCGCCAACGCGACGTTGAGTCGGCGCGGCCCGTCGGGTCGGCGGCCCATGAACCCGACGCGGCCCGCCTCGTTGCTCCTGACGAGGGAGAGAAACACCGCGTCCCGTTCGCTCCCTTGGAAGGAGTCCACCGTATCGACGGTGATGCGCCCGCCGCCCGAGACGCGTTCGCGCAGCGAATCCCGAATCACGTCCACCTGCGCGCTGTAGGGCGTGATGACGCCGATATCGCCGGGACCGACGCCGTTCGACGCGTCCGAGACGACTTCGCTCGCGAGGTAGGTCACGAGTCGCGCCTCCGTCTCGTTGACGTACGAGTTACCCGCGCGTCGTTCCTCGCCGACGACGTGGAACCCCCGGAGGGCGTCGAGTCCCTCGACGGCGGAGACGTCGCGGCCGTTCCTGAGCGTCCGTCCGTAGAACCGGCGGTTCGGGAAGTGAACGACGTCGCGGTGCATCCGGTACTGCGTCCGGAGTTGGACGCCGACGCCTTCGTAGACGCCGCCCTCGGCGTACACGTGCTCGAAAATAGAGAGTCCGCCTGCGGACTCGGGCGGGGAGTCGGACGCGCTGTACGGCGGCAGTTGCCTGTGGTCGCCCGCGAGGACCAGCGTCTCGCCCTTCGAGAGCGGAACGCACGCGGAGGTATACGTCGCCTGCGTCGCCTCGTCCATCACCACGAGGTCGAACCGCGGGGGAAGCGCCGCCGCACTCCCGTTGGTGGAGGCGATCACGTCGGCGTCCTCGGGCCGCGTCGTCCCGTAGGCGTCGCGGACGAGTGACCGCGAGGACCGGCGGTAGTTCCGTCTGGCGAGGACGAACTCCGCCGCGCCGTGTTGCGCGTACGCGTGAAGCGACCGTTCGTCGGCCTCGGATTCGGTCGACGCGCCGACGACGAGGTTGTCGACAGCCTGATTCGAGTCCGCGCAGACGAGGACGGATCGACCGCTCTGGGCCGCGCGGCGGACGATTTCGACGAGCGTTCTCGTCTTGCCCGTCCCCGGCGGGCCGTGGATGCAACAGACATCGTCCGCGAGAAGCGCGTGTTCGACGGCTTCCTGTTGTTCTTGGTTGAGTTCGACGTCGTGGGTGGAACTCGTCGCCGCGCGGTCGCTTCCGAAGGTGAGTCTGCGGCGACCGGTGAGTGCGTCCGCGAGCGACGACCGAGACTCGACGCTGTCGATGGCCTCTCGCTCGCGGTCGAACGGGACGGGATTCAACAGGAGAATCGCGCCGTATCCGCGGCGTTTCGGCGCGAGGAACGATCCGACCGAGGCGCGTTCCTCGGGCACGAAGTCCGAGTGCCAGAACCGAATCTGCGCGCAGAGCGACGACGCCTCGAACGCCTCCCGGAAGATTCGCTTGCGGCTATCGGCGTCGGCGTCGTAGTAGACGAACATTCCCTCGTCGGTCAACCCCTCCGAGTAGACGACGTACTCGCCCGTCAGGGCGGCCGAGTCGGGTTCGTGAAGCGGGAGACGCGTCCACTCGTTGCGGTCCGGGTGCGCCAGTTCCGCGTGCGCGGCGGCGAACTCCGTGACCGTCGTCGTGGGAACGTCGAAGGCGGCGTCGGACGGCCCGGCGTCGCTCCGCGCGGCGAGTGACGCGGAATCGGCGTCGAACGCGGCCACCGCCTTCTCGAACAGGAGGGACATTCAGCGAATCTGTCGCCCCATCCGTACAAAAACGTTCCGCGGCGTGTAATCGGGTTGACCGTTCGACTGGCGGCCCGACGCCGCTTCCGTCTCTCGTGGGGTATGTCGGACCTGGCGGCGAGAGACGTATGGCGACGAGGGATTCACGGACCGCTTCGAGCCTCTCCGTCGCTCTCTGTTCTCACACGGTCATTCATGTTTATGCCGAATGACCTACTCGGTTCGGGTATGGAGACGCTATCCGACCTCGTCGTCGCCGAGGAAACCGTCCTCGAAGCCTGCGGCGAGGTAGAGTTACCGGAGATGGGACTCGTACAGCAGGTGTGGGAGACGGACCCGATTCCGCCCGACGAAATCGCGCGGCGGGCGGCCGACGCCGTCTCTGACCTTCCGCTCGACCGGATTCCCGACGGCGGCGAAGTGGCCGTCGGGGCGGGCAGTCGCGGCATCGCGAACCTCTCGACTATCGTCGGCGGCGTGGTCGAGGAACTCCAATCGAGGGGGTACGACCCGTTCGTCTTCCCGGCGATGGGGAGTCACGGCGGTGCGACGGCGGAAGGACAGGAGGAGATGCTGGCGGAACTGGGCGTCGACGAGCAGACTATCGGCTGCGAAATCCGGTCGAGCATGGACGTCGTCCAGATAGGGACGACGCCGGAACGCGACGTGCCCGTCGTGGCCGACGCGAACGCGGCCGCCGCCGACGCGATTCTCCCGGTCAACCGGGTCAAGCCGCACACGGACTTCGACGGAACGGTGGAAAGCGGCCTCTCGAAGATGCTCGTCATCGGCATGGGGAAGCAACGAGGTGCCAAAATCGCCCACGAGTGGGCCGTCGATTGGAGTTTCCGGAACATGATCCCCGAGATTACGGGGCAGTTACTGGAGGAACTCCCGGTCGTCGGCGGCGTCGCCATCGTCGAGGACCAACACGACGACACGGACCACATCGAGGGCGTCCCGCCCGCGGGGTTCCTCGACCGGGAGGCCGAACTGTTGGAGACGGCGTACGACATCATGCCGAAGGTTCCGTACGAGAAACTGGACGTACTCGTCGTGGACCGACAGGGGAAGGACGTCAGCGGACAGGGGATGGACACGAACGTCATCGGCCGCCGGCCGTTCGCCATCAACGAACCGGGGCCGGAGGAGCCGGAGATAAAGCGAATCTACGCCCGGAGTCTCACGGAGACGACGCACGGGAACGCCATGGGGATGGGCTCCGCCGACTTCGTCCACCGCGACATCGCCGCCGACCTCGACAGTTCGACGACGCTGATAAACGCCATCACGGCCAGTACGACCCGGGGCGTCCGACTCCCGCCGGTGGTCGAAACCGACCGCGCCGGCCTCGTGGCCGCGCTTTCGACGCTGGGCGTCGTCGGCCCGGACGACGCGCGCGTCCTCAGGGCGACCGACACGATGCGTCTGGACCGGCTGTACGCCTCGAAAGCGCTCGTCGAGGAAGCCCGCGACAGGGACGACCTGCGCGTGCTGAGAGAACCCGAACCGATAGCGTTCGAGGGCGGGCAGTTCGCCGCGCCGACGCCGCACGAGACGGAGTGAGTCTCCGACCGTAGTCAGTCGATTCTCGGAACGCGCGCCGCCCGACTCGGCGTCTTCCCCTCCACCGTCGGCCACCCGTCACTCCAGTCGATGCAGTCTACCATGAGGATGCGTCGCGGCGTCTCCTCTACGTACCCTTCTCCCTCCTCGTAGGCGTGGTAGAGCAACCAGTCGTCGCCGGCGTCGTCGGTGACGACGGCGTTGTGACCGGGTCCGACGAACCCGTTCCCGCCTTCGACGACGACGGGGCCTTTCGCCTCCCGGAGGTCGTTTCCGTCCGCGCCCTCGTAGGGGCCGAGCAACGAGTCCGAACGGCCGGCGCGGACGTGGTACGTACTCGACATCCCCTCGCAGCAGGTGCCGACTGACCCGAAGAAGTAGTACCGACCGCCCCGTTCGACGACGTAGGCTCCCTCGTAGTGGTCGCCGGCGATGCGCGTCTTCTCTCCCCTCGTGTCCAACCCGTCCGAACGCAACGCTATCGCGTAGATTCCCCGGCGACTCCCCCAGAAGAGGTACGGCGCGCCGTCGCGGAGGAAGACCATCGGGTCGATGGAGTTCTCCACGCCGATCTCGTCGCCGCGAAAGAGTTTCCCCCGGTCGGTGAACGGTCCGGCGGGGTCGTCGCCGGTCGCGACGCCGATACCGGGGTTCTCGTCTCCCCAGTCGGCGTACGAGTAGTAGAGGTAGTACGTCCCGTTCATCCGGACCACGTCCGGCGCCCACAGGTACGCGCCGTCCCTCCAGTCGGGTTTCGACTCGAACGCCTCCCCGGCGCGCGTCCAGTTCACCAGATCCTCCGACTCGACTATCGGAACGCGCCGAAATCGCTCGCCGTCCTCCTCCGTTCCGTAGGCGTAGAACGTGCCGTCCGCGGCGCGCACCACCGACGGGTCCGGGAACACCCGCTCGAACACCGGATTCCGATACGTCTCGGTCGGCCCTCCGTCGAATCCGTCCGGGGGCGACCCCGCGCACCCGGAGAGTCCCGCGACTCCGACGCTGCCCGCGAGGAATCTCCGCCGTCGCATACTATCGCTACGGCGTCTACGGTGAAAACGCTCGCCCCGCCGTCGATCGGAGACGGCGGGCGGAGAGCGGACTGCACACGACGACTCGTTTCGGACGGGCGGACCGTCCGGTCGGCGGCGAAAGAGCCGAAGTGCCAGCGTCGCGAACCGACGGCTACGATGTCGCGGACAAACGACGGCCTCGTCGTCCGGCGGATACTCGCATTCCTCGCGGACGCCGTCGTCCTCGTCTGCGCTCTCTTCGCCGTCACGGGACGCCTCGTTCGTTCTCGGGGGCGTCGCCTCGCGGCGACGGCGGCGCTCACCGCCGTCGTCGGCCTCCCGTATCATATCGTCCTCGAAGGCGCGTTCGGACGCACCGTCGGCAAGCGCGCGTTCGGCATCGCCGTCGTCTCGGCGGACGGCGGCGACTGCACGTACGCCGCGGCGACGATTCGGACGCTGTTTCGGTTCGTCGATTGGCTCCCCGCGGGCTACCTCCTCGCGTTCGTCGCGATGGCGGTGACGGACGGCCGCCGCCGACTGGGAGACGTCGCCGCCGGGACTCTCGTCGTCCGCGACGAGTAGGTGGTGTGACGAGTACGCAACGTGACGAGTACGCGGCGGATACATTGACAATCTGCCGTCACGTCGTGTCGGTATGATTCCGATAGCGTTCGGGTGGGAGCACGTCCTGTTCGCGAACTGGCGCGTGGATGCGGACGTGATCGACGCGCACATCCCCGACGCCCTCTCCGTGCAGGAGTTCGACGGGTCCGGGTGGCTCTCCATCGTCCCCTTCCGAAACGTCGACGTCCGCCCGCGGGGACTCCCGGCGTCGGTGGGCATCCCGGTGCCGGAGTTGAACCTCCGGACGTACGTCACCTGCGACGGCGAGCAGGGGGTCTACTTCTTCAACCTCGACGCGAGTAGCCTCCTCGCAACCGTCGGCGCGCGCCTGACGCACCACCTGCCGTACTACTACTCCCGTATCCGGATGGGGGGCGAAGACGGCCGCGTCAGATTCGAGAACCGGCGGTGCCACCCCGGCGACCGGCCGGTCACGTTCTTCGCCACCTACGGGCCGACGGGCGACGCCTTCAAGGCCGAACCGGGGTCGCTGACCGAGTTCCTGACGGAACGACGGCGACTGTACACGCAGGACATGAGCGGACAGATTAGGTACACGGACATCTCCCACGAACGGTGGCCGCTCTACGATGCGGAGTGGACCGTCGAGGAGAACACGCTGTTCGAGGCGAACGGGTTCGACCACCCCGACGGTGACCCGATACTCTACTACAGTCCGCGGACTGACGTCGTGACCACGCGGAGCAAGCGGTGGCGTTCCTGACGCCCGGCGACCCGACGGCGTAGTAGTTGAACTGGTACCCTCGATGCATACGATCCGAATCCTACTCGCGAGATTCCGTCCGTAACGAGATGGACTGAATCACCTGCTCGGTAGAGCGTGCGAGTGTATTAGTGAGGCGATTGGCGAAGCTGCCAGCCTGTAACGAGAACCACGATCAGCCACCCAATAAAAGCGATTACTCCTAAGGCTCCTCCTTCGCCGGTCGCTACCCTGTAGATCTGTATTGACCCTGATATACTCGCTGCAGTAACAACAAGCCACTGTCGGCGCGGAGACGCTTCATCTGTCACCTATAATTTACGTTCTGCTTATCATCATAAATGTGACTGAAAGCCATCGGCGAATACAACGCCTTTACTGAACGCCGGGACTGCCTTCTTGACCGCCGTGCTACAGTAGAACACTTCCGGACGGCGAGAAAGAAGAAAAAACCGCGGCGGAGCGAAGTCGCTCCTCAGTTACCGACGTTCGTCGCGCGTTCGACGACGTCCGCGCCGTACATCTCCTCTAACTCCTCGTGTTGGTCCGGTCGGTGCTCGTAGACGTCTTGGAACAGGGTTATCGGCGTCTGCGCGGCCTGATAGGTGGCTTCGTCCCACATCCGGTCCTTGCTGATGTCGATTTCGACGCCGTCGATGGCGAGCGTCGTCGCCTGCGTCATGGCGATTGCGCCCTTCCCGGCTTCCTTGGCCGCCTCGAACTCCTCCATGGAGTCGACGATGTCGTCCATGCTCGGGACGTAGGCGGTCATGTCCAGCAACTCCTCGCGCAGTTCGTCCTCGTCGAGTTGCTGTTCGTCGCCGCCGACGCGCAGGACGTACTCGCCGTCGCCGGTCTCTTCGAGGCTCACTTCGTTCCCCTCGTACCGTTGGCGTCCGTCCTCCGATTCGAGCTCTATCTCGCGGTCGCCGACCTGCAGGAGCCAACTGCCGGTCTTCGGCGGCAGGGGCGCTTTGTTCGCTTCGACGACCTGACCGGGCGTCAAAGACCAGATGCCGGTCATCCCCTTCGCCCGGTTCTCGGTCATTCGCTCTCGGTACCCCTCGACGTCGCGGATGTCGTCGTACGGGCCGTCCACCGCGATGAGGCCGGCGGCGCTGGCACCTCGGGAGGTGTTGTGCCGCAGTTCGGGCCACGGCGGCAGTTCGCCGGTGGGCGTCATCGCGCGCATGTCCTTCGTGTAGTCGACCTCGCCGTCGACGAGGAGGAAGAGGCGTTCGAGGTTGTTAGAGGGCTTGCCCATCTCCTCGCGGAGGTCACCGAGGGCCAGTTCGGCCTCGCCGCTCTCGACGATAACCGACATCGAGAGGCTTCCCTCTTCGAGTCCGTGCTCGTTCTCGATGATGGTGAAGAACTCGTCGGCCTTCTTCCAGTCGTCTATGTCGCCGACCTCGGGGATGACGAATCCGTCGATGTACTCGACGGCGCCGTTGTCGGGGTCGGCTATCTCCAGCATCTGCTGGAACCCCTGATACCGGGTGGTGGGACGCTCCCGGTGCCAAACGACGCGGGGGTGGATCTCGCCGGGGAAGTCCGCTCCGTGTTCGGAGACGACTTCGACGATGTTCTCGACGCCCTCGTCGCGCATCGAGGGGGCCGTCGCGTCCTCGTTGTCCGGAACCCACACGTCCGGCGCCTGCATCCCGCGGAGTTGGGCCGCGCTCTTCACCATCTTCGCGGAGTCGTCCTCTCCTTCGACCGCAGTGGGTGATGTAAAGAACGTTCGAACGAATTCGCGCTCGTAGTGTCGTTTGACGCTCATATCGGGCGTATTGGAAACGTTCTCGAATGATAATAAACATTCGCCATAGTCCTGAATACTGCCCGCAAAATCGCCGAACGGCGGGCGGCCGATGGTGAGAGAGAGCGGGCGTTCAGCCGGTTCTACGCAATGAAACTACTCTTGACGTTCTCTCGATAGACTCCGTTCGTCCTCTCGGTAGTATTACTAATCAGTGTTACTGAGAAGTATTACTGATCAGTATTAACTTCCGTCAAACACACTCTTCTAAGCACTGAAGTCGTCTTGGTCCCATCCGCTCTCAGTTACGACCATACGGACGGCCGAGTATCGGAAAACGCGACTCCGTCGGTGAGAGCGTCGTTCAGCGAGCGCCGGACTCAGTCCGTCTCGGGGACGGGTTCGTACTCCGGCCCGACGGCGACGGTCAACTCCCGCGGGCGAACGGAGAGGTTCAGGCGGCGGTGGGTGCTTATCTCTCCGTCCAGACTGAACTCGACGCCCTCCCCCTGTTGGTGGGTGATTTCGAGTCGCTCGGCGGTGAGTTGGGTCACGTGCTCCGTCTCCCGTCCGAACCACCGTTGGGCCGCCGCTTCCCTGAGCATCTCCGGCGTCGGCATCTCCTCTACGATGGTCACGTCGAACAGGCCGTCCTCGACGTTCGCTTGGCCGCCGCGGGGAAAGTGCCGCGCGTTCCCGACGAGGAGACAGAGCGCGTCGCCCTCCCACGTCTTCGGGTCCATCTCCGGCCCGGTTTCGATGTCGATTGCGACGTGAAGCGGGTCGAACGTCGCCGCCTGTTGGATGCCGGTGATGACGTATGCGAGGGTGCCGACGCGTTCCTTCAACTCCGGACTGGTCTCGGAACTCGTCTTCGAGGTGAGGCCGGCGATGCAGGAGTTGACGAACGGTTCGCCGTCGGCCACGCCCAAGTCGATACGCCGGCGTTCGCCGGTTTCGAGAACCTCGAAGGCGTGTTCGACGTCCCGCACGCCGATGTTCCCCGCGAAGTTGTTCCCCGTCCCGCCGGGGACGACACCGAAGGTGACGTCCGCTAGCGCGTCCGCCCGGTCGAGTCCGCGAACGACCTCGTGTACCGTCCCGTCGCCGCCGCACGCGGCGACTCGCCGGACGCCCTCCGCTGCGGCCTCCTCCGCGAGGGCCATCGCATCGCCCGCCTCTTCCGTCTCCCTGACGGCGTATCCGTACTCTTCGGCGAGCGAACGCACCTCGTCTCCGTGGTCGCCGGCCCCGCTCACCGGGTTGAGCACGATGCGCCACTGCCCGTCGTCGCCGTCCGATGCGGTCCCTGCCTTCGAACCGTCGGAAGTCGTGTCGTTGTCTATCATCGCCTTGGAAAACGTCGCCTGTCGGCGTTCTGTGGCGGTCGCGATTCTCGCACGCGTTCCGTCGTACGGCGTCGATTCCGAATCATCGATTTCGCGGCCGTCTGCCTCTCTCGGGAGGGCTGACTGGGTACTGAATAGCGGGTGTACGCGCCGCCGTCGCAAATAGATTCGGGCGAGTCGCACGCCCGCGCCCGATTTCACTCCTCGGCGAGTCGAACCGGGTCGCCGACGCGAACCGTCGCCCCGCGGTGGTCCTCGGGCACGTCCGTGAGTATCATCAGCGTGTAGAAGTGGTCGAACGCCGCCTCGTCGGCCCACTCGGGGAACGTCTCTCGCCGCCGTTCGACGAACCGTTCGCGGAACTCGGGCGTCCAGTCGCCGGTGTCGGGATCCCGTTGCGGGACGACGCACCGACCGCAGGGCGTGACGCCGTCGAACCGAACGTCGCCGGCGACGAACGACGGCGCGTCGGGGCCGACGAACCGGTCCTCCCAGAATGCCGGCACGCCGCTAACTTCGACGTTCGCTCGGAGTCTGCGCCGCATCCCCTCCACCGTCGTCCCGTCGAACCACGAGGCGACTTCCCGCAGGGTCGCGGTGCTGATGACCGACGGCCCCATCCCGCGGCGGTCCACGAACCCCAAGCTCCGGTCTCGCTTCAGCGTCAACTCCTCCCCGAAGAACTCGCTGAACCACTCGGACGCGCGTTTCCGCCCGCTCTCGGCGTCGAGGTCGAATTCGCCGGTCTCCCCGTCTTCGGTCCGCACCGTCAGCGTCCCCGTCTCCTCGTCGAACGTCGTATCGACGTCGTGGACGCGTTCCGTCCGTTTCCCGTTCATCACGTCGCCGTCGGCGTCACCGGACCGCGTCGGGTGGCCCGACGAGTCGCTCTCGTCGGCGTCGAAGAGTGCGAACTCGCGGTCGTATTCGAGCGTTCCGCCCTCCAACACCTCCGCGGCGTCGAGGCGGAGTCCGTCGAGTCCCTTCACCGGATACACCGAGATCCGCTTGATTTCTCCCATCGTCACTGTTCTCTCACGCGGGTTAGATAGACGTTCGTCCGGATAACTGCGGCAGATCGGCCGCCGGCGTCGAATCGGTCCGCCCGCGGACGGACGCCTCTCCTCGCTTCCCGAATGAGCGGTCCGTTCTCCTTCGACTCTTGTACGAATATCGAACTACCATACAATCGGGCGGTACGCGCCGTGCGGCTTCTCGTCGTTCGACGGAGAATTAGGATACTGGAGATATATCGCCTCAAAGGCAGTAATTCGCTGTAATATCGTGTGAGGATATTGGCGACTCGCTAGGAATGCACATGTTCTCTGCACCGACTACCGAACCCGCGGAAACGCCCGACCTACTGCCTCGTATTGCTTGAAGTTGAAATCGAAGATAGAGTGGATCGTTTCGAACTCGGCAACCGTCCTCTTCGTTCGTATTGCTGTTACTGAACAATACTATCTGCTCTGAACGGGCCTTGTTTAGACGCGGAACACACCCTATTTTCGCCACTGACGCCGCGAATCAGCCGCTCAGTTAACCTGCATACAGAACGCGTACCGGTCCCACCATGTTCTCGGGCTCGGTGTTACAGACAGAAAATAAATTAATAGTGCTTGCCATGTTCGAAGTATGGAACGCAGACGACTCAAGACAATTATCGGGATAGCAATGGTGGGGACGGGACTGGCGCAGGCGTCTCTCTTTGCCGTGCAAAGCGAATGGATACCTACCGGTTTGGGGGTATTCTACTCGCTACTCGGAATCGCTTATCTCTGGACTGAGGTATACGCTACTGACTAATCGTCTGAACACGCCCCTCTGGACGTAAACTCGTTCGATGCGGCGGGCGACGGTGCGCCGTCAAGGAGATACGCTGGTTTGACGTCGGCTTACGCCTCGTCGAACAGCGCGAATCGAAGATTCGCTGGCCCGACTTCGCTTACGCTTCGTCGAACAGTGCAAATCAGAGATTTGCTGGTTTGACGTCGGCTTACGCCTCGTCAAACAACGTCTCACCCGCGACCATGTGCTCTTCCACCGTGTCCATGTCGAGCGTCAGGCCGAGGCCCGGTTTCTCGGGAATCTCGATGTAGCCGTCCTCGATGACCGTCTCCTCTACGAGGTCGCTCCACCAACCGAGTTCGTACGAGTGATATTCAACAGCCAGCGAGTTCGGAATCGCCGTGCCGACGTGCGCGGAGGCCATCGTCGCGATGGGCGAGGAGACGTTGTGCATCGCCACCGGAATGTAGTACTGGTTCGCCACGTCCGCGATTTTCCGCGTCTCACGCATGCCGCCGACCTTCGGTAAGTCCGGCGCGATGATGTCGACCGCCTGATTCTCGATGAGGCGACGTTCCTCGGTGACGCGGTAGCGGTTCTCGCCCACCGTGATAGGCGTCGTCGTCGATTTCGTGACCTGCTCTTGGACTTCGAGGTTCTCCGGCGGCACGGGGTCCTCTAACCACCAGACGTCGTAATCCTCGATGGCGGCCGCGAGGCGTTGCGCGGAGTTCGCCGAGAACGTCCAGTGGCAGTCGAACGCCACGTCCGCGCGGTCTTTCACGCGTTCGGTCACCTTCTCGACGATCTCGGCCTTGTGGCGGACCTCGCCGGGGCGGAGGTGGCGGTTCGCGCGGTCTTTTTCGAAGCCCGACGGCACGTCGAGGTCGAATTTAAGCGCGTCGTAGCCGAGTTCTTCGACGACGCGTTCGGCCTCGTCGGCGCAGGCATCGGGGTCGGCTTCCTGTTCGGTGTGACAGTCGCAGTAGACGCGCACCTTGTCGCGGTACTTCCCGCCGAGCAGTTGGTACGCGGGGATGTCGAGAATCTTGCCCGCGAGGTCGTGTAGGGCGATTTCGATGCCGGAGATGGCGGTGACGGTGACGCCCTCGACGGATCCCTCGCCGGACATCTTCTGGACGAGGTGTTCGAAGAGACGGTCGATGTCGAGGGGGTTCTCGCCGACGACGAACGGCTTCATTCGCTCGATGAGTTCGGGGACGCCGGCACCCCAGTAGGCTTCGCCGGTGCCGACGACGCCTGCGTCCGTGTACACTCGGACGAGGGTCCACGGGAAGTTGCCGTCGATCATCGTCGTCTGGACGTCGGTGATCTCGACGTCCCGGCCGCCGCCCCGTTCGGCGGTGACGCCCATCGTCTCGGCGGACAGTTCCCGCATCGTGTACTCCGCGTTCGGGTCGTAGAGTTCCGAGTAATCTATCGGCATACCGGTAGGTGGCACGCAGAGCGTAGTAAAATCTTCCATCCGGGGAGGCGACTTCGCTCGAACGTCGGACCGCCGAACTCCGATGTGTGCAGTCCGCGTACAGTCGCTCTACCGTATTACTTCGCTCACCCTGTCGAGAACCTCGTCGTGGGCTTCGCCGTTCGACGCGACGACGCCCTCGCATCCGGGTTCCCACGGGTCGCCGTGCACGTCCGTGACCGTCCCGCCCGCCCGACGGACGAGGTAGACGCCCGCGACGGTGTCCCACGGGTTCGGTTCCGGTTGCGCGGAGATCGCCGCGTCGAGGGTTCCGCAGGCGACCATCGCGAGGGTCACCTGCGCGCACCCGAACCGGCGCAGGTCCCCGAAGTTCCGTATGAGTCCGGCCAGCAGTTCGCCGAACTCGTCGTCGCGTTCGGGGCCGTACCGCAGGATCGGCGCGACGCTGAACTCCGCTAAGTCGGTGCGAGAGCTCGCGGACATCGGTGCTCCGTTCCGCGTCACGCTGTCGGGGTTCGCCGCGTACGTGTCGCCGAGTGCGGGCGCGACGGTCACCGCCGCGACGGTTTCGTGGTCCCGGACCGTCGCGACGGTGGTCGTCCACAGTTGCGTCTCGCGGACGAAGTTGGTCGTGCCGTCGATGGGGTCTACGACCCACGCGTTCCCGTCCTCGGGGACGGACTTCAACTCGTCTTCCTCCTCGCCGACGATAGTGGCGTCGGGGTACTCATCGCGGACGACCGAGATGACCCGACGCTGGGTTTCGGTGTCCGCGCGGGTCACGAAGTCCATCTTCGAGCTCTTGGTCTCTATGTCCAGGTCGGTGCGGAACAGGTCGTGTGCGACTTCGGACCCTTCCCGCGCCGCCCGTAACGCCGTTTCGTATCGTGTCATCGAAAGTCTCCGTTCGGCGTCGGTTCGCGTTCGACTCGCTTAGCCTTTGGTGGTGAAGGCGGCCTCGCGGCCGTCAGACGATTCGGTCGCCTTCCTCGTCGAACAGCCACGATTCGTCCGTCCGTATCTGCACGTTCACGGTCTCTCTGTCCTTCGAAACCTCCCCCTGCGGCGTCACCGCAGACAGGGGGGTGCCGCCCGAGGAGATGTGGACGGCGTCCCTGTCGCCGAGGGGTTCGATGACGTCGAGTTGGGCCACGAAGTGCCCGCCCTCCTCGCGGATGTTCAGGTACTCCGGGCGCACGCCGTAGACGACAGTTTCGTCTCCCCGTTCCCGGACCGCCTCGGCCTGTTCGTCCGTCGCAGGTATCGTGCAGAAGTCGCTCACGAACGCGACGCCCTCGGACGTCTCCTCGACAGTACAGTCGATGAGGTTCGGCGACGGCGACCCGATGAAGTCGGCGACGAAGCGGTTCTTGGGTTCGTTGTAGATGTCGTAGGGGGTTCCTATCTGTTGGACGTACCCGTCGTCCATCACGACTATCTTGTCGCCGAGGGTCATCGCCTCCTCCTGGTCGTGCGTGACGAACACCATCGCGGTGTCGAGTCGCCGCTGAATCTTCTTGACCTCGACGCGCATGTGGTCGCGCAGGTTCGCGTCCAGCGCCGAGAACGGTTCGTCAAGCAAGAAGGCGGCGGGTTCCATCACCATCGCGCGCCCGAGGGAGACGCGTTGCTGTTGCCCGCCCGAGAGCGCCGACGGCTTTCGGTCGAGCGTCTCCTCGATTCCGAGCGTTTCCGCCGCCTCCTCGACTCGCTGGTTCTTCTCCGACTTCGGGAGGTCGGTCTTCATGTCGAGGCCGAAGCGCATGTTCTTCCGCACGGTCATGTGCGGGAACAGGGCGATGCTCTGGAAGACGAACGCGAGGTCCCTGTCTTTCGACTTCTTCCCCGTGACGTCCTCGCCGTCCACGAGTATCTTACCCTCGTCGGGTTCCTCCAACCCGGCGATGCACCGAAGCGTCGTCGTCTTCCCGCACCCCGAGGGGCCGACGAGAACGACGAACTCGCCGCCCTCCGTCTTGATGTTCACGTCGTCGCAGGCGATGATTTCGCCGTTGTCGAACGTCTTTCGCAGGTTCTCGATGCGAATCTGCCCCTCGGTATCGCCCGCCCCCGGCGGGGCGGCGTCCGAGTCCGTCGGCTGTTCCGTCGTCCGTTCGTCCGAACCGTCTACGTCTTCTAGTGCGGTCATTGTGTTACACCGTGAATGCGTTTTCGAGGTAGTTCCGCGCCACGAGGTACAGTATCGTCGGCGGCGTGCCGATGATGAGCGTCTCCGCCATCAGCTTCCCCCAGTAGACGCGTTCGCCCGACCCGCCGCCGATGGTGCCGTACAGCACCGGCACCGCCGGAACCGGGCCGGTCCCGGTGGTCAGCAGGTTGGCGAACAGGAAGTCGTTCCACCCGGTGAGGAACGCGAGGAAGCCGACGGCGACGATGCCCGGCGTCGCCAACGGGAGGATGACCCGAAGGAACGCCGTGAACTGCGTGCAGCCGTACACCTGAGCGGCCTCCTCAATGTCCTTCGGCAGCTTCGCGAAGAAGTCCCGGAGAATCCAGATGGCGAAGGGGGTGACGAACACCTGGTAGGCGAGTATCATCCCGGGAATGGTGTTGTACAACCCGAGGTCGTTCCAGAGGTCCATGATGGGGATGACGAGCAGGATGTACGGGAACATCATCGCCGAGATGATGGCGTAGAAGCCCAGCTTCTTGCCGTAGAACTCCTTGCGGGCGAACGCGTACGCGCCCGGGATGGAGATGGCCAACGCGACGATGGTCGTCCCGAGGCCGATGAGGAAGCTGTTCACGAGGTTGTCGCGCAGTTCCGCGAACCCGCTGGTCCACGCCTCCAAGGTCGGTTCCTTCGGGATGATGTGCGGGTCGCCGAAGAACTCCGTCGGCGGCATGAACGACACCGAGAAGATGAACACCAACACGGTGAGGTTGAACAGCACGAGGAACGAGATGATCCCGTACGTGGCCGCCTTCAGCGTCACGCCCATCACGTCGAACTCTTGCGTACTCATTATTCGGGTCCCTCGCTCGTTCGCTCGAACTCGCGGATGAACACGAACACGAATCCGATGGTCAGGAGGAGCAGAATGACGCCGACGGCGTACGAGACGCCCATCCGGCCCTGCCCGTATGCGAACCTGTACAGGAGCACCGCCAGAATCGACGTGTCGTATCCGGGTCCGCCGTTCGTCAGCTGCAGCACCTGCGATATCTTCGTCATGTTCCAGATGATGCGGATGCTCAGCGCGACCAAGATGGCGCTCTTCAGCTGCGGGAGCGTCACGCGGAGGAACGTCTGGACGCGGTTCGCGCCGTACATCCGCGCGCTCTCGTACATCTCCTCCGGGATGCTCTCCAGACTGGCGGAGATGATGAGGAACATGAACGGCCAGAACGTCCACGTCGTCACGAACACGACGACGCCGAGGGCGGCGTCGCCTTGACTCCCCCAGTAGACGGTCTCTTCGAGGATACCCCACTGCGTGAGGTACCCGAAGAGGGGACCGAGGTCGGGTTGCAGCAGGTACGCCCAGATGGTCCCGGTAACCAGCGGCGGCACCGTGTACGAGAGGAGGAACGCCCCGGTGACGAGGCTCTTCCCGCGGCGGATTTCGCGCACGGCCAACGCCGCCACGAGGGCGATGCCGAGTTGGAACGCCGTCGTGAGCGAGAACAGAAGCGTCGCCTTCAGCGACGTGTAGAACGGCTCCCAACTGAACAGGAACTCGTAGTTCCCTAAGCCGACCCACGTCGGTTCGCCGCCGAAGGGCCAGTCGTGGAAGCTCATGAACACCCCCTGCGCGAACGGGAGCCACATGAGGAGGACCAAGAACGCGAGCACCGGCAGTATCAGCAGGTACGAGAACCAGTTCTCCGAGAGGGTCTGACGGTAGCTTTCGGTCCGGTCTCCGAAGCCGAAGCGGTTCTGGATGGACATCTCAGAGCTCTATCTGGTTCCGTATCTGTTCTGCGGCCCGGGTGCAGGCCTCTTCGGGCGCTATCTGTCCGCGCACGGCCTCCTGGAACAGCGGACCGGCGATGTTGTACTGGATGGCGTTCATCTTCGGGTGGCTGGACCAGCCGTGTTCCATCCCGTCGGCCATCGTCTCGAGGGTGCTCATGTAGTTGCTCTCCGAGAGCGCCGGTTTCTCGTGCAGACCCTTCCAGACGTCCTTCCGGACCGGGAGCGTCGCCAGCGACGACGGAACCTGCTTTTGGAACTCCTTCGAGAGCACCTTGTTTATCCACTGGATGGCCAGCTCCTCGCGCTGGTTCCAGACGTCCTGGGAGACGCCGTCGGGCTTCCGCATGAGCGCGATGCACTGGGTGAAGAACTCCCCGCGGTTGCCGGCGCCTCCCTCCCACGACGGACCGAAGACGATGGTGCCGTCTTTGAGCATGTCCTCGGCGCGACTCCGGAACAGGCCGAGGTCCTTCGTGCTTCCTTGGTACATGCTCACGTCTCCTTGGATGAGCATCTGAGCGACGCCCTCGTTAGAGGCCGTCGGGGCTTTGTCCGAGGAGAGGCCGTGTTTTCGGTAGAGGTCCACGTACTGCTTCGTGGCGGTCTTCCAGACGTCGGAGTCGTACTTCACGTCCGACCACTCTTCGTCGAGGTACATCCCCTCGTACCCGCCCTCGGATGCGGTCCAGGTGACGAGCGCCTCGTCGGTCACGTCGCCTTGCGCGCCGTAAATCTGGAACCCGTAGTCGCCGGGACCGTTCTCCTGTAACTGCGTGGCGACTTCGATCAGATGCTGGTAGTCCTTCGGCGGGAAGTCCTCCTCGATGGACAGACCGGCCTTCTCGAAGTGGTCGGCCCGAGCGATGAACGGCGACCCCACCTCCAGTCCGATGGGAACCTCGTAGAGGTTCTCGTCGAACCCGCGGTAACAGCTCTGGGCCATCTGCATGGCCCACTCGATGTTCTTGAGGGCGTCGTCGTTCAGCCGGTCCTTGTACTCGCTCACCGGCTTCACCCAGCCCGGTTCGATGAACTGCCCGTCCAGCGAGTTCGTCGAGTCGTAGATGACCGGACGGTTGCCGTTCTGGATGTTGTTCTTCCACTTGCCGCCGTTGATGTCGTCCCAACTCGCCCAGTTCATCTTCATCTTGGCGTCGTGGTTGTTCTGGAACTCCTCGACGGACGACTGCATCAACTTCTCTGCGACCTGCGACTGCGAGTGGAAGTACTCCCAGTACTCGATGGTGTTTCCGTCGCCGCCCCCGCCGCCGCCGCCGGACCCCGACGAATCGCTTCCGCCACCGCCGGTGACGCTGCTGAGACATCCGGCGGACGCCGCGACGCCGCCGAGCGCTGCTGCTTTGATAAATTCTCTCCGCTGGTGATTGCTTGCCATTACCATTCATGCCAATGAACTCGCACTATATATAATTTAGGTTCGTGAACGACGATGCGCGGTTTCGGGCCGCACTCCCCCGCGCGTACGGCCGCCAAGCGGGCGGGAGAGGTACTCTCCTCCGAAAATCGACTTCGAGGTAATACTGTCCTGTAAACGATTGTATATACGGACCAGTCGGAATCTATTACCCGGCCGAGATGTCCGATAGCAGGTCGCACTCTCGGTCCGAGAGGTAGTCATCCACATGACCGGAAACCCAGACGTGGTCGTCTTACGACAAGGAACGCACGGACTCCCCGCCGAAGAATACGCCAGCGAACTCCGCGACAGACTCCCGAACCACTCGGTCGAACTCGCCCGAACCCCGCGCGAGGAACGCGAACTGATTCGCGAGGCGAGGGTCGTTTCGAGCGTCGAAATCGAGGAGGATCTGTTAGCGAAGGCGGAGAACCTCCGGTTGTTCGCCGGTATCGCCGCCGGGTACGGCCATCTCCCGCTCGACACGTTCTCCGACATGGACGTCGCGGTCACGAACGCGTCGGGCATTCACGCCCCGAACATCGCAGAGCAGGTACTCGGCTACATCCTCACCTCGACGCGCCGCCTCCGAGAGGGGTGGCGGCGCGAACAGCGTCACGAGTGGCGGCACTATCAGGCGGGCGAACTACAGGGAAGCACCGTCACCGTCGTCGGCCTCGGGGCCATCGGACGGGCCGTCGTCGAGCGACTGGAGGGGTTCGGCGTCGATACCATCGGCGTCCGCTACACCCCCGAGAAGGGCGGACCGACGGACGAAGTGCTCGGCTTCGACGCCGACGACTTCCACGACGCCCTCGCCCGGACCGACCACCTCGTCGTCGCCGCGCCCCTCACCGACACGACTCGGGGCCTCGTCGGCGCGGCGGAGTTCGAGACGCTCCCGCCGCACGCCACGGTCACTAACGTGGGCCGGGGACCGATACTCGACACCGACGCGTTGGTCGCGGCGATTCAGAACAACCGGATATCGAGCGCGTCGCTGGACGTGACCGACCCCGAACCGCTTCCGCCGGAACACGTCCTCTGGGAGTTCGAGAACGTCACCATCACCCCCCACAACGCGGGCCACAGCCCCGCCCACTGGAGTCGCCTCGCGGACATCGTCGCCCGGAACGTCGAAATCCTCGACGAAGGCGGCGTGGACGAACTCGAAAACCTCGTCCTCCCGTAACGCCGCCGCCGTTCTCGCCCCGAATTTTCTCGCGATCCGCCCGTTCAACAGTCTCGAACGAGAGTCGTCTCCCCCTCGCCCTCGACTTTAAGTCGCTCGACGGGCGATAAACTCCTATGTCGAGAAAAGACGTTGAATCGGGATCGGGAGACACGATCAGCTCTATTGAACGCGCGTTCGAGATAGTTGACTTCCTCGAATCGGCCGAGCGTGCGGGCGTGACCGAGACGGCCGACGCACTCGACATCCCCAAGAGCACGGTCCACATCTACCTGAAGACGCTCGAACGCCTCGACCTCGTCGTCCGCGAGGGCGACTCCTACCGACTGGGCTTTCGGTTTCTGGAGTACGGGGGCGTCGTTCGGAACCGGTCGAGACTGTACCGCGCCGCCAAGTTGGAAGTCGATAAGCTCGCCAGAGAGACGGGCGAAGTGGCGAACCTCGGTATCGAGGAGAACGGTCTCCGCGTCCTCCTCTACAAGTCGGAGGTGGCCGACGCCATCCACGACAACGCCCCCATCGGCGAGTACACCAACATGCACTGGACCGCCCTCGGGAAGGCGATGCTGGCGCACTACCCCCGGGAGCGAGTAGACGACGTCATCGACGAACACGGACTCCCGCGCGCCAACGAACACACCATCACCACGCGCGAGGAACTGTACGAGGAACTCGAAACCACCCGCGAACGGGGCTACTCCGTCGAAGACCAGGACCGCCGGAAGGGCGTCCTCACCATCGGCGTTCCCATCATGAACCAGAGCACGGGCGAGGTGATAAGCGCAGTCTCCGTCTCCGGTCCCGTGAACCGCGTTCGCTCCCCGGAGAAGATGTCGGAGTTGGCCGACGCGGTCAAGAGCACCGCCAACGTCATCGAACTCCGATACGCTCACTACTGACGCTCCTCCCCTACGTTCACGAGATACGAAACTTCGAGGCGGTGCTTCCAATTTGGTTGAACGGCACCGTTTTCCGACCGGCCCGCATTGCATTACGCAACTATGGCTGTAATGGTCTTCGATGGTGATTCACGCCGGAGAGTTCTCGACACGCCTTGACGGTTCCCTCTCCCCTCCTCACTTCCGGGAGTCGTGTACTCCGTCGGATGACGCCCCGAAGGAGCACTCCGACGATACCGGGAAAATTAATACAATTACTTATACAAAAATGGGCCGTGGTTGGCTACGGATCTCTTTAACGAATAGCTGGAAAATACCCTCGAACTCTCGGTATATATAGTGGATGTGGCCTGATATTTTCTTATTTTTGTCCGTTTTCCGTCGGAAGGCGGAAGAGATTATCAGACTACGATATTTCTTGGAAACGCCGATCGTTTCTCGTTATCACCGGATCGAAAGACGGAGATCGTGCCTTCTATCGGTTCAAATCCCCCTTTCTATCTTTCGACTGATGACGGCACAGGTTCCGAACAGGGTGGTATCGATAGCGATCTTCAACATATCTATCTGGACAAAATCCGCACTTCCCCTCCGAAGTTCCGGGCAGGTATTCTCGAACGGCGGACCGAAACTCCGCCCGTGCGGCGGTGGCGGAGTTAGTTGCCATCCCCGTCAGAGGGGGCGGAGGTGTCGTCCGGCATCTCGGCGCCGGGATTACTCGACGCGGTTCCGGATTCGGTCTGGCGGTACTCCCACATTTCCTCGCTTCCGTCCCGTCGTTCGACGCCGGGAAGCGACTCGAAGGCGTCTCGAACGCAGTCGTCCCACCAGTCGTCGGGGGAGTCGTACCCCGCGGGGTGGTCGGGGTACACTCGCTCTCGAATCTCGCCCGCGTCCGCCTCGTTCTCCGTTACGAGGAGGCCGAAGGCCGCGCGGACGGCGCTTCGTTCGTCCTCGTCCATCTCCAGTCGTTCCAATGCGAACTTGGCGCTACTGTCGGAGGCGTCCTCGCTCCCGAGCACGTTTCGGCCGTCGTCGGTCGGTTCCTCGACGATGGGCGTCCCGGTGAACCGCCACTGTTCCTCGTCGTCGCCCGGCGGTTCGACCGACGGAAGGCGCTCCAGACGCTCTTGGACGAACTCGGTCCACTCCTCCTGGGACTCGAACCCCGCGGGGTCCTCGCTGTACACGTCGTCGATAATCTCGCTCTCGGACGCCGCGCCCCAGTAGTGGAGGAACGCGAAGGCGTTCCGGACCGCGTCCTCCCTGTCGGGCGGCAGGTCGAAGGAGGCTATCTCCCGTTCCACGTCCGGGGGCGTGTCGATTCGGTCGTCTTTCGTTCCGGCGGGAGAGGCTTCGATGACTCGCTCCCCGTTGGATGTGACCGCGTAGCGGTCCCCGTCGGTTCGTTCGACCAGTCCGTTGTCCGCGAGCTCTGGCAATCTCTCCCGGAGGTGCGCCGCACTCGCGGAGACGCCCTCGGCGACCGACTCGACGTCCGCCTCCCCTTCGCGGAGACGTTCCAGTACCGCCCTGTCGCGTTCGTCGAGCGTGACGTTCATACTCCGAGTACGTCCCTCGGGCCCTTGACGGTGATTACCGACCGAACCGAATGTCGGTCCGGCATCTCCGCCTTCGGTTCCGTCGGACCCTCGCCGTTCGCCTCGACCCGAGGTGCTATCGCTCACAGCTACCGGCCGATCTCGTTCGACCGACTGTTCAGTGTTCTCTCTCAACAATACGAGTCGTAATTACTCACCAGTGTTACTAATATGCGTGTCTAATCAGTATTGTTGATCAGTATTACCGTCCAGTGTTACTGGGCAGTATTATTAGGAAATATCGCTATACAGTATGGTCGAACAGTAGTGCTGTTCAAGAGTGTTGGTCAACTTCTCTCTTTACTATCCGAGCGGACTGGCCAGATGACTCGCCCGTACTCGGTGATATCGGCGGGAAAATCCCTCAGAAACACCCTCTGAACTTCCTCGTCAGTATCCTTGGACAGTATTACTCGTCAGTATTGCTGCTCAGTATTACTGCTCAGTTTGGTCAAGGTTTATGAACAGCTGGTGTGTGCAGACGTTCGAATGATATCGTACGCGCTCTGGAGTGAGGCAGGCGGGGTGGGAAAGACCGCGCTCGCGGTCAATCTCGCCGCGGCCCATCGGCGACACGGGCAGAAGACGCTCCTCGTGGACCTCGATCCGCAGAACGGCGGGGCGAGTCACCACCTCGGCGTCGACGACGAACGGGCCGACCCCGACGTGGACAACCTCGTCCGTCACCTCATCGACCGGCCGAAGGGGGAGTTCTCCGACCTCGTCCGCGAGACGACGCACGGCCTGCACGTGATCCCGAGTCACAACATGCTCGACAGCTTGGAGACGAACCTCCAGCGAGCGCAGGAGATGGAACAGGACATGGGCGGCCGGTTCGTCAAAGAGCTCCAACTCCGCCGCGTCGTCAGAGACTCCGGCGTCCCTGACGAGTACGACGTCCTCGTCGTGGACCCGCCGGCGACCGGCGGTCAGCACGTCTACAACGCCGTCGCGGCCACCGGGAACGTCGTCATCCCGCTCGAACTCTCGCCGAAGGGCGAACAGTCGCTCTACGGGCTGGAAGACACCGTCTCGAACCTCGAAGCGGAGGTGGACACCGAAGTCGGCGTCGTCGCCGTCGTGCCGAACAAGGTCCGCCGGACGCGGATGCGCGACAAGTACGAAGCCGCGCTGAGCGAACTCGACTACCCGGTCTCCCCGGTCAAGATACCCGTCCGCGAGGCGATGCTGAACGGCGCGTGGGACGCCCAGACGACGGCGTTCGAGTTCGTCTCGAACAACAAGCGCGCGGAGCGA
>NZ_AP043843.1:0-196528 GCF_055398025.1 Halopelagius fulvigenes | reverse complement strand
AATCAGTCCAATCGAATAAGTAGCTAATTTCTAAGTGTTCCCACTATAATAGTATTCAGACATAAAATTTCGCTTTGGTAGTATGTCTGGGCCCTCGGTATCGGGATTAACGCGGCAGTAAACGAGTCGGGGGCGGTGAGAGAGTTGCGAGACACGGCCGTTCTTGGGGGAATACTCAACGGACCTCGTCGAGAGTCGAGAGGCCGTCGCCCAGCGAGACGGTCGGTTCGTATCCGAGTTTCCGCCTCGCTCGACCGATGTCGGCGCAACTGCGCCGGATGTCTCCGTCGCGGGAGTCGGTGTGGACGACGGGCGAGTCGGACCCGACGGTGGCTCTGACCTCCTCGGCGAGTTCGTTTATCGTGACGGAGGTGCCGGTGCCGACGTTGTACGCCTCGCCGACCTCGTCCGTCGTCGCGGCCAGCAGGTTCGCCTGCACGATATCGTCCACATGGACGAAGTCCCGCGTCTGTTCGCCGTCGCCGTGGATAGTCAGTTCCTCGCCCGCGCGCGCCTGTTCGAAGAACACGTCGATGACGCCCGAGTAGTCGCCCGCCGACTGCCCGGGCCCGTAGGCGTTGAAGTACCGGAGCGCGACCGTATCGAGCCCGTACAGGTCGTGGTATCGGCGCGTGTAGTAGTCCACCGCGAGTTTGTCGATGCCGTACGGGGACGCGGGGTCGGTCGGTTCGGACTCGCCTATCGGCGTACTTGTCGGCGCGCCGTATATCGCCGCACTCGACGCGACGACCGCCCGAGCGTCGTGTTCGCGCGCCGCCTCCAACACGTTCAGCGTCCCGTCCACGTTCACCTCGTGGCACGGACGTGGCGTCTCGACGGACTGGGCGACGTCTACGATGGCCGCCTCGTGGAACACCACGTCGCGTCCCGCGACGGCGTCTGCGACGGCGTCGGCGTCTCGAACGTCGGCCTCGTGAACTTCGACGGACGCCGGAACCGTCTCCTTCGTACCAGTCGAGAAGTCGTCGAGGACGGCGACGTCGGCCCGGTCAGCCAGCGTTTCCGCGATGTGGCCGCCAATAAACCCCGCGCCGCCGGTGACGAGAACGGACGCACCCTCCAACTTCGATTCAAGCATCGTATCGGACGGACAAATCAGCGACACTTGCTTCTTCGGGCCACCCGCCGACGCTGCGAGGTGTCCCCAATTCGGTGAGTCGAGACTCGGTCCCTCCGGTCGAAGCGAGGAGTCCGAGGTTCGTACGAGCAGAAGGGGTTCGAGCAGGCGCGCCGTATCCCGTACGCGCCTGACGCCGTCGACGATGCTCTCGGTGTCGAGACTGGTGTTGAAGTTCGCAGCAGAGCGCTAGGAGGAGATTAACAGGCTATTAATCGACGCTCCATGCGCTCAGCATTACCGGGAGGTGTTCCGATTCGACGTCAGACAGGCCATCAATGCGATGGGCTACGCACAGGTTCTCGTTGAGAACCCGGGGATAGCGAACATCGCGGAGTCACGTCACCACGGCCCGTTCAACATGGTCATGTTCCCCTACGCGGACATCAACCTGATGGGGACGTCACAGTTCGACCGAAGCGAACTCGGCGAACTTCGGCACCTGCTCTTAGACCTACAGCGGATGACCCGTATCGGAAACTGGGTAACCACCTGGGAACGGGAACTCGTCGAGGGCGACGACACGGCGGGCGTCGTCGTCGACGCACTCGAACAAGGCATAATCTCCCTCGAAGACGATTCCGAGACGGCCATCGATGTAATTCGTGACCACGGGATACGAGAGCAGTTCGAGGCCGAGTGGGAGTCGAGTACAGCGAGGCTCTCGGCCGAGAGTACGACATAGAGAGCCTCGAGGTGAACGAGTTGGTAGCGGGGATGCGGACGGTCATGGAGTACCACCTCGCGAGTTACGGCCAGAAGTAACGGAGCGGGGACTTCGGATACCCCTCTGCTCGTTCAGCGTTCGAGATCGGGTGTGGAAGCGGCCATCGGTCAGTCTCACTAGCCCTATCCTGCAGTTCAAGTAGGAGGAGTGCAAATCTGCGTTTATGCCCGTTGTCGAAGTGTCGCTCCCCGACGAACT
This sequence comes from Halopelagius fulvigenes, assembly GCF_055398025.1. Classification (NCBI taxonomy): domain Archaea; kingdom Methanobacteriati; phylum Methanobacteriota; class Halobacteria; order Halobacteriales; family Haloferacaceae; genus Halopelagius; species Halopelagius fulvigenes. Next base: position 194,465 of record NZ_AP043843.1, on the reverse strand, counting down.
GCTCAGCGAATTCGAACACCTCGTCGACGAGGAGTTCGTGACAGAGGAACAAGCGGTAGAGGAACTGATAAGCATGGGTATCGACGCCTACAACGTCGACGTCGTCGACGACTCGCCCCCCGGTGACGACTTCATGGAGGGAGCGGAGAACAACCTGTTCGACACCGCCGACGACCCCGGAAACATCGAAGACGACCGCCTCTGAGGCGTCACGACGGCGGCGGCGGTTCCGCCGATTCCGGCGAACTCCCTTCGCCGTCGGCCGGTTCGGGGTGAGCGACGGACGCGGCGCGGCCGGCGGCGTCCGGAACGCGGACACCCGACTCAGGGAGACTTACACCCGTCCCTGAATGTAACTGAGAGGCGACTTTTCTCCGCCGTTTCCGGCAGATTCGATTATATAAGACATAACAATCGCCCTCGCGAGGGCTACGTGATACTCACTACCTCTATGCGCGACAGAGTGCGAGTCACCGTCCGGCGGGTCGATGGGTCGGGAGACCGGTCGGTGAACCGTGCGCCGACGAAACGTCCGGAGACGGGTCGGGGGCACGCGACGTGAGTCGGAGCATCGTCAAGGGCTTCCTGTCGATTTTCAGCGGGAAGATGCTCACGTCCTTTATCTCCATCGTCACCCTCCCCTTCGTCGTCCGCGTTCTCGGCCCCAAGGGGTACGGCGATTACGCCTTCTTGCTCTCCGTGTTCTCCATGATGATGATATTCTTCAGTTCGGGCGTCACCGAAGGGGTACAGAAGTTCGTCGCTGAGGAGAGAAGTTTCGATGGGTGGCGGTCGAACGTCGTCGGATTCTACCTCAAACTGGCCACCGGACTGGCCGCCCTCGGCGTCGTCTGCGTCGTCGGCGTCACGCAACTCGGCATCGTCGAACGGCGACTGGGCGCGCGCTTTGACCTGTACTTCTACCTCCTCGCGGGGTTGGTCGTCGCGGCACAGTACCGCGCGTTCGCGCGGCGAACCCTCATGGGACTCGGCTTGGAGGAGTACTCCGAACCCCTCCGCGTCGTCGGAAAGATACTGCTCTTTGGCATCGGATTGGGACTGGGCTACTTCTTCGGGTTCGGCGTCGAGGGGTTCCTCCTCGGCAACATCGTCGGCGACGCCGTCGTCGCCGTCGTCGGACTCTGGATAATCTTCAACCGGGTGTCGCTCCGGGAAGTCCTCACGCGAACCGCCGAGTCGGTATCTCAGAACGAACTTCTGACCTTCAACGTCCTGAACATCGCACTCGTCCTGTTGGTGATGTCGCTGTACCACACGGACATCATCATGATGCGGATGTTCCTCGGGAGCGAACAAACCGGGTACTACCGCGCGGCCCTCTCCGTCGCCGAGTACATCTGGTTCGTCCCCATTGCGTTGCAGGCGCTGTTGCTCCACTCCGCGTCGACGCTCTGGTCGAACGAAGAGCACGCCCGAATCAGCTCTCTGACCACGCGCATCATCCGGTACACGGCGCTTTTGACCGTCGTGATGGCCATCGGCGTCGCCGTCCTCGCGGACCGATTCGTACCCTACTACTACGGCGAGGACTTCGTGCCGATGATTCGACCGCTCCTGTTTCTGCTTCCGGGTGTCGTCGGGTTCGCCCTCGCGCGGCCGATTTACGCCGTCAGTCAGGGGAACGGCGACCTGAAGCCCATCATCGTCGCAACCTCCGGATCGGCGGTGCTGAACCTCGTGTTGAACTACCTGCTCATCCCCCGGTTCGGGATGATAGGCGCGGCGACGGCGACGAGCATCGGGTACGGGTCGATGCTCGTCATGCACGTCGGATGCGCCCGCCACCTCGGCTACTATCCACTCCAGGACTTCCGCGCGGCGCGCATCCTCGCCGCGGGCGCTATCGCCGCGCCGGTCATTTATTTCGCCGACCAACTACTCACGGGCGACGTGGTGGCACTCGTCGTCGTTCCCGTCCTCGGGTTTGTCGTCTACGCCTTCGCAGCACTCGGCGTCGGCGCGGCAAGCGTCGCCGAGGTACTGAACATCCTCTCGTACTTCCCCTCGCCCATCGACAACTGGTCCCAAAGCGTCCAACAGTGGCGACAGGAGTGAACAGGTTATTTAACCGACTAGTAAAGTCGTTACAGCGAGAAAAACCATGTGTCTGTCGAAATAAGCGTAGGTCACTTCCGAGGAACGTTCGGCGCGTGTCGGTCCGAACCCCTCGAAAATTGATATAATGTTCGTGCCTACCGAACCGACTGTTCGTCTCCGTTGGCTCGACGGACGCGACCCGGGGCTACCGCCCTGGTTCGCCGACGACGAGTGGATCCCGCAGGGCCGGAAGGAACTGTACGCGTACGGGCGAACGGGCGTGTACGCCTTTTTAGAGAATCTCGACCTGAACGACGGGGCGGCTCTCGTCCCGGCGTACGTCCCGGAAAGCGCGGTCTGGCCGTTCCGGAAGGCGGGACTGGACATCGAGTACTACCCGATTTCGGAGTCGCTCTCGTACCCGTTCGACGAGGTGTCCGACAGAATCCGGGAGGTGCGGCCGGAAGTCGTCCTCTTTACCCACTACCTCGGCTTCGCCGACCCGAACTTCCGGCGACTCGTAGACGTCGCCCGAGAGGAGGGAGCGACCGTTATCGAGGACTGCTCGCGGGCCGCGTTCAGTCGGGACGCCGACGGACGACTGCTCGGCTCTACGGGCGACGCGGCGCTCTACAGCCTCCACAAGACGCTTCCGGCACCGAACGGGGGCCTCCTCGTGACGCGCGGTACTGCGCCGGTGCCGCCGGTAGAGCAGGTGTCGGAGACGTCGGACCTGCTGACGCTGGCGGCGACGACACTCATCGACAGCGTAGACGCCCGGCCGTTCGTCAGGTCGCTCAACGGAAACGGTTCGTACCACTCCTTCGAGTACCACTACGACAGGATATCCGACCCGCCGGCGGGGGCGTGGCCGCCGAAGCTGCCGGGGTGGATATCGAACGTCGGCTTCTCCCACACCTCGCCTCGGGAGGTGCAGCGGACGCGACGCGACCTATACGAACGACTCAGGACCCGTCTGGAGAGCATAGAGGAGCTGACCGTCCTGACGCCCGAAGCGCACGAAGGTGCCTGCCCCTATGGCGTCGCGGTTCGACTGCCGGGCGGACACAAGCGTCGAGAGACGCTGTATCAGGCGCTTCGGAAACGGGGGTTACCCGTCACTCGGTACATTTGGCCGCTCGAAGAAGGAAAGCGCGTTCTGGAAGCGTACTCAGCAACGAGCGTCCTCCGCACCTCGACGCTCGTGTTCCCCGTCCACCACCAGATGCCCGACGGAACCGTTGACTGCCTCGTTTCGGCTATCGAATCCGAACTGTCCGCCGTTGGTCGGTCGGACGTCGGTTCGAGTGCCGTCGACTACCTGTAAGCGGTGTTACCGCGGGTGGCCGACGTCGGACGCCGGTTCGTCGGAGCCGTAGTGGTTGTTGTTGAACTCGACGTTCTGCCAGCTGTCCGTGTGGACCTGGATGATGGCCTCGTCGGTCCACCCGCTCGGACTGCTGCGCGGTTGCTTGTCGTTGTAGAACCAGTTGTCGTGAATCTCCGCGACGTCGCTCGGGGTGCCTCGGATGGCGACAGCCGGCGCGTTGCCGCCGCCGCCGTCGCGCCCGCCTTTGTCCTTGGCCACGCGAACCGTGTTGTGGTGAATCTTCATCGTCTTGCCGCCGGGGCGGTGCTGGTCGAATACGTGGCTGATGCCCGGCACGTCGACGACGTTGTACCGGATTTCGTAGCCGCCGCCGTTCCCCTGGACGCTGTGGCGGTTGTGCTCGAACCGGTTGTACTCGATGATGGGGTAGTCGCTCCCTTCGGTCGCGATCCCGTAGCCGTGACCCATCCGAGAGCAGTGGTGGAGGTGACAGTGATGGACGTGCGTGTCGTCCGCGGTTCGGGCGACGGCGTAGCCCCATCCGTACCCTTCGATGTTGTCGATTTCAACCCCGGAGCCCGACGCGTCGAGGCCCAGTTCCGTGGTCTCCGTCTCGTCGACCCAGTCCCACCGGGGACCGGCGATGCGGAGCCCGGTCACGCGGACGTTCGACTCGAGGGTGAGCATCCCCCACGGGTGGCCCTTGGTGTAGAGTCGGCCGCCTTTCGCGCCGCCGATACCGCGGTTCGAGGCCAACGTGACGCCGCTCGGGACGGTGAGCTGCGATTCACCCAGGTTGATTTCGGCGTCGCCCGCGACGTAGACGATGTCGCCGCTGGACGCGCCGTTGAGCGCACTTTTGAGCTCCGAGAGGCTCGAAGCGACCGTCGTCGCCTCGGACTCGGGGACGACGTTCGAGTAGCCCTCGCCGCCGCCGATGTGGGACTCGTTACTTCCGCTGGAACTGCTGCTGCTGCTGCTGGAGTCGGAGTCGGAGTCGGAGCTGGAATCGCTCGAAACGTCGCCGAAGTCATCAGGCGAGACCTCCTTCCCGTTGAGGAGGAGCTTCAAGTCGCCGGAGTTCGGGGTGAACGCCTTCAGTTCGCCCTCGAACTCGAAGCCATCGCCGTAGCCGTTACCGGTGAAGCCCGACGCGGACCACGTTCCGTCGTCGTTCTCCGTGACCGAGTCGTTCCCCTCCTCCGCGCTCTTCTTCCCGTTTTCGAAGAGTTTGGTTATCTTTCCGGAGGTGGTGAACTCGTACTTTATCGAGCCGTCGCTGACGACTTCGATCTTGTTCTTGCTCGTCTCCTCAGGTACGAGGTCCGACGAGACGTCCTTCAGCGTCGGCTTGGTGGTCACCCTCGCCGAACCGTCGAAGTCGAAGTCAACGACGTGACCCGTGTACTCGTAGGCGTCGACGCCGTCGGCGATGCTCCCCTCGACCCGAGTGTCCGAGACCGAGTCCGACAGCGTGTCTGCGATAGAAGTGTTGATTTTCTTTATCGAATCGCTCACTTCGATGACATAGTCAGTTTTATCGGTTCCCCCTCGTCCATCGACGACGACAACGGACGTCTCTGCCGCACTTGCACTCGAACTCCCGAGGGCAATAGCCCCGACCGCCGCACCCGCGAGTTTGAGATAGGGTCGACGGCCCATGAAAGAGCCACCCTCTGTGTCGTCCGTGCTTCGCGCCGCGTCGGTTTCACGCCTCATTACACCCGATTAGGATGAGCATTAGCTTATAAATTTTCTCATCCACAAATAGTTCAGAATCTAGTATAGTGACTAAAAGTAGGCAAAGGATCAAATAAATTTTCTTAATATAGTTAAAATATTAAAGTATGAATTTGGTGCTTTAAGACTCGGCGGAGAGCTCTTAACAGAGACTTATCGGGGGACCCGAGCGCCCCGACCCGTCCATATCCGCACGGATTGTATCGAGACTACATATTCGATAAACTGAACACACTTAACACATTAATTACCATTTCCTGTCAGATGGTCTACTTCACCTGACGGCCGCGCAGAACCCGTTCACACTCGGAAATATTTGCCAGTAAGTAAAGTTTGCTTGACAGTAAAGGGAGGATTAGAACCGAAAACGGGGGCGAAGACGCGGGCCGAACCGGGCGCGCGGGCCGGTGCGAACCGAGGGCTAGGCGAACCGCCGGTAGAGGTCGACGAGCATCGTCGCCGGCGCGGACCCGTGTTCGATGTCGTAGAACAGCTCGAGCTCGGGTCCGAACTTGGATTTGTACTCGTTGAGTCGCGGGTTCCCCGCGCCGACCAGGTCGTACTGGTCGAGGCCCCGGTCCATCGCGTCGCTCATGATGTGCCAATCGAGCAGGTCGTTCGTGGGGATGTCCACGTCGAAGTCCGGCTTGACGCCCCCCTGCCAGCGGTGGGTTCGCCCGTCGTACTCGAACGCGAGGATGCCCGTGAGGTACTCGCCGTCGGAGCGGCAGACGTAGGGTCGAACCTGTCCGTCCGGAAGCGCCTCGTACAGGCTCCGACCGAACCCGCGGGCCATGTTGAACGCCTTCCCCTGCGCCTCGTACCGGTCGCGCACCTGTTCGAGGATCCGGTCTACGTCCTCGACGGTCCCCTCTTCGACGGTGTAGGAGTCCTCGTCGGTGTTACGGATGTTGCTCCGGGCGTCGCTGCTGAACTGCCCCATCAGCTCGTCCTCGTCGACGGTCAGGTCCACGACGTAGGTGTACTCCGGGGTGACCTCGCTCCCGTTCCACTTGAACGGGCGGGCGTCGTGGTAGTCGCCCGCGGTTCGAATCTCCGCGTAGTCGTGGCCCACGTTCTCGTCGAGCCACTCCACGCAGCCGTCGATGAACCGCTTGAGGCGGCGTTCCCGCTTCCGGCGCTTCAGTTTCTGCATGTTCAGAAGCGCCGGCCCCTGCCGGGGTATCCACAGCTTCGGCGGCGGCGAGAACACCGCGGTGAACGGCCCCTTCTCCATCTCGAAGAGGGGGAACAGCCCGACAGGTTCCTGCCCCTTGTACCCGACGAGGGGGTGTACCTCCGCGCCGGAGAACTCCGCTTGGAGCTCCAGCGCCTTCGACTGGTGAAACAGGTTCGAGTTCGGCGACTGTTCGACGTAGCTATCCCACGTATCGTACTCGTCTCGGCCTATCTCTTCGATTTCGATGCTCATTGTCAGTAGACCTTCTTCCGGTAGGCGCTCCGAGCCAGCTTGTACGCGCCCCACAGCAGCGGCGACTGTCCCTTCTCCCACTGGAGCGTCGGAATCGGTCTGCCGCCGTACTTCTCCTTGTACCTGAACACACCGTCTTTGAACGTCGAGCCGGTGCTCCCGAAGTCGTAGTAGTTGTACCCCTGCTCTTTCCCCCACTTGATGGCGTGTTCGTGCAGGAGTTCGGAGGGGTAGTGCTCGAAGTTCGACTCGTCGCCGATGGCCGGGAAGTAGTAGTGGAGCGTGTCGCGTTCGTCGTCGAGGAAGTAGACGTACCGGCCCACGTCCTCCCCGTCGGCCTCGGCGGCGAATATCTTCGTCCGGTCGGGGATCTCCTCGGCCAGTCGCTCGAAGAACTCGAAGGGGTAGACGTGGCCGCGGACGCGCGTCATGTTCGCCCGGTACTGGCGGTACGTCTCTCGAAGTTCGTCCGTCGTCAGGTCCACCTCGCGGACGGTCGTCTCCGACTTCCGGCCCTTTCTGATCGCCTTGCGCCGTTCCTTGGCCATGTTCGCCTCGATGTCGTCCCAGTCGTACGTGAGGTCGATCTCGAAGCGACAGTCGGTCAGTTTGGGCTGGTACCCCTGCTTTGCGAGGTACTTCCCGTACCGCATGTACTCCGTCTCTTTCGCCTTGATGACGTGATTGAGCACGTTACCGTCGCAGATTTCGTCGACGCTCTCCATCAGGAGGTCGAGAACCTCCTCCTCGTTCGTCGTTATCGCCGGGCCGCCGTACCCCGGCGTCGCGGAGATGACACGCCTGAGCGGTACCTCGCCGAGCGACGGTACCGACGCGGCGTCTCCCACCGCCGAGAGGGGCGTGTTCTCCAACAGCGACGAGACGGACGGGAGGTCGATGTCCGTGACGAAGTTCGGAAACACCGCGACCGGGTTCCCCTTCTTCTCGACGGTGACGTGCTTCGGATCGTAGCTGAGACTCTCCTCCACCGCTTTCAGCCACTCGTAGCGGTGGAAGACGCTCCCGTTCGTCGAGTGTTCGACGACGTGATTCCACTGATTTTCGTTCACCGCGTCGATGCTGTCGTGTACTCGAAACGCTAAGTCTGCCATTGTTCTGTTAGTTGTCGAGGTACCCCAAATCGGAGAGACGCTGCTCCACCGCGTCGTCGTCCGTTTCGACGGTCTCGCCGGAGTCGAAGTCGGGGTACTCCGTCTCGCCGGCGGCCTCCACCGCGTCCAACGGGTCGCCGTCCATCCGTTCGTCCGCCGGGAGCCCGAACGTCGCCAGAACCGTCGGCGCGACGTCGAAGAGGTGCGCTCCGCGGACGCCGGCCGACTCGTCTATCGCGTCGCCCCGCGCGGCGACGATGCCGAACCGCTTGTGGTTCCACGGTTCGGTCGGTTCGCCGAACTGTTCGCCGTAGAGCTGCGCGCTGAGGTAGTGGTCGAAGTTCGACGGGACGGTCACCACGTCCACCGCGTTCTCCGCCTCCGGGCCGTAGAAGTACTTCTCGCGGCGGGCCACGTCCTCGAAGACGGGGTCGCCGTCCGGCGTCCGAACCGACCGGAGGGCCTCGATGAGTTCGTCCCGGACGTCCTCGTACTTCGCCTGCGGAACCGTCCCGTCGGGCTCCCGCCCTTCGAGGTTGATTCTGACGCCGAGTTCGATCAGGTCGCGCATGTACGCCTTCGACTCCGGAAAGGAGACGCGGGACATCCCGGCGCTCTGGACGTTCTCCGGGACGACGCGCGCGACGGCGGCGTCGAGGCCGACTTTGCGGAGGGCGGCGGCGACGCGTTCCGTCGTGAGTCCGAACCTCGCCGCCGTCGAAACCGCGGTTTCGAGCGGACTTCCGCGGCCCGCGTCCGTGTCCGCGTCCGCGTCCGGGGGTTGGTCGCCCGCGTCGCCCTCGTGGAGTCGGTTTTCGCGTATCTTCACCCACGAGGGCATCCCCTCACCGCCCTGCGTCGCCTCGACGTAGCCCTCGTCGCGGAGGAACTCGTTGACGCGGAACTCGTAGCGGTCGTACGGTCCCATCCCGTGGTCGCTGGCCACCACGACGTTGGCCGGGTCGTGTTCGTCGAGGATGCGACCGACCTGTTCGTCCACCTCGCGGTACACCGCCCGAACCAGTTCGTCGTCCCCCGGGTGTTCGTGGAACACGGAGTCGGTCTGTTGGAACTCGACGAAGCCGAAGTCGGGGTCGAACCGGTCAGCGAGGTAGCGGAACGCCTCGCCGCGCGACCGGACGAGAGAACGGTACGTCGCTTCGTCTTTCGTCTCGTCGATGTCCGCGTACACCCGGTACTCGCCGAGTTCGTCGCGGACGTCTTCGAGGAGGCCATCGGGGTGACACGGCGGGTTCTCGGGCGCGACGTAGCCCGGAACGAGGGCCCCGTCGAACGACTTCGGAGGGGAGGTCACCGGAACGTTGACGACGACGCTCGTCAGGCCGTGATAGTCGAGGAGTTCCCACAGGGACGGCTCCCGAACCCGAGTCGCGTTGACGACGTCCTCCTCGTAGCCGTCGAAGTGGAGAAATCCGAAGACGCCGTGTTTGCCCGGGTTCTTCCCCGTGTACATCGAGGGCCACGCGCTGGCCGTCCACGGCGGAATCTGCGATTCAAGCGGTCCGCTGACGCCCCCCTGAAACACCGACCGGAGGTTCGGAAGTTCGTCGGCCTCGAAGAGGGGCTCTAACACGGACTGACAGCCCGCATCGATTCCGACCAAGAGCGTCGTCAGGTCAGTTCCGTGGCTCCCGTCCATCACTCCTTTCCATTCCCGTATTTCGCTTTGTTATACCGTTCCTATGGGCGAGATGGAATATTCATGCCAGCCAAACCGAGCGTCGCTCGGCCGAGTCTCGGAAAAGCGGCGGTGACGAATCGAGCCGACTTTCGAGGGATGGTCGCGCTGATGCCGTAGGTGTGGGACGCGACGTTCGCACCGACGCCGACAATCGGCTCAGAGTGACTCACAGTCGCCGAGACGGGTTTTTGAGTCTATTCAGGAGACTGTAACTGGGATCGTTCGCCGTCGAGCGGCTACTATGAGACGGCTAACAAAACACCGTCGCGGGGAAGGCACGATATCAATCGAGCGATGTCGCGCAACCGAAGAAGCGTCTGATACCTATGTTTACCCACCCATGAGCGAGCGCAACGGCCGAAACGTCGATTCGGAACCGGTAGCGGAGAGCGACGCGTCGCAGTCCGGAGACGGCGGTGCGACGGACCCCACCGTCTCCGTCGTCGTCGTCACGTACAACGAGGCGGACCGCATCGGCCGGTGTCTCGACTCGGTGTTCGAACTGTGCGAGGAGGTGCCGAGCTTCGAGGTCATCCTCGTGGACTCGAACTCGTCGGACGACACCGTCGATATCGCGCGCGAGTACCCCATCACGGTGTTACGGATACCCTCGGACGACCTCTCGACGCCCTCCGCGGGGAGGTACGTCGGCACGAACGTCGCGGACGGCGAGTTCGTCCTGTTCGTCGACGGCGACATGGACGTGACCGACGGCTGGTTACGGCGGGCATGCGATCTCCTCCGGGAGTACCCCGACGTGGCCGCGGTGGACGGCCACCTCAACGAGAACCGCGACCACGACGAGATAGTGACCGTGGGCGCGGTTCGGGGCGTGGCCCTCTACGACGCCCAGAAGCTTCGGGCCGTCGGCGGGTTCGATCCGTTCCTCCGGTCCCTCGAAGATATCGACCTCGGCTTCCGACTCGGCGAGTCAGGGTACCGCCTCTGTCGCCTCCCCGTCGTCGTCGCGGAACACCCGGTCGCGTCCGGGCCGACGGAACCCTTCCGGAGGCTTCGGAACGGGTACGTCACGGGGGCGGGACAGGCGATTCGAAAGTCGATAGACTCGCCGCGGCGATTCGTGCGCCACCTCTATCGGATGCGGAACAAGCTGTTCGTCGGGGCGTGGGGTGTGCTCGGCGCGTTCTCGCTCCTCTCGCCGATACTCCTCGTCGGGTGGCTCGGAATGACGGCGGCGGGGTTCTACGTACTCGCCTCGGAGAGAGGACTCACCGAAGCCGTGACCCTCATCCTCGGACAGATGCTGACGCTGTGCGGAATGATCTGGGGATTCCGCGACCCGGCGCGCCCGGCGAGCGAGTATCCGATCGACCGAATCGAGACGGTTCAGGTCGCGGAACCGCCGGTCCACACGTCCGCGAGCGAGTAAACGGGGCAGCGAACGCGGGGTCAGCGAACGTCCTCCGCGACGGAGCGCATCGTCTCGACGGTCAGCGCGGAGTCCCGACGGCGTTCGTCCAGATACTCCAGGATCGCTCGCACGCGCTCTCTGGTGTACTCGCGCCAGACGTTGTTCGGGTGGAGCCAGACGTGAAAGACGCCGTCTCGTTCGGCCGCCTGGTCGATTCCGCGCCTCGCCGCCCGGACGATGGGGTCGCCCACCACCGGTTCGGCGATTCGCTGGGCCGTCCCCTCGAAACTGAACAGGTACAGCGACGCGGGGACGTTCACGAGTCCGCGTTCGTCGACGCGCGGCGCGACGAGCAACGACCGCCGGTCGAGGGCCGTCCCGCCGGTCAGCGTCCGGAGGGGTTTCAGCGGCGAGTCGGCGTCGGTGACGGGCGAGACGCCCCGGTAACAGGTGAATCCGTGCTCCGCGAGTACGTCCCTGTGTCCGACGCTGTTTCGGGGGAAGGCGAACGAGTCGAGGTCGTAGCCGCGTTCGCGCGCGAGTTCGACGCACCGCCGCAGTTCCGCGTCCGCCCACGCGCGGTCGATTCGGTCGAACTCCGGGTGCGAGAAGGAGTGCGAGCCGAGTTCGTGGTCCGCCGACGCGTCCTCGACTGCCTCGACGAGGCCGTACCCGAACCGCTGGTCGGGGCCGAACCGCCCGGAGTCGCGTTCCTTCAAGAACCACCCGTCCGAGGCGGGGACGTCCGCGTGTTCGCCGTCGCAGTCGTCGAGCATGAGGTGACCGACGACGGCCCACGTCGCGGGGATATCGTACTCGTCGAACATCGAGAGGAGCGTTCGCCACCCGGAACGCGCGTGCCGGACGCGGTCGGGAGGGTCGTCGTAATCGACGTAGCCCCATCCGAGTTCGGCGTCGAGGGAGATGACGACGGAACCCATAGTACGTTCTCACCCAATCGAGAGATTGTTATTGGGCGCGTATTCGGCTAAATATACAACATTATTGAAACGACGAATCGCCCGCATCGAAGCGCTACCGGCCGCTGCGCCCGTCTCGCGGCACGGAGGATCTACCCATTGTATAACAAAGGCCGCCGGCCGACACCGAGTTTACGAGCGCGCCGTAACGCGCACCAGGAGAGACACATGATTCAACGAACGGACGTCGGGCGAGAGTCTCCTCCCGCGGACGGACCGCTCGCAACCGGACGAGGGAGCCGCCTCGCCGGGGCGAGCGGTCGAAACGACTGCGCAGGGAGCGTTCGCCGACGACGACGAGAACGGTCGGAGGGAGCGTATCGCGTGGTGAGCGACCGATGATGGGGGAGTTCACCTTCGAGAAGTACGAGGCACTCCTGCGGGCGAGCCTCGACGCCGGGTACGACCACCTCACCGTCCGCCAGTACCTCACGCGGAAGCGGGCGGACGAACTGCCGGAACGGTTCGTCGTCCACCGCCACGACGTGGACCGGAAGCCGGAGAACGCGCTGGCGATGGCGCGTCTTGAGGCCCGACTCGACGTTCCGAGCACCTACTACTTCCGGACGATAGAGAAGGTGTTCCGCCCGGAGTTGATACGCCAAATCGACGCTCTCGGCCACGAAATCGGCTACCACTACGAGGACATGGACCGGGCGGAGGGCGACGTGACGGCGGCCCACGAGAGCTTCGGCACCGAACTCGAACGCCTCCGCGAACTCGCGGAGGTTCGGACGGCGTGCATGCACGGCAATCCGCTCACGTCGTACGACAACCGCGACATGTGGGCCGCGGACCCCGAGGGGCAGTTCGAGGAGTACGGCCTCCTCGGGGAGGCGTACCTCTCGATGGACTTCGCCGACGTCATCTACTTCTCCGACACGGGCCGGACGTGGGAGGACGGCGCGTTGAAGATAAAGGACCACACCGTGGGCGAGGACGGAAAGCGACGGCAGGTCGGAGAGACGAGCGAACTGATTCGCCTCCTCGAAGACAGGGAGATTCCCCGCCTCTGTCTCCTCAGCCACCCGAACCGGTGGGCGAAGGACTCCACCGAGATGGTCGTCGAGAACGCGAAGGACTTCACGATGAACGCCGGCAAGCGCGTGCTCAACTTGGTGAGATGAGATGAGGGTACTGTTCGACGTCAACCACCCGGCGCAGGTTCACCTATTCAAGAACGCGTACTGGGAACTAGAAGCCGACGGACACGGCGTCCACGTCACCTCCCGCGAGAAGGAGATTACGACCGACTTGCTCGACGAGTACGGCATCGACCACACGCCCCTCACCGCCGAACGCGACGGCGGCGCGCCCGCACTCGCCGCCGAGTGGGCGAAGCGAGAGGCGAAGATGCTGTCTCTGGCCCGATCGTTCGACCCGGACGTGGTGGTGAGTCGCCTCAACCCGCCCGCGGTGCACGTCTCGCGGATGACCGGGAGCCGGAACGTCATCTTCAAGGACACCATCCTGCGCTCGCGGGTGATACGAGCGCTCTACCACGGCGCGACGTGCCCCTTCGTGGACAAGATATGCACGCCGCCGGGGTTCGACGTGCCCGTCCCCGCGCGGAAACACGACATCGTCGGCTTTCAGGAACTGTCGTACCTCCACCCCGACTGGTTCGAACCCGACGCCGACGTGCTCAGGGAGTACGGCGTCGAACCGGACGACCCCTTCTTCGTCCTCCGCTTCGCGGGGTGGGACGCCTACCACGACGTGGGGAGTCAGGGACTCTCGCCGGACGGGAAGCGAGAACTCGTCGAGTACCTCTCGGACCGGGGCGACGTGTACATCACGAGCGAGGAGGAACTCCCCCCGGAGTTCGAGGAGTACCGCATCTCCGTCCCCGCGCACCGGATTCACGACCTGTTGTACTACGCGGACCTGTACGTCGGCGACTCCCAGACGATGCCCACGGAGGCCGCACTCCTCGGCACGCCCGCGATACGCGCGAACTCCGTCGTCGGCGACGGCGACATGAACAACTTCGTCGAGTTAGAGGAGGAGTACGGACTCCTGTTCTCCTACGCCGACGAGGACGCGGCGATGCGGAAGATAGCCGAGATCGTCGAGAACCCCGAGAGCGACGACGCGTGGAAGGAGCGCCGACGACGACTCGTCGAGGACAAACCGGACGTGACGAACACGATGTTGGACCTCATCTACGACGCCGCCCACCGATGAGCGAGAGTACCGCACCGACGGACGAGACGGCCGAACCGTCGCACGAAACGAGCGAACCGCCGGAGCCAGACTCGCCGCCGACGGTGATGATTCTCGGTCGGCACCACGTGTACGCGCTGCAGATAGCCGCCGAACTCTCCCGCGACTTGGACGCGAGAATCGTCGGCGTCGGCGAGGAGCGGACGAACCCCATCGTGCAGTCGCGGTACTGCGACCAAAGCGTCGTCGTGCCGCCGGCGGAGGAGGACAGAGAGAGGCACGCGGCGTCCGTCCTCCGGGCGATAGAGCGATTCCGCCCCGACGCGGTCCTGCCCGTCGGCCACCTCACCGTCGAGGTGTTGGACGAGATTCGAGACGAGATTCCCGACGGCGTGGCGTTCCGCCTCCCGTCTTCGGACGCGTTGGAGACGGCCTTCGACAAGGGCGACACCGCCGCCGTCGGCGAGAGCGTCGGCATCCGGACGCCCGAGGAGTACGGCCGCCTGCCGACCGGTCCCGACGCCGACCCGCAGTTGGACGCGAGCGAACTGTCGTACCCCGTGTTCCTGAAGGCCGAGAAGGAGGCCGGCCGGAACATCGTCTCGAAAGTCGAGAGCGAGGCGGAACTGTGGGAGGCGTACGAGGAACTTCGCCACCGCGAGGAGGGCGGCGACATCATCGTCCAAGAGTACGTGGAGGGCGACGGCCACACCTACGCGATAGGGTTGCTGTTCGACGACGGGACGCCGGAGTTGGAGTTCGGACAGGACGAGGTGCGCTCCATCCCCCGCGAGGGCGGCACCGGAACCAGAGTGCGCGTCCTGCGCGACGAGGAACTCGCCGCGAAGTCGAAGGCACTCCTCGAAGCGCTAGAGTGGGACGGCGTCGCGCTGGTCGAGTACAAGCGCGCGGAGAACGGTGAGTGGGTGCTGATGGAGATAAACCCCAAGTTCTGGGCCTCCTACGCCCTCGCGAGTCGGTACGGCTACCGCTTCGCGAGCACCCTCGTGGCGAGCAGTCTCGGCCTCTCGCGGGAGTCGTTCGACGGGTCGCCGTCGGAGACGGGCGAGATGGTGTTCCCGCTTCGCGAGGTGTACTTCTCGCTGAAACACGACGAGGAGTCGCTTCCCCGGTCGCTCGCGTCGTTGGCGTGGCCGCCCGCGCGCGTTGATATCGACCCGAGGGACCTGCGCGCGTGGATCGCCCCGGGCGGACTGGCGACGTCGATGGGGTGGGCGCTGGACCTCTGGAGGGGCGGCGATGACCCGTTCTGACGCCCGAACCGACGGCGGGGACGGGGACGAGAGCGAGTTCGGCGGCGAAGGAGAGTCCGACCGTCGAACGCTCGTGCTCCTGATGCCCGCGGACGCGGTGAAAGCGACGGTCACGTTGCAGAGTCTCCTGTCGAGTGCGTCGTTCAGAGAGCGGTACGACCCGCGGGTGGTCGTGGACGGCGCCTCCGGGCGACTTGTCGATGCTCTCCGGCGGCGCGGCGTCCGGTACGCCGTCGCCGACGACCCGAGTTCGCCCGCCGGAGACGTGGCGGCGGTGACCGACGACGAGGAGTCGTTCGCGTATCTCGTCTCCTGCGGGTGGACGAAGCTGATTCCGGGCGACGTGATAGAGATGCCCGAGGTGGCGGCGCTGAACTGCCACGGGTCGTACCTCCCGGACTACCGCGGGCCCGCGATGCACCGCGTCCAGTGGGCCAACGGGAAGCGGTGGGGCGGCGCGTCCGTCCACTTCCTCACCGAGGAGTTCGACGATGGCCGCATCCTCTGTCGCGACAGGTTCAAAATCGGGCTGTTCGACACGCCGAAGGACATCCTCTGGCGGTCCGCGGAGACGACGGCGACGTTGCTCCGTGAGGCCCTGCTCTTGGTCGAAGACGGCTACGAGGGCATCGAGAACGCCTCGGGCAGTTACTACTCGCTGGCGGAGTGGCGAACGGTCCTCGTCCGCGGCGCGGTCAACCGAGCGCTCTGGGCCCTCGGGTCGGACGCGCGGTGGGAAATCCCGCCGGAGTGAGCGGCGGACCCCTCGTTATCGCGGACGGTCACGGGACGAGAACTGTTATCCGGCCGTTAGTGCGGGGGTGACGGTGTAGTCCGCTATTAACAAAACATCCCGAAGCCGCTACCTTCGGATATGTTTAGAGAAGTCTCCGCCGCTCACCGCCTCCCCAGGGCGGGTGAGAACGTGATGTCCCCGGTTCGTCACCAGCGCCGCGTGTCCGGAAAGCGCGAAACGACGGTCGAGTCCCCCCGTTCGCCGACACACCACAGATGATACGAACGTTGCAACTCGTCACGACGCGGAGGCCGTTCTTCGAACAGCAGGTGGACGTGTTGGAGGACGAGGGCGTCGTCTGCGACGTGGTGACGGTGCCGCGCCCGCCGGAGGGCACCCGGTCGCTCCGGCAGTACGCCTCGTTCTACCGCGACACGCTCCGAGAGGCGTGGAACGGCGACTACGACATCGTACACGCGAACTACGGGCTGACCGCCCCCGCCGCCCTCGCCCAACCGACCCGTCCGGTCGTCCTCTCGCTTTGGGGATCGGACGTGATGGGACAGTACGGCGCGCTCAGCGAGTGGTGCGCGCAGTTGGCCGACGCCGTCATCGTGATGTCCGAGGAGATGCGCGACGAACTCGGCGTCGAGTGCACCGTCGTCCCGCACGGCATCGACATGGACCTCTTCTCGCCCGCGCCCAAGGGACGGGCGCGCGAGGAACTCGGGTGGGCGCGCGACGGGAACCACGTGCTGTTCCCGTACGACACGACGCGCGACGCGAAAGATTACCCCCGGGCGAAGCGCGTCGTCGAACGCGCCGAGGAGCGACTCGGCGAGGACATCGAACTCCAGACGATTTCGGGCGTCCCGCACGACCGGATGCCGACGTACATGAACGCCGCCGACGCCCTCCTTCTCACCTCCAAGTGGGAAGGGTCGCCGAACTCCGTGCGTGAGGCACTCGCCTGTAACTGCCCCGTCGTCACGACGGACGTGGGCGACATCGCGGAGTACGCCGACGAGATACCGGGCGCCGTCGTCAGCGACGACGACGAGGAGTTGGCCCGCGGCGTCGCCGACGCGGCGGCCGGCGGCGAGGAGTTCGACGGGCGGGAGTACGTACAGGAGTACAGCCTCGAACGGATGGGCGAGAACATCCTCTCGGTGTACGAGAGCGTTCTCGACGCCCCGAGAGCGGGGGCGGGGGTGAGCGCATGAAGCACACCCACGACCTGCTGAGCCGCCAACTCGACGTTCTCGCGGCGGCAGTCGGACTGATACTCGCCTTCCTCCTGTTCTTCCTGCGGTTCTACTCCTCGCAGATATACATCACGACGATTCCGGTCCTCCTCGGCGTGGCGTGCCTGCTCTACCTGTTCATCGCGTGGTACGACAGGCAGGAGACAGAGCTGCCGCGCCTCGGCGTCGCGTTCACGAAACTCTCCGTCGCGGCGGTCGCGGTCGGCATCGCCGGCTTGCTCCTCATCGCGCTTCAGGCGGGGACGCGGACGCCCCTGTTCCTCCTTTCGAGCGGCGTCGTCGCCTCGCTCATCCTCTTTCAGGCGCTCTTCACCGACGAAGCCGAGTTCAGGCCGTGGCTGTTGCTCGCGGAGATAACGGCGCTCGCCGTTGTCGTCCGGTTCGTCGGACTGTACACCACGCCGGGGTTCATCGGCATCGACAGCTGGACGCACATCGGCGAGTACGCCGCCTCGATTCTCCGGGCGGGGTCGCTGTCGGCCATCTCGGACGTGAAGTACGTCGCCGCGCCGTTGTACCACCTCCTCGTCGTCGTCGCCACCGAGTTCCTCGGCGTCTCGATGCGGCAGGCCCTGTTCC
Source organism: Halopelagius fulvigenes (assembly GCF_055398025.1). Taxonomy (NCBI): domain Archaea; kingdom Methanobacteriati; phylum Methanobacteriota; class Halobacteria; order Halobacteriales; family Haloferacaceae; genus Halopelagius; species Halopelagius fulvigenes. The sequence goes on along the minus strand of NZ_AP043843.1, from coordinate 176,719 downwards.
TCACCGTCGGCACGGTCATGTCCGTCTTCTTCCTTCTCGTCTACAGCATCGCGCGGTTCTTCGTCACGCCGCGGTGGGCGGTGTTCGCGGTCGGACTGTTCGCCGTCGGCGACCACATCGTCCGGTGGGGACTGCACCTCATCCCGACCAGCCTCGGTCTGGCGCTGTTCCTCGGCGTCGTGTACGCGTTGGTCCGCGTCTTCCACCTCGACGCGACGGCGCGCGACTACGCGGCGGTGCTGTTCTTCGGTATCGGCGTCATCCTCACCCACCAGGTGTCTGCGTTCGTGACGCTCGTCCTCCTCCTGTCCGCGGGGGTGGCGACGCTCCTCTTCGCGTTCGACGTGATGCCGCGGACGGGGTGGTCGAGCGTCCGCGCGACGGACCCGAAGAAACTCCTCGGCGTCGTCGGCGTCTACACCGTCGCGCTCGCGGTCAACTGGATGTTGACGCCGATAAGCGGAACGTCGTTCGTCACGCGGATGCTCGTCCTCGTGCAGGTGACGCTCGCTCGCTCCGCGGGCTTTCTCAACCTCGCCGGCGGGAGCAGTTCGGCCGCGGCCGGGGCGCAGGGTCCGCTCGCGCCGTACATCCCCTACATCAACGAGCTCGGCTTCTTCCTCCTGTTCTTCCTCACGGTGTTCGGCTCGCTGGTCGTCCTCAACCGCAACCGCCTGCGCGAGTCGGGCGTGACGCTCATCGTCGCCACCGTCGGGATGATGGTCTTCGCGTACATCCTGCCGGTGTTCGGCATCCGGACGTTCCTCCCCGGACGCTGGATAGCGTTCATGTACGTCCCGATGGTCGTCATCGGGACGGTCGGACTGTACGCGCTCTCGCGGAATCTCCCGTCGAGGGGCATCGTCGCCGCCGTCGTGGTGTTCGCGTTGGTGTTCCCGGGCGCGATGCTCGTCGCGGACAAGGCGACGATAGACGACCCCGTGTTCGACAACTACACCCCCCGGTACTCGAACACGGAGTCCGAACTGGCGGCGATAAACACCATCCAGGCGACGAACCCGTCGCCGAGCGCACCCATCTACACGGACCACCCCTACCGAGCGATGATAACGCGCGCCGGGGGACACTTGGCGGTGCCGATAGAGTTGAACGACAGGGGTGAACCCGTCGCGCAGGGCGTCACCGTCTACAGGGAGTACCAGTCCTCCGGCGCGTCGATGTACGCGACGGGCGAAGGGGACGCGGTGGTGATACGCGACTTCTCGGCCCGAGAGATCTGTCCGTCGGACCAGAACCTGCTGTACGACAACGGCGACGTGCTGATGTGTTCGGTCGCGACGGGGTGACGCCCCCCTCGAACGCGGTTTCGCGGGCGCGACGGCGTCGACGTCCGGCGCTATGCGTCGTATAACAAAGCCTCCTCCCCCATCACGCCGTGCTATGGCAGAGAAGCGAACGTCGCAGACGTCGCGCGCTGGCCGCCCGTGGGACTTGGTCGTCGTCGTACTGGCGACGCTACTCGCCGCCGCGATGGTCTTCGTCCCATTCTTCTCGGGGTCCCTGATTCAGATCGTCTTCGTACTACCGCTCCTCATCTTCTTGCCGGGGTACGCCTTCGTATCCGCACTCTACGTCAGGCAGGCCGCGGTGCGGGAGACGACGGACGAAGAGACGACGGACGAGGAGACGACGGACGAAGAGGTGATTCCGCGGTTGGCGCGTGGACTCGACTCGCCGGCGAGGGTCGTCCTCTCGGTTCTCGCCAGCGTGATACTCGTCCCGATGACCGCCCTCCTGTTGAACTTCACGCCGTTCGGCGTTCGGCGCATCCCGGTTCTCGTCGCGGTGACGGCGCTCACGCTGGCGTTCGCGATAATCGCCGTCGCGCGCCGGTCGTCCGTCCCCCGACGGGAGCGATTCGCTCCCGCCGTCCCGTCAGTCGGCGCGGGCGGGTGGTCGTTCCGCGGCGACTCCGCCGTCGGAACGGCCCTGAACGTCGTCGTGGTGGCGAGCCTCTTTCTCGCACTCGCCACGACGGCGTACGCCCTCGCCGCGCCGCCGGCCCCGCAGGGGGAGTCGTTCACCGAGTTCTACATCCTCTCGGAGAACGAGACCGGAGAACTCGTCGCGAACGACTACCCGAAGGACCTCACCGTCGGCGAACCGACGCAACTGACCGCGGCGGTGGAGAACCGCGAGGAGCACTCCCAGCAGTACACCGTCGTCGTCCTCGAACAGCGCGTCGAATCGAACGGGACCGGAAACGATACGCGGGTGGTCGAGAGCGAGGAGTTACGGCGTCTGAACGCCAGCGTCGAGAGCGGCGAGACGGCGTACCTTAACCACTCGGTGACGCCGACGATGAGCGGAGACGACGTCCGCCTGACGTACCTGCTGTACCGCGGCGACGCGCCGGCGAACCCGACGGCGGAGAACGCCTACCGGAACCTCAGGCTGTACGTGGACGTCACCGGGGGTAGTTCCGGTTCCGGTTCCAGTTCCAGTTCTGGCTCCGGTTCCGGTTCCTGACTCCCCGAACGACCCTCGCCGCCGAACGTCGTATTCTCACCCCTGTTAACGCCAGGTTAGCGACGGAGCGATGCGCCGAAATCCCGGACGCGGGTTGTATGTAGAGAATAACAATGCCCTGAGGAGGGGTACGCTGACCGTATATGGGACACCGCCGCGGTCGGACGCAGTTCGCGGCGCGTACTTTCACCACAATGTACAAGGAACACGCAGTTGGCGTCGTCGTACCAGCGTACAACGAAGAACCGTTCGTCTACGACGTTCTCGCGACGGTTCCCTCGTTCGTAGATAGGGTGTACGTCATCGACGACGACTCCACCGACGGGACGTGGGACGAGATTCGGCGGTTCGTCGAGGAGGACGACGAGGGGCGAGTCGTGCCGATTCGACACGAGGAGAACCGCGGCGTCGGGGGTGCCATCAAGACGGGCTATCTCCGGGCGAGAGACGACGAGATGGACGTGACGACGGTGATGGGCGCGGACGGGCAGATGGACCCCGACCAGTTGAGCACCGTCATCGAACCGATAATCGAGGGCGACGCCGACTACGCGAAGGGGAACCGACTGCTGGACGCCGAGGACAGGGAGGATATGCCCACGTTCCGGTTCGTCGGCAATGTCATCCTCACGTACCTCACGAAGATATCGAGCGGGTACTGGGGCATCGGCGACCCACAGAACGGCTACACGGCCATCTCGCTGCGGGCTCTCGAAGCCGTCGACGTAGAGGAGATGTACGAGTTCTACGGCTACTGCAACGACCTGCTCGTGAAACTCAACGTCGCGGGGATGCGCGTCGTGGACGTGCCGGTGCCCGGGATATACGAGGACGAGGAGAGTCACATCCGGTACTCGACGTACATCCCGAACGTCTCGCGGATGCTGTTCCGAAACTTCCTGTGGCGCATCACCGTCCAGTACCTCCCGGCGGGCGTCTACGCTCCGGCGGCGCTGTACGGACTGAGCCTGTTCGCCGGACTCGCCGGAGTCGCGAGCGTCGCGCGTTCCGCCGTCGAACGCGACGGTAAGTCGAACGGCGGCGTCGTCAGGTTCGCGCTCAGCGCCGCGTTCGTCCTCGTGGCGATGGTGGCAGACAAGCGCATCAACGACCACCTCGACTCGCGCTACGACCGCGAGGAGGAGGCCTAGCGGCCGGCGCTGTCACTCCTCGGTATCGTCCGCGAACGACGACGCGTCGGGCAGGTCGGCCACGTCGTCCTCCACGCCGACGTACGTCGCGTCCGCCACGCCGTCGTCGAACGCCTCGCCGTTCGGGTACTCTTTGACCGTCAGGATGCGCCCGTCCGCCAGGGCGAAGACGACTTCGCGCGTCCCGTCGGTGTGGCGGTACTCGTCACCCTTCGAGGTGTCCTCCGGCTCGTACGTCATACGAACTATTAGAGTTCTGAAATATATAGTCTTTTGTGCCGCGAGATTCGGCTTCGGTCGGTCGAACAACACCTTCCGTGCGGCGACAGTCCGGAGAAGCTGACGGCGAGCGGGCCGTTCGCCGGAATGGTCAAAAACCCGAAGCTAATCGCCGAAACGTCTTGTTTTTCCGACCGGAAGAGGAGTCATAACGATTGGCCTCGTAGGGGAGAGTACAGACAATGTTGGAGCCGCAGGTACGTACTGGCGTCGAGACGAGTTCTGTGCACGGGGAGGACGCGGCATGAACCGCCGCCAGTTCCTGAAATACGGCGGGCTGTCCGCCCTCGGCGTCGCTGTGGCCGGATGCGGCGGAAAGCAGGAGACCGGGACGACGGAGGGACCGCAGAGTCCGGTCAGCGTCGAACCTGACGTCGAGAACCCCAGTTCGTTCCGCAGTCGGTTCAGTACGGTCAAGAACGTCATAGACGCCGGAATCGATCCGAGTGCCGACGGTCCCATCGACGGTGAGTTGAACGAACTCCTGGGGGACGACACGCTGCTCATCTTCCCCAAGGGCGAGTACACGCTGAAGAAACTCCGCGTCAGCGGCTACAACAATCTCGGCCTCGTCTCGAAGAAGGGAGCGACGCCGACCATCGTTCCGGCCGCCCCGTCGGACGAGATAAACAACCAACTCGTCCAGTTTCTCGACGTCAAGCGGTTCTACATGGACGGGTTCGACTTCGACTTCACGAAGGACGGGTTCGGCGGCGTCGTCCGCGTCCGCGGGGAGGGGAACTTCGTCGCGCGGAACCTCACGATACGGGGGAAGATGCCGGACAAGGACCTCCCGAGCAACCCGGCGGCGTTCCACTTCGAGCAGTTCGACAGGTCCAGTCGCGGCGTCGTCGAGAACGCCGTCGCGAAGGACGGCGGCCACCAAGGCGGGAACGCCATCGGAATCTACGTGGGGAAGGACCACTCGGGCGAACTCGTCCTGCGGGACTGCGACATCCGGCAGTTCCCGAACAACGGACTCTACGCCTCCGCGCCCGGCCGAAACGAACCAAACTTCGTGGGCAAAGACGGCCCCGTCCACGTCGAGGGCGGACTGTACAAGAACAACAACATCGCCAACATCCGCATCGGTTCGACCAACTCGACGGTCAAGAACGCTCGCGTCGTCGCCGACAAGGAACCGCCGTACCCCGAGGGGTCGCTGAACGTGCGGGGAATCCGCCTCAGGGGAAAGCACGGACAGGTCGTCGAGAACTGCGACATAAAGTTCGGCAAGAACGGCGGCAGGGGGTTCGGCGCACTCGTCTTCCACCCCGATGCGGGACGTGCGACGGTTCGGAACACGAAGATAGAGGTGAACAGGGACGACATCCCCGCCATCAACGCGCTTCCGCTTCAACGGTCCGGCGCGCCCACCGGTTCGACGTTCAAGAACGTCGAGGTCACCGGCACCGCCGCGAACGGCCGCGCCGTCTCCATCGAGAGTCGCGACGGCGTCTCCTTCGAGAACTGTCGCGTCGTCCAGCGCGGACGGAAGCGGACGGGATTCTCCTTCTTCGACTCGGACAACTGTTCGGTCACCGGGACGACGATAAAGGTGACCGGAAAGCCGATACTGAAGGTGAACTCCTCTATCAACACGAAGGACCTCTCCATCGAACGGATTCGGTTCAGCGCGTAACGCCGGCGGCGCGTCGTCAGTCGAAGTTCCGTCGGAGGGTCTCCTCCGACGGCGTCATCCGCTTCCGATGGTGTAGACTCTGTGCCCCGTCTCTGTCCCGGCGAGGGCGTCCCGTCCGTCGATTATCACGAGGTCGTCGAAGGCGTCCCAATCGAGCGTCAGGAACTCCTCGTGGGGCGTGACGAGGACGACGGCGTCGGGGTCGGTCCCCGTCACCTCGTCGCTCTCGACGGGCGTCGCGTCGAACTCCTCGAAGTCAGACCCCGAGAGCATCGGGTCCGAAGCGAGGACGTTCGCGCCGAGGCCGGAGAGCCGTTCGATGATGGGTTTCGCGGGCGTCGCCGCCGTCTCAGCGACGCCGGGACGGTAGGTGAGACCCAACACGAGGACGGTTGCGTCGGACGCGTCCCGACCGGTCGCGTCGAGTTCCTCGCGGACCTTCCGGACCGTGAACTCGGGCATGCTGTCGTTGACCTCCCGAGCGGTGTGGATGAGCGGCGTCTCGCTCTCCACCCGGCTGGTGACGAAGTACGGGTAGTAGGGGATGCAGTGACCGCCGACGCCCGGTCCGGGGTCGTGGATGTCGCAGAACGGTTGCGTGTTGGCCGTCTCGATGGCCTCGTTCACGTCGATGTCGAGTTCGTCGCGGATGCGGGCCAGTTCGTTCGCCAGCGCGATGTTCACGTCACGGTAGAGCCCCTCGAACAGTTTGACGGACTCCGCCGTCGTCGCGTCCGAGACGGGGAGCACCTCGTTTGAGGTTATCTCGCCGTAGACGACCTCCGCCACGCGGGTGCTCTCGTCGTCGATGCCGCCGACGACTTTCGGGTGCGACCCGCGGATGTCCTCCAGCGCTCGTCCGCTGGAGGTCCGTTCCGGGCAGAACGCGACGCCGTACTCGCCGGGTTCGAGGCCGCTCTCCTCGCGGACGAGGGAGGTGACCATCTCCTCGCACGTCCCCGGCGGGACGGTGCACTCCACCACGACGGTGTCGCCGGGGTCGATGCCCGCCCCAATGCCGCGGACCACCGCCTCCAACGCCGAGAGGTCCGGCGTCCGGTCGTCCGTCAACGGCGTCGGGACGATGACGACGTGGTGGGCGGCGTCGGCCGCCGCCTCGTCGATGGCCGTCGTCGCGCGGAGGTGGCCGCGTTCGACCTGTTCGGCGACGAGTTCGTCCAGTCCGGGTTCCCGGTCCACGTGGCACTCCCCGCGGTTGATTCCCTCGACGACGTCCTCGTCGATGTCCACGCCGACGACGTTGCCCGTCGTCTCCGCGTAGACGCCCGCGAGGGGGAGTCCCATCTTCCCGAGTCCGTAGACGGCGACCGGAACCGACCCGTCGAGGAACGCCTCGCGCCGTTCCGCCTCCGAGAGGGGGGCGTCGTAGAGTCCCGTCACGCTACCACCGCGCCTCTATCTGTTCGGGGCGCTTCCCGGTCGCCTCGTCTCGAATCCGCTGTGCGACTTCGATGGCGCGGATGCCGTCTTCGGCGGTGACGACGGGTTCCTCGCCGTGTTTCACCGCCTCAACGAACGACTGGAGTTCGCGCTTCAGCGGTTCGCCCGTGTTCACCATCGGCCGTTCGGTGACGCTCTCATGTCGGTAGCGGATGGTGCCGTCGTCGCGCCTGTACTCGGGGTGCGACTGGCGGTGGATGCGAACCGACTGGTCGATGTAGTCGATGTTGACGAGGCAGTCCTCCGCCGTGATTTCGAGCGTCCGAATCTTCCGCTGCGTGATTCGGCTCGCCCGGAGCGTGCTGACGAGTCCGTCCTCGAACGCTATCTGGGCCGTCGCGTACCGTTTGTCCTCCGTTCCGGTGGCCGACAGCGACTCTATCTCCGACCCGGCCATCGCCAACAGCACGTCGATGTCGTGGATCATCAGGTCCATCACGACGTCGTCGCCGCTCTGACGACCCTCCACCGGCGGACCGAGGCGGTTCGCCGTGACGGCGACGGGTTCGATGTCCGACAGCAGGTCGAACAACGCCGAGACGGCGGGGTTGAACCGCTCGATGTGTCCCACCTGCAGCACCACGTCCCGTTCGTCGGCGAGGGCGGCGAGTTCCCTCCCGACCTCCACGTCATCCACGAACGGCTTCTCCACGAGGACGTGCACGCCGGCCTCGATGCAGTCGCGGACGATCTCCGCGTGGTACTTCGTCGGGACGGCGACGGACACCACGTCCGCGCGTTCCAACAGTTCCGCTCGGGAGAGCGCCGACGTGCCGTACTCCTCCGCGACGGACCACGCCCGTTCCTCGTCCGCGTCCGCCACGCCCACGAGGTCGGTGCTCGCGAGTCCGGAGTACACCTGCACGTGGTTCTGCCCCATCGACCCGACGCCGACGACGCCGGCGGTGACGTCCGGGTCTCTCATCGAACCACCTCCCGAACCGCGCCGGCGATGTCGCGGGCGTCGTCGGACGAGACGCCCGGATGCACGGGTAAGGAGAGAACCTCCTCGGCCGCCCTCTCGCTCTCGGGGGCGTCGGCGGTGGCGTCCTCGTAGGCCTCCTGTCGGTGGATCGGAACCGGGTAGTAGACGGCGGCGTCGATGTCGCGTTCGGCGAGCGCCGACTTGAGGCCGTCCCGGTCCTCGTACCGAATCGTGTACTGGTGGAAGACGTGCGTACGGCCGTCCGGAACCGTCGGCGTCCGAACCGGCGTATCGGCCAGTTCCTCCGTGAGAGTCTCGGCGTTCGACTGGCGACGCTCCGTGTACGTCGGCAGGCGGTCGAGTTGGACGCGCCCGATGGCGGCGGCGATGCTCGTCATCCGGAAGTTGTGACCCACCTCCGCGTGCTCGTAGCCCTCCGTGCGCCCGTGGTCCACGAACTGGGCGGCGTTGGCGGCGACGTCGGGGTCGTCGGTCGTTATCATGCCGCCCTCGCCGGTGGTCATGTTCTTCGTCGGGTAGAAGGAGAAGCAGGCGGCGTCGCCGAAGGTACCGACGCGTTCGCCGTCCACCGTCGCGCCGTGCGCCTGCGCGGCGTCCTCGACCAGCGCGAAGTCGTACTCGTTGGCGAGTTCCCGGAGTCGCTTCACGTCCGCCGGGAGGCCGTACAGGTGAACCGCCACCACGGCGTCCACCCGGTCGCCGTCGCGGAGGCGTTCCTCCAGTCGATCGGGGTCGATGTTGTACGTCTCAGGGTCGATGTCGACGAACGCCGGTTCCGCGCCGGCGAGGGTGATGGCGTTGGCGGTGGCGATGAACGTGAAGGGCGTCGTCACGACTCGGTCGCCGGGACCGACGTCGAGCGCTTCGAGCGCGGCGTGGAGCGCCGTTGTCCCGTTCGCGGTCGCTACCGCGTACTCCGCACCACAGTACGAGGCGAACTCGTCCTCGAAGGCCCGGACTTCCGGGCCGTCCGCAAGCATACCGCCCTCGATGACCTCTGTTACGCGCTCTATCTCGTCTTGCCCGAGTTGCGGGTTGGAGATTGATATCGTCATTACCGGATGTGGTTTTCTTCGTCGAGTGGTTCTGGGAGCGGACGGTGCTCGGCGGGGACACCGATGGCCAACGTCTCGGGGGGTACGTCCTCGGTGACGACGGCCCCCGCGGAGACGAACGACCCCTCGCCGACGGTCACGCCGGGGAGAATCGTCGCGTTCGCGCCGACCGAAACGTCGTCTTCCAACGTCGGCCCGACCAACTCCACGTCCTGTCGAACCGGGTAGGGGTCGTTCGTCAACACCGCGCCGGGGCCGACGAACACGTCGTCGCCTATCGTCGTCTCCGCCGGGACGTAGACGCGGGTTTGGAGGCTCACGCCGGAACCGATGGTCGTCCGGCCGTCCACGACGGTAGCTGTCCCAACCAACACGTCGTCGCCGATAGTAGTCTCTTCACGGATGAGGACGTTGTGGCCGGTCGTGAACCGGTCCCCGATCTCGACGTCCGAGTAGACGATGCTCCCGGAGCGAATCGTCGCTTCGTCGCCGATTATCGGGTCGGCTCCGTCTCCCTCCCCGATCGTCACACCGTCGTGTATGTCTGAATCCCTACCTAATTGATTAGTCATCTATCGCTACTCTCAGGACCGGAATTCGGGGTCTTTTGGCCGTGATTCATTCATTTCTAAATTTCTCTGAGTCCGCAACGTCTTCTGAAGTGATATTGTTCTGACAGACATACAAATACACAAGTCCGATCCGCTTAGTTACCCCGAATGTAATGGGTGAGACGGAGGGCGGCCCCGGAAGCCCCTACATTCGCCGCCGTAGGGCGCGTACCGCGTCGTCTCCGACAATAAACGGAGATGTACCTTATTTAAAACGTGAATTTAATGCGGTAGAGTGAAAGACCCCCGAACGGCCGACTGAGGGACGTTTCGGGACTCGTAACGTTCTTTTCCTGCGGTCGCTCAGTCAACGGGCGTGGAAGTTACTATTCGGTGTTACGGGGGGGTCGCGGAGGCGGTGGGGGAGCGTTCGCTCTCCCGCGTCCTCGAACCCTCGTCCACCGTCGGCGACGTGGTCGACGGCCTCGCCGCCGAGTTCGACGGCTTCGAACCCCGGACGTTCTCGGACGGGTTGACCTACCGGGTGAACGGGGGGCACGCGGACCGTGCAACGGGTCTCAGCGACGGCGACGCCGTCGTCCTCTCGGAGGCGCCGCGGGAGGAGTGACCGGCGGACGGGCCGAGGTAACGTCACCTTATGCGACGATAGTCGAAAAATTCCGAGTATCTGTTTAAATTCTTCGTTCTATAAGAAATAATCGAGGTAAATGTCAAATAACAAACCCACCCCGGTACATGGACACGGTGTGGAATACGACCAAAACGAGGACCGAGAACGGGCGGACGGCGCGGAAACTAACGACAGTCGCAGGCGATTTCTCGCGGGATCCGCGGGCGCGCTTGGAGCAGTGGCGCTCGGCGGTGCGTTCGGCACCGGGTCGGCGCTGGCCACCGACAACGAGAGCGACGAATCGGCACCGCAGGAGCCGATGGACGACGTCTTCGAGGACGACATCGCCGTCCTCAACTACGCGCTGACCCTCGAATATCTGGAGGCCGCCTTCTACCGGCGGGCTCTGGAGAAGATGGACCAAAACGAGTTGCTGTGCAACTACCTTGATGTACTGCCCGAGTCGGTCCGAGAGCGGATCTACGACGAACTCACCGTCATCCGGGACCACGAGGAGACCCACGTGGAGTACCTCACCGAGGTCATCAATGACTTGGGCGGCGAACCCGTCGAAGAGCCAGAGTTCGACTTCGGGTCAACCGTCGAAGACCCGGTCGAGTTCATCCAGACCGCTGCGGTACTCGAGGACACGGGCGTCGGGGCGTACGCGGGCGCCGCGCCGTCCATCGAGAACCAGGACCTCGTCCCGCCGGCACTCAGTATTCTCAGCGTCGAGGCCCGCCACGCCTCGTTCGTGCGCGAACTCGCCGGTGAGATAGGGTTCCCCGAAGCGTTCGACGACCCCCTCCCGAAGGACGTGGTTCTCGAACGGGCGAGCCAGTTCATCGTAGAAGAGTAGACCGGACGCGACGGCGAGTACCGCAACGACCCTCGGACCCTCCTCGTCCCCGTTTTACCGAACCCTCTTCTCGGATAGCGGAACGCCCGTCGAAAAATCGGAGTGGGTCGGAGACGTGGCCTCGCATCGAACGCGCCCTCGAAGCGGTGCGTTACTCCTCGTCTTCCTCGTCGTCGCGCATCTCACCGAGTCGGCTCACGAGGTCGTCGGTCGAAACGTCGGACTCGACGCTGACGGAGCCGTCGTGGTCGTTCTCGTGGACGCTGACGCCCTCACCTTCGTCCTCGTCGTCGTCGGTCGGTTGCTGTTGCTCGGACTCGTCGTAGCTTCCAAAACCCATACAACAACATCGCGGGGCACACAAAAAAGCAGTCCGGTACGACGGCGACGGAGCGTCCTCAGTCGTCCGCCGGCGCCGGACGGGTGAGAGATCCCTCCTGCCACGTCCCCCGCCGGTACCACGCGACGGCGATGACCGCGCCGATGGCGTTCGAGACGGCGAAGGCGAGCCAGATACCCGACGAACCGAACTCCTGAGCGCCGAACCACGCCACAGGGAGGCGGATGAGGCCGAGCATCGTGATGGAGATGGCCGCCGCGGTGAGCGTCTCGCCCGCGCCGCGGAAACTCCCCGTGTACGAGCGCATGATGCCGATGAAGCCGAACGTCGGCGCGACGTAGCGGAGGAACGACGCGCCCACGTCTACGACCGCCGGGTCGGTGGTGAAGACGGCGATGACCGGCCGCGCGCCGAACCACGCGACGACGCCGAGCAGGCTCAACACGACGAACATCACCTTCGCCGCGAAGTTCGCGCTCTGTGCGGCCCGGTGCTCCTTCCCCGCGCCGATGTTCTGACCGGTCATCGTCTCGACGCCGCGGGCGACGGCTATCGCGGGCAGGAAGATGACCGAGAACACCCGCGTCCCGATGCCGTACGCGGCGACAACGGTGGGCGGGAACATCGCGACGATGATCAAGAGCAGGTTGATAGAGAGCGCCCGCCCCGTCACTTCGACGGAGGCGGGGACGCCGATATCGACGAGTTTCCGCGCGAACGCGACGTCCGGGCGCATCTGCGAGAGGCGAATCTGGACGCCGCGGACGCCCCGAAACATGATAGCGAGGCCGACGATGAGCGCCAACGCGCGCGAGAACACCGTGGCGATGGCCGCCCCTTCGATACCCGACCCGGTGAATCCGGTCATCGCCAGCAGTTGCGACTCGACGCCGCGGAGTCCGAGCATGCCGAACAGGGGGTTGTTCTCGAACCCGAAGATGAGAAACGGGTCGAGGAAGATGTTCAGCACCACCGACCCGAACATCACGAGCATCGGCGTGATGGTGTCGCCGTACCCCCGCATCAGCGATATGAACACGAGGAAACCGAACATGAACGGCAACCCGAGCGAGATGACCTCCATGTAGTCCGTCGCGAGGGGGAGCACCTCTGGCGACGCGCCGAGAACGTCGAGGAACGTCTCGACGGCGAAGAAGCCGCCGACGCCGAGGAACACCGACCCGACGAGCGTGATGACTACCGTCTGCGAGGCGGCGTACTCGGCCTCCTCCTCCTCGTCTGCGCCCGTGTGCTGGGCGACGAGAACGCTCCCGGCGACGGAGAGCCCCATCCCGAGCGCGATGAGCAGAAACACCATCGGGAAGCCGAAACTGATGGCCGCCAAGGCGTTCGTGCTGTACTGGCCGAGCCAGAACGTGTCCGCGAGGTTGTACGCCGTCTGGAGGAGGTTCGTGATGACGATGGGGAGCGAGAGGTAGAAGAGCGGCCAGCCGATGCCGCCCTCGGTGAGGTCGAACTCCTCTCGCCCCTTGAACACGCTCCCGAGGCGGTCTCTGAGGGTCATTCGAGGGTCACCACCGTCGTCTCTCCGGCGACGAGTCGTTCGTCGATGTGGCGGTGGATGACGGCCGCGCTCCGTTCGAGGGAGTGACCGGCGGCGACGTGCCGCATCTGGACGCCCTTGAGGTACGTCGCCAGCAGCGACGCCGCTTCGTCGGGGTCCACGTCGGCGCGGAACGTGCCGTCTTCGACGCCCGCGGCGACGAGCGACCGAAGCCGCGAGACGAACGCCTCGTCGAAGCGTTCGAGCCGTTCGCGGTAGTCCTCGTCGTGGGGGGCCTGCGCCTGAATTTCGAGCAGCGCCGTCTGGAAGCCGTCGCTCCGCGGTTCCGGCGGCGTCACCATCGTATCGACGAGAGAGTGGAGACGCTCGGCCGGGTCCTCGCCGTCGGGGGCGGCGATTCGTTCCTCGAACCGGTCGAGGAGGTGTTCGAGAAAGGAGACCAACAGGTCGTGTTTGCCGTCGAAGTGGTAGTGGAGCGCCGACTTGCTCAGTTCCGACTCGTCCGCGATGTCCTGCATCGTCAGCTCCGCGTACCCGCGTTTGCAGAGCGCGCTGTGCGTCGCAGCCATGATTTCGTCAACGGCGTCTGTCGTCATTCTGTCTCTGACTGACCGGTTAGTCAGTGTCTGTGCTAACTGACTGGCCGGTCAGTGAAAAGCCTTGCACCTTCGGACGAACGGTCGGCGGGCCGCCGACGCGCCCGCCGAACGGTCTGCCCCTTCGTCAAGCGTTTTGGTGACGGCCCGCACACCGAGTTCGCATGGACCTTCGACTCGACGGAAACGCGGCGCTGGTGACGGCATCGAGCAGCGGCCTCGGAAAGGCGGCGGCGCGGGCACTCGCCGCGGAGGGCGCGAACGTCGTGATGAACGGGCGCGACGAGGACCGACTGGACGACGCCGTCGCGGACGTCCGAGCGGACGCCGCCGAGGGCGCGACGGTGGTCGGCCAACCCGGCGACCTGACCGTCCCCGAGGACATCGAGGCGTTGGTGGACCGGACCGTCGAGGAGTTCGGCGGCATCGACCACCTCGTCACCTCCGCGGGCGGCCCGCCCAGCGGACCGTTCCTCGAGACGACGGACGAGGACTGGTACGACGCGTTCGACCTCCTCGTGATGAGCGTCGTCCGCCTCGTCCGCGAGTCGGCGGACCACCTGCGCGCCGACGGCGGCGGAACCATCGTCAACATCACCTCCCGAAGCGTCAAGGAGGCCATCGACGGCCTCGTCCTCTCGAACTCGGTTCGGATGGGCGTCATCGGACTGGAGAAGACGCTCTCGAAGGAGCTCGCCCCCGAGGTTCGTGCCAACGCCGTCCTGCCGGGGTCCCACGAGACGCCGCGCATCGAGGAACTCATCGAACAAGGCGTCGAACGCGGCGACTACGACTCCTACGAGGAGGGATTGGACGACTGGGGCGACGACGTTCCCCTCGGTCACATCGGCGACCCGATGGACCTCGGCCGGACCGTCGCGTTCCTCTCGTCTCCGCTCTCGGAGTACCTCAACGGCGTGGCCGTTCCCATCGACGGCGGGGCCGGGGCTTCGAACCTCTGAGCGGCCGAAAATCGTCGGACGCGGCGCAGGGATCCTACGGCGTCACTGCACGCCGCGGACCTTGTCGCCGAACTTCTCTTTGACCTTCTCCAGTTTCGGCGGAATCTGCACCGCGCAGTAGGGCTGGTTGGGGTTCTTCTCGTAGTAGTCCTGGTGGTGCTCCTCGGCCTCGTAGAACGCGTCCAACGGTTCGACTTCGGTGACGATGCCGTCGTAGACGCCCTCGGATTCGAGTTCCTCGATGGTCTCCTCGGCGACGCGCCGTTGCTCGTCGTCGTGGTAGAATATCGCAGAGCGGTACTGCGACCCCACGTCCGGCCCCTGCCGGTTCTCCGTCGTCGGGTTGTGGACGGCGAAGAACACGTCGAGCAGTTCCCGGAAGGAGATGGTGTCGGGATCGAACTCGACCTGTACGACCTCCGCGTGACCGGTCGTCTCCGAGCAGACCTCCTCGTAGGAGGGGTTCTCCACGTGACCGCCCGCGTACCCCGAGGTGACCGACTCGACGCCCTCCAACTCCTTCATGGGGGCTTCGACGCACCAGAAGCATCCGCCCGCCAGCGTGGCGGTTTGAGTCTCGCTCATACCCGTTAATTGGTCTCTGAAGCGAAAAGCCCCGCGACACCGGAAGGCGCGGTCGACGGCCGACGGGCGGACAGCCGTCGCGCGCGTTCCGCGGACGACCGCCTACCATCCCACGTCGTCCAACGCGTCGAGGAGGAGGTCGACGTCCTCCTCGGTGTTGTAGACGTGCAGTGACGCTCGTATCGCACCCTCGGGGAACGGGAGCGACCGGAGGACGAAGCCGCGCTCCTTCAGGCTCTCGACCGTGCGTTCGGGCTCTGCGACGGTGAACGAGACGAGTCCCGACTCGGGGGACGCCGGACTGACGAGGCGGCCCTCGGGGACGCCCGTGGCGAGTCGCCCGGCCAGCTCTTCGACTCTGCGTTCGACGGTGTCCAGCCCCACGTCCTCCATCGTCCGAATCGCCTCCCGAAGCGCCGCGTAGGGGGCGAGGTTCGTCGTCCCGACTTCGAACCGGGGCGCGCCCCGCTTGAACTCGTACCCGTCGTCGGTCGGCGTCTCGACGCTCCGGTAGCCGACCGCGCCGGGGTGGAGGTCGTTCGCCACCGACTCCTCGACGTAGAGGAAGCCCGCCCCCCACGTCCCGAGAAGCCACTTGTGCCCCGCGGCGGCGACGGCGTCCGCGCCCCAGTCGGTCACGTCGAACCGGGCGTGGCCGGGCACCTGCACGGCGTCCACGAGGACGAACGCACCGGCGTCGTGGGCGATATCGACCAGTTCCGAGACGGGGAGGTGGGTGCCGTAGTTCCACGTGAGCGCGCTCAGACAGACGAGTTTCGCGCCGCGAACCGCCTCGGCGTACGCCTCGCGGTCGATCCGGCCGTCCTCGCTCTCGACGACGCAGACGTCGACGCCCTCGCGTTCGAGGGCCGCCCACGGCAGGATGCCCGCCGGGTGTTCGAGGTCGGTTCGAACAACCGTATCGCCGGGTTCCCACTCGATGGCGGAGGCGATTCGGGTGATGCCGTCGGCGGTGCTCTGCGTCAGCGCGATTTCCGAATCGTCCGCGCCGAGGAACTCCGCGACGACCCCCCGAACGTCGTCGTACGTCTCGGACGCCAACGGGTACGGCCCCTCCTCGGCGTGGGAGTCGAACTCGTGTCGCCGGAGCATCGACTCCGCGGCTTCCACGACGGGTTTCGGACTCGGTCCGCTCGCGCCGGCGTTCATGTACCGAACTCGGTCGAGCGTCGGAATCTGCGCGCGGAGGTCGGCGGGCGAGGTCATGGCCGCCCGTTCGTCGCCTTCAGTTATAGGTCCCCGCGCGAGTGTCGGAACTCGTCGGTCCGGCGGTCCCTCTCGTCCGATCCGACGCGACGGCAGCCGTCGAAGGGTGCACCTCGGAGGAGAGCGTCGCCACTCGGAGTCGTTGGTCCATGAAATTAGGGGCGGGCGGCGGACACGTTCGCACTAAGTACCCCTACCCGTGCGCCCGACGACCGACGCCCGAAACCGTAGGAGAATGGTACGTGAGGTTGAATAAAAGTCTTGTGTCGTTGTCCGCCGTTCGTCAGACGTTCAGGCGGTACGTACGCGGTAACTGTTGTCGTGGCACGAGGACGAGATCGGACGTCGAGTCGGACCCGTCTCGGCCGGGACAACTCGTCGGTTCCCCACACACCATCCACTGCCCAACCGTTTAGGGAAACCCGGCCCGTCGGGGGAGCCATGACGCTTCGCAACGAGAGCGACACCTTCGATATCGGCGGCGAACTGACCGTCCACCGCCTCGGTTTCGGCGCGATGCGACTCACCGGCGAGAACATCATCGGCAGACCGGACGACGAGGAGGAGGCGAAGCGAGTCCTCCAGACGGCGGTGAATCTCGGTGTCGACCTCATCGACACCGCCGACTCCTACGGGCCGGGCGTCAGCGAACGCCTCATCCGCGAATCGCTCGCGCCGTATCCGGACGACCTCGTGGTGGCGACGAAGGGCGGCCTCCTTCGGAACCGCGACGGCGATTGGCTCCCCCGCGGCGACCCGGACTACCTCCGCAACGCGCACCTCGCAAGCGCGGACCGACTCGGCGTGGACGCCATCGACCTCTATCAACTCCACCGGCCGGACCCCGACGTGGACTTCGAGGAGTCCGTGACCGCGCTTGCGGAACTGAAAGACGAGGGGGTGATACGGCACGTCGGCCTGAGCAACGTCTCCGTAGAGCAGTTGGAGACGGCGCGCGACATCGTCGAGATAGCGACCGTACAGAACCGCTACAACATCGCCGACAGGGAGTCGCAGGACGTACTCGACGCCTGCGAGGACTACGGCATCGGCTTCATCCCGTGGTCGCCCATCGCCGCGACGGAGTTCGAGGACAAGGAGGCGGCGTTGGTCGAGGTGGCGAGCGAACATGACGAGAACGAGTACCAGATAGCGCTGGCGTGGTTGCTCGAGCAGTCGCCGGTGATGCTCCCGATTCCGGGCACGTCGAGCGTCGAACACCTCAGGCAGAACGTCGCCGCGACGCAGGTCGAACTGCGCGAAGACGAGATGGCGCGACTGAACGAGTGACCGACGGAGCCGGAGCGACGAACGCGACGCCGGCGGCGAACGACGGATAGTCGGCGCGAGACGGCACCGCAGGTCCGTCTGCGCTCGTTTTTCGGATCACTCGCTACGGACGACTACGCGCGTTAGAACGGAGAGACGCATCTACGGGGTTGTATCGTTACTCTACAGTTGTACTGTCACTCTAAAGGGTGGGATTGCCCGCACATACGTGACGGGCAGGGGGTTCGGTCCGAGGTGGGGGACCTCGGATAGATGGCAGGGAGGCGACGACCCACCGGGGAGCGTAGCCTTCCACAGGGGGCGCCGGGACACGGATGGGGGAGTCGTGCGGCCGGTGCCCGCGTTCGCCGTCGGCGCGACCGACGAGGGTGAACGGCGCGATGGGGGGCGCGCCGAACGAATCGGTGGGTGCTGGGGTGGGATGTGACGGGATTCTACCGTCGTTCGCGCCGCGCGGTGGCGGTGAATTTGGCTCGCTCGGATGCGATGACTGACATTCGCGTGCTGGGGATGGGACGAGGCTCCCGCCGAACGCGGGCACCACTGTGGGCCAGCGAACTGGGGGGTTCCTCTCCGGTGGGTCTGCTCGTCGTCTCGATGGCGGCCGACTGCGTCGTCGTCGTAGCCTGCGTGGTCGTCTCATTCGGGCGCGTGCCCACACCATCGAGGTCCGCGCGGGCGTCCCCGAAGGGAGCGCACGCGGAGCCTACGAACGGTGTTCGTCGCAGTGCCATCGATTAGTAGCAAGAACGCTAGACGTATAATGCCGGACAGCCGTTGCAGTTTGTTGCACTGTTTCACTACTGTTTCACCTTCTGACCGGTCGTTAATCGGTCATGAAGCCGGAAACCGGCTCAGAACACCTCTCCTGCTCCCGAAGAATGCGTCCGATATCGACTCGAAGAGAAGTAGGGACCACATACAGTGGCTTTATCTAACTAGTATGAATAACATACATTCTTCGTAAAACGAATGAATTATGCTCACGTTATTGTGAGAAGCCCCGTAAAGCCAGTAAGTTTTTGAATCATTCACACCGTGGATACTCACGATAGGGACGACACCCATATGACCCACACCATTCTCCGCTTCGTGTTCGCGTGTGCGGTCCTCATAGCCGGGATATCCGGTGCCCTCGTCGGGCCTGCGGCGGGCGCGGCGGCGGAGGGGACAGTAACGGTCACCAACGGGACCGTGGCGACGGCCGACGGAACGTCGTACGTCTGGCGCACGTCCGCGACCGACGTGCGCGTCGAGACGGCGGCCCCGATTCCGTCGTCGTCGTCGATATGCATCGCGCCGACCGGACAGAACACGACCGCCGTAAAGTGCGTTCCCGGCGACGGAACCAACAACGTCACGCTCAGCGTCCAGTCGTGGTCGACGGACGCCGCGGGGACGTACACGGTCTACGAACAGACCAAGAACGGCCGGAACGTCATCGAACGCGAGGCGATACACGTGATGTCGCAGTCCGGCGACATCGACAACGACGGCCTCTCGAACGCCGACGAAGTGAGCGGCGACACCAAGTTCCGAACCGCCGACACGGACGGTGACGGACTCAACGACGGCAAGGAGGTCAACACCCACGGGACCAACCCCACGAAGTCCGACACGGACGGCGACGGACTCTCCGACTCGATGGAGGTCAACACCTACGAGACGAACCCCACGAAACCCGACACCGACGACGACAGTCTCCCCGACGGCAAGGAGGTCAACCAACACGAGACCGATCCGACGAAGGGCGACACCGACGGCGACGGGTTGGACGACGCCCCGGAGTTGGAAACCTACGGGACGAACCCGAACAAGCCCGACACCGACGGTGACGGCCTCGAAGACGGCGCGGAGATAAACCAGTACGAGACGAACCCGAACAACCCCGACTCCGACAAGGACGGACTCGACGACGCCGCGGAGGTCAAGGAGCACCAGACGAACCCGAACAAGCCCGACACGGACGGCGACGGCCTCAACGACAGCCAAGAGGTCAACGTCCACGGGACCGACCCGACCGACCCCGACACCGACGACGACGGGCGGGACGACCAACTCGAAGTAGAGGAGGGAACCGACCCGGTGGAGTCCTCGCGGGCGGCCAACATTCCCGACGAGGCCCTCGCGGGCGCGGGCGTCATCATCGCCGCAATCGCCGTCGGCGGGTACTACTGGCGGCGGCGCGGCGGGGCCACCCTCCCCGAGGACGACGGCGACGACGGCGACGGCCCGCAGGCGGCCGTCACCCCGACGCCGCCCCTCGAGGAGGACCCCGACGCCGAGGGTACGGGGTGGATGGAGGCCCCCGCGAAGCGCACGCTCGGCGCGTCCGAGGACGAACAGGCGGGCGACGGCGAGTCGAGGGTCCCGCGACCCCTCACTCGGGAGGACGAGGTAGTGATGCTCCTCGAAGAGGCCGGCGGGCAGATGGAGCAGAGCGAAATCGTAGACCACACCGACTGGTCGAAGGCGACGGTGAGTCGCGTCCTCTCTTCGATGGCGGACGACGGCAGAATCACCAAGATATCGCTCGGTCGCAGGAACCTCATCACCCTCCCCGGCGAGGAACCCGAGGGCGCGAAGTCGCCGTTCGAGCGAGAAGCGTAACCGCTCCGAGACGACCCGAACCGCCACAATTTTTACAAATTCTGCAAATTCTGGAGTGGCGACTCCCGTCGCCACCTTGAGGGACGGCGGGGCGAATCCGAACCCATGGGACGCATCAGCGCGGACTTCTCCGGCGAGACGGTCGTCGTAACGGGTGGGAGTTCCGGCATCGGCCGCGCGGTCGCACTCGCGTTCGGCGACGCGGGGGCGACCGTCGTAAACGCCGACGTGGAGGAACGCCCGAAGGACGTAGACGCGGAGACGCCGACGCACAAACTCGTCCGCGAACGGGGTGGTGAAGCGGCGTACGCGGAGGTAGACGTGTCCGACCCCGCGGAGGTCGAGGCCCTCGTTGAGTACGCCCGGGAGTTCGGCGGGGTGGACGTGATGGTGAACAACGCCGGCGTCTACACGAAGTCCCGGTTCCGGGACGTGACGCCCGAGGAGTTCGACCGGGTGTACGGGGTCAACGCCCGCGGGGCGTTCTTCGGGACGCAGTACGCCGCCGAGGACATGATAGAGAGGGGCGTCGAGGGCGTCGTCGTCAACACCACCTCGGACACGCAGGGGCGGGCGTCGTGGGACCACTCTCACTACGCCGCGACGAAGGGCGCGGTCAGGATGGTGACTCGAAGCGCCGCCCTCGAACTCGCCCCCGAGGGCGTCCGCGTCAACGCCGTCGCGCCGGGGCCGGTGGCGACGGAGATACGCGAGGGGTGGTCCGAGGAGGCGTCGGCGTTCGGTCCCGACGGCGAGACGCCCTCCCTCCCCCTCCGCGCGGCGACGCCGGACGAACTGGCGGACGCGTACCTCTATCTGGCAAGCGACGGCGCGTCGTACGTCACCGGCGAAACCCTGTGGGTGGACGGCGGCGGGCACGTCTGTTGAACGGGCGGCGACGATTGCGGAGCGTCGAACGAACCCGTTCGTCCTCTTCACGAGTCGCGGCAGCGAGGAGGTGACGAGCGAAGCCGTCTCGGCGGGCATGGCCGACTACATCCGAAACGCCGTCGAACACTACCGGACCGAACGCACCTGTCGGTTGACGGGGTACGACATGGCGGAACTTCCGGAGACGAACATCTGGTCGCTCGTCCACCCGGCGTACGCGACGGCGACCGCGCGGTGCGGCGGGGCAGGGCGGGGCGGCGACCGTGAGGGGGTCGGGAGGGGGAGCGCGAGGGGGAGGGAAGGGGGAGCGTCCGCCCACTGCCAAAAACGTAAGAGAAGAGTAGGTTAACGAATAGAAAACTATTCAAATAGAATTACACACAGATGGGACGCTGGTCGAACGCGCCATGGGCAGGGCCGTTTACGAGAACACCAGCACCGGCACCGAGCGGGCGAGAGTTAGGGGGCTCGCCCCCGGTGCCACGCTCGCCGCGTCCGACGCGGCGGCGCCCTACCGGCGGCGGAACGGATTCCGCCGCCACGACGGGTGAAGCGGTTCGACCGCGAACCGTTCTCTTTCGTTCGAAGCCGAGAGCGTCGGCGACGCGTCCGCGACCGAACCTGTTTTGATACGTACATTAACTGGTAGAACACAGCCACAAACTGTATAGAGTGATAGTATACACAGGAAGATAGTGTTCGAAAGAGGACTATACGGGAAACCATCTGACGAGTTCGGAGGCGGCTCGTCGGAGGCGGGAACCGCGAGGAAGGCGTGATTTCGGGGTGGCGTGAGTGGGTAGCCGTCACGTTGGTTACACTCGTCGTGCTGGCGGGCGTCGCCGCTCCCGTCCTCGGTGCCGGTAATGACGGGTACGAGGTAGGTAGTGCGGCCGACCGCTCCCTCGACGGGGCGGGAGGGATCACCGCCACGCAGACGACGCAGACCACGGAATCCGCGACGCCGACACCGACCGAGTCGGCGACGCAGACCGTCACGTCGACGCCGACGGGGGGCAGTTCAACCGACGGGGGGACGAACGGGTCGGCGGAGATCGATCCGGAGGCGAAGATGGATTCGTCGCTCGGAACCGCCGGCGGAACGACGCGGTCCGACGGAGGCGACGGAGGCGGTGCCGTCGTCGCCGCGGCGTCGAGCGACGACGCCGAGCGACTGGAGGTGGTCGTCGAACTCGACCCGAACGCGACCGGCGCGGGACGCGACGCCGTGCGCCGCGTCCTCGGTTCCGGGGCGATTCGCGGTGGCCACGGGCGGTACGTCGAGGTGACGGCGACGGAAGCGCAGATTCGCGCCCTCGCGAACGAGTCGAGCGTCTCGTACCTCCGCGCGCCCGCCCGCCCCGTCTCCTTCGCGGGGTCCGACGGGACGACGGGGGCCGTCGAGACGATGAACGTGAGCGGACTTCACGAGGCGGGGTACACCGGCGAGAACGTGACCGTCGCCATCATCGACGTTCAGCAGTTCGACCTGAACCATCCGGCGTACGCCGACCGAATCGTGGCGACGAAAGACTTCACGAGGAGGGGTATCGGCGGACGCGGCGGCCACGGGACGGCGACGGCGGAACTCGTCGGGGAGACGGCCCCGAACGCGTCGATCGTCCTCGTCCGCGTCAACCGCCTCTGGCAGTTCTACGAGGCCGTCGAGTGGTTGGAGAGGAACACCTCGACCGACGTGGTGTCGATGTCGCTCGGGTGGTACAACGCGGGCGCGTTGGACGGCACCTCGGAGATGGGCGACGCGATAGACCGAAGCGTCGCGAACGGGACGGTGTGGACCGTCTCGGCGGGGAACTCGGCGAACGGGGAACACTGGAACGGGACGTGGAACGACCCCGACGGCAACGGCCGGTTGAACGTCTCCGGGCCGCGCGAGTACTTCACGCTCGACGCGCGGTCCTCCGGCGACCGGATACCCCTCGGAATCTACGCGTCGTGGAACGACTGGCCGGGGACCGACCAAGACTACAAGATCTGTCTGTACCAGACGTCCGACCTCGACGCCGCGGGGCGTCTCAGGTGCGCGGACGGAACGCAGAGCGGGAGACAACGACCGACGGAGTCCATCGGCGGGGCGGTCGACGACACCACCGCGAACAGGACGCTGTACCTGACCGTCGAGAACGTGAGCGCGACCGAACGGGCCGACTTCGACATCTTCCTCGGAAACTACCTCACGTTCCGCGAGTCGTGGACGAGAACGCGGAGCCTCACCCTCCCCGCGACGGAACCGAACCTGCTGTCGGTCGGCGCGGTGGACGTGACGACCGGGAGACTCGAACGGTACTCCTCGCGCGGGCCGACCATCGACGGGCGGCGGAAACCCGACCTCGTCGCCCCGGACAACGTCACCTCCAGCGCCTACTACCCGACGTTCCGGGGAACGTCCGCCGCGGCCCCCCACGTCGCGGGCGTCCTCGCGACCCTCATCGACGCGAACTCGCGTCTCTCGCCCGCGGACCAGCAGGCTCGACTGCGCGAGAGCGCGCGCCTCGTCGGGGCCGAACCGAACAACGGCACCGGGTACGGGGCCGTGGACGCGACGCGCGCCGTCGCCGGACTCGGGTCGTACGACCTGCCGCCGGACGGCCGCCTCGCGTGGAACGGGACGTACCGACTCGACACCGGCGGCGGCCCCGCGCCGGACGCCCTCATCGTCTCCGCGCCGAACGCGACGCTCGACGGTGAGGGTATGACGTTCGACGCCGGGCACGCGGGCGGAACCGCACTCTCCGCCACCGACAACGTGGCGACGCTGACGGTGCGGAACCTGACGGTTCGGGGCGGGACGGGCGGCATCGACGTGTCGAACGCCACCGTCGTCCGCCTGTCGAACGCCTCCGTGGACGGCGACGCGACGGTTCGCTCGGCGACGACGGTGAACGCGACGCGCGTCCGATTCGGCGCGAACGCGTCGCTCGTCGGTCGAACCGGCATCGACGTGCGAGACGCCGCACTCGGCGCGGAGACGACGCTGGACGCGCGAACGGGGAACGTCACCGTCGTCAACGGCAGCGCAACGGGAGACGTGACGCTGGACGCCCGAAACGGCACGGCGAACGTCACGAACCTCTCCGTCGCCGGGATGCCGTCCGTGGACGCCTCCGGGCGGAACATGACGCTCGCCCTCGGTGACGCCGCGGGAGCGCCGAGTTCGAGCCTCGCTCGACTCTCGGCCGCCGCCGCGACGACGTACCGGACGAACGAGACGGCGAACCTCACCCTGCGCTACGACGACGAGTACGTGAACGAGTCCGTCCTCGGCGTGTGGGTCCGTTCGTCGGGCGAGTGGACGGAACTGAACGCCTCCATCGATTCGGATGCGAACGTCGCGACCCTCGAAGCGGCCGAGAACGGGACGTACGCCGTGTTCGGACGCGGCATCCCGGCGGTGTCCGCGCCGGACGGTGTGGCCGTCGAGTCGGAAGTCGAGTCCGAGACGACGGCGAACGTCGCCGTCGAGAACGTCGGCAAGGCTACCTTCACCGTCCTCGGTTCGGACGTGGAGGGGCCGGACGCCGACCAGTTCTCCCTCGCCGACGACGGTGCGGGGAACGTCACGCCGGGCGGGGCCGCGACGGTGTCCGTCTCGTTCGCGCCGAACCGAACCGGGGCGGCGAACGCGACGCTGTTCGTCTCGAC
Source organism: Halopelagius fulvigenes (assembly GCF_055398025.1). Lineage (NCBI taxonomy): Archaea > Methanobacteriati > Methanobacteriota > Halobacteria > Halobacteriales > Haloferacaceae > Halopelagius > Halopelagius fulvigenes. Next base: position 151,965 of record NZ_AP043843.1, on the reverse strand, counting down.
GGACGAGTTCGGCGTCCTCGAAGTCCAGTTGAACGGGACGGCGACGGAGAAATCGACGCCGACACCCACGCCGACTCCGACTCCCACGCCCACGCCGACTCCGACGCCGAAACCGACGGAGGAACCGGACGACGGCGGTAGTAGCGGTGGCGGCGCACCCGCACCCGCGCCGACGCCGAAACCGACACCGACGCCCACGCCGACTCCGACGCCGACTGCGACACCGACACCCACGCCGACGGCGACACCGACACCCATGCCGACTCAGACGACGACGGAGAAGAAGACGCCCGTCGCGAACCCGACGATAACGCCCGTTCCGGAGCGAACGGACGCCGCGAACGGGACTCGGACCGACGGAACGGCGGCGCGACCGACCTCCGCCTCCCCGGACTCGTCGGGCGGCGAGTCCGCTGACGACGGGAGGACGGACACGAGAGCACCGGGGTTCACGCCGTTGACGGGCGTGGCCGCGGTACTACTCGCGACGCTCGCACTCGTCGGGCGGCGCGACTAACTACTCGGCGACCGAGGAGTTCGCGTCCAGCGTCGCCGGAGAGGTGCCGTTGGCGCCGGCGAACTGCGAGAGGGGCGCGTCGACGACGATGGCATCCTCGATGGAGCGAAGCGAATCGAACGGCACGCGGACGCCCTTCCGTCCCGCGTCGAGGTTGGGGAACCTGTCCGTGTCCACGTCTCCGACGAGTATCTCGGTGACGCGGTCCGCCTCGAAGTCGAGGACGAAATCGACCGCAGTGCCGAGTTGGTATCCCTCACACCCGTACACCGGCTTTCCCGAGATGGCGGGGAGGGGGGTCACGTCGTTCGAACTGTCGTAGGGGGCAGGGCCGAAAGGCATACCTGTCATTCTGACCCCCGAGAGACAATAAAACGTCGGTCGTTCGAGGGGAACGTTCAAAAGGTGGTCCGTCCAACCGCCGGCATGGACGTACAACGGGCCGCCTCCACGTGCGACGACGTCGTCGCCGCCGTCGGCGAGGCGGTCGTCGCCGACCGCTCGTTCCTCGAAACCGTACTGACCGGCGTTCTCGCCCGGGGGCACGTGCTCTTGGAGGACGTGCCGGGGACGGGCAAGACGCTCACCGCCCGAAGCGTCGCCGCCGCACTCGGCCTCTCCTTCTCGCGCATCCAGTTCACGCCGGACCTCCTGCCCTCCGACATCACCGGTTCGACCGTCTACGACGAATCGACGGGGACGTTCGAGTTCTCGCGCGGCCCCGTCTTCGCGAACGTCGTCCTCGCCGACGAGATAAACCGCGCGCCGCCGAAGACGCAGGCCGCGTTGCTGGAGGCGATGGGCGAGAGTCAGGTGACGGTGGACGGCGAGACGTACGAACTCCCGGACCCCTTCTTCGTCATCGCGACGCAGAACCCCGTCGAGCAGGAGGGGACGTTCCGCCTCCCCGAGGCCCAACGGGACCGCTTCGTCGTCAAGACGCGACTCGGCTACCCCGACCGGGCGGGCGAACGCGAACTCGTGGACCGCCGGGCCGACCGGACGGCGCGGTCGCCCAGCGTCGAACGCGTGGTCGAGGGCGACGACGTGGCCGCACTCCGCCGCGTCCCCGAGACCGTCCGCGTGGACGAGAAACTCCGTGACTACGTGGTGGATCTCGGGCGCGCGACGCGCGGCGACGACCGAATCGAGGTGGGCGTCTCCCCGCGCGGTGTCCAACGCCTCTTCGAGGCGGCCCGCGCCCGCGCCGTCGTGCAGGGGCGCGACTACGTCGTCCCCGACGACGTGAAGACGGTGGCGGGGCCGGTGTTCGGACACCGCCTCGTCCTCAGTTCCGCCGCGCGCGTCCGCGGCACCGATTCGGTCGAAGTCGTCGAGGACGTCCTCGACGAGGTTCCGGTTCCGTCGGTCGAGGCGCAGCGACGCTGAGGAGGCGCTTCCGCCCGCCGTTCTCCGCTCACCTGAGCGCCGCGGCGAACAGGAGGACGCCGAGGAACGCCGCGCCGAGTGCGACGGAGACGACGCCGGTCGGGACGGACGGGACGCTCCCGACGACGCCGAGGAGGCCCACCGCGGCCGCCGCACCGACGACGCCGATCGAGAGCGACGCGCCGAGGTGGACGAGTTCGGGGCGTCTCGTCGGCGCTGTTCGACCGACTTCGGTCCCGAGCGTCGAACCGTGCGCGCCGGCGTCGCGGACGACCAGACCGGCGACGAGACCGGCGAGAACGAGCGCAGTGCCGGCACCGAGCGTGCTCGCGACGGCCGCGGCGACGAAGACGCCGCCGCCCGCGAACGCCGCGCCGGTCGCCCGGTCGGTCACCGCACCCGCGGCGACGGCGACGTACACCGCCGTGACGGCGACGGACGCCGCGAGGAGGAGTGCGACGGCGACGCCGAGGAGGACCACCTCCGCCCCGTAGAACTCGGCGACGGCGACCGTCTGCGTCCGGAACGTCGCCGCGAGTTCGCCGGGGAGAACGTCGACGACGGCCGAAACGAGCGTCGAGAGGAGGGGGCCGCGGAAGGCGAAGACGCCGGCCACGACGGCGAGGGACGTGGCGAACGGCGCGCCCGTCTCCGCCGCGTCGCGCGCCGTCGCGGCGTGCAGTCGGCGGACGGACCACGACCCCGCCGCGAGGATGAGACAGACGCCGCCCCCGACGAAGAGGAGAGCGCGGAGGGCAGAGACGGACGCGAGGTCTGCCACCGTTCTGCGAACCGCGGCGGGGAGGAAGTCGAACCCGTCGGGGTCGAGCGTGAGAATCGCGAGTGCGAACAGAACGGCGGGACCCCACCGCGAACAGACGCCCGCAAACGCCCGAATCGGGTCCACGACGCGCCGCGCGGAGTCGGGGTCGCCCGGCGAGAGGAGGTCGGAGACGGGGTACGTCCGGAGCGCCGACCAGAGGCCGAGGGCGGCGACGTAGCAGACCAGACCGAACGAGAACAGGTGCGGCCCCTCGTGGGTCGGGTCGAGGAGGAACCGGACCGCGCCCGCGAGGAGTGCGCCGGGGAACTCGGCGGCGGGAACCGGGTCGGGGACGAGAACCGGGAGGTACAACATCTGCGCGAACTCCCCGACGACGGGAGCGACGGCAAGCGGAACGAACACCGCCGCCGTGAACGCGGTGACGACGATTCCGACCGACGCGGCCGCGCCGAGGGCGTCGGCGGAGACGGTGGCGCGGACGGCCGCCGCCGCGCCGAACGCTGCGACGGCGAGTGCGGCGACGACGAAGACGGACCCCACGGGGAGCGTTCCGCTGACCTGCTTCGAGAGCGCGTAGCCGACGCCCGCGACGAGGCCCGCGCCCGCCGGGAGGAAGAGGGCCGCGGCGACGGCGCGGGTTAGCGGTCGGTAAGCGTCGGCCTCCGCGAGAACGACCGCCGCCGCGAGGACGCCCGCGCCGACGACGGCCGGCAGGACAGCCTTCCAGAGGCCCGTCGACGCGGTGAGCGCCGCACCGACCAGCGCCGTCGCGAGTGCGACGAACGCGACGCTCGTTCGCGTCGGTCGCCAGTTCGAACGGGGCGGTGCGGCGTCGGTCGGTGCGAGTTCGGTCGCGTCTGCGTCTCTCGTTCGTTCCTCCATCATCGCCGCTCCAGTGCGCGGCCGAGCGATTCCGAGAGCGGTTCGGTCGGGTCCCAATCGACGACGCTCGCGCCGGCGTCGCGGAGGGCGGAGCGCCGGAGTCGGCGTTCGAGACTGGCCACCGCGACTCCGGGCGTCTCCGCACCGGTCACGTCCGGCGAGAGCAGGGTGACGCGGCGTCCGCGGCGGCCGAGCGCGCGACAGAGCGCCACCGGAACGCCGTCCAACAGCGGCGAGAACAGCACGACGCTGGCGTCGCCGGGGAATCGGGCGTCCATCGACGCCGCGATGTTCTCGACGGCCGCCGCGTCCGCCGCGTCGGACCCCGAACCCGCCGAACCACCGTCCGGGGCCGCGTCCCGCGCCCACTCCGACGCGTCGCCGGCGCGGGCGTCCCCGTCTCGGCCCGTTTGGGCGTCGTCGCCGTCCGCGCCGGTCCGTTCCGGTTCCGCGCCCGCGACGACGGACGCGACTTCCAGAACCGCCTCCGCCGCGTGCGGGCCGTCGGGCCACGGGAGTCCCTCGGGGCCGACGGCGGCGCTCTCGGGGATATACGCGGCGTTCAGACCGATGACCGTCACGTCGGCGTCATCGTTCGCGGCGAGGAGGGCGCGGTGCGTCCGTCCGGCGGCGTGCGCGCACAACTCCGCCGCCGTCGGGTGCCCCGGGCGCGCGACGACCCTCGATTCGGGCCGGACGTCGGCGACGAGAGCGACCCGCGTCGCCCGTTGCTCGCGGAACTCGACGGTGGTGAGTTCGCCCGTCTTCGCGAGGTGCCGCCAATCGACGCGGGAGAGGGGGTCGCCGCGTCGGTACTCCCGCGTCGAGTGGAACTCGATGCCGGGCCCGCCCGAGTCGGCGGCGAGGGGCCCGGCGCGGACCGGGGCGGCGTCCGGCGCGGGCCGCGAATCGAGCGCGTTCGTGCAGGAGAGCGTCGCCTCGCCGCCGACGGGGACGGACGCCGTGGCGACGCGAACCCCCGAGAGCGAGCGCAGGCGCACGAGGGCGTCGTCGAACGCGTGGTCGCCGCGCGTGCCAACGACGGCGTACTCGACGGTCCGTTCGTCGCCCGGCGCGAGGGAGAGGGCGGCGCGCGGCGACCCCTCCGTGACCGCCAACGCGTCGGGCACGCCGTCGACGACCCGGAGGTCGGCGAGCGTCGAATCGCCCGCGTTCCGGACGGCGAGCGTGACCGTCGTCGTCTCGCCCGGCGCGGGCGCGTCCGGGTCGAGTTCGCGTTCGAGTTCGAGCGTCGCGTCGGCGGGGAGCGACGAGAGCAACCCGTAGAAGACGTACGCGAGGGGAACGGCGGCCGCGGCGACGAGTTCCGCCGACGCGTACGCGAGGCCGAGGCCGACCAGAGAGAGCGTCCCGACGAGGCCGGCGTTCCACCGCGGGTCCCGACGGACGTTCATTCGCCCCCTCCCGTCTCGCGGAGTTCCCGAACGGCGTCGAGCGTCCGTTCCACCCGGCGGCGGCGTTCCCGCGCCGGGTCGAGCCACAGTCGGAGGCGGGAGACGAACGGGTACGACGCGCCGTCTCCCTCGGCCGCCGTCGCCGCCGCGAGTTCGTCGTCGGTCCACTCGCCGGACTCGACGGCCCGCGTCGCCTCGGCGACGGTAGCGTTCCGAACGTCGGCGTACGTCTCTGCCGCGAGCGTCCGGAGTCGGTCGCGGACGGCCCGCATCGACCCCTCGGAGCGTCCGTCCGTCGCCGCCGCGAGGAGTCCGTCGAACCGACCGCCCGGACGGGGGGCGGTCGAACCGGTCGCGGCCTCCGGCGGCGCGTCGCGGAGCGATTCGAACCGCGCCTCGGCGTCCGTTCGGGGGAGAGGGGCGGGGCGACGCCGAGAGAACCACGCCCCCGAGAGCACCGCGACGGTTGCGAGGACGAGCAGGTACGTCCCGGTATCGACCGACGAGACGGCGCTCTCGACGGGTGCGAACGCTCCGTCGGGGACGACGCCGGCGACGAACGCGCCCGCGACGGCCACCGCGGCGACGCCGAGGAGGCCGGCGAACCCGCGAAGTCGGTTCACGCCTCGTGACCCCCGTTCGGTCGTTCCCCGACGGTCCCCGCCGCTTCCGCCTCCTCGCGGTCGGCGAGCGTCTCGCGTATCTCCCTCGCGGCGGCCTCCATCTCCGCGGACCGGTCGGCGGGGGAGCGTCCGCCGTACTCGACCTCGCGGAACCCGTCGCGGAGCGTCCGAACCGGACCGGCCGGGAGGCGGTCCACCTCGACGGCGTGGGTCGCGACTTCGCCCGGCGTTCGGGACGCCTGTCGGGGGACGCTCACGCGTCCGCGGAACTCGTCCCAGCACTCCCGGACCGTCCGGGCGTCCGGGTTGCCGCGAGCGTCGGCGTCGGCGTCGCCCGCAGTTCCGACGGTCCGACGCCGAACCTCCCGTCCGCGTTCTCTGACGTCTGCGAACCGCGCGGCCGCCCACGCGAGGAGCATCGCCCGAACCTCGGTCGGCGAGTGCGTTCGGGCGACGAGGCCCCGGGCGACGGCGACGACTCGGCGGCGGAGGCCGCGGAGGCGGGCGAGAACCGCGTCTACGACGCTCGCCCCCGAGAGGAGGGTCGCGAGGAAGCGGTCGAACAGGCGGGGGACGCCGCGCGCGAGTGCGAGAGCGAGCGTCCGCGGCGTGAGTCCGCGCCGGTACGCGCCGCCGCCGACGGCGACGAGGCCGACGAGACCGACGCCGAGGAGTGTGAGACCGTTCGCGAGCATCCCGGAGACGGTCGTGCTGCGCGACTGGCCGTAGCGTTCGACCGCGACCGTCGCCGTCCGCGAGAACGGGAGCGAGACGGTCGCCGTGCCGTCCGGGCCGGTCGTGCCGACCGCCCGTCCGTTCATCGTGACGGGGACGCCCGTCGCGTTCTCGTCGCCGAGCGTCGTCCGCACCGTCGCCGTCGTGAACGGGAGCGAGAGGGGGAGCGACCGTTCGACGCTCACGTTCAGTTCGGGGAGCGAGAGCGTCTCGCTCCCGCGGACCGGGCCGCGGGAGACGTTCACCGTCACCTCGCCGGGGTCGGACGGGAGCGTCACCGCGACGCGCCCGCGGTCGTTCGTCCTGCCGGCGGCGTCGCCGCCGACGGTGACCGCCGCGTCGCGGACGGGAATCCCGTCTACGGTCGCGACGAGGAGCACTTCGCCCCCGGTCACAGCGTCGCCGACGACGGAGAGCGTCGCGTTCGTCTCCAACTCGTAGGAGGTCGAGTCCTCGGCGGCCACCTGCGCGATGATCGGCGCGCGGACGGCGTACGCGGCGTCGCCTCTCGTCCCGCTGGTCGGCGGAAGGCCGCCCGCACTCGTCCGGAGCGACGTTCGCCCGTCGCCGTCGGAGTCGGCGAGTTCGACGGTCAGCGTCTCCGCGTACGGCACCTCGCCGACGACTCTCCCCTCGGCGTCCGTCGTCCCGACGGGGCGGCCGTTGAACGTCACGACGCGGCCGGAGACGGGGTCGTCGCCGCGCGTGACCGTCACTTCGACCGTCGCGCCGGGCGCGGGCGTCCGATTCGTCTCGAACGTCACGGACCGCGGGGCGGTCATCTCCCCCGTCGTTCCGCCGTCCGGGGACACCTCCCCGTCCGCCGTTCCCGGAGACTGCGACCCGTCGGGCGACGCCGCGTCGTCGGTCGATTCCGAACCGTTCGGCGTCTCCGCAGTCGGTTCGGGGGCGGCGGTTTCGTTCTCGCCCGCCGCGTCGTACGTACCGTCCTCGCGTTCCTCGTAGGCCCGTCGCTCGGAGTCGATTCGGTCCTGCCCCGGCGTCGGGTCGAATCGCACCCACCCCGTCTCGGGGAAGTACACCTCGACCCACGCGTGGGCGTTCATGTTGCGGACGGTGTAGGTGTCCGGTCCGGTCCGTTCGCCCGTCGAGTATCCGACGACGTAGCGGGCCGGAACGTCCTGCGACCGGAGCATCACGGCCATGGAACTGGCGAAGTACTCGCAGTAGCCCTCGTCCATGTCGAAGACGAACTCCTCGACGACGGTTCCGCCGTCGTCGTCGTGCGAGGCGGACAGCGAGTACTCCTTGTTCGATTCGAGCCATCGCTCTATCGCGACTGCCTTCTCGTACGGCGTGGAGGCGTTCGCCGTGATGTCCGCCGCCAGTCGGGCGACTCGCGGCGACGCGTCGTCCGGGAGACTCGTGTATCGGGATTCGACGGCGTCGGGGTAGTCGGTGCCCGCGGTTCGGAGGACTTCGGGGTTACGCGTCTGCACGGTGCTCTCGCCGACGTAGGAGGTACCCTCCGGGAGAGCCGTCTCCGCGACGACTGCGCGCCCGTCGGTGACGCGCAACGAGGGAGACGCCCCCGAGACGGAGACGGTGTTCGGCCGCCAGACGGTCGGAAGCGCCGTCGCGGAGCGATTCAGCGTCACAGAGTAGGAGACGCGTTCCCCGCGGGCGTCGGGGGAGACGTCGCCGTCGTACGGCCGGCCGTCCCCCGCTTGCGTCCACCCGTCGCCGATGTACGTCGCGTACGCGCCGGTTCGCCAGTAACTCGGAGTCTTGCTTCGGACGGTGAAGTGGACTTCCGTGTCGAGGGAGCGGTACGGGCTCTCCCCGTCGACGACTGCACCCCCGACGTTCGTCGAGGACGCGGGGTCGAGTGCGCCGAGTCCGCCGCCCGCGCCGTCGTCGGTCCCCTCGCCGAACACGAGATGCGAGTGTACGGGAGAGGAACCGAGCGACGCTGAGGCGGGGCCGAGGAGGGCGGCCGAGAGGACGACGGCCACGACGCAACAGCACGCGAGGAAAATTCGACCGAGGCTCGGGCTGTCCGAACCGGAGAGCAGCGTTCGAGAGTCGTCTGGCATCGTTGGAGGGTGGGTAGACGGGCGGCGTTCAGGTATTCGAACTCGTCGTACCGACGAGTCTCGTCTCCCGATATAAATACTCTCGTCTGCGTTCGGGACGAAAATCCGAGACGGCGCGAACATCTCGCACAACGTCGGCTGCGTGCCGAGTCTGCAATCCGTGAACATTGCAGGACGTTGTGGAAGTTGGGGCATTTCAGACATTCTATAAATTTTAAAATTTGTGCAGTTCGTGGGGGCCGAGTTAGTTCCGGATGGTTTAGAAAGTTATAAAATTCTAGAAATTGTGGGAATTCCACGCTGTCCGGGAAGTCTTAGAATTGCGCGAATCGGTCCTGAGGTGAAGCCTTCACAAAATCCGGTCGTGTCGAGATAGAGCAGCGAAATTAGAGAGGGAGATGCCGAACATCCCACATTCTGTGTGCTGTTTAGAATTCTTACAAATTGTAGAAATTGTGGAATTTCCCAAAACTGTCGCCGAGTTCGAATATCCGGGGAGGAATTATATGGGAAGACGCGGAAGGGGAGAACGATTCGCGGACGGTAACGCCGTTCACAAATTTCACAATGTCTACGATGTGTGCAAGGTCCGAACGCGCTGGAACGGGAGGAAAGTAGGATGGCGAGGGCAGTGAGCGTCTCACTCCAAAAGGGCGGCGTCGGAAAGACGACGGTGGCGATTAATCTCGCCGACGCGCTCGCCGCACGGGGGAACGACGTCCTCCTCGTGGATCTCGACCAACAGGGCAACGCGACGGAGGGCGTCGGACTGAAGGAGTGCTACGAGGACGCGACGCCGAACATCGGCGACGTGTTGACCGACGACGAACCCCTCGACGTCCGCAAAGTGATTCGCGACCGAGAGGCGTTCGACGTCGTTCCGGCCCACGTGGACTTAGACGACATCGAAGACCGGATTCGGAACTCCACGTTCGGCGTCCTGTGGGTCCGACGCCGCATCATCGAACCGCTTCTCGGCGACGACTACGACTACATCGTCATCGACTCGCCGCCGAGTCTGGGCCCCCTCTCGGACGCCTCGCTCATCGGCGCGGGGAACGTCATCGTCCCCCTCCTCATGAGCGAACCGAGCGTCAGCGGGTTCGAACGGATGGTCGAACAGCAGATCAAACCGATTCGGAGCGAAGTCGGCCTCGAAATCCTCGCCATCGTCCCGAACGACCTCAGCGGGAACAACGAGGAGCGCCGGATCATCGCCGACTTGGAGGACTCGCCGTTCGAGGAGTACCTCCCCGAGTTCGCGGGGTCGGCGAAGTTCGACGAGACGGGGACGCCCGGACCGGGCCTCCGACACCGCATCGCCTTCAGTCGCGCGTGGCGCGACGGACAGACCCTCCGGGAGTACGACCCCGAGAACGACATGTTAGACCGCCTTGACCAACTCGCCGCGGTCGTAGAGAACGGGGGGGCCGCCGATGCCTGACGAGAACCGATTCGCCAAACTGGGCGAGGCGATAGGGGAGTCCGACGGGGACGCCGACGCCGAGGAGGCGGACGACCCCGGATCGCCCGAGTCGTCCGCGTCGGCGCGAACCGACTCCGAGTCCGCCGAACCGACGCCGGAGCCCGAACCCGAGCTAGGCGAATCGGAAGCGGAAGCCGACGACGCGGAGAGCCCAGAGGCGTCCTCGGAACCGGCCGAAGGCGACGAGGACGACGAGACGGCGAACGACTCACCCGAGGAGACGGCCGGCGGACCGGCGTTCGAGTTCGAGGACACCACCGCCAAGAGCATGTACGTCCGCCCGGAGACGGTGGCGGTGTTGGACGACGCGGAGTTCGAAGTCGAGTCGCACCTCCGACGCGAACACGAGGTGCGGAACTTGACGGGGCGGGAGTTCCACGACGCCCTCGTCCGCGTCGCCGCCAAGTACCCCGAGGAAGTCGCCGACGCGATTCTCGACGCGCGCGAGGAGACGAAGTAAACCACACAGCGCGATATTTCTCGTCTGCCCAGCGGTCAGGCGCGTCATATGATCGAGTCGTGCTATCGAGTCGTGTTCGTGACGCGGAGGGAACGCATCTCGCGACTTCGGGTCGTGACTGGCCTCGTATCGCGGAGTGGAGTGTATAGATTCCGAACGAGTCGTCGCATCACGTCCTCGGTGAATTTCCGCAGTTCTGAGAGAGAATTCACAGTCTGACGCTCCTCGCGGTCACTATATGCGCTCGTACTGTGAATCAGACCAACCGGACCATCGCCATGATCGGACTCGAAATCGGGGAGACGACCGTAGAAGTCGGCGACGACGTAGTCGGCCGAGCGCTGGTCGACCAGTTCGACCGCGTCCACCGGACGAGCGTCGCCGAGGCAGACGTTACCATCGAATTTCGTCGGGGGTTCGTCCGACCGCCCGACGGATGCGTGGAGATACACGGGGGGTTGTGGGTCGACGGCGACGAACTCTTCGTCGACGGGAGAGGCGGGTCCGTCGCGTTCGGCCCGTTCGGTGAGATTCTGGACCGAATCGGACGGGCGGGTCACCAAGCGCGGATACGGGGGAATCCACTCCGCGGGCCCGTCGAGGTTACCGTGTTCTACGACGAACGGGCGGTCGGGTCGGATCACCGGCTACTGCGACAACTCGTCCGGAGTTACGACAAGAACTACGCGAGTCGGCCCGAGGTCGTCGCAGTCAAACTAATAGAGGACCTCGTCGAAGCGCTCCTCCATCAGCGATTACTCTCCCGCGGGAGCGGACTGTTCCACGCCAGCGGTGTCGTTCGAGACGGCGAAGCGACTCTCTTCGCCGGGTGGGGCGGCGTCGGGAAGTCGGACGTGAGCGGGGAACTCGTACGCGAGTACGGGTACGACCTGTTGGGCGACGACCTCGTTATCGTCTCCGAGGACGGGACCGCGTCGCCGTACCGAGGACGGATGCGAGCGTCTCCCGAGTCGATAGCCGACGGGGAGGCGACCTACGAGGAGGTGATGAACGGGCGAGGACTCCTCGACCGAGGCCAGTGGCGGATTCGAGAGCGACTCGGCGGATCGACGGCCGTCCGCCGGAACGTGCTCCCGTCGTCGCTCACCGGTCACTCTGCGGACGCGGACGAACTCTCGCAGAGTCCGGTGGCGACGGTCGTGAATCTGATCGTCGAGGACCGCGAGACGATTCACGTCGAGCGTACGACGCCCGAAGACGTCGCAGAGCGCGGGGCGTCCACGGTGATGGCGGAACTGCAACCCTTCACCGACAAGATGCGGGCGGTCCACGCCGCAACCCCGACGCACTGGCCGGATTTACGAGAGGTCGCAGAACGGTCAGACCAGACGTACCGAGGGGCGTTGACAGCGGCCGATACGTACCTCGTCTCGGTTCCGCCGGAGGTGTCCGGACCGCAACTCGCAGACGAACTGTCGAATCGAGTGCTGTCGGACGCGGATTGACCGCGGACCGACGGCCTCGGGGAGTGCCGGGCCGGGTAGCCCGTCGGAAGTCGCACGAGAAACACGGAGAGCGGGCAAAACAAACGTTTTATCACGTTCTCTCACTCCCGATTACAACACGAATGAATATGACCGACGGTACGGGGGTGCTTCGGAGCGACAGTCCCTCAGAGAGGGCGTCTCTTTTCCCTCCGGGTTCCGGTTTCGTACGTACATCGTCGAACGTCTCGCCGGGGACCTAACCGAGGGAGCCGGTACCGAAGGTCACTATGAACTACGTAGATACCCTCTCTATGGACGATATCTCGCCGTTGGCGTGGCGACTGCTCCGCGTCGCCGCCGAGTACGATCAGCGAGGGGTCGAACGGGAGGTAGACGACCTCGTGCAGGCGCACCTCTCGATGCTCGAAAACGGGACCCGCGCGCTCTCTCAGTCCCGCCGGCAGGTCCTGTTGGACCTCTACGCCGCGGAACTCTCCGAGGAGCAGGTTCGAGCCCTCGTCGAGAATTTTTAGTCCGGTCGTTGTAAATCAATATGTGAACAAACACCAAGAATTAAAAACGATGATGTAGAACTACGGGTGTATCAATGATACGAGGCCGCACGACCCGAGTTCAGGTACGATTGGCTAAGTTCGGCGTCGCGGCCGTCGGGGCGGCGGCCATCGCGCTGGCACCCTCGCCCGAGGGACTCTCGACGGCCGGACAGTACGCGCTCGCGACGATGTTCTTCGCCGGGTCCCTCTGGGTGACCGGGACGCTTCCGCTCGCGGTCACCGCGCTCACGATACCTGTTCTCTTGACGGGGACGGGGGTGTACGACGATATGGACACCGCGCTCGCGGGGTTCGCCGACCACCTCATCTTCCTCTTCATGGCGGGGTTCATGCTGGCGAACGCGATCCAGAAGTACGACATCGACCGCCGCATCGCGTTGTACACGATGGCGAAGATGGGGAGTTCGCCGCGCCGCCTCATCGGGGCGGTCATGCTATCTACCGCCGGACTGTCGATGTGGGTGTCGAACACGGCGACGACGGCCATGATGACCCCCATCGCCGTGGGCGTCCTCTCGCAGGTACTCAGCAGCGAAGACGTCGTCGCGGTGGGCGACGCCGCGGCCGACGAGGCGAACGCCGAAACGGTCGCGGACGGCGGACTGGCGCAGGAAGACAGATTCACGAACATGCAGATCGCGATGCTCCTGGGCACGGCGTACGCCGCGAGCATCGGCGGCGTCGGGACGATAATCGGCACGCCGCCGAACGCCGTCCTCGTCGGGCAACTCAACGCCACCTTGGGCTACGAAATCGGCTTCGTCGATTGGCTGCTCATCGGCCTGCCGGTCGTCGCCGTCACCCTCCCCCTCGTTTGGTACATCCTCACGTACGTCCTCTATCCGCCCCAGATAGCCGACGTTGACGAGGCGCAGGAGCAGGCCTACGAGTACCTCGAAGAGGAGGACGGACTCGGAAAGCGAGGCAGGCGGGTCGCGGCCATCTTCGCGGCCACCGCCTGTCTCTGGGTGGTGGGCGGACTGGGGAGTTTCCTGAACCCGTACCTGCCGAACGCGTGGATGAACACGCTGTTCGGCGGCGACGGGGCGACCGTCCTGGGAATCGACGGGCATCAGGGCCTCCTCTACTACGTGATGGTCGGCGTCGCCGCCATCCCGGCCCTCGTGTTGGCTGACACGATGGAGTGGGACGAACTCGTCGATATCGACTGGGGGACGCTCCTCCTCTTCGGCGGCGGTATCTCCCTCGCGAACGCACTCGCGGACACGGGGGCGACGGAGTGGATAGCGAAGACGGTGTTCGGCGGACTGACGGGGACGCCGGTGGTACTCGTCATCGCGGCCGTCGTGCTGTTGGTCGTCTTCCTGACCGAGATGACGTCCAACACCGCGACGACGAGCATCATCGTCCCGATTCTCATCGGCTTGGGCGGAATCTTCGCGGCGACGCTCGGCCTCTCGGAGTTCATGACGGCGATATTCCTCGCGGTGTCCGGAACCATCGCCGCCAGTTTCGCGTTCGCGCTCCCGGTGGCGACGCCGCCGAACGCCATCGTCTTCGGAAGCGGGTACGTAAAGCAGAGCCACATGCTTCGGGCCGGGACGATCCTCAACGTCCTGATGACGGGCGTTCTGACGGTTCTGATCTGGGGCCTATTCGAGTTCGTCTGGCCGCACCTCCTCTGGTGACGGGACCCCCGCACCCGGAGGCGGTCGAACCCGGGTTCAGAACTCCACGCCCTCGGCCGCGTCGAGGTTCGTCAGGAAGGCGACTTTGCGGACGGCGGGGACGCCGTCCACCGTCGCGTCCTCCTCGACGCTTCCGTACAGCGTCCGGTGTTCGTTCACGTGTTCGACGCAGGACGTCGTGGGCGCGAACAACAGCAGGAAGTGAGTTCCCGGCCCGTCTCAGGCCAGCTTCGGCCCGATGGAGTGTTCGTCGTCCTTGTAGAAGTACCGCTCCATGCGCCGGTACTGGCGGAGAATCTCGTTCGCGCCGCCGGCGATGCGGACCGCCGGGTCGGCTTTGAGCTCCACGAGGTAGTCCACCCGCGCGGGCGTGCGAACGCGCGCGTACACGTCGACGGAGCCCCGATTCCCGTAGTGGTCGTACGGTTCTTCGAGGCGCACCGTCGACCGTTCGAAGGCCGCCTCGAAGTGTTCGACCACCCGCGTCGCCAACTCGTCTTCGCGCATCGCTCTCGGTCGAGGAAACGCGAGGACGGATATAGGTCCGCCGATTCGGGGACACCGAGAGGGCGACCTTCGAGTCGGCGTTTCGGCGCGTTCGTGCTTTCGAGACCGACGTTCGTCGGGAGGATAGATTCACCGCCTCTGTTATTTTCGATCGTTATCCCCGTCAAAACTATTGGTATCAATACCACTAAAGAGAGGTATGGACGCACACGAACGCCTCTTCCTCGAGGAGATGGTCGAGACGTTGGCGGTGAGCATCGCGAGCGGGATGAGGAGCGAACCGAACGAGCGTCTGGTCGCGTCGCGGGACGAACTCACCGACCGCGGGCGGTTCTGGGTCCACGGCTACCTCATCGGTCGCCTCTCGATGCTGAAGAGTTGGACCTCCGGCAACCCCAACCTCTCGCAGGACGACGTGGAAGAGGTAATCGAGATGGTAGATGGACACGAATCGAGCATCGCGGCGGAACTTTACAGTTAATTAATCGTGGATACGGGAACAGAACTCTAGCGTTAAGTAGCCTGGGACGCGGACAGTATCCTAGATACCCAAATGCCGCGGCCCATCACCGTAATGTCGTACAACATTCGATACGACAACCCGAACGACGGGAGGTACGCGTGGCGAATCCGCCGAGACAACGTGGCGGGCGTGATTCGATTTCATCAACCTGACATCGTCGGACTCCAAGAAGCGCTCCACGACCAACTCCAGGACTTGCGCGAGCGACTCCCATCCTACGAGTGGCTCAGCGCCGGCCGGGCGAAGGCGGAGAACGCGGGGGAGTACGCCGCCCTCGGCTTCGATAAGGAGCGATTTAATCTCGAAGAATCGTCGACGTTCTGGCTGTCGGAGGAACCCGGGGAAGTCGGAAGCGTCGGGTGGGACGCCCGCTTCCCGCGACTCGTTCGATACGTCAAGCTCCGAGAGCGACGGACGGGAATCGAGCTCTACCACTTCAACACGCACTTAGACCACGAGGGGGAGACGTCTCGTCTCAAGGGCGCGAAACTTCTCCAACGGCGCATCGACGAGTTGGCTCCGAACGAACCCGTCGTCGTGACGGGTGATTTCAACTGCCGGCAGTCGTCGCCGCCGTACCGACATCTGACGAATCGCACGCAGGCGTGCGAGGGGCGGAAGCTCAGGGACGCGATGTTCGCCTCGACGGCGCCGCACCACGGCCCGACGACGACGATGACGGACTTCCAGAACCTGATTCCGGACAAGAAGATAGACCACGTGTTCGTGACGAGCGAGATCGTCGTCAACCACCACGGCGTCTGCTCGGACAGTTACCTCAACGGGCGCTACCCCTCGGATCACCTCCCCATCGTGGTGAACCTCTCGTTTCCAAACCACGTCCGCGAGGAGGAGACCAAAACACGTAGCCAATCGACGTTTTACCGAACGGATTCAATTCAAGAGTCCGTTCAGGTTCCGTCGAAAGAGGTCGAATAGCCGCCTGCGGCGGTGTTCGCCTCGACGACGTTGTAAATACTGGTAGAACCTTAACGGGGCTGGGAGACGCATATCGTAAGCGCCGAATTTCAGACGTAGAAGCGCTGAAACCCGTCATTCGGCCAGACCATCCCCCACAGGTGATAGTATGGTTTCCATCCTCTACACATTCGACAGAGAGTTCATGAAGAAAACGTTCGAGGCGGTGGACGGGCACGTCGATGTCCCTTCCGCGTACCTCCCTCTCGCGCCGGAAGCGCGGGGATGCTCGGACGAACTACGCGAAGTGGAAGTCGACGACGTCGAGGCGGTCGACGAGAACGTCTTCGACGTGGACCCGGACGTCGTCGTCCGCAACAACACCTTCCGCGCGGGCGAGTTCCGCTACGAGGACGAGTACCCCGTCGTCCACGTCCGACACGGGGCGTCGTTCGGCAGGGACGAGGTCGAAACGACAATCTCGCGCCTCGAAGGCGCAATCGACGCGGCGTTGGCCCCGGGAACGTGGTGGGCCGACCGCTACCGGGAGGGGTTCTCCGACGACACGCACGTCGAAGTCGTCGGCATCCCGGAGGCCGACCGACTCGTGGAGGCAGACGCGCCCGAGGAACGGCACGTCCTCTACGCGCCCACGAACCACAACTACGGCGGCGGAAGCTACCTCGACACGGCCGAACACGTCCTCGACGTCTTCGAGGACACCGACTACCGACTCCGCTTCCGACCGCACCCCATGGACCGAACGGAGGAACCGGGCCGGTCGGTGACCGAACGGTGCCGGGAGCGAATCGCCGACCTCCCGAACGTCGTCTTCGACCGCAACGAGACGCCGACGGAGAGCCTCCTCGATTCGGACGTTCTGCTGTCCGATTACTCCGGCATCGTCACCGAGTGGTTGCACACGGACCGGCCGTTCGTCCAGTTCACGACGCTGGCCGCCGACGCCGAGGTTCCGAAACTCGGCTACCAGACGCGCCGCCTCGACGTCGAGACGGTGGACGAGTTGTACGAGAACGGACTGCCCGAGGAGGTTCTGCGGCGACAGGAGTCGTTCCGCGCCGAGTTGGGGATTCCGATGGACGGGCGGGCGGGAGAACGCGTCGCGACGGAGGTGGCGGCATGCACGCAGTAATCCTCTCCGCCGGCGACGGCGGCCGCATGGGCCACCACACCGAGAAGGTGCCGAAGACGTTCATGAAAGTCGGCGACCGCATCCTCTACGAGTACCAGAAGGAGGCGATAGAACCCCACGTGGACGCCGCCACCGTCGTCCTCGGGTACCGCCACGAGGCGGTCGAAAGCCAGTTCTCGCCGCGTCGAACGGTCGTCATCGAGGGGTGGGACGAGTACGAGAACGCCGAATCGCTCCACCGGGCGCTCCGCGAAATCGACGACGACGTACTCGTCCTCAACGGCGACGTGGTCGTCACGCGAGACGTCATCTCGAAGATTCGCCGCGCCCACGAACGAACCGGCGGAAGCGTCGTCGCCTGTCTCCCCGGCACGCAGACGGAGCACACCGCCGTCCAGTTGGACGACGACGGGCGAGTCGTCGCCTACGGGAAGATTCCCGGCCACCGCCACGCCGGACTCGGCATCATAGACCAGGCCCACCTCGACGCGGCGGTCGAACACCTGCGAAACAACCGCCACGAGTGGTACCCGACGGTGTACGAGGAGATAGAGACGCGGGGCGTCCACATCCCCGCCGACAGTCACCTCGAAATCAACCGCCCGGCGGACAAACGGGCGGCAAAGGAGCGACTTCCGCTGGATTCGCCGCGCGAGACGGCCCCCTCTCAGTCCCAACAGGACAGTTCGCTGTAACCGGAGTCGAACGCTCGACGCCGCGCCGCGATCTGAAACGAGACGGTCCGTCGCTACTTCTCGTCTCCCTCGTCGAACCGACCGAGAGCCCCGACTCCGGATCTCCTGCAAGTAGAATTATGTCAGCGGGCCGCGTCGTTCCGGTACGTTCGCGATTTTTCGAGGCGAGAGACAAACGTGACAGACGAAACCGACACGAACCGGTCGACGGGGCTTCGAGAGCGCGGTAGCGCCGCCTTAGACGGTATCGAATTCCGTCGCGGGCGCGTCACGCTGTGGATACTCGCGGTGTTCCTGATCGGGGTATTGCTGTTCGTCTCGTGGAAGTACGTCGGGACGGTCGTCCTCGGCCTGTTCGCCTACTACGTCACCCGCCCGGTGTTCCACCGCATGCTGAACCGCACGTCCTCGCGGACGGGCGCGGTGGTCGCGTCGCTTCTGTTGGTGGCGTTGCCGGTCATGGTTCTGATCGGGTGGACGCTCATCGTCGCCGTTCGAGCGGTCCAGAACTTCGGAAGCGAAGGGACGTTGGGACAACTGGAGGACGCCCTCACGCCGTACTTCGACATCGAAGCCTCGGTGGAGGGACTAGAGACGACGATCGAACAGGTCATCGCCGACCCGAGCCAGTTGAACCAACTGAACATCGGGGCCATCACCACGAACCTGGTGGACGTGTTGAGCACGTCGGCCGTTATCCTGCTCAACGGCGCGCTTCACCTGTTCATCGCCCTCGTCATCGTCTTCTACCTCCTCCGCGACGGGCACCGAATCGCCGAGTGGGCCCGAGACACGTTCCTCGAACCGGGTGGCGTCGTGGACGCGTATCTCCGCGCGGTGGACCGCGACCTGAAGAACGTCTACTTCGGGAACATCCTCAACGCGCTCTTCACGGGACTCCTCGGGGCGATGACGTACTCCATCCTGAACATCTTCGCCCCGGAGGGCGTCGCCATCCCCGAGGCGGCCCTCATCGGACTCCTCGCCGGCGCGGCGAGCCTCATTCCGGTCATCGGCATCAAACTCATCTGGGTTCCCACCGGGTTGTACCTCGTCGGACTGTCGCTGGTCGTCGGTCCGGAGACGCTGTGGTTCCCCGCGGTGTTCATCGCCGTCTCCGTCGTCATCGTGGACTACATCCCCGACCAGTTGCTCCGCCCCTACGTCTCCGGACGGTCGCTCCACGTCGGCGCGGTGATGATCGCCTACACGCTCGGTCCCCTGCTGTTCGGGTGGTACGGCATCTTCCTCGGACCGTTGGTCCTCGTCGTCGTCTTCGAGTTCGGGCGCATCGTCTTCCCGTGGTTGATCGACCCCGACCGTCCGGTCACGGACGCCGACTCCCTCGCGGAGACCGACGAGGCCGAACGGTCGGAAGCGGAGGAATCCGCGTCGGACGCCGGCGAACGCGAGTCGTCCGCGGACTCGGCGGGCGGGCGCGACGTCACCGACACCGGTCGCAGAGAGACGGGCGACTCCGCGGGCGAGTAACCGACCGTCACGTGCGAAATTACTTGGTCACCTCTTCCTGAACGTCAGCGAGAGGATGACGTCGACTACCGAAGCGTCGCCGCCGGAACGAATCGAATCGGGCGATTGCGTCCCCGTAGACGAAACCGGACGTTCGGGCCCTGCATCCGCCGATATCGTCGTTCCTCCCGCCACATTCGAGACGAGAGAGTCGGAGATCGGCGATTCGGGCGTCTTCGCCCGTCGTTCCGAGTCGTTTCGACCGAAGAGTTCTCGATAGATCGGGCGTTCTACCGGTCAGAAAGCCATTTTCACGGAACGGCGGCGGACGGAGAACCGTCGGTCGGACGACGTTCGTCTCGCCCCCGAACCGACGCCGTAATCGAGAACGAGGATCGACGGTGTGAGTCGAGTATAATCCGAACATTTTCGTACGTTCCGTCCGTTCGGTTTCGGTTCTCGTTCGTCTCCGTCCCCGTCGAAACCGGACGGTGCCGGCCGGTCCGTCGGGTCTCGACACGCTTATGAGCAGTGGTACGTCATCTCGGGGCATGCCCACGATAACGTTCCTCGGGGCGGGGAGCATGGTCTTCGCGCGGAATCTCCTCGGAGACGTACTCTCGTTTCCGGAACTCTCCGATAGCGACGTTCGACTCGTAGACATCGACGAGGACCGCCTCGCGCGGACGGCGCGCGTCGCGGAGGCGATGGTCGAAAACGAGGGACTCGACGCGACGATTACCGCCACCACCGACCGGCGGGAGGCACTCGACGGCGCGGACTACGTCCTGAACGTCATCAACGTCGGCGGGCGCGAACCGTTCGAGAACGAGATTCGAATTCCGGAGCGATACGGCGTCGAACAGGCCATCGGCGACACCATCGGCCCGGGGGGAATCTTCCGCGCCCTGCGCACGATTCCGACGATGCTCGACATTGCGCGCGACATGGAGGAGTTGTGCCCCGACGCCCTCCTCTTGAACTACACGAATCCGATGGCTATCCTCTGTCGGGCGATGTTCGAGGCGACGGACGTGGAGACGGTCGGTCTCTGCCACTCCGTCCCCCACACCGTCGAGGCGATCGCGGCGTACCTCGACGTGCCGCAGGGGGAACTCGACTACTGGGTGGCCGGAATCAACCACCTCGCGTGGTTCCTCGAACTCGAACGCGACGGCGAGGACCTCTACCCGGAACTCCGCGAGGCGATGGCCGAGGAAGATATCTACCGGCGGGACACGGTCCGGTTCGAGATGCTCGACCACTTCGGCGCGTTCGTCACCGAATCTAGTCACCACGTCAGCGAGTACGTCCCCTACTTCCGGACCGATCCCGAGACGGTCGCGGCGATGGCCGGCGAGGGGTACGCCGACCGGATGCCGACCGCGTCGTACTTGGAGGGGTGGACGGCGCGGTCCGAGGAACGCGACGACCCGAGCATCGAGTCGGACCTCTCGGAGGTGGGCGTCGAACGCTCCGAGGAGTACGCGGCCCGACTCGTCCACTCGATAGAGACCGGCACCCCGCGGCGGTTCAACCTCAACGTCTCCAACGGGACGAACGCCATCGAGAACCTCCCCTCGGACGCCTGCGTCGAAGTGCCGTGTCTCGTGGACGGTATGGGCGTCCGTCCCTGTTCCGTCGGCGAACTCCCGACCGAACTGGCCGCCTTCGACCGACGCCACGCGTCCGTCCACGAACTCGCCGTCCGCGCGGCGTTGGAGAACGACCGCGAGGCGCTTCACCGCGCCGTGAAACTCGACCCTCTCACCGCCGCGTCCTGTTCTCTCGACGAGATTCACGAGATGACCGAGGAACTGATAGCGGCGAACGAGGCGTACCTTCCCGAACTCCGCTGAGCGTTCGGACGAAGCGCGATTCGGCGTAAAACGAAGTGGATGAGTCGGGCCGCGTGGGTGAACCAACCGCGACCGCTCAGATCTCCGTGACGCGTTCGTACTGGTCGCTGACCGCCGCGGCGTCCTCGGGGAGGAGGGCGGCGACGGTGTAGTCGGCGTGATCGCTGATGTAGTCGATGAGCTGCGCGATTCGCTCGGAGTCGATGGCCTCCAGGGAGTCCAACAGCATGAACGGCACCGTCTCGTGCACGTCGTGGACGAGGTAGCCCGCGAGGGCGAATACGAGTCCGGTCACTTCGCGTTCGCTCTCGGAAAGGTGGTCGATGGTGTCCTCGTATGACGTGCCGCCCTCGGAACTGCGGATGATGTGCATGTCGAAGACGGACTTGTCGACCTTGCGCCGGCCCTCGCGGACGGTCTTCTCGGTCCGTTCGATCCAGATGCGGTCGAGGTTGGCGTAGTCGAGGATGTCGAGGACCGTGTCCATGTGAGTGTTGAACTGCTCGATGGCCTCGCGTTCGATGCGTTCGATGCGGGTGCGGAGTTCGCCGAGTTGCTCCGAAATCTCCTCGCGGCGTTCTTCGAGGTCGTCGCGTTCGTCGAGGCGCGACTCGACCTCCTCCATCTCGTCTTCGACGTCCTCGACTTCGCTCTCCAGACGGCCGATTTCGAACTCCAACTGGTTCGCCTCGCGGTGCAGTTCGAGCACGTCGCCGTAGTCGCGTTCCTCGAGTTCCTCGACTTCGCCCTCGAGGTCCTCGATGCTCTCGGAGAGTTCCTCGCGGCGGGACTTCAGTTCCTCGCGGCGGTTCTGTCGGCGGTCGAGTTCGTCCTCGATGCTCGCGATTCGGTCGTCGAGTTTCTCGCGCCGTCGCCGCATCGAGTCCAGTTCGGCGCGTTCGTCCTCCAGTTCGTCGATGCGCGAGCGCACGTCGTTTCGGCGATCGAGTTTCTCGCGTCGCAGGTCGCGCAGACGGTCGATGGTCGCCTCTATCTGCGACGTCTCGACGTCCGTCCCGCACGTCCAGCAGACGACGGTGTCGGACTCGACGAGTGCGTCCGTGACGGACCCGTGGTCGTGGTCCTGCCCGTCGCGAAGCGCCTCCGCGACGTCCGCGCTCGTCCCCTCCAGCATGTCCTCGTTGAACTGGATGACCGTCTGGAGTTCGTTGACGGTCGAATCGAGCGTCTGCATCCGGTCGCGGAGGTCGGAAATCTCAGACTGGATGGCGGTTCCGTCGTCGAGTTCGTCGGGTATCTCCGCGCGTTCCTCTCGAAGTTCCTCCTGTTCCTCTTCGAGGGCTTCGATGCTCTCGGCTTCCGCGTCGAGGTCGTACCGAACGTCCTCGAGGTCCGACCGCGCGCTCTTCAGTTCGTCGAGTTTGTCTTCGAGTTCGGCCCGGTCCTCGCGGGACTGCTCGATGTTGGCGTCGGCCTCCTCGATTTCTCGCTCCTTCGCCTCCAGTTCGTCGCGCTTCTCCTGAATCTGGGACTTCACCTCGGTTCGGCGCTGTTCGAGTTCGGGAAGGCGGCCGTCAAGCGAATCGAGGTCGTCTATCTTCCGGTCGAGCTGCCGTTTCTCCGTCTCGAGTTGTTCGACCTCGGCCTGAATCGCGTCGGTGTCGATGGGCCGCATGATGAGTTCCCGAAGGTCGTCACCCCGGGCGACGGCCTGCCGCGCCTCGTTCGTCTCCAGGAGGAACGCGAAGAGGTCCGCGAGCGTCGAGTCTTCGAGGTACGGGTCACCCTCCGTGACCACGGTGTCGCCGCGGCGCTTCAGCGTCCGCGAGTACGTCCGGTCGCCGATGGTGAGCGTGACGGACCCCTCCTTCGCGTCGCCTTTCAGCGATGCGCGGTCGCTCCCGAGAGCGGCCATTATCGCCTGCAGCAGAGACGTTCGGTTCGTCGCGTTTCGCCCGGACAACGCTGTGACTCCGGGTTCGAGTTCGACCGTCGTTTCGGATATTCCACCGATATTCTCGACGTGAAGCCGAGCGGTCGTTTCTGTGGACTGCGCGGAACTCATACACCGACAATCAGAGGGCGCGTATATAAGACTTCATCTGTTTCCCCTCGCGCTGTTACAGGTATAAGGGTGTAATGGACGCTGTAACAGCGAAAGAGAGCGTCCGTGGCGGGGAGAGAATCGGGTTATTCGTTCGCGTCCGTGTCTACGTCTACGTCCGTATCTACGTCCGCGCCGATGTCTACGTCTGCGTCTGCGTTCGTCTCCGGGTCCGCGTCGGCGTCCGCCACGAGGTCTCCGCCGCACTCGCACCCGCCCCGGTTGAGCAGTTCCTGCACGTCGTACTGCGTGCCGCAGTCGCGGCAGAACACCCGAACGTCGACGAGAACCTCGAAGTCGCCGAGGTCGATTCGCTCGGTTCCCGCGAGGTTCTCCACGATGTTCTCCGAGACGGCGGAGGTCCGACTGCGGAGACGCTGAATCGTCTCCAACCCCTTCTCGACCCTGTCTACGTCCGCCTGTTCCTCGCGACTCGCCTCGCGGTACTTCGTGAGGTAGGTGTGAATCGCCTGGTGAGAGACGAAGTCCGACCGGAGCGATTCGACGTCCACACCCTCGCGTTCGAGGGTCTGGCGCGCCTGCGTCTGCATCCCACGACTCACGTCGTCGTCGGTCAACAGGCGGTACGTGTTCTCCACCTCGCCGTCGAGCGGATTCATCCCCGCCGCCTCCATCGTCGCGCGGAGGAGACGACGGTTGAAGTAGTCCGCCAGCTCGCGAAGACTCCGACGGTCTTCGCCGTCGGTCGTCCAATACGTTTCGAGGCGCTCTCCCTCCCCTTCGAGTCCGTACTCCCCGATGAGTCGTCCGACCTTGCTCCCCCGACCGGTGGTGGACGAGTTGTTCCCTTCAGTACTCATTCACGGTTTAAATTAGCGTTCGACTCGGTATATACGTTTCCGTCCGCGGCGAACCACGGGTCAAGAGAGAGGATCGACGGGGGTCCAGAGAGAGCAGACGACCCTCCGTCGAGGGGAACGGCGGTCCTCCGTCGGGGAACCGACGACCGTCCGACGGCATACGACGGGGGCCGAATCGCCGTATCGAACGGGACGGGCGCTCAAACGTCGAGTTCGCGGAGGAGACGCCGGACGTGGCCGAGGGAGTAGGAGACGTCGAACGTCCGTTCGATGTGCTCTTGGACGAGTTCGGGTGTCCACTCCGTCGCGTCGATTCCGTGGTCGGTCGGTTCCTCGCGGAGGTGGTCGCTGAGGCGGCGCCTGTCGTCGTCGCCCAGTTTCCGCGGCCGTCCCGGCCGGTCCTCGTCTGTCACCGCCTCCTCTATGGACTCCTCCTCGAATCGGTCCAACCAGTAGTACAGCGTCGAACGAGGGATGCCGTAACGCTTCGAGAGCGTCGATACCGGAACGTCGTCGAGATAGTCCAGAGCCACGACGAGTCGTTTGGCGGCCTTCGCGGAGTCCACGTCGGAGAGCGACTGACGAAGATCGTCCGGGTCGACGCCGTCCAGTTTCGCCATGACTACAGTTCGAATCCGCGCCGGATAAGTCTAATCACTTCTATCACCCCCGTGTCGCCTCTCCGAACGCTCCCGGGGAACGGGACGGCGCCCCCTCGACGGTTCGCGTTCGGCGCTTTTCGCCGAATCATTCGGCGAAGCAGCTTTCGAACCGGCTCAAATCCGTCGTTCGCTCGACTCCTCCGGGCCGACTGTGAGGCGAATCGCTACCGGTAACTCCGGACGATGTGGTGTCGGTCGCCCCTCGGACGAGAAGCGGTCCGACGGAGGACTAGCGACACCCTCTCGTTCGACCGAGAAAGCTGCCGTCGGGACTGTCGTTCCCTCGAGCAATTACAGCGGACATAGTGGTGTGAGTCGTCGGGGAGCGACTGTTTCGGAGGCGCTCACCGAGTTTCGATGACGTCGGGCGAACACGGACACCGCTCGGAGAACACCAGCGTGTCCGCTGTTCTCGGCGATTATCGTTCGGACACTCCCCCCGCGAAGGACGAGTTCGTTCGAGTTCGTCTCCCCCCGCGGTGAGGAATCGTCCCTCGCAGTGTGGGGTCAGTTCTTCGATGCGAGCGTACACCCCGACCGTCGAGACTGTCTCTCGGATCGACCACACACCACCGTGTCCGCTGTTCCGGGCGGCGGTCGGACGTCGCCGGCGTTCCGAGTCGCCCGGACACACCCCCTCCACTTTGTCCGCTGTTCCGCCTCGAAGGGGACCCCCCCTCGCCGAGAAGGCGCGAGTTAGTTCGGACAGGGAGGCGGCGAGACTCGACGGAGCTCTCGCTCCGATCGTCGAGGAGAGCCGGCGGAAACAGCGCCAGAAACGGCCGCAATCGCCGGTCCGGAGAAAGCAACGTCGAGCGCCGTTTCCCGGGTACGCCGAATCGACGGGCACACCCACACCATCGTGTCCGCTGTTCCGGGGAAGAGGTGGGTGGCGGGTGGGAGACAGATTCGTTTTTTCCACGGAGGAACGACTCTCCACTCGGTCGGAACGGCATCGATTGGTTCTCGGACGCGCCTCTCTCCGGCGAGTGACCGCAGTTCTCGATTCGCCGTTCAGCCGCCTCTCGAGCTTCCAACTCTCCGTCTTCGCTTGTCGCTCTCTTCTCACCGCCCCTTACCGCAACCGCACTAGTTGGTTTGCGGACTAACTTGCGTTGTTACAACATAAAACCATCGGTATAGAATAACCCTCCGTACCGCTCTCCCTTCACCCCCACCTTCGGACGGCAGAACAGCGGACATAGTGGAGGGGGTGTGTTCCACCCGTCTCTTATATACTCGAAGAACAGCGGACACTGCGGACACGGTGGTTTTATTATCGCGGTACGAAATTGGAACCTATGGCGCTGTTCGAGCGAGACACGGATATCTATCGGGACCGTGATGCTCTCCGGGAGGATTACCAACCGGAGCAACTCGTGGGGCGCGACGAGGAGTTGCAGACCTATCAGGCGGCCTTTCAGCCCGTAATAAACGGCGAACAGCCGAACAACGTGTTTCTCTACGGGAAGACCGGCGTCGGGAAGACGGCGGCGACGAAGTACCTCCTCTCTCACCTCCGCGAGGACGCGGCCCAGTACGACGACTTGGACCTCACCGTCATCTTGCTCAACTGCGACGGACTGACGAGTTCGTACCAGATAGCCACTCGCCTCGTCAACACCCTCCGCTCGGAGTCGAACCAAATTTCGACGACCGGCTACCCGCTCGCGTCCGTCTACGAGATGCTCTGGGAGGAACTTGACGAGTGCGGCGGAACCATCCTCGTCGTTCTCGACGAGATAGACCACGTCAACGACGACAGCATCCTCTATCAGCTCCCTCGCGCCCGCGCCAACGGTAACCTCTCGGAGGCGAAAATCGGTCTCATCGGCATCTCGAACGACTTCTCGTTTCGCGACGACCTCTCGCCGAAGGTCAAAAGCTCGCTCTGCGAACAGGAGATTCACTTCCCGGCGTACAACGCGGAGAACCTCCGCGCCATCCTCGAACAGCGCGCGGAAGTCGCGTTCCACGAAGGCGTCCTCAGCGAGGAGGTCATCCCGCTTTGCGCCGCGTACGGCGCGAAAGACGCGGGCGACGCTCGCCAGTCCATCGACCTCCTGATGAAGGCCGGCGACCTCGCCCGCGACGAACAGACCGACAGCATCACCGAGGAACACGTCCGCCGCGGACGCCGCGCGCTCGAACGCGGGCGGATCAAGGAAGGTATCAACGGACTTACCGAACACGGCCACCTCGTTCTGTACGCGCTGTTGACGCTCGATTTGGAGGGAGAGACTCCGATTCGCTCGCGCGACGTCCGGCCGCGGTACACCCGATTCGCGGAACTGGCGAACCGCGACCCCCTCGTCCCGCGTCGGATGCGCGACCACCTCAGCGAACTCGCGATGCTCGGCATCGTCTCGGTGACGGAACGAAACGAGGGCCGACGAGGGGGAACGTACCGGGAGTACGCACTCGACATGGACGTCGAACTCATCCTCTCGGCGATGGCGGAGACGATAGAGCTCGTCGGCGTCCACGACTCCGTCGCACCATACGTCGAAGGCGACGAGGAGATGACGACGCTCAACGACTTCGGAAGCGCCTGACCGACCCCACTCCTCCCGCGACGGTCCCTCCTGCGACGCTCCCCCGGTGACGCTCCCTTCGGCGACGCCCCGTTTAGTAAACCGCGTATGCTAGTCCTTCTCTGCGGATGTTACTTCGGACATTGTGGTGTTCGAACGTATCTACTCGGCCGAAGGAACACCACCGTGTCCGCTGTTATGGGGCCAGTAATTATAAGAGAATGTAGCATATTTTGACTAGTCAACTAACATGCTACTGTGTCCTACTCAACGATATCTGCTGTCCTTCGCCGATAAATCTGGATTTAACACCGCCATAACTCGGCAGCTTCGAACTACGTCGCTCCCGCCGCGACGCTCTGTTCGCCGGATGCGCTCTCGTCGTTCTCGGGACGCACCTCGAGGCGTGGCGAGTAACGCACCCGCGAGTCGCGGAACCCGGCGTTGGGCGTGGATTACTTATGCCGGTCGGACCCGACGGACCGGACGACGAACTCGAAGCGGACGATTTAGTGGGGGACGACCCGAAGGAGAGTCCGAATGAATCGACGGAGAACACGGACGACTCCACGGAGACTACCGCGGCGTAACACGTTCGCAACGGAACCATGTCACTCGCAATAACTCACTTCGTCGTCGGCGCGACAGTGACGATGCTCGTCGTCACGTTCTTTCTGCCGCGCGTCCGATTCCCGCGGACGCTGATGGTCCTCGGCGGTCTGTGGGCGATGATCCCCGACCTGAACAAGATCGTCCCGGGACTCGGCTTCGTTGACGCCGTCCACGATAGCGCGTGGGCGAACGTCTTCTGGGCGCACCACTTCCTCGACACTGTCGACCCGTCGGACACGACCAAGGCGGCGGTCGTCGCCCTCGCAGCCTTCTTCCTCGTCTCGTTGGTCGCCGAGGGCGTCGGCTACCACCTCCGGTTCTCCAAACCCGCTTCGGGGGGTGGTCGGACCCGGACGCCCTCGCCGTCCGAAACCGCTTCTGAGACGAGGACGTCCGCCTCTTCCGGCGCTTTCGCGGCGTCTCCCCCGTTTCGACTGGCGTACGGGGTGAGACAGGCGGGCGGACTCTGTTCCGTCGTCGTCGGCACGGGTCTACTCTCGTTCGTGTTCCGAACGCCGGAGTACACCGGTCTCGTCGTCGGAATCGGTCTCTTGCTCGAACTCTCGGGCCTCGTCGTCTTCCTCGAGGGTATCGACTCGGACGAGTTCGCACGTCTGGTCCCGAGTTGGCTCTCGACGGCGACGAAGACGGTGCTGACCCTCGGGTCGTCGTTCGTCGTCGTCGCCCTCCTCGTCACCCTCTCGGACGTCACCCCCCTCAGCGTCGCCTACGCCGGCATCTCCGTTCTCGTCCTCCTACAACTCGTCCGACTGTGGGAACTCCCCGTTTGAGTAATTCCCTGGGTATCACGCGCGCGCGGACACGCGCCCGCACAAAGAAACGTTAATTAACAGGGCTCGTTCCGTCCGCAAAAGTGACTTCGACGTCGTCGAATCCCCCTCGACACGCAAACCGCCCGTATCCGCCTCCTCGACGTTTCGCTCGAAACGAGTCAGGCGGCGACTCGTCCGAGTCTACGACGAACTCCGTTCCGCCTCCCTGTGACCGCGCGTCCCCCGAATCTGCTCCCCCATCCGGTCTCGTCCGTTCCCCCGCGTCGGCTTTCCGTTCCCCCTTCGGATTCCCCAATCCCCGCTTCCCCCGCATTCCCCGCATTCCGTTCCCCCACGTCTCGTTCCCCCGCGTTCCGCAGTTGGTACCTCTGGTCGTCGTCTCTGCTGTGTCCCCCGACACAGGTGCCTCCGACGCGCGGCGGCACGGGAGACGACGTTTGTCTCTGCGTTCGAGAGGTGGCGACCGAAGCGGACGTTCGCTCGACGGCACGCGTACGATCGGGAGCGACGGTGACAGTCGCGGCAGCATCCGTCCCGTCGAGTCGCGTCCGACGGCGGTCGCTCTCTCTGCGTGTCGGGCGCGAACGGAGAGTGGTGACGAAAGTAGCGTCGCGCCCAGCGTCGGTACCCGCAGATTGGCACACCCGCGAGTACGTCGGGATGGCGTGGGACCCTCTACTCCGAAGCCGTCGCGGTGCGACGGCCCGTCGGAGCGTAAGCGAGGACCATCGACCGACGCGATACGCCGGTCGGTAGAACGGGCGAGTAGTCGCCCGCGCTTCATGCCCGGAAGCGGTTTTCCACACCATCCACTCGGTTAATAGCCGGTTAATTACAAAAACCTTCCGATGAAATAATGGTCTAGCGTGATGAAAATCACGGTTACCGGAACAACCTTCGAGAGGACGTGTTCGGGAGAGTGAGCGTTCGAGGGGCGGATTATTCGGGCGTTATTTCTGATTTAACGGCCGGGTTGATGGACCGCTTCGGTGCTCGAACCGCTGCCGAACCGGGAACGGTCGCGGAGGCCGCGCGATTCGACGAAGCAGTCGAGGGCGTGTCGGAGTGCCCGGTGGACGGGGAGGTTCTCGCCCGACCGGTCCCGAACTCCGTCCGCGTCCTGACTCCGGTCGTACAGGCGTTCGCGTCCGTCGGACTGCCGCCGGACGAGTTTCCACCGGCCGTTGCACACCATCACCTCCGGCGGGTCACCCGTCGTTCGAGCGAACACCTGTCGCTCCGTCACCCGACGGTCGGTGAGCGACCCGAGGTCCGATCCGGCGCCGACCTCCGGCGGTTCGCGGTTCGCCGCGCCGATGAGCGTCGGGACGACGTCGACGGCCGACACCGCGAAGTCGTACCGGCCGGGGTCGCACGTCGGACCGTCTACGAGGACGGGGACCCGAACGCAGTCGTCGGACAGCGAACGTCCCTGCTCGTGCCACCCGTCTCCGTCGCCGAGGGCGCACCCGTTCGTTCCGGCGAACGCCACCGTACTCTCCGTGCGGTCGAGTCGAGCGTCGAGGCCCTCCAGCAACGAACCGATGCACCGGTCGAGGTGCTGCAGTTCGCCCCGGTAGAGTCGCCTCAGGTCCGCTTCGTCCTCCTCCGAGAGGTCGGCCGAGTCGCGTCGGCACGCGTGAGCGAGCCTCGTCGCCCGACGCGACGTGAGCGACTCGCTCTCCGTCTCCGGTCGGGGCTGGTGCGGGGGAAGCGCGTCGCCGTAGTGAACCCACAGGAAGCGAGGGCCGTCCGTCTCGTCCATCCACTCCAGCGCGCGGTCCGTGAGGACCTCCCCGGGAACGAACGACGACGAGGCGATGTTGACGCCGAACGACGACCCGAGCGTCCGGTTCGTCGCTTCGAGCGCGCCCGAGAGCGTCGAGTCGTCGGCGATTCGCCGCCCGACGGCGCGACGGACCTTATCGGAGACGCCGCCTTCCCGGCTCTCGCCGTCCGGGACGGTGAACCCGCGCGACGTTAGCTCGTCGTCGTCGGGGTTACCGTGGAAGGCGGCGGTGGCGTACCCCGCGTCTTCGAACCGTTCGAGTAACGTGGGCAACTCCGCCGCGCTCTGACCCGTGGCGTGAGTCCCCGTGAGAAGTACGCGCATCGTAGTCTTCGAGGCCGGTGCCCCGGAGTAAGCGCAGGAGAAGACTGCCGAATCGGACGCGAGCGTGGAGAGCGCCGGAAGCGAATCGGTCACTCGTCCTTCGCCGTCGAACACGTAGTCGTGTCGAGCGGCGGCCGCGGTGATGAGAACGACGTCCATACTTCCCCCTAGAAGTCCACCCCAATGATTATGAATCTCGTAATGACCTGACCGACCGAGTCGCCCCGGTCGTCAGGTCGGGAGTCGGGGTACGCGCCGCCGCACCGCGCGCCACAGTTCCGCGGCACCGGGCGCACCGTCGAGGAGCCACCACAGGCCCACGAGTCCGGCCAACCCCATCTCGAAGAGGTACCGGACGGTCAGGTCGGGAGTCAGGAGGTAGCTGATGATGCCGACCGAAGGGGTGTGGCCCTCGGGGACGGAGAGCACCGGCCAGAGGAGGAACCCCAGTTTCTCGAAATCTCCCGTCGAGAGGGGGATGAGCACGTCACCGACGAGGTGCGAGTAGTACCCGACGGCGAACGCGCCGCCGCCGTCGAAGTCGAGACGCCGGAGAAGCGCCGCGGCGAGGCCGACGAGTACGGTGCCGAAGATGAGCGAGTGCGCAAACGACCGACCGCTGGGGAGGACGCTCAGCGTCCACGCCAGCGGTTTGTCCACGAGGTCGGGCGCTTGGGTGCCGAGAGCCAGAAGCAGGACCGCGGGCCACGCCGGCGCGCGACCGCGAGTGATTCGTGAGACGAGCGAGTAGACGACGTATCCGAACGCGAGATGTCCCCACGGCCACATGGGTCACGTTCCACTCGCTGCCCTCATCTACCTGTCGGTCTGTGTGACAATTTGACAGGCGAGCCGCCCGACGGCGGACGCTCAGCGACCCGACTCTCGTCCCCGCAGCTCGGGTTTTTCGAGAGTATTAGCCGTCTGTATACGATGGTAGATCAGCATAATCCTATGAACTGTATGGAGAACAGGAATGTTTATATACGATAGTCAATACCCGTCCTATAACTCAGCCAATGACCGCACAGTCCGAAGAATGGGGGCGGAGCCGCATCGATTACGACAAGCGTGCCGACTCGTACCACGTCGCCTGCGAGGACTCGGAACTCGTCAGCACGAACGTCGTTCTCAGCATCGCCGCTCTGGAGGGGGTGGGGCCGATGGATCTGCCGCCGCTGGCAGAAACGGTCGACCCGGACGCGCTCGACCGGGTGTTCGCTCCCTCGGCGGGCATCGTGGGTTCCGTCTCCTTCGAGTACGCCGGCTACGACGTCACGGTCGCCTCCGAGGGCAAACTGGAAATCGTCCCTCAACGCGACGCGATGCGCCGCCGCCAACGACGAAACTGACCGCGAGAGGACCTCGCATACGGTGTCGGAACGCCGGTCGGCTTAGGTGACGCATACCAATACTGCCGCCACGTCAGACTCCCTGTATGTTCGGCACCAGCGGTATCCGGGGAGCGGTCGGTGAGACGGTCACCGCCGACTTGGCGCTCCGTATCGGTCAGGCCGTCGCGGCGGACGCGGACCGCGTCGTCCTCGGGACGGACGTTCGAGACAGCGGTCGAATGTTGGCCGATGCGCTGAGCGCGGGGCTCCGCGAGTGCGGAACCGACGTCGTCCGCATCGGCGTCGCGTCCACTCCGACGGTCGCCCGCTCCGTCCGGTGGCTCGACGCCGACGCCGGCGTCGCCGTCACCGCCTCTCACAACCCCGCGCCCGACAACGGCATCAAACTCTGGAACCCCTCGGGCCAGGCGTTCGACGGGGAGCAGACGGACGCCATCACCCGACGCCTCGAATCGGACGACGTCGAACGCGCGCGGTGGGACGAACTCGGCCGAGAGACCGAGGACGGCGACGCCGCCCGCCGCCACGTCGAAGCGCTCTCCTCCTCGTTCGAGTCGATGGACGGTCTCGACGCGCTCGTCGATTTAGGCAACGGAACCGGCCGCGTCACGGTCGATGCGCTCTACGAACTCGACGCGAACGTGAACACGCTCGACGGTCAGACCGACGGACGGTTCCCGGCGCGCAAGAGCGAACCGAACGCGGAGACGCTGTCGCTTCTGCGCGCCGCCGTCCCCGCCGCGGATGCCGACGTCGGCATCGCCCACGACGGCGACGCCGACCGGATGGTCGCCGTCTCCGAGACTGGTTCGTACGTCCCCGGCGACGTACTCCTCGCCCTCTTCGCGCGCGACGCCGTCTCCGAGGGCGACAAAGTCGCCGTCCCCGTCGATACGAGTCTCCTCGTCGGCGACGTCGTCGAGGCGGAGGGCGGGGAAGTCGTCTACACGCCCGTCGGCGACGTCCACGTCGCGGAGGCCGTCGCGCAGTCGGGGTTCGTCTTCGGCGGCGAACCGAGCGGTGCGTGGATCTGGCCCGACGAGACGCTCGCGCCCGACGGTCACTACGCCGCCCTCCGCCTCGCGGATTTGGTCCGCAGGGAGGGTCCGCTCTCCGAACTCGTCGCCGAACTCGACGAGTTCCGGTACGAGACGTGTCGGGTGAACGTCACCGTCGAGGACAAGGCGGAGTCGATGGCCCGCATCCGCGAGTCGCTGTTGGCGGAGTACGACCGCGTGGACACCACCGACGGCGTTCGCGTCGAGACCGACGAGGGGTGGTTTCTCGTTCGAGCGAGCGGTACCGAACCGCTCGTCCGGGTGACCGCCGAGGCGAAGGGCGAAACGGCGGCGAACGACATTCTCGAAGCCGCTCGCGACGTCGTGGAGTCCGAGGGAATCATCGCTTAATCGAGGCGAATGACTTCCTAACCCTTTCAAGTCAACTATCATTCACGCATTGGTGTAATACTATTTATAATGCTTTGGGCCGTTTGTGAATTCGTTCAGGCCCACTCGTCGCACTCGGCTTTTCCCCAATTCGCTGCCGCGACGTGAGGCCCGAACGTGAGCTTATCTGCCTCGGCCCGTTGGAAGGGTTCGACACCGCACGCCGGTGGATGTGGCGCATCACTGCGCCGCTATCCGCCGTATAACGATACGCCGACTACTCCTAGCGAATCGTATGAAGGCAGTCGTACTCGCCGCCGGCAAAGGAACTCGTCTCAAACCGCTGACCGACGACAAGCCGAAAGCGCTGGTCGAGGTGGACGATAAACCAATAATCGAACACTGTCTCGACGACCTCGTATCGCTGGACGCCGACGAGTTCGTCGTCGTCGTCGGCCACAGGAAAGAGCAGATAATCGGGCGGTTGGGCGACGAGTACCGCGGCGTCCCCATCACGTACGCGCACCAACGGGAACCGTTGGGTCTCGCGCACGCCGTCCTCACCGCCGAACAGTACATCGACGACGACTTCATGCTCATGCTCGGGGACAACGTCTTCCGGGCGAACCTCGAAGACGTGGTCGAAGAACAGCGAAAGGAGGCGGCGGACGCCGCCTTCCTCGTCGAAGAGGTGCCGTGGGAGAAGGCGTCCCGGTTCGGCGTCTGCGTGACGAACGGGGACGGCGAGATAACCGACGTGGTCGAGAAGCCCGACGATCCGCCGTCGAACCTCGCGATGACGGGGTTCTACACGTTCTCCCCGGCCATCTTCGACGCGTGTCACCTCGTCCAACCGTCCGACCGCGGGGAGTACGAACTGCCCGACGCCATCGACCTACTCATCCGCTCCGGGCGGACCATCTCCGCGGTCACGCTGGACGGGTGGCGCGTCGACGTCGGCTACCCCGAGGACCGCGACGAGGCGGAACGCCGCCTCCGCGCGGCGGACGGCGACGCCTCTGTCGAGCGGTCGGACTCGGCGCACGCATCCTCGAAAGAAGTGTCCCTCTCCGGCGAGGGCGAAGACGATTGACGGTCTCCGCACCCTTCGCGCCGGCCGTGAGCTAGTTACGTCCCTGTTCGTAGACGACGAATCGCCTCCCTGCGTCTTATCCTAGCCGTTGGCCGTCGAGGTACGCCTCGGCGGGTCCGTTGACACGAATGTGGGTCACGTCCCCCCGGACGCGGTAGTGTCGAACGGACTCGACGATGGCGTCCTCGGCGCTTCGGCCGGCGGATATCGTCACGTCGTGCGCGGGCGAGAGCGCTTCGATGCGCTCGCTCGTCGTCACCTCGAACGTCGCGACGCCGTCACCGATCGGTTGGATGGTGAGCGTGCGCGAACCGTCGTCCGGTTCGACGAACTCTTCGGTCGTCGCGTCGTTGCCCGCAAACGTCCCCAGCGTCGGCGTCCCCATCATCGATTCGGTGTCGAGCAAACTGTACTCGACCCCAGATTCGTTGTTCGTCTCACCCTCGCGGTTACCCTTGTTCT
The DNA here is from genome assembly GCF_055398025.1 of Halopelagius fulvigenes. NCBI lineage: Archaea > Methanobacteriati > Methanobacteriota > Halobacteria > Halobacteriales > Haloferacaceae > Halopelagius > Halopelagius fulvigenes. The sequence goes on along the minus strand of NZ_AP043843.1, from coordinate 116,921 downwards.
GTTCACATCCCATACCTCACAAGTGCCCCATTAACGAAATAAGTCTTGTGGTAAAAGAGCAGTCAGAAGGGCTGAAAGTGCCAAATTCGTGTTTTTCACCAATTTCTCAAACGAACGACAAAAACGTCTCCCAGAGCGGAATTACCGCGAGAATTAATACCGGGTTAACAACTATTCTCGCGCCGTGAGAGGCGCTCGAACCGACGCCCGCGGCCGAATTCAGAGTCCGAGATAGTCGAACCCGGCCGTTCGCCAGTTCTCCTCGTCGAGGGTCGCCGTCGCGTCCACGACCAACGGATTATCCACGAGCGACGCCGCGCGTTCGGGGTCGATGTCCTCGAAGTCGTCGTGGTCCGACGCGACGACGACGGCGTCGGCGCCGCGGAGCGCATCGTCCAGCGACTGGAGGTCTATCACCTCGTCCTCGACGTAGGGGTCGTGGAGGCGCACCTCCGCGCAGGTGGTCTCCACGTAGCTTCCGCCGTCGGTGACGGCGGACGCCCGCTTGTCGGACGTTCGGGGGGAGGATAGCGACCGGGCGAGTCGCAGGCCGGGACTCCGCCGCGTGTCGTCTACGTTCCCCTTGTAGGCGACGCCGAGGATGGCGACCCGAGCGTCGTCGAGCGTTCCGAGCTCGGACTCCAGTAACTCGACGATGTACTCGGACATCCCGTCGTTGACGCGGCGAGCGCTCTTTACGAGGTCCAACGAGTCGGACGACTGCCCGAGGAACCACGGGTCGATGGGCAGGCAGTGACCGCCGACGCCCGGGCCCGGGTTGAGGATGTCGACGCGCGGGTGGTTGTTGGCGAGGGCGATGGCGTCTCGGGAGTCGATTCCGTAGTCCGCCGCCACCCGCGCCAGCTCGTTCGCGAAGGCGATGTTCACGTCGCGGTAGGCGTTCTGCGACAGCTTCACGAACTCGGCGGTCGTCGCGTCCGGCGCGCGGTGAATCGTCCCCTCTGTCGCGGGTTCGTACAGGGCGATGGCCCGGTCGGCCGACTCCGCGTCCACGCCGCCGACGATGCGGTCGTTGTGGACGAGTTCGTGCGTGATGTTCCCCGGGAGGACCGTCTCCGGGCAGTGCGCGAGGGAGAAATCATCGCCCGGAGCGAGTCCCGACTCCGCCAGCACGGGCGCGAGTACCTCCTCCGTCGTCCCCGGCGGGACGGTCGATTCGAGGATGACCGTGTCGCCGGGACGCAGGAGGTCAGCGACGGTCCGTCCCGCCGCCTCGACGTACGTCAGGTCCGCCCGGCCCGCGTCCTCGTCGTAGGGCGTCGGGACGCAGATGAGGTGGCAGTCGGCTTCGACCGGTTCGGTGCGCGGTTCGAAGCCGTTCTCCATCGCCTCCAAGACGTACTCGCGCAGGTCGTCCTCGGTGGTCCGAGGTTCGCCCGCGCGCAGGTCCGAGACCAACTCCTCGTCGGGGTCGTAGCCGACGACGTCGTGGCCGTTGTTGGCGAACAGTGCTCCGGTCGCGAGTCCGATGTATCCGATTCCGTGTACGCAGAATTTCATGTAAGAGCCTCCATCTTCTCGGCGTCGGCGCCGTCCGTCGCGACGAGTGCGTCGAGAATCCGCTTCGACGCGTTTCCGTCGCCGAACGGCACCGTCCAGTCGCCGTCCTTCTCGATCATCGTCTCCGCGGCTTCGACGATGTCGCCCGGTTCCAGTCCGGCGAGGCAGTTCGCCCCGACGTGAACCGTCTCGGGACGCTCCGTGCTGTAGCGAAGCGTCACGCAGGGGGTTCCGAGGATGCACGTCTCCTCTTGGACGCCGCCCGAGTCCGTGAACGCCAACGCGGCCTCCGACTCCAGACAGAGGAAGTCGAGGAACTCCAGTGGTTCTATCGCCCGTATCGGTTCGGGTATCTCGATTCCGAGTGTCATCGACTTCGAGAAGAACCGCGGCGATATCGAACTCAAGCCGATGGCCGAGCAACTGGAACCGTACCTCGGTTCCTCGACGCCCGCGGACGAGTCCGCGTCCGGCGCTCCCAAGCGGAACCTCGCCGTGGCGTCCACCGTCGGCGCCGTCGTCGCCGCCGGACTCCTCGGCGTACCCGGATTCGCGCTGGTCCCCGACGCCGGGTGGGCGGTCGTCAGCACCGTCGCCCTCGTCGTGTTGACCGCGATGGAGACGTACCGCGAGATGCCCGACGAGGAGTAACTCGACGCTCTCGTCGGTCGCTCGGTCGCTCTTTTCCGTTTTCCGTTTTCCGTCGTCTGCGCTCCTGGTTTTTCCCGCCTAACTCTCCGCTCGTCCTCCGCGACGCCGTCGATTACGCCCCCTCAGTCGGAGTTCGACCGGTCTCGAGCGCCGGACGAAACGGTAAGTTGTAAGTCCCGGGAGTGTCAACTCCTTTTCTAATTACCGGGCCTATCATGACATCTTATTGATGAATTGGCGTGTTTCGGGCGTGTTAGGCCTCGTACCGCTGTTTGAGGTCCATTATTCAGTTGAAAACGCACGTCCTAACGGACAGACCCCCCGGTCGCATACTGCCCATAACAATGGACGTCCATCACCGTTACTGGTAATATGTCCTCACAGTCCGTCCGGCCCGATGGCGCCGTGACGATACACGAGCGTCGGGAGGCGAACGGATGAGCGATATCACCGAGGCAGTCGTCCTCGCTGCTGGGGAGGGACGACGGCTCCGACCGCTGACGAAGTACCTACCGAAGCCGATGCTGCCCGTCGCGAACCGTCCCGTCATCGACTTCGTGCTCGAATCGCTCGTCGATAACGGCATTGAGCGCGTCGTCGTCGTCGTGGGGTACCGGAGCGACCGCATCCAGACCCACCTCACGGCCGAGTATCCCGATACGGAGATAGAGTTCGTCCAACAGCCATCACAGCTAGGCAGCGGTCACGCCCTCCTCCAAGCGAAGGACGCCGTCGGCGGTGACTTCGTGGTCGTCAACGGTGACAACATCATCGACGACAGAATCGTCGCGTCAACGCTCGAACGGTACACGACGACCGACTCGGCGGCGACTGTCGCCGTCGCACACTCGGACACGCCCGAAGAGTACGGCGTGGTCATCTCCGACCGCGGCCTCATCTCGGATATCGACGAACACCCCGTCGAACGAGAGGGGTACCTCGTCAACGCGGGCGTGTACGTGTTCGACCGCGGGGTGTTCGATGCGCTCGACCGGACCGACCCGTGGCAGGGCGAGATTCGACTCACGGACGCTATCGCCCACCTCGACGGTCCGGTGACGTCGATTCTCGTCAACGGCGGATGGCTCGACCCCTCGAACCCGTGGAAGCTCCTCTCGGTGTCCGAGACCGTGTTGGCCGACGAACTCGGCTCGGAGGTCGTAATCGCGGACTCTGCGAGGGTCCACGAAACCGCCGTCATCGAGGGTCCGGTCATCATCGGTCAGAACTGCGACGTGGGTCCCGGCGCGGTCATCCGCTCTGGGACGTGCCTGCAGGACAACGTCCACGTCGGGGCGAACACCGTAATCGAGCGGTCTATCGTCTCGAACGACGCCTACGTGGGCGCGAACGCGCTCCTCCGGGACTCGGTTCTCGGGTCGGGAGCCGAGATATGCGACTGCGTGGCGTCCCCGGGGGGCCGCGCGGACGTCGTCGTCGACGGGAAGCTGTACACCGACCGGCGACTCGGAAGCATCGTGGCCGACCGAGCGACGGTCGGTCCGAACGCGACGCTCGAATCCGGTTGCAGCGTCGGCGCGGAAGCGACCGTCGGCGCGGGCGTCGTCGTAGACGGCACCGTGCGCGAAAAAACGGAGATAGCTGCTTAACCCATGTGTGGAATTACTGCGTGCATCGGAGAGAACGATTCGGTCGAACCGCTCATCGAAGGACTCGAACGGCTGGAGTACCGCGGGTACGACTCCGCGGGCATCGCCGTCAAGGGCCACTCAGAAATCTCGCTGACCAAGAGCGTCGGCGAGGTGTCCGAGCTGGTCAAGAACGTCGAGGAGGACTCCATCTCGGGTGAGTACGGAATCGGCCACACCCGGTGGGCGACCCACGGCGGCGTCACGGACGAGAACGCCCACCCGCACACCGACGAGTCGGGCCGGGTCGCCGTGGTCCACAACGGCATCATCGGCAACCACCAGTCGCTCAAGTCCGAACTGGAGTCGAAGGGGCACGTCTTCACCAGCGAGACGGACACGGAAGTCGTCCCCCACCTCATCGAGGAGGAGCTCAACAACGGCGCGACGCCCGAGGAGGCGTTCCGTTCGGCCATCGCCCGACTCTCCGGGACGTACGCCATCGCCGCCATCATCGACGGCGACGAGGCCATCTACGCCACCCGCTCGGGGTCGCCCCTCGTGTTCGGCATCGGTCCGGGGCGCTACTTCCTCGCCAGCGACGTTCCGGCGTTCGTCGAGTACACCGACCAGGTGGTCTACCTCCACGACGGCGACTTCATCGCCGTCCGCCCCGACGGCTACGAGATAACCGACGGCGCGGGCCGGGAGATAAACCGCGAGGTCGAACGCGTCGAGTGGAGCGCCGAAACCGCCACGAAGGGTGGTTACGAGCACTTCATGCTCAAGGAGATTCACGAGCAACCCGGCGCGCTTCGGAACACCATCCACGGCCGCCTGAACGCCCTCGACGGGTCCGTCGAACTCGACGACTTCCCGGCCGGCACGTTCTCCGACATCGAGGAGGTCCAGTTCGTCGGCATGGGGACGTCGTACCACGCGGCGATGTACGCCTCGAGCATGCTGTCGGCCCGCGGCGTTCCGGCGTACGCCTTCCAGTCCGGCGAGTACGGCCTCGTCAGGCCGCCGGTGAAGTCCAACACGCTCGTCGTGGCCGTCACGCAGAGCGGAGAGACGGCCGACACGCTCGACGCGATTCGGCGCGCGCAGAGCGCCGGCGCGGAGACGGTCGCCATCACGAACACCGTCGGGTCTTCGATCACCCGCGAGTGCGACGAGACGCTCCTCATCCGGGCCGGTCCGGAGATAGGCGTCGCCGCGACGAAGACGTTCTGCTCGCAGGTGACCGCGCTCTCGATGATCGGCGAACGACTCGTCGAGGACATCACCGGCGGCCAGTCCAACAGCGCCCGCGACCTCGTGGAGTCGCTGTCCCGGCTTCCGGGGCACGTCCAGGAGGTGCTCGACACCTCGCTCGCGTCCGCCGTCGCGAAGGAGTACCAGGACGCCGATTCGTACTTCTTCATCGGCCGCGGCGTCGCCCACCCCGTGGCGCTCGAAGGTGCGCTGAAGTTCAAGGAGATATCGTACGAACACGCCGAGGGCTTCGCCGCGTCCGAACTCAAACACGGACCGCTCGCGCTCGTCACGCCGAACACGCCGGTGTTCGCGGTGTTCACCGGGTTCGACGACGAGGCGACGCTGAGCAACATGAAGGAGGTCCAAGCTCGCGGCGCGCCCGTCATCGCCATCACGAGCAAGACCGACGGCGAAATCGCGGAGTTCGCCGACCACGTCCTCTCCATCCCCGACACCCACCCCGACGTGGCGGGCATCCCCGCGAGCGTCCAACTCCAACTGGTGGCGTACCACGCCGCGGACCTGCTCGACCGACCCATCGACAAGCCGCGGAACCTCGCGAAGTCCGTCACGGTCCAGTAACGCGCGCCGCCCGCGCCCGACCGCTTCGACGCGCGCCGACGGAATCGGTCGAATTCTCTTCTTCCCGGCAAGAATTTCTCGGTTACCGTGTCGTTTTATCCTGACGACGGGTCAAATGACGAAAAACTCCGAGAGAGAGTTTCTGCAACTGTTTCTCATTCTCCGCGACCAGCCGGTATGCCGGACTTACCGGCTCCGGTACGCGGTGATTACCAATTCGGGCGGGGTAGTAAGAGGCGATTACATAAGGTGGGTACTCTCAAAGGGAACTCTATGGCAGCGAGCACGCATTGGGTGGCATCGACGCCCCTCCAACTGGAGGACGTAGACAGTGACGATCTCCTCGACTCCCTCGGCGACGAGGTGGCGCGAGAAATCTTGGTCGCGGGCAAGCGCGGTGCGGTCACCGCAGAGGAACTCGCGGAGCGGTGCGACGTCTCGGAGTCGACGATATATCGACGCCTCGACCGGCTGAACGAACTCGGTCTCGTCGAACGGTGCAACCCCCTTCTCAGCGCGTCGAAGGGGTCCTATCGCACGCGCATCGACGGCGTGTCCATCCAGATAGACGAAGACGAGATGCAGGTGCAGCAGGGACCGAGCGACTGCACCGAGGACGCCCTCGAAACCGTCATGGACGTCGTGGACGTCCAGCACGTGAGTTACGACGCGGACGACGAACTCGTCGACGTGCAGTTCAAACTCGAACCCGAACTCTTCGAGAAGTTCATGCAAGTGTACAGTCGCTCGCGCGACTGCTGAGGCCGCACTGACCCCGTAGCCGGTAGTTCTCTCGTTTCCCGTGGCTCTTCGGTCGCGGGACGATTCCGTTCGAAAAACCCGAGAGCGCCGCCAGCCGGCGGTTCAGCGGTCGCGGGTGACCGACTCGCCGGGGCGGACGGTCGCGCCCGGCGAGAGGACCACGCCCGCGTTGAGACTGCTGTTTATCCCCGTCTTCGCGCCGCCGCCGACGACGACGCCCATCTTCCGGCGTCCGGTCGAGACGCGTTCGCCCTTGACGGTCACCTTCACGTCCTCGCCGTCGTGCCGCAGGTTCGCGACCTGCGTTCCGGCCCCGAAGTTCACGTCGCGTCCGAGGACGCTGTCGCCGACGTACGAGAGGTGACCCGCCGTCGCGCCCGCCATCAGGACGCTGTTTTTCACTTCGACGGCGTGTCCGACCTTCGCGTTCGGGCGGAGGAGCGTCGCGCCGCGGACGTACGCGTTCGGACCGACGGTGGCCCCCGACTGAATCAGCGCGGGTCCCTCGACGACGACGCCGGAGCGAACGGTCGCGCCCTCCTCGACGACGACGGGGCCGTTCAGTTCGGCGTCGTCGCTCACGTCGCCGTCGATGCGCGTCTCCAGTTCCGCGAGCTTCCACTCGTTGGCCTCGAGCAGTTCCCACGGGCGGCCGACATCCAACCACCGCTCGAACGCGACGGCGCGCACCTCGCTCTGTTCGCAGAGGCGGTCCAGCACGTCCGTCAGTTCGAGTTCGCCCCGCTCGGACTCCTCGACGTCGCGAAGCCACGCGCCCGCCTCCGCGGGGAAGACGTACGCGCCGGTGTTGACGAGGTTCGACGGCGGGTCGTCCGGTTTCTCGACGACGCCGGAGACGAGGCCCGCGCCGTCGGTTCGGAGGACGCCGTAGGAGGTGGGATCTTCCACCTCGAACGACCCGACCGCGGGGCCGCCGTCGTAGAGTTCTCCGAGCGACGGCACGTCGTAGAGGGCGTCGCCGTTCAGGACGGCGAACGGGCCGTCGTCGAGAACTTCGAGCGCCGACTTGACGGCGTCGGCGGTTCCGCGCTGTTCCTCTTGGACGGCGTAGCGGACGGGGACGCCCGCGTACTCCTCGCCGAAGTACTCTCGGACGTCCTCGGACCGGTAGCCGACCACGAGGACGATTTCGGACGCGCCGGCTTCGACGGCTGTCTCTACGGTGTGTGCGACGAGGGGGCGGCCGGCGACCGGAAGCATCGGTTTCGGCCGCTCCTCGGTGAGCGGACCCATTCGACTGCCGACGCCTGCCGCGAGAACGACTGTCTGCATACCGGGCGTACGCGGCATCGCGGAAAATGTATTTGCGGACTACGGTCGACCGGCGCGAGATTAGGAGGCGTCTACTCGCCGTCTTCGGACGGGCGCGTTCGCGACCGGTCGCCGGCCGGTCCGTCCGTCCGTCGCCGGCGCTCGCCGACGCACTTCGACCGTTCCAACAATTTCACGTCTGGAACACTGTCTCTATAGGGTGTTATTCCGCTTGTATTCGAGTTAATCGCGTACTATCCGTCTGAATTGTCCCGGCCGGCGCTCAACGGTCTGGATCGGACCGAGACGGTGTAAACTGTCAAATAGGTGGGTCGCATCTCGCTCGGCATGTCGCTGATGGACCTCGTCGCCGGCGTCGAAGGCGCGGAGAAGACGCTCACGGCGTTCAACCCGGAAGATGGCGTCCTCGAGGAACTCCGAGAACGGTTCGCCGACCGCAACCTCGCGGTGGTGGCGCGGACGACGCTCGGCGGACCGCGGAACTTCGTGGTCCTGAGCCATCGGGGGTCGTTCGTCACCGCCCTCGACGCGGCGGAACTGCTGCGCGACGACTCCCCGGACGCGTCCGAGTCCGCGCCGACGGCGTACCGGTCCATACTCGACCACCTCGACGAGACGACGTTCACCTCCTACGACCGGCGGCGGATGCTCGCGGCGTCGCGCGAGATAGAGGACCGGGCGTGGCGGGTCGGCGAGGGGTCGCTCCACGCCGGCTTTCAGGCGGTCGAACACCTCGAACGACAGCGAGAGACGTACGAACGCCTCGGCGGCCGCGACGGACTCTCCGTTCACGCCTACGTCCGTCCGAGCGCGCGCGTTCGATCCGTCGAGAACGTCCGACTCCACCTCGAACGGAGCGCCGAGATTCGGGACACGTGGTTCGTCGCATTCGACGGCGGGTCCGAGGCGGACAATCGGTGCGCGCTTCTGGCGGAAGAACGCGACCCGGGGCGATTCTACGGGTTCTGGACGTACGACCCGGACACGGTCGAGTACGTGATAGACCACCTCCGAACGTCGTACGCACTCCCGGAACCGGACGGCGACGCGGGTCGGTGCTGACCCGAGTTCACGCGCTCCGATCGCACCTCGGACAGAGGGTCGTCGCGGAGAGGGCGAGCGTTCCGGTGGACTTGCGGGTCAGTTCTGCGCCGCACTGTTCGCACCGGGGTGGGGGACTGGTCGATTCGGTCATCACGCCACTGTGTCTCACGCGTGGTCTTGGGTGTATCGGCGCTTTCACCGACCCGGCCGCCGACAACCGTTTCGTCCGGTCTCGCTCCTCACCGGTCGAGAGTGGATACTGTCACTACATACACATAATTCAACATCGAGAGACATTATCTATTCCTTACAGTCTTAGGCATGTAACGGAGTGACGGAAAAAGCACGAACGGAATGTTGCCCGCACGTTCACCGCACCTCCGGACGCGTTCGTTCTCCAGCCGAACGGGGGTGGGTCGTAGTTCAGACGGCGTACTCGTCCAGTTCGCTCACCAACGCCCGCGAGAGCACCGTGTTCGCGGCCCGGCGGACGAGTTCCGACGCCGCCTGCTGACTGATTCCGAGTTCGCTCGCGATGTCCGAGAGCGTCGTCCGCCGCGGCACCTCGAAGTAGCCCTCTCTGAGGGCGATAGTGAGCGCTTTTCGCTGTCCCTCGCTGAGTTCGCGCACGGGGTTGGGGCCGGGTCGGATGCCGCCGAATATCCGTCGAACGTCGACGTCCACGCGGCAGGCGTCGCAGATCTTCCGAAACCGGGAGAGGGCGGCGTGTTCGGCGAACCGGACGCGCCAGAACCAGCGGTTCGCCCCGGCTTTCCCTCGGATAGTGAGAACCGCACCGCCCACCTCGCGTACGAGGGTCGAGAAGTCGTCGTCCGATTCGACCCACTCCGCCAGGTAGATCGCCTCGTCGTCGTCGTCGCCGACGAGTTCGAGGGTTTCGACCGATTCGTGGGACCGAACGGTCTCTTCGAACTGCGCCTGATCGTCGGCGACGACCCGGATGTAGGGAGTGGCGGTTCGGTCCAACGGGACGACTCGTTCGGCCTCGACGCTGGCGGGCCCGGCGTTCGCCGTCGCACGACCGAGGGGGAACGACTCGGCTGACGCGTCTAACTCCAAGGTCACGGCCATCGGTTGTACGAGTGCCTCAAAAAACAAATACTTACTCACCCCTCGTGTGGCCGTTCTATCGCCCCCGAAGCCGTAGTACGTTAGATTCGCGAACTGAACTAGTATGCTCAATTACTATTTCTCAGTTCCTTCGGTTATATACGGCATGTCATTACAAGGGACAGTAGGAAGCAGATTTGGTAACGTGTAACAAACATGTCCGTCCATCCCCCTCGGTCAGCTAGTGCATCGCCCCCGACGTGGGATACGCTGTTCGAAGTTCTCAGTTCGTCGCGCCGCCGTCGCCTCCTCGCCCTCCTGTACGACGAACCAGAGGCGCGGGTGTCGCGCGTCGCCGACCGAATCGCGGCGCTGGAGGGGGACTGCCCGGCGTCGGAACTCGCCCCGGAGGAGACGGCGTCGCTCCGTACGTCGCTTCACCACGTCCACCTTCCGGCCCTACAGGAGGCGGGACTCGTCTCGTGGGACCGTCGGGCGCGCACGGTCACACTGCTTCCGGAGGCGCGGGAACTTCCGCTCTTCGAGTCGGTCGACCGACCGCTCGTCTCGCTTCGAGGGGCCGTCACGGAGGTGCAGACGGATGTCTAGCGACGACCGGAACGGCGTCGCCTCCCGCATCGAGTGCACCGAGTGCGGTGCCATCCTCGGCACCGCACTCGTCCACGGACTCACGGCCCGCGGCCCGGACGGACCGTACGGACAGTTCGACTGCCCGGCGTGCGGCGCGCGAATCGTCCTCCCCGAGGACACCTGACCGGACGTTCGTCCGACCGTACGCGGCGCAGGACGCACCGTTTCGTGAGGGTGGAGAGGCGGCAGTGAAACGTATCTATTCGGATAGTATCCTACTATTACTAGTACGAAAATATACATTCTCCGGTGACATTACCATTTGGACGGGTTATCACGGACCCTCCACGACGCCGGGGAGAGAGAACTCGGATACGTGCACTGCTCTCCGTATTCTGGTTGTCCCACCACCTTTGTTCGCTCCCGTCTTCCACGGAGGCCCCTCCCTCGGTCGAATGGCGGGCGGGACGCTCGACTCCTCGCGGAGAACCGACGGAGACGGACCCCCTTCTGTTCGCGGCGGTCGCGACCGAAGAATTCGTTACAGGGCTAACGCTGTAACGGAAAAAATCAGCACCCGGCGGCGGGATCCGCCGGCGAAGAGATCGGACGCCGCCCGGGTTCACCGCGGCGGGCGGAGGCGGTAGTAGCGCTTGTTGAGGCCGTACATGTACCCTTCGCGCATCGTCTTCAGCACGGCGTAGGTGACGAAGAACATCACGATGGGGAGGACGAACGTGAGGTCGAACAGCAAGTCCACGTTCATCGGCACCAAGTTCTTGATAGCCAGTATCGAGATGGTGAACGCGAAGGTGACGCCGCCGACGCCGACGGCCGCCCAGAACGGCTGTTCGACCGGCCGTCGCGCGCTTCCCTTGTTGAGGAACGGCACCATCGCGATGATGCCGACGACGACGACGTTCGCTAACACCCCGTACGTCCGGTCGGCCGTCAGCTTCTGCCCACCGAGGACGGCCAATTCGGGGTTCAGCGGACCGAGCTTCAACAGGCCGAACGACCAGTAGAGGTACCAGTCCGGCAGGATGATGGCCGGCGTGGAACTGGGGTTCGCCGGCGCGCCGATGTGCGGCGGCATCGTCGCCGAGAGGAACAGCATGATGCCGACGAAGAAGCTCGCGATAGAGAGGTTGCGAATCATCTCGTGGGGCCACGTCGGGAAGCCCAGCACGTCGCGTTCGACGTAGTCGGACTCCTGACGCAGGTCCTGGTCCTCGCGGCGGGAGCGCTCGAAGTACTCGTACGTGAGTCGGCTGAGCCCCTGCGAGCGCTGTTTGCGCTCCCGCCACGTCGGCGTCTCGTCGTCGGGGGCGACCGGAAGACCCGACCCGTCCGTTCGCCCGGAGTCGTCCGGTGTTCGGTCGTCCTCGGTCATGGCGCGTACACACGTGATAACGTGCGTCCCAGACGAATAGGCATTTTTCCCGACGGGGCGACACGTCCTCTCCGTTGTTCTGTCCGGATAGTTAGAAATTCGAAGGGGGGAGGAATCGTCTCCCCTCCGGCACACTTGCTATATCTGTATCCCATTTACCGGAAATCTGACTCGACTTCGGGGCTCCGTCGGTGGACCGTCTCCGCTCTCCGCCGGTCCGCCGCCGACCGTCGGGAGTTCAGCGGACACGGTGGTGTGGCCGACGAACGGGATCGGTCGCCGCGTCAGTCGCCTTCGACGTCCGAAGCGACGGTTCGTTCCGCCCACGAGCGACCGGTGCTGTCGGAAACGACGACCACCGGAACCTGCGCGCTCTCGGCGACGGATTCGGTCGTCGAACCCGAGACGAACCGGCGTAGTCGACCCTTCGTCGGCGCGCCCATGACCACGGCGTCGTAGTACCCCGCTTGGCGGACGAGAACGTCGGCCACGTCCGTCTCCGGTTCCGCTTCGAGCGACCACGTATCGACCCGGTCGAACGAGGAGAGCCTCGAACTCGCCTCCGAGAGGACGGCCCGCCCCGCGCCGCGGTCCGCCTCCGTCGCGTCGGCCGAGAAGACGTACAGCAGGTCTATCCACGCGCCGGTGGCGGCGGCTAACGCTCTCGCGGCGTCCACGGCGAGACCCGAGTGCGGGCCGCCTGCGACGGGGACGAGAATCGACCGAACGCCGTCGAGGCTCCCTCGACCGTTCGGCCGCACCACGTCGACGTCCACCTCCGCCGCGATTCGCTCGCCCGTCGAGGGCCGAAGCCCGGACAACACCCCGTCGGACGGCGGTTCCTCCACGACGACGGTTCTCGCTCCGACGCTCGACACCGCGCGTTCGACCGCGGCGGCGACGGTGTTTCCGGTTCTGACGATTCCGGTCGCGGAGACGGACCCGTCGGAGGCGTTCCGCGCCCGCGCGGCGCGTTCCTCCGCCAGAGACGACTCCTCCGCGGAGTCGTCGAGCGGTTGGGTGGGAACGGGGTCGAGGAACACGAGTTCGCGCCCCGTCGCGTCCGCGAGGGCGACGGCGTACGTGAACGCCTGCGTCGATTCCTCGCTCCGTATCGGCACGAGAATCGGACCCGCTTCGTCGCTCCCCCCGTCGTGTCGGGGTTTCACCGACCCTCGCGTTGAGGGGGACGAGCGATTCCCGTCCGTCAGGAGGTCCGACGACAGGTCGTCGCTCGGTTTCGCGTCCATGGCACGTGCAACTCTCGAACACACATAAGCGCATCGGAGACTCACGGAGCTGTGACGCTCCGTGCGCGGAGGGTTGACTTTCGCGCGTCGATTCGACGCAGAATCGGGGGCCGGCGGTCCGTTCGACTCCCGCCGTCCGTTACGACGCTCATAACGAGTTGCGCCGGGTTCGTCGCGAGACGCACTCGCGTCCGAAGAATCGGACTCATCGGCTTCGCGGGGAGAAACGGCCGGGAGCGCTCCGCGTTCGATTCCGCCGCCGCGTCTGTCACCCCGGTTCTGTGCGCCGAAGTTCCCGCCTACTCCGAACAATCAGTCTATAACAAAGTCCGCCTGAGGATACGTTACACCGAAGGCCGTACCGACAGCCGCGCGCCGCGGACCGAGAAGGGGGCGTCCCCGCCGGGCAGTTCGCCCCCGACGCGCGGTTGCGCCGCGACGGAGGGTGGCCATCGAAGATATCTCATCTATGTACAACGGAAACCGAATCGCAGTCGTCGTACCAGCATACAACGAGGAGGGGTTCGTCGGTAGGACCATCGAGACCACCCCGTCGTTCGTCGACCGAGTGTACGCGGTGGACGACGGTTCGACGGACGGGACGTGGGACGAGATTCGGCGAACCACGCGGCGACTGAACGCCGACAAAGAGAAGGCGATGATCGCCGACGGCGGACACCATGACGGCGAGTTCGTCGTCCCCCTCCGCCACGAGACGAACCGCGGCGTCGGCGCGAGCATCAAAACCGGCTACCGCGCCGCCATGGAGGACGATATGGACGTGGTCGCGGTGATGAACGGCGACGCGCAGATGGACCCCTCGATACTCCATCGGTTCGTCGACCCCATCGTCGAGGGCCGCGCCGACTACGCGAAGGGCGACCGGATAAGCAGGCGGGAGAACGTCGGCGAGATGAGTCGGTGGCGTCTGTTCGGCAACCACCTGCTCACGTCGCTCACCAACCTCTCCAGCGGATACTGGCGGACCGTGGACTCTCAGAACGGGTACACGGCCATCTCCGTCGATGCGCTCCGCGAAATCCCGCTCGACGACGTGTACGACGAGTACGGGTTCCTCAACGACCTCCTGACGACGCTGAACCTCCACGACTTCCGCGTCGTCAACGTCCCGCACCGGGCGGTGTACGGCGACGAGGAGAGCGGTATCGTCTACCGCGAGTTCGTCCCCCGACTCTCGGGACTCCTCCTCCGGAACTTCCTCCGTCGACTCGCGGTTCGCTCCCGCGACGCCCGGTACGTGCCAGCCGTCCTCGCGTACTGTCTCGGTTTGGCCGCCGCGTTCTTCGGCGCGGGGTCGGTCCTCCGGGCCGCCGAACGCGGCGTCCGCCGTCGATACTCCTCCGGCCTCCTCCGCGGCGTCGTCACCGGCGTCTGCGGCGTCGTCCTCTTCGTCCTCGGGTGCCGGTTGGACGCCCGCGCGGCGGAACCCCTCGAAACGGAGTACACCGGCGACCGCTACGAGGCGCGCGCCGACTCCGACGCCGAGTAACGCCGCGCACCCCGTTGTTCGCCACCCGTTCTCCCTACCCTCATCTGTCGGTTCCTCGTACCCCCGCCCGTCGTCCGTTCTCCGCGTCCTCGCCCGTCGTTCCCCCGCCGTTCGCTCTTCGTCACCCGCGTTACCGCCCTTCCGACTCTCGGCGCTCTGCCGGTCGCTCGCCGCCTCCCCCGTTCGGCCGCGACGATTCCCGTTCCCTCCCGTCTTCGCTCTCCTCGTCGCCGTCGTCCTCCAGTGCTCTGCTCCGACGGACGGGGCAGCGGTGAACGGCTATCCGTGGCGGTCGCTCGCGGGAGCGAACGCCCGTGCTTCGTGATACGCAGAAAAGAATCGACGGCTCGGTCGTTCCGACGGCGCGAACGTCCGCCTCAGCGACGGGCGTTCGTGACGATGCCGCGGATGTTGCCGGTGATTCCCCAGTTGGACTGCCGGTCGAGGAACAACACGGCGACGCCGTACGCCGCCGCGCCGACGATGGCGCTCACGACGAGTTCGACGGTCGGACTGAACGACAGCATCGAATCGACGTACCAGACGACGCCGGCCATGGCGGCGCTGGCGGCGAACGGGTACGCTATCTCGCGGATTATCTCGGTGTACGTCACGTCGATCATATTGACGGTGACGTAGACGTCGAGCGGCATCATCGGGAAGATGTATATCCCGGTGACGATGGCCGCCGTCCCGACGATTCCGTACATGTCCGTCGCGGGCCAGATGAGTATCGCCATGAGGAGGACGCGAATCGCCGAGAACTTCGTGACGAGGTCGGGGCGGTCGAGCGTTTTCCACACCGGCCCGAACGCCTGTCCCAACGCCCGGAGGAAGCCGTACCCGCAGAGAATCTGCATCGGGACGATCATATCAGTCCACTGCTGGCCGAAGAAGGTCAAGACGAAGTCCGAGGCGACGACGGCGATGCCGAAGGCGACGGGCGTCGCGACGAACGCGGTCACTCGTACCGTTCGCAGGAACGCCTTCTGCAGGAGCGCGCGGTCCTCCTGTACCTTCGAGAACGCAGGGAACATCACCGACGAGATGACGTTCCCCAGCTCCGAGGCGGGGGCGTTCGAGAACCGGTACCCGTACTGGTAGAACGCCAGCGCCGCCGGTCCCAGAAGCCACCCGACGAAGGCGTCGTCGCCCTCGCTGTAGAGGAAAAAGAGGATGGACGACCCGGTTATCCACTTGCCGTAGTCCACGATGCTCTTCGCGGAGTCCCACCGGAAGTCGAGCTGCGGCCGGAACGAGTCGAGGCCGTAGGAGGCGACGAGGCGGACGACGTCGGCGGCGATGTAGCCGACGACGAGCGCCCACGCGCTCGGCCAGATGAGGGCGTAACTGACGGCGACTGCGGCCTGCGCGATGTCGCCGCCGACGCGGTAGACGAACTGCTTGTGGAAGTCGAGGTTCTTCTGGAAGTACACCATCGCGGGGTTGCGGAACCCGAGCAGAAGCGGCGAGACGCCGATGACGCGGATGAGGTCCGTCGCCCGCGGTTCGTTGAACACCATCCCCGCCAGCGGAGCGCCGGCGAAGAGGACGGCGAAGACGAGCAACCCGCGGGCGATTTCGAGAATCCAGACCGTGTTCAGGTGTTCGTCGACGTTCTCCTCGATTTGCTGTACGAGCGCGTCGTTGATGCCTATCTTCGTGAACTTCTTGACGCCGCTGAGGGTGAGAAGCGCGATACCGACGAGGCCTATCTCCGCCGGACCGACGAGGCGGGCGACGACGACGAGCATCGCCATCTGGAGGACGCGTCCGAACGCGTTCTGCCCCATCGCCCAAATCGCGCTCTTGACGACTCGCTCCGCCGTCCCACCGCTGGGGATGAGGCCCTTGATGAGCGAGCGAAGTCGACCGCTCACGGTGACCTCCTCCCGCGTGTTCGTGACTGAGCCATTTACTCGATTTGGCGTTCTACGCCTGTATGGTTATATCTGGGTTAATGTCGAACGGCTGAACACGCTTCCCTTCGCCGTATGTCAATTATTCGCTCCCTGCGTTCGTTCCGAGAGCGGAGTCGCCGGTCACCCGAGTCGCTCGACGAGTCGCCACCGCACCGCCGACAGGTCCCACCGGACGCGGTGCTCGGGTTCGTGCGCCCGGACGCGCGGCAGGAGGTGTCCGTCGTTCGACGCGGGGTCGAACAGGACGCCCCGCCGCGAGGTGACACTCACGTCGTGCGTCTCGGCGACGAGTTCCGCCGCCTCCTCGGAGTACCGGCCGTACGGGAAGCAGAACCGGTCGATATCGACGCCGAGTCGCTCCGACAGTTCGTCGTGCGCGCCGACGATTTCGGGTTCGAGGTCCGCCGGCGTAGAGAGAAGCGAGAGGTCGGGGTGCGTCCGCGTGTGATTTCCGACCGTGACGTGCTCGTCGGCCGCAACCTCGCGGAGTCGGTCCCACGACATCACGTCCGGTGCGGGACCGTCGTAGTCGTGGTGCGCCTCCGGGTCGTTGTAGCGGTCGAACTCCGCGGGCGACCGGCCGAACCGGTACGCGAGGTCGGTCCGCCCGCCGCCGACGAACGCCACCGGGACGAACAGGGTGGCCGGAACCTCGTACCGTCGAAGGAGGGGCAGAACGTTCTCGTAGAAGTCGTCGTACGCGTCGTCGAACGTCAACGCGACGCGCTTTCCGCCGTCGTCGGCGAGGACGCCGGGCAGGTCGCACACCTCGAAGTGCGTCGTCAAACACTCTAAATCGCGGCGGAACCGGCCGACCGAGACGTTCCCGTACCGCCCCGGCGACCCGACGGCGTGGTACATGAGCACGCCGTTCGCCTCGTCGGGGTAGAGGTGCGAGAACCCGAGACGCCGGTCCGCGCGCGCCAACGCCTCGAACCCCGCCCGCTCGACTCGTCGCGTCGCCCGCGACAGGATGTCGTTCTCCCGCGGCATCATCCCTCGCTGGCGGAGCGCCGCGGGTGAACGTGTACCCGTGCGAACATCTCACACCACGTTGAACCACGCGTCCACGTTACGTTCCGCGTACCCCTTGCCCACGATGTCGAGGCGGCCGTCGCCGTCTAAGTCCACCACTTTCGCCTCGTGCGTCGGGACGCCCTCCTCGATGAGTTCGGCCTCGAACGTTCCGTCGTCGGTCCGGTGGAAGACGAACTGTCGGGGCTCGTGGCCGTCTTCGAGACCCATCTCGGCGACGTATATCTCCAACTCGCCGTCGCCGTCGATGTCTGCGACTTGGAGGCTGTGGGGGTTCGAGAGGTCGTCGCGCAGGATGGTGGGCGTCCACTCCGGCGGGTCGAACAGACCGAGTCGGGCGCGGCGGTCGTCGGGGTCCTGGTACGGGAGGTCGCCCTCCGTGACGAGAATCTCGTCCTCGCCGTCGCCGTCCACGTCCGCCACGGCGAGGCGCGTCCACGGCCACCCCTCGGCGATGCTCTCGCGGTCCCACGTCCCGTCGCCGTTCCGGTGGAACACGTTGGGGCCGGCGAGAATCTCGACCGTCCCGTCGCCGTCCACGTCCGCGACTTCGACGCCCTCCACGTTGAGGCCCTCGGCGACTATGTGGCGGTTCTCGACCGGCCACGGTTCGCGCCGGGGGTCCTCGGGGATGTCGTAGTAGAAGACGACCGCGCTCTCTTGGGAGAGGACGACGACTTCGTCCTCGCCGTCACCGTCCACGTCGGCGACGGCGGTGTCGTGGTACTTCTCGAAGTCGTCGGTGATGAGGCGGCGCGTCCACTCCTCGCGGGGGTCGTCGGGTTGCTCGAACCAGTAGAGGTCGTGTTTGTTCAGGTTCTGCCCGGCGACGATGTCCATCCTCCCGTCGCCGGAGATGTCGCCGAGCGACCCGCCGACCGAGAGGTCGGGCGCTTTCGCCACGTCGTGTCGCTCCCATCCGGGGTTCTCGTACCAGAAGATGTTCGTCTCCAGTTGCTTTATCACTTCGCGGGTCCCCGGAAGTTTCCGGAGGTTGAGGTCCTTGCCGAGAACGGGAACCGTAAACGGGTAGATACCGCCGAGAGCGCCGACGATGACGT
This sequence comes from Halopelagius fulvigenes, assembly GCF_055398025.1. Taxonomy (NCBI): domain Archaea; kingdom Methanobacteriati; phylum Methanobacteriota; class Halobacteria; order Halobacteriales; family Haloferacaceae; genus Halopelagius; species Halopelagius fulvigenes. Next base: position 98,386 of record NZ_AP043843.1, on the reverse strand, counting down.
CGGGGAGGCCGTTCCCCGTCAGGTCGGTCGTGAGGCAGAAACTCATCTGACCGCACGGCGGGGAATCGTCGATTCGGCTGTGTTGGAACTCCATGTACGACTCAACAACGGTACGAGAGAGAGATTGTAATGACGAGGTTAACGTCCGATCGCCGAATATCGGACGTCCGAGGCGAGTTCGACCGGTCGATTCACCGGGTCGAACCGACCGTCGGCGACCCCCCTGCTTTGGACGCCGACGCCGCAGACTCGTCGTCGAAGAACTGCCGAACGAGTGCGGCACTGTCTTCGAACTTCTCGTCGGGACCGGCGTCCAGTTCGTTCTCGTAGACGACCCACTCGACGCCCGCCTTCCGCGCCGCCGAGAGGACGCGACCGGTGTCCACGATGCCGGTTCCGCGTTCGACGTCCTCGTACGCGCCGAACCGACCGGTCGGGGCCACGTCGCGGAGGTGAATCATCGGGACGCGTCCCGACACCACCTCGAACGCGGCGGCGGGGTCGAACCCCGCGGCGTACACCTCGCTGACCTCGAGTTCGAAGAACAGATCGTCGGGCGCGGTGCGGGCGACGAGGTTCCAGAAGCCGGTTTCGTCGGGGATTCGACTCCGGTCGTCGCCGCGGAACTCCGCCAGTCCGCGGGAGGCGTAGGTGGCGAGTCCGGTCGGAAGCGGCGACCGTTCGATGGCGTCCGTCACCCGGTCGGGGAGCAACGGCCAGAGGTCGTTTCTGACGTTGTGGTACCCGAGGTCGACGTCGCGGGCGTCGAGTTCGTGCGAGAGGTCGGCGAGGCGGTACGAGAACTCGCGGACGTTCCACCGACTGCGGAAGTGCCACGGCGAGACGCGGGAGACGACGAGGCGGTCACAGCCGACCGTCTCGCACCGGTCGAGCAGGTCGTTCTCCCCTTCGACGGCCGCCGCTATCGTCGAGAGGTCGGCGTGGGCGGCGACGGGTTCGACGCTCGACTCGTCCAGGGCGTCGGCGACGGCGTCGGGGTCGGCACCGCGGAAACGGTCGGCGAACTCGACGCCCTCGAACCCCGACTCGCCGACGCGCCGAATCACGTCGGGGAGCGAATCCGAGGACTCTCGGACGCTGTGCAGTTGGAACGCGGGACGGAGCCTACGCTTCATACTCTCGAACTCTTTCATGTAAGCATTGTTATACGGTTGTTAAGCGGCTTCGGGCGTTCGACCGCCGGCGAGGGGTCGCGGCTAGCGGCTCTCTCCCCGCCTTCGCCCCGTTATCCCGCCCATACTGAACGCGCCGGCACCCGTATCCCCCACCATGACCTATCGAATCGGATTCATCGGCACGGGAGCACCGGACGGCGACGGGTTCGCCATGGCGTACCGTCACGCGGAGGGGTACGAACGACTCGACGACTGCGAAATCGTCGCGTGCGCCGATTTGGTCCCCGAGAACGCGGAGGCGTTCGCCGAGGAGTACGGCGTGCCCGACTACCGCGTCTACGAGGACTACGAGGAGATGCTCTTGGAGGCGGAACCGGACGTGGTGAGCGTCTGCGTCCCGCCGGCGGCCCACGCCGACATCGTCGTCGGCGCGGCCAGAAACGGCGTGGTCCGGGCCGTCCACTGCGAGAAGCCGATGGCGCTGACGTGGGGTGACGCGAGGCGCATGGTCGAGGTGTGCGACGCCGAGGGAGTCTCTCTCACCATCAACCACCAGTACCGGTTCGCCCGCCCGTACTCCGAACCGAAGCGACTCTTAGACGAGGGGAAAGTCGGCGACCTAAAGCGAATCGAGTTCCGCGAGGAGGACCTCTACGACAACGGCACCCACGCGTTCGACCTCGCGAACTACTACAACGACGGGACGCCGGTCGAGTGGGTTCTCGGCCAGATAGACTACACCGAGGAGAACGTGCTGTTCGGCGCGCACAACGAGAATCAGGCCGTCGCGCAGTGGCGGTACGAGAACGGCGTCTACGGCATCGCGTCGACCGGTCGCGGCGAGGAGTTCGTCGGCGCTCTCTTCCGACTCGTCGGCACCGACGGTGTCATCGAAGTCGGGGAGGACGGCACCGTCTCCTACCGCCGCGACGGCGGCAAGTGGAAGACCGTCGACACCGGTCCGGACACCCGCTACCGTCCGAAACTGAGCAAACCTCGCCTCGCCCTCCGGTACCTCCTCGGGAAGGTGTCCGAGGGATGGGCGGAGCGTCTGGACGTCACCACGTACACGGAACGGGCCGTCGAGGACGTGATCGAGTCGCTCAGGACGGGCGAGGAGTCGGAACTCAACGGCCGGGATGCCCTTCGCGCGGACGAACTCATCTTCGCGACGTGGGAGTCTTCGCGCCGCCGGGGGCGGGTTGACCTCCCGTTGAAGGTAGACGACAATCCGCTCGAAGCGATGGTTGAGGCCGGCGTAGTCGGGCCCGACTCGGACCTCCCCTCGCGCGCCACGCGATGGGCGGACGTCGCGTCGGGGTCGTCGGGTTCGCTCCCCTCGCGCCTGCTTCGGCGCGTAACTCGGTCGTAACGGCCGCGTCCTCTCCTCCTCTCCCCTCCCCCGCACCCCCTCCCCTCTCCTCCTCTCCCCTCCCCCGCACCCCCTCCCCTCTCCTCCTCTCCGTGCTCCACCGCCGACGCGGCCGCGCCGCTACCGGCGGCGCAGCGAAAAATTAGCCCTCGGTGGCCGGTTGCGTCGGCGGCGCGCGAAACCGGCGTTTCCGAACTGACCCGCGACTTCCCTCTTTGGGAGACTTCGGCGCACCACCGTGTCCGGAGTTACCAACCCGAAACGACGACTGGGCCCGTCTCCCGACGGATCACGGGGCGAAGTGCTCCGTAGACACGTTGGTTTCTACCCCACCGCGTCCGCAGAAAAAAGGTAGTTCGCGCCGCGCCGTCCGAGCCGCCTGTGTCGTCCGCTATTGGACGGATTCGTTGATGAGACTCGCCGTCAGTTCCGCCACCTCGCGGCGGACGCGTTTCGCGCGGGTCAGGTCGGGTTCCGCGTCGTCGTCGGTGAGCGATTCGACGTAGTCGAGAATCTCCTCGGCGTCGCGGGAGTGGAATATCTCGCCCTCGTCGATGAGCGCCTGGTCCACCGAGATGCGCGTGCTCGGGAAGAAGGAGACCGCCGGCGTCTCCATGCGCGCGGCTTCCCGCGCCATCGTCCCGGAACCGGTGAGCATGCACCGCGCGTGCCACGCGAGTTCGAGGCCGTCGAGGGCTTGTTCGGGGACGTACACGTTCTCGGACGGAACTCCCTCGGCGAACTTCTCGTCGCCGTCGTTGCGCGGGAGGTAGACGACGTTGATGTCGCGTTCAGCCGCGCCCGCGAGGATGTCGGGGACGATGCTGCCGTCGGCGTCCACGTACGTCGCCGAGAGGGCCTCCGGGCGGACGACGATGAACTCCTCGCCGTCGAACGGCAGTCGCTCGGGGAACGTCGGGTCCGGCTCGAACGCCGCGACGTACACGTCCTCCTTGTATCCGTCGTAGGTGTGGACGCTGTCGGGGTCGGCGCCGCGTTCGGTCAGCACAGACGTCTCGAACGCCTTCGGGACGACGTTGTGCGTCGCCTGCGCTTCGAGGCGGTGGTACAGTTCCTCGGCCTTCAGGTCGTCCACGTAGGCGCAGATGTCGTTGTCCGTGAAGTGGATGGAGGGGATCCCGCGCGCCTTCGCCGCGAGGACGCACATCGCGTTCCGCGAGGAGAGCGCCACGTCCGCGGCGGGCGCGTTGAACGTCAGTTGCGCGGTTCGCATGGGAATCCCCACCTTCCGGAGCGTGGGGTTCTCGTAGTCCTTGCCGACCGTCTCGAAGTCGAATCCGACTTCGTCCGCCAGCGGCACCGTCTCCGTCTTCTCGCGGACGGTGACCTCCGTGTTGACGTTCGAGAGGCTGTCGGTGAGCGCTTTGAAGAAGAACGGGTGGCTCGGACTGGCGAGGTCCACCCACACGTTCACCGGTCGGCCCCGAGGCGTCCGTCGCGCGTCGTCGTCGTCGGCCCGCGCGAGTTCCGTCTCGCTCACGTCCATCCCTCCGCGCGCGTCGTCTCGCAGTCGTCGCTTCTCGGTTCCCTCTCCGAGACGATCGGTGTCCTCGTCATCGACTGTACAGCGGCGGAGAACGTGTTTTGTTATGCATCGGCGAACTGAAGTTAGCCCCCCTCAGACCGCGATTCAGATGTATCCGAGGTCCGCGAGGTGGTCGCTCATCGAGTCGTCGAACTCCGCGCGTTCGCGCTGTTCGGAGTACGGCAGGCCGTACGATTCGAGCCACAACTCGCACGTCTCGGCCAGTTCGTCGCGGACGTCGGAGCGGTCCTCGCTCACGTCTTCTTCCTCGTCGGGAATGGCGAACAGTTCGTCGCCGTCGGTGCTCCGGGTGTAGCGGAACTCGGGCGTCCGGACGCTCGTCACGTCGTCGGAGTGGTACGCGCTGGCGTCGAACTGTGGACCGGATTCGGCGAGTTTTCCGAACTTCCCCTGCGCGCGGGCACCGCTCCGCTGGGTGACGGCGAACTCGCGGTCGCTCTTGCACAGGTCGTAGCCGACGGGCAGGTCGAAGTCGACGCCGGCCGCCGCGAGGGCCGTCTGCATCGCGTCCGCGTGCTGGACGATGTCGTCGCGGGTGCCGGAGAGGCCGGGGACGCCGGAGACGACCATCGGAACGTGCGAGACGGCGTCTTCGACGGATATCATGTGGGCGAGAAGCCCCGACTCGCCGAGCAGTTCCCCGTGGTCGGAGGTGACGACGACGATGGGGTCGTCCAGTCGCGACTCGGCGTACTCGACGATGCGCCGCGTCGTCTGGTCCACGTTGAGTATCTCCGCGTCGTACATCGCGCGGATGGCCCTCCACTCGTCGTCGGCGAACGGGAGGCCGCGCGCCATGTGCTCGTAGAGGTGCTCGGACATGTCCATCGACGTCTCCAACGCCTCGTCGAGGCTCATATCGAAGCCGCCGGCGAACGCGTCCTGGTAGGGGAGCGGCGGGTAGTACGGGTGGTGGCTGTCGCCGAGGTGGACGTAGAGGAAGAGCGGCGTCCCCTCCTCGGCCGCCGCGCGGACGTGGCGCTTCGAGAGGGCTTCATTGAGGTAGCCGATGGAGTGCTTCCGGGTGTCGGTGGTGTAGCCCGCGGAGTATCGGCGCAGACCGGTGAGGTACCGAATCATCGTCGGGATACCCATCTCCTCGATGAGGTTCTCCTTGCCGAGGTAGTGGAAGTGGTCGAACCCCCGCGCGAGGCCCGTCACGTCGCTCAGTTGGGGGTTTGGCGAGATGCAGGCGGTTCGGTAGCCCTCCTCGCGGAACGCCTCGGCGACGGTCGGAACGTCGCTCGCGAGGCGGTCGTCTTGCGACCACGTACGGTGCGCGGAGGGGGCCAAGCCCGTCAGTATCGACGCGCTGGACGACCGGGTCCAGATGTCGTGCGAGAAGCAGTTCGTGAACGACGCGGCGTCCGACCGCGACCCGAGCGACCGAAGGAACGGCGTCGTGTCGCGGTCGTACCCGCCGAGCGAACTGTGGTCCTGACGGACGCTTTCGAGCGTTATCCAGACGACGTCTCGGGGCATTGGATACTCTTCGAAATGATATCGGGACGGATAATTCGTCAGCGACTAACGTTTCTTCCGCGCCGACGCGCTTGCAGTTATGAGCCTCCTTAGCCGGCGGATGACCGCGAGAAGAGTCCGACTCCGCGAGACTGTCCGCGGGCGGAGCGTTCCGTGCCGCTACGACTTCCGAATCAGTACTTCCGCGCGACGTCTACGAGTGCGCTCCCCTCTATCGAGAGGTGTTCGATGCCCTCCGCGACGGTAACCGCGTCGTCGTCGCCCGCATCGAGCGTCTTTCCGTGCGTGCTCGCACGGCGCGAGGCGACGAGGTCGTACGTCGCCGACTCCTCCTCGGCGGCCGCGAAGAACTCGACGTCCGCGTCGTCGCTCAGCGTCGCAGCGTCCACCTCGACGCCGTCGATCGCGACGCGCGCGTCGGTCGAGAGGCACAGGTCGGTGAGCGACCCGGTGTACTCGAAGCGGTGGAGACCGCCGGTGAGGTACCCCTCGGTGCTCGGTCCGAACGTCGCCGCCCGCCCCTCCGTGAGGTCGTCACCCGGTTCGGTGTCCCCCTCGACGGTGAACTCGTAGGTGACGCTCTCGCCCATCCACTCTATCTCCAACGTGTGCGGTTCGGCCCCCCTGTGCGCCGAACCGGCCGCGTCGTACGTGACGTCCGTGACAACCACCGACCCCTCGACGGTCCCCCCGATGCTGCCGGCCGTGTCGCCGACGACGGTGAAGCCCCCCACGACGCTGTCGCCCGTCTCGGCGAACTGAAGCCACTGGTTCCCCGCGGCCCCGGTCGGACGGAACCGCACGTCCGCTGCCGTCTCCCCCACGCCGACGAACCCGGTTCGCTCCCCCATCTCTATCGGGATGTTCACGCTGTACATCCCGGCGGGGAACTCGACGAGTACCCCGTCGTCGACGGCACCCCCCAGAGCGTCGTCTATCGGGACCGTCTCCGTCGGGTCCGCCCCCAAGTCCTCAACGGCGTTGACGCGCCGGTCGAACGTGATGTCGTTCCGCTGAAGGGTCGCGGCGACGGGAGTGCTCGTCGCTGCGGCGCCCGTGGCGACCGCCGCGGCCGCCGCCCCCAGTCGAAGTGCGTCCCGGCGACCCAGAAGCGTTCGACTCGATTCCAATCTCCGACTATCGGGCAATAGGGGCTCTGTGTGCTCGTTCTCGTCTCAGTGGGGAAGCCCAGATACTCCATTATCGTCGTGTTAACACCGAGTTAACGGCGCGTCGCGGCGGAGGGTCGAATCCGTCGCGCGCGCGGACGGCCGAAAGAAGGACTGACTCCGCGCACCGCCCTCGGCCACTATTTCAGTTCGTTTCGCACTGTTTCAGACCGCGGTAGAGCGATTCGAGGCGTTCGACCGTCACGGGCCAGGAGTACTCCTCCTCGACTCGCTCTCGGCTCTTCCGTCCCATCTCGTCCACCTGTTCGGGGTCGTTCACGAGGTCGGAGAGGCTCGCGGCGAGCGAATCGGCGTCGCCCGGAGAGACGAGGACGCCGTTGTCGTCTATCAGGCTCGGAATCGCGCCGACCGTCGTCGAGAGCAGGGCGTTCCCGCCTGCCATCGCCTCCAAGAGCGCGATGGGCAGGTTCTCGGCGTGCGTTGGGAGGACGAACACCGATCCCTCGCTGAGGAGTTCGCGCTTTCGCTCCTCGCTGACGTATCCCTCGTAGGTCACCTCGGGGTATCGTTCCGCGAGGTCCTCCGAGAGGTGAGAGAGGGGTCCGGACCCGGCGATGGTGACGCGGAACTCCTCGCTGCGCGCGGACAGTTCCTCGACGGCGTCGACGAACTCGCGGATGCCCTTCCGTTCGATGTGGTTCGAGACGAAGACGACGTGCGGCGGGCGCGCGCCGTACTCCGGTTCGTACTCGTCGGGGTCCACCGCGTTCGGAAGCACCGTCATCTTCTCCTGTCCGACCCGTGGCCCTACCACGTCGCGCCAGTACTCCGAGAGAACGATGACGTTCGCGCAGTGGTCGAAGACGACCGACTGGTACCACCGCAGGAGGCGCGAGTCGGACTGGACGAAACTGTCGAACGACGACCCGTGGACGTGGAGGATGACCGGCACGCGCCAGACGACGGCGGCGTAGAGCACGTAGAGGCTCGACTGGAAGAACGAGTACCAGTGACTGGAGTGGACGTGAAGCACGTCCGGCGGTCGCCGGAAGGGGAAGCAGAGCGCCTGCCACATTGCGTGCAACACCGCGCGGACGAACGCCAACGGGGAGTCGGTGTCGGCGACGGCCACGTCGTACACGCGGACCGAGACGCCGTCTCCGAGACGCTCCCGTTGCTCGCGGATGTACTGTGCGATGCCACCGGTCGGCTTCCCCGCCGGTCCGACCAGCATAATATCTGTTGCCCGCATTGAGTGTTCCCACGGTAGGAACGTGGATAGTAATGGAGTAGTTACGCCGCGGCCGGACGAACCGGCGCGTCTCGCGCGCCGTCGGCCGAGCGTTCGACCGTCGTCCGACGACCGGGCGGCGGCGTTACAACCGCGGTAACGCCGCGCGGTCACGAGCTCAGTCGGTCGTGTTCACCAGTCCCTCCTGGTCGACGTAGTACAGACGGTAGTCACCGTTCGTCTGCACGCGGGAGAGCCGCGGCGTGACCGTCTGGTTTATCTCCCGGAAGTCGTCCTGCTGATAGCGGATTCCGTGGAATCCTTTCACCTCTCGGTCCCTGTCACGTTCGGAGATGACGAGGTAGTATCCGGGGTGGTCGGTCCGATTGTTCCCCCGATACTTCGTCAAGTTCTCCACGCTGTCGAACTGGGTCTTGTTGGGACTCCACAGCAGACGGCCGGGAACCGTCACGCCGAGTGCGTCCGCGAAGCGCGAGGCACCGATGCGAACCTTCGCTATGGGGACTTCCTCGGCTTGGTGTTTGAACGTGGCGTCGTAGCCGATGAACTGCGATTCGGGCGTCTCCGAGGAGGGGAGGTAGATGTACGGCGAGGGGTAGAACGCCACGAGCGACCCCGTGAGGACGAGGACGGCGAGGACGACGCCCGCGACGCGCGCACCGCCGCTCAGGACGGAGTCGTACTCGACCGCCACCTTGTAGAGGGCGATAGCGCCGAGAACGCCGACGAGAACCATCGCGAAGCCGAGGTGGCGGAAGAAGTACGACGACACGTTGCCGACGAACTGCGCGGCGAAGAACGGCCCGAGGGTCAGCGCCGAGAAGCCGATGTACGTCGCGGCCATCCCGGAGTCGTCGACTCGGCCGCGGACGCCCCCGATTACCTCCTTCACCACCAGACCGCCCGACAGCAGGATGTACAGGAACGAGATGCCGAACAGTTTGACGAACATTATCTCGAGACTGACGTTCAGCGCGTCGGCCGAGTTTCCGCGGTCCTGCGCTATCCTTGCGGCTCCCTCTCCCGTCTGGAGGAACCCCGTGACGGAGCGTGTCAGGTTCTCGGCGAAGATGAACGTCTGCTGGTGCTGGACGGCCCATGCGATGAATATCACCCCGAGGAGGAGTACCTGCCCGGTGAGCAGTCGGTGATTGAACGACCCGGTGGTTCCCGTGGTCCCCATGGCCCCGGTCCCCGTCGTCCCTGTTGTCCCCGCACGGCGGCGCAGGACGTACCCCACGGCGAACACCGTAGACAGCAGGATGAGCACGTCGATGGCCACCTGCGGGTGGTAGAACACCGTCGCGCCGAGGGCGATAGGCGCGACGAGGCTCACCGCCGACGCCCACTCGGGGAGCGTCTCGTCCTCCGCGCCGCGCATGATGTGTTTGAAGGTGAGATAGAGGACGAACGGGAAGTACAGCGTCGTCAGCGTGTAACTGTGGAAGCCGGGGTGGGTGCTGATGTTGTTCATCGGGAGCATCAGCATCGCCGTGAACACCGCAAACCCTACCGCGCGGCCGTCGGGAACGACGGCCCACACGGCGAGGGGGACGAACACGAGGGTGACCACTGACGCGGTCATCATCGCGTACATCAACCCGTGACGGAGCGGAACGCCCATCACCTGCGAGAGGAAGATGGCGAGCGAGTGCCCGCCGGGGTAGATGAGGTCCATGAACGCGAAGTCAGTCCGCAGGAGCGACTTCGCCAATCCGAGGTGAGTCAACGCGTCACCGGACCCGTAGAAGTACATCCCTCGGAGGAACGGCAGACCGAGGAAGGTGAGCATGGCGAGTCCGGCGAGTGCGACGCCGAGCGCTCTCGTCACTCGTCCGCCGAAGACGGCGGCCCCGAAGCCGAGGAGGATCGCGAGGCCGACGCCGGCCCAGTAGACGAACGGCGTCGCGGCGTATATCGACGCGTCGTACCCGGGCGAGGGGTTCACCCTCGCTATGACGACTCCGACGGCGAGAGCGAGGTAGCCGACGACGAGTGCGATGCGCAGAGCGTCGGTAGTCTCCGTTCGCGACTGCGACCGCCCCGTCCAGGTCGCACTCATCGGCCGAGGGGCGAACAGCGACCGTGTCTGTCCGCCCCGATAGTGCGTACCGCTGTCGATACGAATTTCACACTCACTACCACGAATACATATACTATCGTTATGTCTGATGTAACGTCCGCGAACTCCTGACCGTCGGGTTCGAAGACCGGATTCGAACGGTCGCAGTCCGAGGGGGAACGCGCGGCGCTTCCCCCCGAGCGTCGGGCTTCGCTCGGGGTGCCGGCGACGCCTTTGTCGTTCGTTCACTCACCTCTCGCGCCGAAGCGTCGAATGGTCCGAGATTCGCCCGCGCGTCGCGTGCCCGCGGTAGACGATCGTGGAACGGTCTTCGCTTCGGGCAGAATAACGATAATGGCCCGAATCGTACGAGTAGCCATGAACGGATGTACCGGAGCGGGCGCGTCCCACCCCCCCCGACGAAACCGTGCGCTGACTGACTCCGCGGACGAAAACGATGAGTGACGACGCACCGGTCGAAGGCGACGAGTACAGCCACACGGACGGGACGACCGAAATCGTCTATCTAACCGAGGATGGGCGGGTGCTCACGCTCCGTGAGTACCCCTCGACGAACGCGTTCCAGGACACCGTCGAGACGGCGGCGTACCGCGGAATAAACGAGGCAGTGGCGGCGCTTCCCGGCCGAGAGGGGTTCTTGGACATGGAGTTCCCGGAAGACGACGAGGACGACGGACCGACGTGAAACGACGCTTCCGAGGAGTGACACCGATGTCCGCCGCGACTTCGTCTCGCGTCGACGAGCTCCCGGCGCAGTACCGCGAGATGGTCGACAGCGCGACCGAGCGTCGACTATCCTCCGCGCCCTCCGCGAGCGTCGTCGTCGTCACCTACCGGACGCCGCGGGAAGAACTCGAGGAGACGTTCGCCGCCCTCGACGACCAGACGGCGGACGACTTCGAGGTGATAGTCGTCGACAACGGCGTCCGGTTCGACCTCGACGAGCTCGTCGAACGGACCGAACGGGCGAGCGCCCTCGTCCGCCTCGACGGCAACTACGGCGTCACGGTGGCGCGGAACGTCGGCGCCGAACTGGCGGACTCCGACCTCCTGCTCTTCCTCGACGACGACGGCGTCCCCGACTGCGACTTCGTCGCCGCGCACCGCGACGCACACGACGACGGGGCCGTCGCCGTCCGCGGCCGAGTCCTCCCGCGGACCGAGTCGCTGTACAACCGCCTGCAGACGTGGTACGACCTCGGCGACGAGCGAGTTCCGTTCTCGCTGAACATCGAGGGCAACACCTCGGTCGAACGCGCCGCCTTCCGGGAGGTCGGCGGGTTCGAGGAGTCGCTCTCCGGTCGGGCGGGTCACGAGGGAATCGAGCTGACGTACCGACTGCTCACGAACGGGTACGACCGCGAGGGCATCGTCTACGACCCCCGTCCGGTCATCTACCACGACTACGCCACGGACGTCCGCTCGTACCTCCGAAAGCGCGTCGCGGGGCGGCGTCGTCGCCGCCTACTGGCCCGGGTCCGGCCGGAGGTGTCCCGATTGGCGAAGGAGTACTCGAAACCGTCCTCGTCGCGCTCCGAACGGGCGCGGCGCGACGAGTTCGCGCTCCTCTGTCTGGACGCGATGGTTCGACTGACGCTCACGCTCTCATCGCTCCGAAAGAAGGTGAACCTTCCCGGCGGCCGGGTGTGAGGGCGAATTCCCGCGAGAGAGAGAGAGAGGCTACGACGGGGTTCAGCCCTGCGTCGTTCCGGTCGCAGTTTGCGTTGCCGTCTGCGTCCCGCCGTCGGCCGCGGTTTGCGTACCGCCGTTCGCCCCGCCTCCACCGCCGACCGGAACCACGTCGAACCAGATGTTGACGGAGCGGTACGCCGTCTCCTCGCGCGCGTCGGCCGGCGCGTCACCGCGGTAGACGAAGTAGACGAGTCGGAGGTCTTGACCCTCCATCGTCGGCGTCACGCGGTGTCCGTACTGCCACGACTGGCCGGGGAGGAGCGTCTGCGACTCCCGCTTCAACTCCTTGCGTTCGACCACCTGGCCGTTGTCCACGCGCTGAAGTTGGACGACGGCGGTGTACTTCGTCCGTTCCTGCTCGTAGTTCTCCACCAGCAGAACCAGTTCGGAGGACGTTCCGCTGGTGAACTGCTCGGGGTACCCTCCCGCGGTGAGGTTCCCGTTCTCCTGTTCGGTGAGGATCGACACCTGCGTGAACTCCGACCCGTCGGCGGGAGCGGCGAGACTGAACGTCACCGCGACGACGGCGAGGAGTATCGCCACCGCGAGGGCGAGGTTCACCGCCGGGGTTCCGTTCGACCCGTCCAGTGCGCTCTGTGCGCCTTCGATGCCCCGATCGAACGGAACGACGTACCGCGTCCCGTCGGGGGTTCGCGCGCGTCGAACCGCGCCGAGAATCGTCGCCACGACGGCCGTTCCGGTCGCGATACCGATAATCGCCGGCTGCTGGTACTCCAACATCCCGACGTCGAGCGTCCACGCGAACACCGGGATGAACGCGACGCTGAGTCCGAACCCGAACGCGAGACGTTCAAGGAACGGAAGTCCGGCGCGCTGCGGTCCCTTGTTGCCGCCGCCGCCGCCGAGGTGCCAACCTCGGTTCCTGCGGCCCGACATCACGTCGGTTGCGGACCGACCGGACCCCGCGGCCGGGAACACGACGGTCGAGACGGCGTACCCCGGGAGGAACAGCACGAGAAACGCGCCGGCGACGACCTGTAACGGGCCCCCGATGCCAACACTGACGGCGAATGCGGTTCCCGCGACGACGGCGAGGGTCAACACTACGTCCGCCGCGAGTTCCTGCCAACTCACGGCTTCCTCCCCTGCCTGACGGCTTCGAACGACGGTCCCCCTCGGATGGTCGAATTGCGGGTCACTACCGGCTCTGTACTCCGTAGCATCTTCGTTACTATCAGAATAACAGACATCCCGACCGGAGACGCCGCCGCTTCGGCTCTCTGACCGACTCCGAAACCCCGCTTCTCCCGTTCGATTCGAGCCGTTTTCGCGGAACGCTCCCTATAACAAAACCCGCTTCGGTGAATGTTCCGACGATGGACGCGACATCCGAGTACGCCCCCGAAGTGAGCGTGGTCATCCCGACGTACGGCCGGCCGGACTACCTCCCCGACGCAGTCGAGAGCGTCGCGGGGCAGACGTACTCGAACGTCGAACTCGTCGTCGTGGACGACCACTCGCCCGAACCCGTCGAACCGGTCCTCGAAGACCTGTCGCTCGACGGTCTGTCGTGGCGGTGTCTCCGCCACGAGGAGAACCGGGGCGCGAACGCCGCCCGTCGAACCGGCATCGACGCCACCGACGGCGATATCGTCGCCTTCCTCGACGACGACGACTACTGGGCGCCGACGCTCCTCGAACGATATCTGCAGGCGTTCGACGCCGGCGGCCCCGATGTCGGCGTCGTCGCCGCCGGCGTACAGATAGTGGACGCCGAGGGCGAACAGATCGGCAGCGTCGTCCCCGAGTACGCCGGCGACGTGACGGAGAGACTCCTCCGCGGGGACCTCCAGGCGGCGACGTTCTCCCGCTTTGCGGTCCGCCGCGATGTCTTCGACGACGCGGGCTACCCCGACGAACGACTGCCGAGTCTGCAGGACCGCGAGTGGCACATCCGCCTCTCGCAACACACCCGCTACGCCTCCGTCCCCGAGGCGTTGGTCGTCCGGCGCGTCACCGACCACGGGCAGATAACCGACAACTTCGAGAAGAAACGCGACGAATCCGTCCCCCTCATCGTCGAGAAACACGAGTCGTTGGCGGCGTCGTACGGCGACGACTGCCGCCGGGAGTTCCTCTCGAACTTCGACCGCACGCTCGGGTTCTCGGCGCTCAGAAACGGCTACTACCGCGACTCCGTTCGACACCTCCTCCGGTCGATTCGCCGCGACCCGACGCAGGTGTCGGCGTACGGCTACCTGGCGTTGGCCCTCGGCGGCCCGTTCACCTACGGGTCGGCGCGCCGAGCCAAGCAGTGGCTCTCCGGGCGCGTCTCGGTTTGAAACGTCGGAAAAACGTTCTCTTAGAGGGGCTCGTTCGGCGTTCGGCGTCCCTCGCGGGGCTACTCCGACGTCGCGTTCAGTCGTAGTTCGTCTGAAGCCACTGTTCGAGCGTCGTGAGTCCAGACACCGCGCCGATGTGGTCATTCTCCTGCGTCTCGAAGTGCTCTTCCGCGATGGTCTCGACGGCGTCGCCGTCGAGGAACTCCCGGTCCGCCGCGTCGTCCATCAGGCCTTCGAGCATCGACCGCATCTCGTCGTCGGAGATGGACCAGACGCTCTGCATCCGGCGGCCGCCGTAGGCCGTCGTACCGCGGAGGCGCTGAATCGACGTGCTGGTGACGAACCCGGCGACGTGCTTCCAGAGGGGTTCCTCGGGCGGCATCTTCGTCCGTTCGTAGGGGACTTCCGCCATCCCGTAGCCGATTTCGCGCGCGAGGTCGAGTTTCGCCTCGGCGGTGCCGGACGGAATCTTCCCCCTCGTCCCCGGAATCCAGCCGACGCGCTGTTCAAGGGGCATCTGCGTCACCGCGCGGAGGAACTCCCCGTGGGCGAACGGGACGCGCGTCCCGGCGCGACTGCGGACGAGTTTGTTGCTGGCGAAGTCGCCGCGGGGGAAGTAGTTGCGGTAGTACGCGTCCAGTACCGTCTCGGCGTAGCCGTCCTGCCCGCTCTTGGCCACCTCCTCCTCGTAGGTCTGGTCGAGGTCGATTTCGCCCGCCAGCAGGTCCGACACCGTCCTCTTGTCGGTCTGGTGTTTCGCGCGGTAGAGGGCGTCCTCGCGGGAGTCGCTCAGTTCGATGGAGGAGCGTCCGATGCCGTCGCCCATCATCCCGCCCTGCCCGCACGCTTCGAGGAGGATGTCGGTCGGTTCGGGGACAGAGAACGTGGCGGTGAGGTTGAGGAACGTGTTCCACCCGAGCATCCCGTCGGTGATGGTCACCGCGTCCTCAAAGTTCTCGACGAACGGTCCGGGGGTGAGGTCCACCTCCTCGTTCTCCAGCCCGAGGATGTCGCAAATCTCGCGCGCGAGTTCGATGTTGCCGCCGCCGGCGGGGTTCGCGTCGTACGTGTACGTCCGCATGTCCGGGACGTACTGGCTGAGTTCGCCGGCCATCGTCCGACTGTCGAGGCCGCCCGAGAGCCACAACCCGACGGAACTGTCGTCCATCGTCGCCGCCGAGTCACGAATCGCCGTCCGGTACGCCGAGACGAGGTTCGGCGTGAACGAGGACTTCGGACGGGTGTCGAAGTCGAAGTTCCAGTAGCGCCGCACCATCGCACCGTCGTCATCGTACTCCAGTGCGCTCCCGCTATCGAGGTACGTCACCTCCTCTAAGAGCGTCTTGTCGCCCCAGACGTGGCCGATCATCAGCAGGTCGCCGACGGCACGTTCGTCCACGGTGGGGTCATCCACCGTCTCCGCGACTTCGTTGAGGTTCGACCCGAACACGAAGTCGTCGCCGTCCTCGGCGTAGTAGACCGACCGCGTGCCGAGTTTGTCCGTCGCGACGACGAGTCTGTCGCCGTCGGTGCAGGCGAGGACGAACGGCCCGTCCACGTTCGGGAGGGTGTCGGTGGGGTTCTCGAAGGCGCGCTCAAACAGGTCCCCCGCGTCCCAAGAGAGCGTAGAGAGGTTCGAGACGGCGCCGTAGACGACGCCGGTCAGGCCGTCTTCGTCATACGTCTCCCACCCCTCGGGGTCCCTGTCCGCGAGGTGTTCGACGCCGAGCGCGTAGTCGCCGCGAGAGAGCGTCACAGTCTCGCTCTCCGCCTTCGTCGGGGTCTCCCCGAGGAGGCGGCGGAGCGTCGATTCGGAGTAGCTTCCGCCGATGAGTCCGGTCATATGTTTGAGAACCGCGCGTGCTGCGTGCGCGTTATCTTTCCGTCGCCGTACGTGATATTCGTTATAGTGAAACTAAGGGGCTGAGGGGGCCGAAGAGGGCGGTTTGGGCTCACCGAGACTGAGTCGAGAATCCGTCTCGTCGGCGCCTGCACCGTCGAGTTCGAGCGCCGCCGCCGCCCGCGCCCATTATCACTCTAATAACAATGTCCACGGAGTGGTTCTCTCCGTTCGATACACGCATGTACTCTCTCTCGCAACTAAAGCGAGGACTCGATTCGCCGCACCTCCTCGTCCGCGAAGCGAACCGTCTCGTCCACACCCGCGGAAACCGTCGGTACAACGACGGTATCGACGTCTTCTCCGAGGACTGGGACAATCTCTTCATCCTCGACGCCTGCCGCTACGACATGTTCCGGGAACAACACGACCTGCCGGGCAGACTGGAGTCCCGCGTCTCGCAGGGAGCGCACACGAGCGAGTTCCTCGAGGCCAACGTCGCGGGCCGCGACCTGCGCGACACGGTGTACGTGACCGCGAGCCCGATGTACTACCGGAAGCGCGAGGAGTTGGACGCCGAGTTCCACGACGTGATCAACGTCTGGAAGGAGGGCGGGTGGCACGACGCCTACCGCACGGTGATGCCCGAGACGGTCGTCGAGTACGCCCAGACGGCGGCCGAACGCTACCCGAACAAGCGCCTGTTGGTCCACTTCCTCCAACCGCACTACCCGTTCGTCGGCGAGACGGGGCAGAAGTACTTCGACCTCGACGACCTCGCGTTCGAGTGGGACGCCGCCTTCGGCGACGAACTCGGCGTCTCCGATGAGATTCTTTGGCGCGCGTTCCGCGAGAACCTCGACGTGGCGCTTCCCCACGTGGAACGTCTCATGCACTCGCTGCCGGGCAAGACGGTCGTCTCCGCGGACCACGGTCAGATGATCGGCGACCGGTCGCGCCCCGTGCCGAACCGGGAGTACGGCCATCCGCCGGGCATCTACACGACCGAACTGACGAAAGTGCCGTGGCTGGTGTTCGAGAACGGGTCGCGCAAGACGATTCATCACGGCGCGGCGGAAGAGGAGGCTGAGACGTCGGAGACGGAGAGAGAGGCGTCTCCCGAGGACGTCTCCATCGGAGACGGAGAAGAAGAGGCGGAAGCCGACGACCTCGTCGAAGACAGGTTAGAGAGTCTCGGCTACCTGTAAGCGCGAACCGAGAAGCAGTGACCGAAACGGGTGTGAGCGCGCGTTACCCGTTATTGTCCTCGAAGGAGATCGACGCCTTCCTGATTGTCGTGCTGTCGCCGACCGTGAACGAGTCGCTCGGCACCGGGCAGCTGTCGGTGTGCGTGATGCCCGAGGTGGACACGCTCGACCCGTCGAAGACGGTCGCTTGTCCGGTGACGTTGATGTTCGTGTTCTCGACGACGCTGTTGTCCGAGTTGCGGAGGTAGATGCCCTCGCGGTTCCCCGTCAGGTGGAGACAGCTGTTTCGGATGGTCGAACCGTTCCGGTTGTCGATGCGGATGGCCGGCGCGGACCCGGAGGAGGACCCGGTGACGCTCACGCGGTCGAGGGTGACGCCCCACGGGCGTTCGCTGGTGACGCCGAGGCGGGGGTCGCGCGGGTCGTCGATGCGGATGGCCGCGATGCCGTCGACGTCCATCTGGAACCGGCTGTTGCGGATGGCCATCTCGCCGGCGGAGCCGTCCACCCAGACGGCCGCCGTTGTCTTCGAGGGGGCGGACTTGTAGATGAACTCGCAGTCCTCGATGTAGCCGCCCGCTTCGCCTCTGTTGCCCGTCTCCCACGTGATGGCGTGGGGGTTGATGAACTCGCCGCCGTTCTCGTCGGTCGCGTTGTCCGTGTCGACGACGAACCGGCAGCCCTGGACGTAGGAACCGCTGCCGCCGATGCGGAGCGACGTCTGGTTGTTGTTGACGAACAGACTGTTCTCTATCTTCACCGCACCCTCCGCCGCGCGGGCGTAGATGGCGTTCGTCCCGGCGTTCTCGATGTGGGAGTTCCGGATGACCAAGTCGCCGACATGTTTGCTTCCGAGCCAGATACACCCCTCGTTGGCGTCCCCGCCGAGGTGGCCGTGGGAGGTGATGTCGGTGGGGCCCGTCCGGACGAGTCCGTCGACGATAACCTGACCGTCGGGGTCGAGCGCCTGCGGGCTGAGGTTGTCTACGGCGCCGTTGCCCTGCGTCGGGTTGAAGCCGACGAAGTGGACGTCCTGCACGCGGAGGTTGTCGTGTGCCTTCAGGAGCATCCCCAGGCTCCCCTGTCGGTCGAAGCCGTAGTCGATGGCGAAGTTCTCGACGAGGATGCCGCGTCCCCCGTTCACCTTCAGGAGGAACTGCGACGCGCCGTCGTCCGAGACGAACCTCACGTCCGTCGGGTGGTCGCCCAGCCCGCGGATACCCCAGTTGTTGACGCCGCTCTCGGCGACGGTGTCCTTCCAGTAGTAGGTGCCCGGCGGGAACTCGACGAGGGTGTCCCCCCGGTCGATGGCCCGGTTGATCGCGGCGTCGATGGGCTCGTTCCCGTTCGGGTCGAGACCGAGATCGTTCACCGCGTTCACCACGCGGCTGAACGAGATGCCGTACCGTTCGTCCGCGGCGGCGGCCGCCCCCATCTTCAGCGCGTCGCGCCGGTTCAGGAGTGATTTACCCTCTTCCGTCCCCCGGTTCTGGTTTTCCCCGTTCTCCGTTTCACTGCAAACCGTGTCTTCTGCCATTCCGGCTGATCCACACTCTCTACAGAATATACTTTCGTATATTTCTCGAAATCTGTTTAGAAACTCGATAACGGACAATAAAAGTAGAAGAATATGCTACTTCACTTAATATGTTTGGATCCTACTTGTAGGCGCGGATTCGCCTCTACCCGCCGAAAGCGCCGGTTAAGGGGTACTTTACCGGCGCATTAACGAGCCGGGAACGGAGATCACGCCGCGTGAAACTCCGTTCGGAAATCAGTTCGCCCCGACCGATTCGGTCAGATCCGCACATACGTTGTTCCTCGTTATATTCTTCTTGACTAACTTTTTTGTCTTGGCGGTTAGCCAGTTTCCGGAGCCGGTGACGTTGATGTTCTTGAACAAACTCCCGGGCGACCGGACGAGTTTGACGATACCCTTGCCGTCCGGGACGGCGAGACAGCAGTCCGACAGAATCGAGTTCGGCCGGCCCTTTATCTCGATAAGCGGCGTCGGACTGGTCGCGACCTTTCCCTCGACGACGATGTCTGTCAACTTGACGCCCCACGGCTTCGCCGCCGTGATTCCGAGACGCGGGTTGCGCGGGTCGTCGATGCGAATCGCGCGGGCGTTCGGGACGTTGATGACGAACCGGCAGTTCCGAACCGCGAACGCGCCTGCGGACCCGTCGGCCCAGATGCCCGAGAGGATGCGGTTCTTCGGCGCGGAGTCGAAGATGAACGTGCAGTTCTCGATGGATCCGCCCTTCAGTCCGAGGTTGCCGGTCTCCCAGACGATGCCGTTCGGGTTTATCAGCGACCCCTTGTTCCTCGGCGCCGCGTTCTTCGTATCGACCTTGAAGGTGCAGTTCTTGACGAACGACCCGCGTCCGCCGATGCGAATCGACGCCTGATTGTTGTTGACGAACTTGGAGTTCCGCACCTCGACGCCGCCGGGGGCGCGCGAGCAGTAGATGGTGTTCGTCCCGGTGTTCTTGAACAGGCTGTTCCTGATGACGAGGCGTCCGACGTGATCTTCGCCGAGCCAGATGCACCCCGCGTTGGCCGTCCCGTTCAGGTGACCGTGCGAGACGATGTTCGTCGGCCCTGTCCGGACGAACGAATCGACGATGCCGGTCCCGTTCTTCGAGAGTATCTGTGGGCTGAGGTTATCGACGGCGCCGTTCTGCCTCGTCGGGTTGAAGCCGATGTGTTCGACGTTCTGGACGCGGAGGTTGTCGTTCAATCGGAGGATGTTCCCGATGGAACCGGCGCCGCGGCCGTGGTCGAACGTGACGTCCGCCAACAGGAACCCGTTTCCGCCGTTTCGGATGTTGATGAACTCCCGGCCGTCCTTCGCGGGCGTCCAGAAGATGACCTGTCGTCTGCCCTCTCCGATTCCGCGGATGCCCAGCGTGTTCGCGCGTTCGATTTCGTGGGAGTTCTCGAAGCGGTAGCGTCCGGGCGGGAACTCGAGCAGGGTTGATTTCCGGCCGAGAAACCTGACGAACGCGTCGTCGATGGGCTCTTTCCCCGTCGGATCCATCCCGAGATCGTTGACGGCGTTGAGGACGGTGTCGAAGGTGAAGCCGTACAGTCCCCCCTCGGGCTCACCGCTCGGCGTTCCGTCCGGTTCGCCCGGCGGCGTGGAGGTACCGCGGGGCGGCGACTCGGTGGGCGTGTCCCGACCGCCGCACCCCGCCAGCGCACCGGCGGCCGCGGTCGCACCGAGCAGTTTGAGATACCGACGACGGTTCATTCTATCTCGTTCCTTGCCGGCTTATTGATATGGTTATATTCACCGTAAAGATACAATCTGGGATATCGATACCAACGGGGACCGTCCGCGGCGCGCGGAGAGGGGACGCCATCTCACTCGAGATACCCCAAGTCGCGGAGTCGTTCGGTCGCCTCGTCCGTGGATTCTTCGGCCTTCGATTCGTTCTCTTCGGCGACGACGGTCCGGCGTTTGTCGCCTTCGACGACCAACCACGGCACCTTCACGAGTTCGTCGGCGTACACGCCCGGCGGGTGACCGTACATCTTCATCGGCACCGGACACGGCGAGGGACGTTCGCCAACGAGGTTCCCGTGGTCGGAGGTGATGACGCTCCTGCCGCCGAGTTCGTCCACGAGTCGTTCGACGTGCGGGAGGGTGATTCGGAGGTTCTCCACGTACGCCTCCCAGAGGGTGGACTTGTCTATCTCGCCGCGTTGGAGCATGTCCCACACGTTCAGGTGGTCGCTCTTGGCCTCCCGGCCGTCGGCCATCCGACGGGAGAGTTCGAGTCCGGCCTGTTCGCCGAACAGTTCCTGTCCGCGCGGACCGATGAACGGGTAGTGTGGTTGGACGAAGTGGCTGATGATGCGCTTTTTCGGGTACTTCTCCTGCGCGCGGAGGGTCGCTTCCACCATCGCCTCCGGCGTCACCGTGTTGAAATCGTCGTCCCACGCGTCGCGCCACACCGAGATGGTGTCGTGAAACGGCGAGTCGAGTCGGACGTCCACCTGCGGGTTGGCCGTCACGTACACCACGTCGTCGAACTGCCCGCCGCGGAAGTTCCGCTTGAGGAACTCCTCGGTG
The DNA here is from genome assembly GCF_055398025.1 of Halopelagius fulvigenes. Lineage (NCBI taxonomy): Archaea > Methanobacteriati > Methanobacteriota > Halobacteria > Halobacteriales > Haloferacaceae > Halopelagius > Halopelagius fulvigenes. The sequence goes on along the minus strand of NZ_AP043843.1, from coordinate 77,240 downwards.
TTCGACCCCTTCGAGATGCGGTGGTCCAACTCGCCCTCGATGGTGTTGTTCTCCGCGAACATGTCGTAGCGGCAGGCGTCGAGGATGACGAGGTTGTCCCAGTCCTCGTCGAGGTACTCGACGCCCTCGTCCCGCGGTTCCACGTACTCGAAGTACGGTTGGACGACGCCGGCTCGAACCCCGAACGGGAGGGCGATGTCGCGCCACCATCCGGGGTCGTTCCAGTACTGCCTGAGGTTGTTGAGTAGTATCGAAGTGTCCATTCAGATTCCCTCCGTTGCGGGCGTCTCGGCGCTGTTCGCTCCCATCTCGTCGCTCTCCTCGGTTCGGGCTCCGGCGGCGATGGTTCCGTTCGCGCCCGGCCCCTCGTCGGCCGTCGCGGAGAGGTACTCCGCGAGGGCGTAGGCCATCCACGCCTGACACCACCGCATCAGCGTGAAGTTCTTGGTGTAGAGTCGGCGCTTCTGGTAGTAGAACTGTCCCTGACCGCCGTAAAGGTTCGCGAGGGTCCAGTCGATGATGCGCCGCGCGAACGCGGTGTCGCCCGACTTCGAGAAGACGATGATGCCCTGCGTCGCGTGGTGGATGTCCTTCGGGTACGAGGAGTTCTCGTCCCAGTTCGGGCCGCCGTCAGGGTCGAAGAGCACCGTGCGGTAGAACTCCAGCGCCTTCTCTAACGTCTCCTCGTAGCGCTTCTCACCGGTGACCTCGTGGTAGTGCTGGTACGACTCGATGATGAAGCCGTTGTGGTGGTTGTCCATCGAGAGGTGAGACGCCGACGGCGGGTCGCGGTACATCCACCCGCCGAGGTCCTCCTGTTTCTCGGCGATGTAGTCGAGGAGGGCGGCGGCGCGTTCGCGGTACTCCTCGTCGCCGAAGTGGTCGTAGAGGTCCACGAGGAGGCGCGCACCTATCGCGCCGCCGTTGAGCGTGTAGAATTCCCCGTCGTACTCCGGTTGGTAGACGATGCGCGCGCCGCCGTCCACCTCGTGGAACCGCAGGTCGTCTATCAGGAAGTCGGCGGCGGACTTCGCGGCCTCGGCGTACCGTTCGTCCCTGTCGGCGAGTCGGCAGAGCGCTTTCACCGCGAAGGAGGTGGGAATGACGTTCGGCGTCTCCGCCTCGCGGAACTCGCCGATCTGCTGCATCGCGTGGCGGTGGCCGCCGCAGAACCCGCTGTACCCTTCGCTTTGGTTCTCCAGCAGCCAGCTTGCGAGGTAGTCGGCCTCGTTGGCGTACAGTTCGTCGCCCGTGAACCGGTGGGCGGTCTGGTTCGCCATCGCGAACAGCGCGCTCCCTTTGAAGTTCTGACGCTGCTCTACGAGGAAGAAGGGTCGGACGTTGACGGGCGCGCGCTTGATGCTCTCTTGGACGGCGATGTTGACCCACTGGTTCTCGACGGGGAGCGCTCTCAGGAGTTTGCTGCTCATCCCGTCGAAGTAGTCGTACCCGGTGTAGTCGCGGTCTCTCGCGTACGCGAGCGTGTCCTCCAATAGGCCGACGACGAACTCCCGGTCGTCGGCGCCGCGCCGCGAGTCCAGAGAGAGGCGGTGCCCCCGCTTGCGCCGACGCCGCCGGCGTTCGCGGAGCGGTTCGAGAGCCGATGTGACGATATCTGGTGAGGGAATCATTGGTTGGAAATCCTCGCCGAGCGACTCGCTCGGCCGTTTGCGTTCACGAGGAGAGACAGGTTCTCGGGGCTTTGTTATACGGCGTATGACCGCCGCCATCGTGTCGTTCCGCCGACTCTCCGCCGACACCCGCCGCCCCACCCCCCGTCCGCGGCCGTCCGTTCCACTCCGCCTTCCATCCGTCCTCCCTCGCGTTCCGCCCAGTCGCCCGATTCCGAGGTTTCGGTCGGTTAGGGCGGCTGTAATCGGATTTTCCGCGTCGCGGGTCTCGCCACCTGCCCAGGCGCGCGCCCGCCTTCAGCGCTCGGCGCGAGGCGGTGATTTCCGGCGACATTTCGTCTTAACAGATACATAACAAACTTTGAGAGTAGCGTCGGCGAAGATAATGGACGAGGACACGTCTCTCTCGCGGCGATCGATGCTGGGGGCCGGCGCGTTAGCGCTGGCTGCCTTCTCCGGTTGTCTGGGGGGTCCCGACGACCTGACGCCGACGCCTATCGTCGAACGCCCCGCGGGGCAGGAGATAAGCGCGACGACCGACGAGACGTGCGAGAAACCCGAAAAGAGGAACTCCAAGGATCCCCTCGTCGTCGAGTTCGACAGTCGGGAGGCACTCCGCTGTCAGGGGCGACTCCTCGACGGGTTCGAGGACCTTTCGCGGTGGAAGACGTACGAGGGGTCCGTCGGGGGCGACCTCTCGACGGTCGCCGGAGGGACGCAGTCCGCGCGCCTCACCGCGAAGGGGTCCCGCGCGTGGATGTACCGCCGGTTCGAGGACGGACTCGACCTGAGCGACCGCGACGTGTCGGTGGCGGTCCACCCCGGCGAGGACGACACCCGCGTCACGCAGTTCCGCCTCCAGTTGCTCGCGCCGGACCGGGAGAACCGCGTCGAGATGTGGCACGGCGTGGACGGCGTCGGCGGGTGGATGCGCCTCGACTCCGGCCCCACGAAGTTCGTGGGCGACCCGGACCTGAGCGACGTTCGCGAGGTGCGGATTCAGTCGCTCGCTGAGGGTGCGAACGCGGTGTCGTGCAACGTCGACGGACTGCGGACGACGCCGAAGGTATCCGAACCGGCCGTCGTCCTCACCTTCGACGGCGCTCACGCCACGCAGTACCAGCACGCCTTCCCCATCATGCAGAAGTACGGGTTCCCGGGCGCGGTGGGAGTGACGCCGCGACTCCTCGGGACGTTCAAACACCTCGACGCGTCCCGACTCGCCGAGATGCGGAAGGCGGGGTGGGACGTCGTGAGCAACCCCCGGCGCGAGAAACCGCTTCCGGAGTACCCCCCGAAGAAGCGGGAGGAGTTGATTCGAACGTCCAAGCAGTGGCTCGTCGATAATGGGTTCGAGGACGGCGCGCGGTTCATCCACTGGCCGCAGGGCCGGGCCGACGCGACGACGCTCGATTTGGGCGCGAAGTACCACTACATGGGCTTTCTCGACGGCCAGTCGCTGACCGGGCGCATCACCGGCCCCATGACCGTCGGCCGCGTCAACGGCGACGACGCGGAGCGAACGCTCGAAACGCTCGAACGCGCCGAGCGAAGCGGTCAGATCGCCGTCGTCGAGTATCACACCGTCGGCGCACCGAACGACAACAGGGTCTCCGTCGACGAGTTCGTCCGGACGATGCGGCGAATCAAAGAACTGGAACTCCGCGTCCTGACGCCGTCGGACCTCTGGGAGATGCAATCGACAGGGACGTGACACCTGATTAACACGATAACGCCTGCCCTCGGCTCTCTCCTCGGTGATCTGCGGTATCCGTCCGCGCTCGGGAGAATGGTAAGAGTTCTCACTTAACACGTATATAACAACAGTCAAGACGTGCTATATACCATCGATGGACGAGAACACGTCCTTGTCACGGCGGTCGGCCCTCCGAGCGGGAGCGCTCGTCGTCGGCGGCCTCGGGGGATGTCTCGATGGGGCGGGTGAAACGACTCCGGAACCCGTAGTCGACAACCCCGCGGGGCAAAAGAGGAGCACAACGACCGACGAGACGTGCGAGAGACCCGAGAAGAGAAACTCCGAGGACCCTCTCGTCGTCAAGTTCGATAGTCGGGAGGCCCTCCGCTGTCAGGGGCAACTCTTCGACGGATTCGAGGACCTCTCGCGGTGGAACACGTACGAGGGGTCCGTCGGCGGCGACCTCTCGACGGTGAGTCAGGGGGTACAGTCCGCGCGCCTCACCGCCAAGCCAGACCAGTCCCGCGCGTGGATATACCGCCGGTTCGAGGACGGACTCGACCTGAGCGACCGCGACCTCTCGCTCGCGGTTCACCCCGGCAAAGGCGATACCCGCGTCACGCAGTTCCGCCTCCAGTTGCTCGCGCCGGACCGGAAGAACCGCGTCGAGATGTGGCACCCCGTCGGCGGCGTCCGCGGGTGGGTACGCCTCGACTTCGGCCCCACGGAGTTCGTGGGCGGCCCGGACCTGAGTGACGTTCGGGAGATTCGAATCCAGACGTGGGTCGGCGCGAAGCAGGCCGCCTCCTGCAACGTCGACGGACTGCGGACGACGCCGAAGTTACCCAAACCGGCCGTCGTCCTCACCTTCGACGACATCCACACGACGCAGTACCGGAACGCCTTCCCCATCATGCAGAAGTACGGGTTCCCCGGCGTCGCCGGGGCGATTCCGTGGCTCTCCAAGTCGCCGAACCGAATCGGCGCGGGTCGACTCAGGCAGATGCGAGACGCAGGATGGGACATCGTGAGCCACCCGCAGGGCGAAAAACCGCTGCCCGCGTACTCCCCGAAGAAGCAGGAGGAGTTGATTCGAACGTCCAAGCAGTGGCTCGTCGATAAGGGGTTCAAGGACGGCGCGCGGTTCGTCCTCTGGCCTCTCGGCCGGACCGGCAAGAAGACGCTTGATTTGGGCGCGAAGTACCACTACATGGGCTTTCTCGGCGGACGGAGTCCGAGCGGACGCATCACCGGCCCTATGACCATCGGCCGCGTCAACGGCGACGACGTGAAGACGACGCTTCGGATGCTGGAAATGGCGAAGCGAAGCCGGCAGGTCGTCGTCATCATGTACCACACTATCGGCGGGGACGGGAGCCGAATCACGACCGGCGAGTTCGAGAAGACGATGCGGCGAATCAAAGAGCTGGGACTCCGCGTCGTAACCGCCTCCGACCTTTGGGAGATGCAATCGACGGGCATGTGACCTCGAACCGGTCGGCGAGGGCGTCCGCGCCCGACGAACCTACGCCTAGCTTTTTGTGCGATGCCGAGGCGATTGTCCCTATCCCGATGGCTCGCTACCGCCGTTCGACCGCCCCCGAACCCCTCTTTTCGCCGGCCACGCTCAGGCTCGACCTTCCGGCGGCGGTCGAATCTCGACGCGGCGTGGTTCGGGCGGCCACCGAACGAGTGACGAACGCCGTCGAACGCGCCAGTCGGGCGGAGGCGGCCGAAGCGATTCGGGACGCGCTCGGGTACGACGAACTCGCGGACTGCGCAACCGCACCCGTCGCGTTCGAGAGCGTCGCCCCCGGCGAACTCGAACCCCACGGGCGCGGCCCGACGGCGCGACGCCTCGTCTCCCGCCTCGCGTCCGACGGCGGCCCCGAGTGGGGCGTCTCGACCGACGGTCGGTACTGGCGACTCCGCGGCGGGAGGCCGGACGAGGAACGGTACCACGAGGCGGACGTCACCGCCCGGGCGGCCGCGGGTCCGGAAGCGCTCGAAGCGTTCGTGGCGCTCTTCTCCCCCGCGGCGTTCGCCGGGGCGGACAACGGACCGGGCGGAGGTGCCGATCCGGGGACGGCGGACGCCCTCCTCGCCGCCGACGCCGACCGACGGCGCGCGGTTCGCGAACGACTTCGCAAGCGAACCGTGACCGCCGTGGAGGAAGCGTCCGAATCGGACCGCCTCGCGCCCGCGGCGGCACTCGTCGCGCGCCTCTCGTTCGACCTGTTCGTCGCCGACCGAACCGGACGGTCCGCCCTCGTCGGGGCGGACGAACTCGCCGCCGCCCGGCGTGCGCTTCGGGACGCCGCGGCCGCGGGGGGAGAGGCGGAGGACGCACTCGCCCCTTCGCACGTCGAGACGTTTCGCCGGTGGACGAGGGCCGCCGCGAGGGCGGACCCGACGGACGCGTTCGGCCTCTCGGAACCCCTGCGGATACTCGCTGGCGGCGACGGCCTCGTCCGAACCGCGGACGCCGCCGACGCCGTTCGACTCGCCGAACTCCTCGCGGCGGTTCCGGTCGAGGGGTCGGTCGTCGGAGCCGACTACCGGACGGTCGATTCGCGCCTCCTCGGAGCCGTCTACGAACAACTCGTCGCGCGCGGCGCGTTCGCCGCCGACTCCGACTCGTCGGTCGCGGGTCGGCGGAAGGACGACGGGTCGTTCTACACGCCGGATTCGGTCGTCTCGTACGTCGTCGAGCGGACGATTCGCCCCCTCGCGGCGGAGGCGCACCGCGACGCCGAACAAGCCGCCGATACGCGGTCCGAGAGCGACTCGGATTCGGGCCGGACGTTCGAGGAACGCGTCCGCGAGAGGCGGATTCTCGACCCGGCGATGGGGACCGGGAACTTCCTCGTCGCCGCGGTGGGATGCCTGACGGACGCCGCGCGCGAGGCGGCGAGAGACGGCGACAAGCCGGTCGTCCCGCGCGCGACGCGTCGCGCCCGAATCGCCTCGGACTGCGTCTACGGCGCGGATCGGGACCCCCGGGCGGCCGACGTAGCGAAGCTGACGCTCCGAGCGGAGACGCTCGGCGAGGGACTCGACCGGTCGGCCCGCCTCTCCCTCTCGGACCGACTGGTGACCGGCGACTCCCTCCTCGGGTCGGCGTCGGAACTGTTCCCGGACGCCGTCGCGGACGCCGGTGACGGAGCGGAGTTCGACGCCGTCGTCGGGAACCCGCCGTGGAAGGGCACCGCCGGTCGCTCGGACATCAGCGCTCGCCTCTCCGAGGACGTTCGGTCGTCCATCCGCGAGGAGTTTCGGTCCGCGGACGGGTCCCAACCGAATCTCGCCGCGGCGTTTCTCGAACGCGGACGGCGACTCGCGCCGAGGGGTCGTCTGGGGTTCGTCGTCCCCGACGCCGTCCTCGTCCGCCTCGGCGCGGAACCCCTCCGGCGGTACATCCTCCGCGACGGCGGACTCACCCACCTCCTCCGCGTCGGGGCGGTGTTCCCGGACGCCAACGAGGGTGCCGCCATCGTCCTCGGCGCGGACGAGGGGCGGGACCCCGTTCTGACGTGGCACGGCGACGCCGAGGAGTTCGCGGCGGCGGCGGAGTCCGACTCGTTCGAGTACGGTCGCCTGCGGCGGTCGGTGGTCGAGGACGAACGCTACGCTCGGTTCCAACTCCTCCGCGACGACGCGTCCGACGAGATACTCCGCAAACTCGAACGACTCGACGGGGTCTCCGCGCGCGCGTCGGTGGGGCGCGGCGAGGAGTTCGGCAAGCGCGACGACCGAATCGCCGACGAACCGGGCGAGGGCCGCGTCCCCATCGTTTCGGGGGCGGCGGTCAGACCGTACGGAATCCGGCCCGACGCCGTCCGGTACGTCGAGGCGGACGCGGTGGCGAAGGACGTGTACGACCCGCCGAAACTGGTCGCGCGGCAGACGGGGAGTTTCCTCGTCGCCGCCGCGGACGAGGCGGGGAAGACGAACCTCAAGTCGGTGTACGACCTGCACGTGGACCACGACGACCCCAAGGCGGCGTTGCACCACCTCCTCGGAGTAGTCAACTCGACGGTGTGCAACTACTACCACTACGTCCGGCGGAACGCCTACCCGGCGCAGTTCCCCCAGCAGAACCAACGGAACTACGAGACGCTCCCGGTGTGGTCCGGCGAGGCGGACCCGGAACTCGTGGCGTTGGTCGAGTCCCGCGTCGAACTCGCGCGGACGCGACTCGCACTCGACGCGGACGTCCGTTCGCACGTCGCGTTCGAGGCGGCGGACGTTCCACTCGCCGCGTTCGACCCGACGCCGGTGGACGACCCCCTCCTGTTCACCCACCGCGGGACGACGCCCGGACTCCGAATCGACGCCCTGCGCGTCCGCGCCGACGGTTCCGACGCGGTCCTCTCCGTCTCGTACGACCGGGACGGCGGCGAGGCGACGCCCCCGCGCGAAGCACTCCGGTTCGAGGACGCCGCCGCCGACGTTCGGACCGTCCTCGACGCGTGGATACCCGCCGTCTCCGACGCGTCGTTGGCCGACCGGCGGGCGGTCGGACTGCGCCGCGTCGGTCGGAGCAGTCGGACGACGCCCGCCGCGCGCCTCCGCGCCCTCCGCGTTCCGAACCCCTCGGAGTACGCCGAGACGATGGCCCGCTATCTCGCCGCCCGCGACCGACACTCGTCTTTGACCGACCGCGCCCGCCGACTCGACGCCCGAATCGACCGTCGAGTCGCGGAACTCGTCGGTCTGACCGACGAACAACTCGCCGCGGTCAGGGCGACGATGGCCGACGCGGACGGGTGGTCGTCGCTCCGCCCGTAACCTCTGGACGGTCCGCCTCCGCCTCTCGCAACCGGCTGTTTCACCTCTCACTCGAACAGATATATTCGTACTGACGGCCCGTCCGAGAAATCCGTTCACTCTTCCGCCGAGGCTACAGGTACCCGAATAATGCCCCATATACTAAGAATTCGTAAAATTTCTACAATTTCTAAAAATTCCCAACTTTCGGTGCGATACTCGCGGAAAGACCGTATCTCTGTGGGTAGAGGGACCAGTACGGAATATTTAACTAATTTTCGTCTATCGAGCAGAGATGGTCGGACTACAATCTATTATGTCCGAGTAGGGTCTCGGCGAACCTCCAGATGGATCTCGTTGTCGGACCGAACTGTCTGCGCACGCTATAGACGGCCCCGCAGTTTATGAACGAGAGCGGACTAGCCCGAGTCAATGCCCACAAGCGACGCGGACGATTCGCCCGTCCGTCCCACGTCCCTCGACGATATCCTCGTCCCTCACGACACGAGAAAGGAGTCGGTCGCCGCCGCAGGACACGCCTTCCGAATCGCGCAGATGTTCGACTCGACGGTTCACGGACTGTACGCCGTCGAATCGTCGAGCGTTCTCGACGGCCCCGCGTCCGACGACGCCGAGCACTCCCACGAGGAGATAGACTCCATCGTCCGGCAGGAACTCGAACGACAGGGGGACGCCGCCCTCACGCAGATGGCGGACCGCGCGGAGTCCCGCGGGGTTTCGTTCGTCCGCGAGATACGGACGGCGTCCACCGCGCAGGCGATTCTCGACTACGCGGAGGAGAACGACATCGACATGATCGTGATGGGGAAGGGTCGGCGGAAGAGAGACGGCCCCTCGAAGATCGGCGGCAGCCTCCTCCACGTCCTCCAGTGGACGGACATCCCGGTTCTCACCGTCAGTAACCCCGTCCAACTGTAGCGTCCTCCCTCACGAGAACGACGGAAGCACCTCCTCCTCGTAGAAATCGATGGCGTCTCGTTGGTCGGGACCGACCTGGTGGACCGACACGCGGTCGAACCCCGCGTCCGCGAACTTCTGTATCTTCTCGATGTGCTGGTCGGCGTCGGGGCCGCAGGCGACGGCCTCCGCCACGTCGTCTTCGGTCACCATCTCCGCGGCCTGTTCGAAGTGCGCGGGCGTCGGGAGAATCTGCCCGAGTTCGCCGCCGATAGCGACGTTCGGCCAGTGCTTGTACGCCGTCTGCAGACCCTCGTCCTCCGTTTCCGCCCAGCAGGCGGTTATCTGCCCGTACTTCGGCCGGTCGCCGTCGCCGTCGCCCGCCTCCTCGAACCGTTCGACGACGGTCTCGTCCGGCGACGTGGAGACGAGTCCGTCGCCGATGCGTCCGGCAGATTCGGCGGACTGGGGGCCACCCGCCGCGACGTGTATCGGAGTCGGATCGTCCGGGAGCGTGTACAGTTTCGCGTCCTCGACGGTGTAGTACTTCCCGTGGTGGTTGCACATCTCGCCGGTCCAGAGGCTACGGATGACGTCTATCGCCTCCTCCAACCGCTCGAGGCGGACGTCGTGCGGCGGCCACCGGTCGCCGAGGACGTGTTCGTTCAGGTTCTCGCCGGTGCCGACGCCGAAGAAGAATCGGCCGTCCATCATCTCCGCCACCGTCGCCGTCGCCTGCGCGACGATGGCCGGGTGGACGCGGAAGGTGGGGCACGTCACGCCCGTCCCCACTCGGAGCGACGACGTCTCCCGGGCGATGCCGCCGAGCGTCGTCCACACGAAGGAGTTGTTCCCTTGGAAGTCTATCCACGGGTGGTAGTGGTCGGAGGCGAGTGCGAAGGAGAATCCGGCCTCCTCCGCCGCGACGGCCGTATCGACCAGCGTGTTCGGGTCGTGTTCCTCGCCGCTGAGGGAGACGCCCAACTCGGGGTCGGTCACCGGCCCGCACCCCCTCGGCGTCGTACGTCCGTCGCCGCGCCGTCGCTTCGCCCCCCGCGAATCGCGTCCTCGTGGTTCGACATGGTTTCTCATAGGAAGCCCAAACCAGCGGAGTAAGAGGCTACTGCCTGCAGTTTAGCCGACGGCGGCGGCGTCACCCGTGCGCTTAATGGGCTCAGTCACCAAGCACCGATAACGGAATGACCGACGAAGCGGCATCCCTGCGCGGCCCGCCCCCGAGGGTACACTGCGGTTGTAAGGTCGGCAGCGTCGCCGACCGGTACGGCCTCGGGGACATCTCGCGGGAACTGGGCGTTCTCTGGACGACCGAGGGGGAGGACCGCTACAGTCTGCGCGAGTTGGCCGACCACTTCAACCAGCGAGTGGTGGAGTCCGCCATGTTCGACGCCGGCATGAACCCCCTTGAAGGCGAGGTAGAGAACGTCTACCGCCTCCTGACCGACGAGGAGTCGAGCGCCGGCCACCGGGTGCAGGCCGAGAACCGACTGGAGTTCGAGGGCGTCTCCGTCGCGGAGGTACGGGACGACTTCGTCACCCACCAGACGGTGTACCGACACCTGAAGAACTGTTTAGAGGAGGAGTACGAACGGGAGACCGGCCCGTCGTCGAGAGTCGAACGCGACGTGGACAGGATCGAAGCGTTCCGGAACCGAATCAGGGTCGTCGTGGACGAGACGGTCCGGAGGCTCCGCGACGCCGGCCTCTTCTCAATAGCGAGTCCGAGCGCGTACGTCGAAATCCGGATTCTCTGCGAGGAGTGCGGCGCGCGCTACACTCCCCGGGAACTCCTCGAACGCGACCGCTGCGACTGCCCGGTCGAACTCGACCGGTGAGGGGGAGAGGGACGGCGAAACGCCGACGCAGTCACCGCTCGGTGACGGACGACGAGGCGTCGGCCGATCCGGAGGTGGCGATATCGACCGTGTAGTACTCCGCTTCCTGCGGCACCTCTGTGATGAGCGTGACCGTCTCCTGTTCGTTCGCGCCGAGGCGTATCGACTCGCCTCTCACCCGCGTTATCTCCTCGTCGTCGCGGTAGAACGGTATCTCGACCGTCACCGACCGTTCCTCGCCGTCGTTCGCGAGGACGACCCAGAACTCGACTTCCTCGCCCGCCGCGTCGTCCTCGATTCTGTCCGTCCCGGCGTCGGCGACCCTCGTCTCCACGTCGATGACGGAGACGCCGTCCACCGCCCCGGACCGCGCGTTCCGGAAGAGGTGAATCCGGTTGCGCGCGGCGTGTAACTGCTCTTCGACGGCGCCGTCGGCGCGCGTCTCCAACTTGAGTAGGCGGTTGTCCACGGTGTCGAGGACGCCCTCCTCGTCCGTTCCCTCCGTCTCCGTTCGCTCCGTGTACTCCGCTATCTGTTCTTCGACGGCGTCGAGTTCGTCGTCGATATCCCCGTCGCTCTCCTCGCGGGCGCGTTCGAGGTTGTCCCTGATGTCGATAATCCGCGGTACGGTTGCCATCGCTGTTCCGCGTTGGGTCGGTAATGTAGGTAGTTGTTGTGGCCCTCGCGGTCGATTTCGGTCGCGTTCCAGCCCCGGACACCCCCGTCGCCCCCGCCGTTCGACTCTTCAGCTCGACGGCGACTGTAGTGGAACTTTACCGGTAGCGGCTTTGAAACGTCCGAAAACGGTTCGAATTGGCCCCCGCGCATAAGGCAGTTCGCGCCGAAGATGTGAGTGAACGTCTTATGTCTAGAGAAAATGATACCGGTCGCGAGAGTCGAATGACAAGAGACCACGACACGGTACGAGGATGGATAGAGGAGGAGGACCACGACGCCATCCCGGTCCGCTACTCCGGCGTCGAAGGGCAGTCGAACGAGCTTCAGATCGTCCCGGAGTCCGAGGTGACGGACACGCACGAGGAGATGACGTGGGACGACTTCGGGCGAGAACTGGAGCAGTCCGAACGCGTCGTCGTGTACCACGGCGAGGGCGACTTCGAGGTCGTCGACCGCGACGAGGCGGAGACGCGCGCCACGGTCGATAGCGAGGGCTTCGAGGAGGCCCTCCTCGAAGGCGAGACGGTGACGAGCGAAGTCACCGAGACGAAGGTCGTCGAGCGAACCATCGTCGAGGAGGCGACGATCGAGAACGAAGTCGTCGACAGGCGAATCACCGACGAGCGAATCGTCGAGGCGGAACTCGTCGACCGCGAACTCGTGGAGTTCGGACTCCTCGTCGACGACCCCGAGACGATAGAGGTGGACGACATCAGTCGGTACGACGCGAGTTTCCCGCCGAACGAGGACGTCGGCGTCGAAGCCACCCTCGACGAGGAGTGGCGACTCACCAAGGAGCGAACGGAGGAACTGGTCGTCGAGAGCCGAGTCGTCGACACCGAAGCCGCCGAGACGGACGCGACCGTGTCCGACGATATCGAGGCCACCGTCGATACCGAACACGTCCAGCGGTCGGTGCTGCAGAGCGGTATGTTCGGCGACGAGGTGGGAGCCAACGAGATAATCGAACGCGGCGACATCCGCAGCGAGTACCACGAAGGCGCGGTCGTCCGGACCCAACTGCCGGTCAGGACGATGGTCGAGGAGGACATCACCGTCCAGAAACTCCTCACCGGGACGTTCACCGAAGGCGAGACCCTCGAATCGACGACCATCCGGGAGACGGAACTCTCCAGCGAGGTCGTCTCCGACTACGAGTTCGAGTCTGACCTCCTCGCCGCCCAAGAGTCCCGTGAGGGGACCGATGTCGAAGGTACCACCGAGGGTTCCAGCGAGGGAATCACCGGGTCTGACCGCGCGGGCGAAGGTATCACCGGGTCGGAAGGCTCCCGCGAGGGGATCACCGACGAGTCCGACGCGGGGATGACCGAGTCCGAAGGCTCCGTCGAGGGCATGGTCGGCTCCACCGACGACAGTTCGACTTCCGACCAGCGTCCCGACGACGCCGTCGCCGGGACGCCCGAACGCCGCCCCTCCTCGGAGGACGAGGGCAAGCAGGTCGTCAATCAGGACGGCGAGAACGTCGGGCACGTCAAGGACGTTCGGGGTGACACCCTCTACGTCGAACCCGACCACTCGCTCACCGAGAAGATCGCGGAGTCCCTCGGATGGAGCGACGACAACGACGAGGACATCTATCCCGTCGAAGCCGAGAGCGTGACGAGCATCACCGACGACCACGTCTACGTCTCGACGTCCTCGTCGTCCTCCACCGCGACGTAAGACCTCCCGTCGGAGTATCCCGCTTTTTTCGCAGTCCGCCCCGCCAGTCCGCGGTGCGCCGTCGCAGCCGACGTAGCCGGAGTACCCAAGTGCGTTCCGACCCATCCACCGCACACCATGTCGAACGACCCCGACGACGGCGACGTGAGACGCGCGACCGAACCGACGCTGGCGCGGACGGTCATCGAGAACCACGGCGGGTACCCGGCGCACGAACCGCAGAGCGAGGGCCAAGGCGACAGCGGACTCCTCCGAGTCGGCATGCGCGGCGACGACGAGGACCTCAAGGAGATCAGTTGGGAGGAGTTCGAAGAAGAGTTCGAGGAGAAGGACCTCGCATTGGTGTACGCCGAAGACGGGGACACGGACGTCGGCGGCGACAAACCCATCCGCCTCGTGGAACGCGGGAGCGACGAGGAGTGAGCGACCGGTCGCTGTGCGTCTCAGCGCGGTATCGGGCGACGGACGCGATGTGATGCGCCGTTTCCGTAGGTAATCCTCGCGGCCGTCTGGTTCTCCGCGACCGTCGAAAAAAGGAGGTCCGGTTTCTTCGCCGCTTCGACGCTCGCCACGTCAGTCGTCCGAGGGCTGAGACTGCGGCGAGGGAGTCGAACTGGACGCTCGACTCATCCACTGGTCGATGTTGTTCGAGACGTACTCGTGACCGCCCACCCCGACGGAGATACCAACGCCGAGGGCGATGGCTGCGGCGAGTCCCCACGCCAGTGCGCGTGCGAACAGGTACAGTATCTGCACGTCAACGCCCATCGTGTCCAGGCCGATGACGACGACGGTGAAGTAGAGGAACATCCTCGTCCCGAGGGCGAACCACGAGGTGTAGGCCGTCTCCGTCGCCGCCTGCGTTCGCATTATCATGTCGCCGACGAAATCGGCGAAGATAAACCCGAACAGGATGATGAGCACGCCTGCGACGAAGGCGGGCAGGAACGACACCGCCCGCGCGATCCACCGCGAGAGCAGCGGAATCGCAAGCACGTTGGACATCGCCAGCACTGCGAGTGCGATGATGAACCACTTGGTTAACGAGCCTAACGCTCCGGATATTCCGCTCCCGCTGCTATCTCTGCTGTCGCTGCTGAACATATTGCCGAGAGGCGTCCCCTGCACGCGTCTGTCGAGGTCGGCCCCGTCGGCGAGTTTCTGTACGACTTTGCCCACTACGATGCCGATGAGCCATCCGATGATGAGGATGACCAACGCGCTGACGAGTCGCGGTAAGAACGCGACTATCTGCGATATCGTCTGTTGGAGAAACTCCGGCACCGCTTCTAACTGTAGTACTGTCGGAATCATATCGCACCCAGTAGTGGTACTCGTTATTTGTCAATCAACGCGCTGCCTGTGTGTGCGGGTTCGTCACATTCGGGCGCGGCGCGTGTTACAGAGATACCTCCGTAACAAGGACTGTTTACTCGCCGCCGGGGAGTTCTTCGGCGGGGAGGAACGTCCCGTACGTCGTCGTCCGCATCGCCACCGTCGTCAGTCGGAGGACGAACGAGAACAGGATCAACAGCGGAATCGTCGAGACGGTGAACGTGACGCTCACGAGGAACACGTTCGCCGCCGGGGCGAGCGACACCCCCTCTCCGAACGCGAGGACGCCGAGCGACGTGACGAACAGCGCCGGAACGCCCGTCAGGAGCATCGCCTGCGTCAGCGTCGCCAACTCCTCGTGGGTGTACAGCGTCTTGAAGTAGTGGCGGGTGAGGTTCACCTGTTCGAGGACGTGGACGAGTTCGGCCAGCGCTCGATCCTCGCTCTCGGACAGTTCGCCGTCGAGGGTCGTCCGGAGGAACCGCGCCGAGTGGATGTGCTGGGAGTAGTTGTTGTTCAGAACCGGCGCGAGGGAGACGTACATGTCCTTCGCCCGGCTCTTCTCGACCTCGCGCTCGATTTTTCCGACGACGCGTTCGCTCAGCAGGGTGAGCGAATCGACGAGTTCGCGGACCCGTTTCTCCGCGCGCGCGTCGTGGTTCTCCGCCTCGAACGCGGCGTCGAGCGCGCGCGTTCGGTCCCGGAGCACCGTCGTGACGAAGCGGAGGAACTTCGGCGGTTCGATGGGGGGTATCTCCCGGGACGGGTCCATCTTGTCGAGGCGGTCGCGAAACGACTCGACGCTGTTCATCCGGGTCCGAATCTGCTCCGGCGTGCCGAGTATCCGCGAGAGGATGAGTTGGTTGATAGAGATGGTGATGGTGACGAGCGTGAACAGCCCCGTGTTCGCGGTGGCGAACAGGCTGTTGTTCGCGCTCTCGGACGTCATCGGAACGAGGCCCGTCCACCCGAGAGCCAGCAGTATCGCGAGTTCGACGGCAGCGAGGAGGGCGACGAGGACGTACCGATTCCCGTCGAGCAGGAACCACCGCTTGACCGACGACTCCTCGTTCGTCGGGGAGGACGGCTCTCCGGCGCGCCGGCTCTCGTCACGCACCGACGACACCGGTCGCACCCGGCGCGACGAACCCGACAGTGACGAGGATGTACAGGATGACGACCGAAATCAGCCACGCGACGAGCGCGATTCCGCCGGCCTGCAGCCAGCCTCCGGGGTAGCGCCAGTTGATGACGCCGATGTACGCCAAGAGCGCCAGTAGCGGCCCGAGGAACGGCACCCACCCCACGAAGAAGGCGACGACGCTCCACACTATCGACGCGATCAGCGCCGAGACGAGAGCGTACGTGAAGTCGCTTTCGCCGACGATGACGCGCGCGCCGACGTAAATCGCGGCCGCGCCGATGAGCAGACTGACGACGAAAACGATAGCCGTGTCGATGAGCGCCATGCCGTAACTGTTAGACTAGTGTCAACTATGCGCTGTGCCTTCCTATTCAGGTGTTCCTCCCAACCCTTATCGGGCCGATTCGCCCGACTCCATTCCACCCGAACCGGCGCGTTCGCCCTCGAAACCCCGTCCCTGTCCGCGCCCGACGAAACCGCTCTCGGTTAAATGCAGGCACTATCTTGGTAACCCCTCGGGCGGAAGTGACAACTGCAATGCCTATCGGTAAACTCGCAACCCAAGACGCAGTCACAGCGAGTAGAGACACGAACCTCAAAGACATCGCCGATCAGATGGAGTCCGAGATGGTCGGGTCGGTCATTATCGCAGAGGACAACAAACCGGTCGGCATCGTGACCGACCGCGACATCGCCTTCGCCGCCGCCGACGGCAAGGACGTCTCGTCCACCTCCGCCGAGGAGATAATGACCGAGGACGTACAGACCATCGACTCCGACATCGAAGGCTACGAGGCGATAGAGCAGATGGGCGACACGAGCGTCCGTCGGTTCCCCGTCGTCGACGAGAACGACGAACTCGTCGGCATCGTGACTCTCGACGACGTCGTCGCGACGGTCGGCCGCGAACTCGAACAGATTGCCGACATCATCGAGAAGCAGTCGCCCGAGTACTCGCCGGCGTAAGGCGAACGGCCGCAGATGATCGCTCTGCGCCTCGGCGGAGGCGCGTCCTCGGCGTCTCCGTCCCGTCCGCCCGAAGATACTCCTCCCTCCCGGCGGTAGGTCGGGTATGGCGCAGCGTTCGGGACAGATCGTCTCCGACCGTCACGAGTATCTCCTGACGCGCTTTCTCCAACTCCTCCTCGCCGGGTTGGCGGTTTTCGGCGTCGTCCGCGGTAACCTCGGCGTCGCGTTCAACGCGGGCGTCGCCTTCGCCGTCAGTTGGCTTCCCGCACTCGTCCGCCGCGAAGTCGGTCTCCGGATGGACCTGCACATCGTCCTGTTGATAACCGCCGCCGCCACCCTGCACGCGATCGGTACGCTCGGCCCGTACCGGAACGTCTGGTGGTGGGACTACCTGACCCACGCGTTCTCGTCGTTCACGGTCACCGGCATCGCCTACGCCGTCGTGGTCACGGCGAATCGCCACTCCGACGACGTCTCCCTCCCGGAACCGTACCTCTCCCTCGTCCTCGTCCTATTCTCCCTGGCGGCGGCGGTTCTGTGGGAAGTCGTCGAGTTCGCGGCGACGAAACTCGGGCACGCCTTCGGCACGCAGTCGGTTCTCATCGTCTTCGGCGTCTCGGACATCGTCACCGACATCGTGTTCACCGCGCTGGGGGGCGTCGCCGTCGCACTCGGCGGGACGACGTACTTCCGAACGCTCGCGCGCAAACTCGCCGCTCGCCGCCCCCTCTCGTAGCGTCTTCCGGACGCTCTGGGCACGTCGGTTCCGTTCTGATACCGGACCGCTCGGTACCACTCTCTCGCGTTATCGTTCCGGTTTCCGCGCGTCGGCCCTTCGGAATCGGAAATGTGGCGGTATAACGACCAATCGTGTAATCCAAATTATGATACTAAAACCAACAAGAGTATATATGGAGAGTAGTATCTCACGCCAAGAGATACCATGGACGAAAACGACCTCACGTGGCTGATTCAGGAGTTCAACATAACCGCGGAACGGGCGAGCGACCGGGGAATAACGCCGAAGGAGTTCCTCGTCGCCTTACGAGCGTACGCCGACCGCGCCCGCGAGCAGTGCGAAGAGCCGATTCCGGAGTAACGCCCTTCGCGCGGTAGGGGCGCGGCCCTCGGTTGTCGTCGGGGGTGCGCGGCGGACACGTATTTAGGAGCCGCTTCGGAACAGTCTCTCGATGAGAGAGGCGCACGCATCGATACTTCGGGACCAAGGACGGGGCGTCGCGGGAGCACTTCTGGTCGTCGGCCTCTCGCTCCTGTACACGATGGAGACGTGGTGGCTCACCGCCACGCTTCCGATGAGTTACCTTCTCGTCTACGCGCTCGTGGCCTCGCGGTGGTCACGGTCACCACCAGACACGTCAACTTCCGCGTTCAGGGCCGCGACCCCTCCGAGCAGAGTCGGTGGCGCGTCGTCGCCGACTTCTCCGAACTCCTGCTTCAGGGCTTCGTCACCGCGTACCTCGTTTTGCTCCTGTTCGGCATCCTCACGCTCAACGACCGGCTTCCGGTCGTCGTCAGGCACGGTCTGATCCAGGTCGTTCCGCTGGGGTTCGGAGCCTCCGTCTCCAACCTCCTCGTCCAGGAGGGGGAGGCGTCCAGCGGCGAGGCGGACTTCCCGAAGAACGTCGCCGTCTTCACACTCGGTGCTCTCTTCGTGGCGTTCCCCGCCGCGCCGACGGAGGAGATGGAGAAGACAGCGAGCCACATGAGTGGGCCCACGCGTTGCTTCTCATCGCCGTCAGCCTCGTCGTCTCGCAACTCATCCTTCACGAACTCGGTTTCCGAGACCAGGAGGGGCGCGTCTCGACCCGTTCGCGCGGCCACCAGTGGGGGATAACGTTCGTCGCCTACGCCGTCGCGGCGACCGTCTCCGTCGCCCTCCTCGCCGCCTTCGGGCACTTCATCGACACGACGCTCTCCGAGGCGGTCCAGCAGGTCGTCGTCCTCTCGTTCCTCGCCTCTGTCGGAGCCAGCGCCGGGGAGGTGGTCATCTGATGGGCGAGTCGAGCGACGGCGCGGACGGCGGCGGACTGCGCGACGAGCCGTCCACCGCCGAGAAGGTGATCATCGCCGTCAGCGTCGCGTTCACCCTGTCGTTGTTCGCCTTCGCGGCCTTCCAGATGGTCACCACGCACTCGGCTACCGCGCCCACGGTGGACGTCGTGAACCGACAGACGATGGAGAACGGCGACGTCGTCTTCGTGGTCAAGTTCACCAACGACCAGGACGCCGGCATCGAGTCGGCCACCGTCGAGGCGAACTGCACGTCGCCGTCGACCACGCTGGAGTTCACGAACGTCCCCTCCGACGGGACGCGGTACGGTCGGATCGTCTGTCCGCCGGGGACGGAGGACCCGGGGGTGTCCGTCGCCGCGTGGAAGGAGTGACGGAGCGCACTCGTTCGTCGATACCTGAGTGACGCCTCCGGTTACCCGTTCCCGTTACAGATATATCGGTGTAATGGAATTCCTCGCGGGTCGGTCGGTACGAGGCGGGGACAGAGCGAAGAATCTTCGACGCTCCCCGATCGAGGCGTCTCTGCGGCGGTCGTTACGGCGAATCGGCCCAGTTGTACCGCATCACCAAGTCGTCCTCGTCTATTTCCTCGGCCAGACCCTGGACGACCTCGTCGCGCGAGAGGTCGCCGAACTGTTCGAGTTCGTACGGTTTGACGACGACCGGCGACGATTCGCCGTTGGCGATTCGCTCCTGCAGTTTGGCGACGCCGTAGACGAGTGCCTCGGGGCGCGGCGGGCATCCGGGAACGTGGATGTCCACCGGGATGGCCTCCTCCGCGCCTTTGATGACGTTGTAGCCCTCTTGGAACGGGCCGCCCGAGATGGTGCACGACCCCATGCCGACGACGAACTTCGGTTCGGGCATCTGGTCGTACACGCGCTTCATCCGAGGCGTGAACTTCGAGACGATAGTGCCCGGGATGATGATGACGTCCGCCTGTCGCGGCGACGCGCGCGGAACGCCCGACCCGAAGCGGTCCAGGTCGTGCTTTATCGCGTACGTGTGCATCATCTCGATGCTACAGCAGGCGATACCGAACTGCAGCATGAACATCGAGGACCCGCGGACCCACTCCATGAACTTGTCGAACTTCGTGAGGATGAACGGCGTCGAACCGAACGCCTGTCGGAGTTTCGAGTTGAAGCGGGTGTCCACGCCCGTGTTCCCCTTCCGGGCGTCCTGCGTTCCGGTCATTACCTCGTCTTTGTCCGGCGTAACGAACGGCTTCTCTTGTTTTTCGCTCATGATTGGGTTTGGTTGGTGGAAGGAACGCCCCGCCGGTGACGGTGCGGTTCCCGAAGCGGTCTCACTAGGGGTAGCGGCCTCCTCGTACATAGGCCTACGGTCTAAGATGGTGCGGTGACGGTGCGGGCCGCAGACTTTTGTGGCTTTGCCGAGAACAGAGTGGGTGATGAACGACGACGACGACCTCGAGACGACCGACGAGCTTCGTTCGCTGGAGATGAACCGAATTCAGGAGATGTTCAGCGAACAGGAGTTCCCGGTGACGACCGAGGAGCTCCTCGAGGAGTTCGACGACGTGGTCGTCGACTACCCCGGCGGCGACTCCGAGATGCTCAGACCCATCCTCGAAACGTCCGGACGCGAGACGTACAACACCTCCAAGGAGCTCCAACACGCCGTCCTCAACGGCGTCAGTCGGAACGCGGTGGGGCGACCGCGGTACAGCGACCGGGACCCGCCAACCGTCGGCGACGAGCAGGACTTCCAACAGTCGTTCTGAACGTTCCCGATTCGTCGAATTTTTCCCGCAATAGTTAACCGAATTCCGACCGAGTCCGTACCGTACATGAACATCGAAGACGCCGGAGACCTGTTCTTCTACGAACTCAAGGGGGCGTACTATATCGAGACGACTCTCGGCGAGGAACTGGCGGAGTTGGCCGACCAAGCGAACATCGAGACGTTGGACGAACAGGCCGACGGGTCGTTCCGCGAGGACATCCACGAGGCGTTCCAGACGCACCGCGACCAGACGGAGACGCACGTCGGACGGTTAGAGGCGGTGTTCGACGCCCTCGATCGTCAGCCCGAGACGCACGAGATTCGGGCCATCGACGAGTTCTTCGCGGAGAAAGAGCAGTTCAACAACGTCGTACTCAACGACGCGGCGCGGCCGCTTTACTACCTCGACGTCGGCGCGAAAGTCGAACAACTCGAAGTGCAGTGTTACGACTCGCTGCTTCAGCTCGCCGAGGCGTTGGACCTCGACGACGACGTCGTAGAGAACCTGGAGGCGAACCGCGAAGAGGACGACGAGATGCGCCGACGCGTGACGGAACTCGCGGAGGGCGACGGGGCCGAGGAGGTTCTCGGCTACCTCGCCGATGAGACGACGGTCGTGTGAGGTGACGGCGCGCCTCGGCCCCGAACGGGCGAGAGCGATCGACCCGCCGGTTCGGCCGTCCGGCGGGCCACATCGTACGGTTCGAGGGGGCGTCACGGCGTTACCGACGTGCACAGCATCGAGGCGGTGTACGAGCCCGCAGAGGCGGACGAACGCGTCTCTCTCTCGGACTCGTGAACGTCTCGAACGAGTCTGCCGTATCGTTTAACCACTGATAGACGAAATAGTATGGTATGGGGTTTCCTAGCATAACCTCGGCGTCAGGTGTCTTCACCTACTACATGGCGGCGATGCTCGCGTTCACCATCGTCCTCGCGGTGTACCTCGTCGCCGTGTTCCTGGGCCTCGTCCCACCGCCGTCCGAGATTCCGGTCTCATACTGAAGGCGTCACGCGCGTCCCACCGCTGACCGGGTGGCGGAGAGCCATCACGATTTTGTCGGTGGTAACGGTAGGAACCGTCAGACGGCAGGAGTCCGAGGCACCCATGACAATACACACCAATTACCGAACCCCGGTTTCGGACGCATCGGTCGGAGAGAGCGGTCAGTTCGGTTCCTCGACGATCCGACCCAAACGATGACGCGGGAGGAACGAGTTCCGCACGGGTGGCGAACGAACCCGTCGAACCCCTCAAAGCGGCGGCGGAGCGTCGCGCTTTCAGTGCTCGGTCTGGTGACGACGGTCTACCTCGCGTCGTTCCAACTCGGCGTCGTCTCGTCCGTCTGGGACCCCGTATTCGGAACCGCGAGTCGGACGGTTCTGACGTCGCCCGTCTCGTACGTGTTCTCGATACCCGTTTCGGTGTTGGGGTCGCTCGGGTTCGCCGCCGTCGCCGCGACGGCGACGCTCGAAGGGCCGGAACGCTGGCGGACGCAACCGTGCGTGGCCATCCTCTTCGGGGCCGTCGTTCTGACCGTCGGGGCCGCGAGCGTCGCGCTACTCGTCGCGCAGTCCGTCCTCGTCGGCGCATGGTCGGCACCGTGTCTCTTCGCGGCGGCGGCGTCGCTCGCCCTCGTTGGAACGGCCACAGACGAGACGCTAGCCTCCCTCCAGTACCTTCGACAGGTGTACAACTACCGAGGGTCGCTCTGGCGCGCGTTCTGGAAGGGGTCGCACGTACGCTCGCGGGTGAACGAGTCCGAGGGGTAGTCGTGGGTCCGAAGGTTCAGGACGCGTGGGGCCAATCGCTGAGCGTCCTCGTCGGCGCGTGGTTGGTCGCCGCGCCGAGTCTCGTCGGGTACGACGGCTTTGCGGCTGACATCCACCACGTCGTCGGCGTCCTCGCGGCGAGCGTCTCCTTCGTCGCCCTCTGGGAGCACGTGCGACCGCTCAGGTTAGTGAACGCGCTCCTCACGATTCCGTTGGTCTCCGCACCATTTCTCGTTCCCCATCCTCCCGCCGCGACGGCCAACGCACTCCTCTCCGGCTCGTTGCTCGTCTGCCTGGCGTTCGTCCGAGGACGCACCTCCCAGTCCTTCGGCGGGGGGTGGTCCTCGCTGTGGACGGGCGACGTCGGCGACCGGTCGAGAGACGAGTGACTGAGACACGTCGCGGCGAGTGTGTTTATTGTTCGCAAGCAACGTCCAACAGATTTACACTACCGAATACGGCGTATTGCGGCCTGAAAGGCGGTATCTTCGGAAGTACGCGCGTTCGACGGACGCGCTCACCCTACACATACAGGCATAGGGTGTATCACCGAGGCCCCTCCATTTGGAGTACCACAACGATGTGTCCCCCACCGTACCGACTCCGACCCGAGCGTCCGTCAGTCCGCCTCCGTTCGCTCTCCTCCCCCGGTGAGCGACGGTTCCCCTCGGACCGGACGACGGGACGCTCCGGTCGGAGTACCCCCCGCAGTCGCCTCCGAACCCCCTCGGCGGCGTCCGTATCGCGCGAACATCACCACTCCCTCACACACTAGCCCATGTTATTCGACGAACCCAAACGTAGGATCGATCTGCCGAAGCGCCGTTCCCGACCGTTCCTCTCGGCGGAGCGACGCGTCGCCGACTACTGCTCGATACGCGCGACGATGCGCGAGGTGAACCGACGCTTCGCGCTGGACGACGAGATCGAGTCGATGATGCCGATGCACGGCTAACGAACTCTGTATCGCCGCGACCGACGCGACGCCTCTTCTTCACACGTCTCACTGACGGTTCGGGCCCGACGACGAGTCCGCCGTCGGTCCCCGACTACCCTCGAAAACGAGAAAGTCGCTCGTGCACGACGTCAGGGCGTCTCAGTCGTCTCGGCCGCCTCGTCGTCGTCCTCTTCGGTGCTCGGGCGTCCGCTCTCGTCCGTATCGACGCCTTCGGCCGATTCCATCCCCTCGTCGCCGGCGGTTCCGTACCCGGCGTCTTCCTCCTCCGAGAGGGCGCTCTGGCCGCCGTCGTCCTCGGAGGACTCGCCGTCGTCCTTCCACTCGGTTATCGACTTCTGGACGCCCTCCCCGTCGGACATCTGTCGCCGCCAGAGGTAGACGGCGGCGAGGCCCATGCCGAGCACTATCCACGAAAGCTTCGAGGACGAAGACGAGGACTGGTCGGACTCGGACGATTGGTCCGACTCGGTCTGCTTTGTCTCGTCCGCGGAACTGCTCTCTTCGACTTCCTTGCGTTCGTAGCGGTCCGACTCCTCTATCGCCTCGACCATCGCCTCCTTCAGAACCTCCTTGAGCATCGCCCGCCCGCGCTCTTTCACCACGTCCGTGGCGATAGACTTGCCGCGGGCCTTCAACGAGGAACTCTGTCCGCTACTCGATCCGTCTGCCGACTGCGACGCTCTACGAGATGCCATCGGGTGAGATACGAACACACCGTCCAAGAGGCCCATGCTTGCAAACTAAAGCCGGAACGCGCGTTCGGGCCGAGACTTCACGCTCGCGGTCTGCGAACTGCAGAACTCGACTTCCGTCACTCCGCAAAGCGGACGGGAGAGAACGCTCGTCTCGGGCCGGTCAGTCCTCGGTCCAGTACATCAGGTTCTCCTTCTCCGTCCCACAGTTGGGACAGTTCCCCGGGAGGCCTTCGTCTATCTCACCCATCTCGCCGCAGTTCGTACACCGCCACATGAGTTCCGCCATCCCGAAGTTGTGCCCCGAACGGGCGTGTTCGACGGAGAGCTCCTCCGCCCCCTCTCGAACCGTGACGAACACGCCGGCGTTCGTCATTCCGCGAATCGTCCCAACCTCCGTTCCGTCTTCCGTATACAGCGTCGTTCCGAACGAGAGTTCGTTGACCTCTGCCTCGTCGTCGTCGTCGGGAGTCTCTCCGTAACTACTCATGGCTCTCTGTTGGGCGCTTTCGTACTTAGTCCCACCTGCCGTTCGCCGAATCGCCTCCGAACCGGCCCCGAACTGTCGTCGGGCGGGTTCGACGATTCGGCGGCGTCGCTCGCAGGCACGACGCTTTTCAGCCGATAGTGAGACGCTCTGACTAGCTTTCGCGGTCGATACGCTTCCCACTCACCATGAGCGACACAAACCCGCCGGACGGCGCCGAATCGCACCCGACCGAGTCGGTCTGGATGTCCACGACCGACCCTACGTCGTACCCCCCGCTAGACGGCGATGGAGAGGCGGACGTCGTCGTCGTGGGCGGCGGCATCACCGGACTGACCGCGGCGACGAAACTCTCCGAGGAGGGTGCGAATGTCGCCGTCGTGGAGTCGGGACGCATCGTTGAGGGGGTGACCGGGCGGACGACGGCGAAGTTGACCCTCCAGCACGGACTCATCTACGACCACCTCCGCTCGGAGTTCGGCGCGGAGAAGGCGCGGCGGTACGCCGACGCGAACCAGGAGGCCATCGAGACGGTGAAAGACAGGGTCGAACGGTACGACATCGACTGCGACTTCGACCGGACGGCGGCGTACACGTACACGGAGTCGAGCGAGAAGCGCGCTAAAATCTCCGACGAGGTGGACGCCGCGAAGGCCCTCGACATCCCCGCGGAGTTCGTCGAAGACACTCCCCTGCCATTCGACGTGGAGGCGGCGATTCGCGTCGAGGACCAAGCGCGCTTCCACCCTCGAAAGTACCTGCTCGCCCTCGCCGAGGCCGTCGAAGACGCCGGAAACGACATCTTCGAGCAGACGAAGGCCACGGAGATCAAGTCCGGCGGCAGGAACCGCGTCGTCACCGACCGCGGGACGCTGACCGCCGACGCCGTCGTCGTCGCGACGCACTTCCCCATCCTCGACCACCGCCTGTTCTTCTCCAGACTGTACCCGCACCGCTCGTACGTGCTGACGATTCGCACCGACGACGCGCCGACGGAGGGGATGTACTACCGCGCTGAGGAGCCCGAACGGACGATTCGGACGAAAGTCGCCGGGGAGGACGACCTGCTCATCGTCGGCGGTGAGGGACACAAGACCGGACACGCGGACAGCAACGAGCGGTACAGACGCCTCGAACGGTACGCCAACGAGCAGTTCGACGTCGAGTCGATGCCGTACCGGTGGTCCACGCAGGACTACGGGACGCCCGACCGGATTCCGTACGTCGGACGCGCCGGTCCGAAAGCCGACGGCGTCTACGTCGGCACCGGGTTCGGCGGGTGGGGCATGACGAACGGGACGGCGGCGGGCGAACTCCTCGCCGACCTCGCACTCGGCCGTTCGAACCCCTACGAGGGGGTGTACGACCCGAAACGCGTCTCGAAATCGAGCGCCAAGACGGCCGCCAAGGAGAACGTCCACGTCGCAAAGGAGTTCGTCGAGGGGTGGGCGAAGGGTCTGCTCGGTTCCGGGACGGTGACGCCGCCCGCGGGCGAGTCCCGCATCGTCCGCCACGACGGCAAACCGTACGGCCTCTACCGCGACGATGACGGCGAACTCCACGCCGTCTCCGCCGTCTGCACGCACATGGGCTGCATCGTCAACTGGAACGACGCGGAGAAGTCGTGGGACTGCCCCTGCCACGGGTCGCGGTTCGAGGTGGACGGTGACGTCATCGACGGCCCCGCCGTCGAGGGCCTCTCGAACCCCGGCACGCGGGAGTGAACGCCCCGGCCGTGCGACCCCGGCCGGACGACTTTTTCCCGGGCCGAGCGAACGTCCCAGTATGGCCGAGAACCACTCCATCGAGGCCGTCGAAGAGGGAGATGACTACTACCACGTCCGCTACGAGGACCCGGACGAGTTCGATACGATTCGGACGCCCGACTGGGCGGCGAAGGCGGCGAGTTCGGTCCTCGACGGGAGCGAAGTCCGGACCGGTCACGAGGCGGACGGCGGCGACGACGACTGGGACACCCAGAGCGTCCTCGTGCCCGTGGACGGGGTGGACGACGAGGACGAAGCGAGGAGCGTCGCGGACGATATCGTCGAGAAAATTAACGAGTGAAGCAGTAACAGCAGTGAGGGGCGGTAGGCGCGGGCGAGGTGGAGAGAGCGGAGTCGGACGGTCACCCCGCCGGCGTACGCGTCACCGGTCCACGCTGCCGAGGACGATGTCGAGACTGCCCAGCGACGCAATGAGGTCCGGCAGGTACTCCCCGTTCGACATGATGGGGAGCGCAGAGAGGTTGTGGTAACACGGACTCCGAATCTTGAATCGGGCGGGCGAGTCCGTCCCGTCCGACCGGATGTAGACGCCCAATTCGCCCTTGGCGATTTCGACCGCTCGGTAGATCTCTTTGTCGTTCTCCGGGCGGAGCGTCCGCGGGACGTTCGCCTGGAGGGTTCGGTCGTCTTCGGGCCAGTCCTGCAGGAGGTCCACGCACTGTTCGACGATTCGGGCGGACTCCTCGACTTCGCGCATGCGCACCAGGACGCGAGCGAAGTTGTCGCAGGTGTCCTCCGTGACGACGTTCCAGTCGAGTTCGGGGTAGTAGCCGTAGGGGTCGTCGCGGCGCAGGTCGTAATCGACGCCCGACCCGCGGGCGACCGGTCCGGTTACACCGTAATCCTTCGCCACGTCGTGCGGAAGGACGCCCGTGTTGACCGTTCGCTTCTGGAATATCTCGTTGTTCGTCATCAGGTCGTGGTACTCCTCCAGCGTCGGCGGGATGTCGTCCATGAAGTCCCGCACCTTCTCGAAGAACTCCTCGCGGGGTTCGGGGATGTCCCAGACGACGCCGCCGACGCGGAAGTAGTAGAACATCATCCGCTGGCCGGTGAGGTCCTCTAAGATGTTCTGGACCTTCTCGCGGTCACGCATCGCATACTGGAAGATGGCCGTGAAGTCGCCGTACACGTCCAGCGCGAACGTCCCGAGCGCGAGGAAGTGACCGAGCATCCGACCGAGTTCGACCGACATCGTGCGCAGGACCTGCGCGTACTCCGGCACGTCTACGTCCACCAAGTCCTCTATCGCCCGCGCGACGGCCCACTCGTTCGGCATGTTCGCCGTGTAGTCCCAGCGGTCGGAGTAGGGGATTATCTGGTGGCGGTAGGTCCCCTGCTGGGCCATCTGCTCCTCGCAGCGGTGGAGGTAGCCGATGTCGGGTTCGACGTCCGCGACCTGTTCGCCGTCGAGGTGGGTCTTCAGGTGGAGGACGCCGTGCGTCGCCGGGTGGTGCGGCCCGATGTTGATGTACAGCGTGTCGTCGTTCTCGGTCTCCGTCTTGGAATCGAGCAGCGACGTGTTCTCCCGAAGCGAGACGATCTGCGGTCGGTTCTGGTCGTAGTCCATCGACAGGGGGTGACCCTGCCACGTCTCGGGGAGGAGGATGCGACGCATGTCGGGATGCTCGTCGTACTCGATGCCGACGAGGTCGTACGCCTCCCGTTCGTGCCAGTTCGCCGTCTCGTAGACGGGCACCGCCGTTTGACTCCGCGGGTCGTCCTTCGCCGCCGGAACGACGATGCTGACCTCTCGGGTCCGGTCGTCGTAACTCGTGAGGTGGTAGATGGATTCGTAGCGGTCGCCGTACTCCTGCGCCGTGAGACAGGAGAGGTGGTCGAATCCAGCCTCGTTTTTGAGCGTCGAGAGGACGTTCTGTACGTCGTCCGGGCGGATGACGTACGCAGGCGCGTTCACGTGGTCCTCTCGGTCGATGACGTACTCATCAAGTAGCGCGTCTACCTCGTCCTGACTGGCAACGGCCTCCTCTCCGATAGCCTGTGTGTGTCGTTGTGAACTCATGGTGTATCGTCCTCGTCGGACCGGGTGCGCCCGACGAGCGCTTCCGTGCCGGGAATCGTCCATCGGCGCGTTAGTCCCCGCTCTACCCGGCGTATATACGTTGCTCCGTGGACGAGGCTATTCAACCTTCGGCCGATGGACTGAAACGTCCGCGAGTACGAACGGGCCGCCGAACGTCGTCCGCCCGAGGGAGGGCCGGAAGCGTTTATCCGGTACGATGCGAATCCCCGGCCGAGAGGTACGCCCTGAGTACGATGACTTCACCAGAACACGCGCAGGCGACCGACTCCGGCGACGAGGACGCGAGGCTCTTCGAACCGACGCTGACGAGCCTCTTCGAACACCGTCGCGTGAGAGGCGGCGTGAAGGGCCTTGCCGCCGGCGGAGTCGCTACGATCGTGATGTCCTGTTTCCGAATCTCCATCTCCCAGTCGCCCCCGCCGACGTCGTGGTTCTGGGCGAAGTACGTGAGCGGGGGCGAACCGGAGGACCACCTCGTTCCCGGGGCGATACTCCACCTGTTCTACGGCATCGTCTCCGGCGGGATGTTCGGCGTACTCGTCTCCGCGCCGTCGGACTCCTCCGCACCGCGGGACGGCGGGGAGGCCGACGAACGGAGTCAGGTCATGACCGAGCAGAAGACCACGGTGTTGGGCCTCGTCTACGGCGTCCTCCTCTCGGTGTTCGGAACCGCGACGTTGATACGGCGCGTCCTGCAGTTGGACCTCGACGAGG
This sequence comes from Halopelagius fulvigenes, assembly GCF_055398025.1. Classification (NCBI taxonomy): domain Archaea; kingdom Methanobacteriati; phylum Methanobacteriota; class Halobacteria; order Halobacteriales; family Haloferacaceae; genus Halopelagius; species Halopelagius fulvigenes. The sequence continues at coordinate 48,325 of NZ_AP043843.1, read as the reverse complement.
ACGAGCGATTCGTGTTCCACGTGAGTCACGTCGTGTACGGACTCGCACTCGGCGCGTGGTTCGGTTCGGACCGGTGACGAGCGAAAACCCCTCGGCCCGTTGGATTGGGGTGGCGACGTCGCCGGGACGGATTTTTTCCGGACCGCGCGCACCGCAAACCGATTTTTCATTAGTCTCGAGTCGAGTACTCGTCCGTCGGAGAAATCGTCCTGCGTCTATTCGCCTCGTAGACTGTGTTGCCCGGTGGGAATAACGCATATACCGGAGCCGTACGTTGATCTGAAAAACTACCATGAGTCTCGTGACAGTCCGCATTCCTGCTTGCGATTTAGCCTTCGAACACGCGTTCGAGGTGGTACCGAACCTCCGATTCGAGATGATCCAGTCGGTCGCCGCGGACCGATCCGTCTCGATGGCTTACGTCCGCGCGTGGGGCGCGCCCCAGGAGGAGATAGAGGCGGCGTTCGACGGCGATCCGAGCGTAGACGACTTCGAGGCGGTCTCCCAACGCGCCGAGAGTTGGCTCTACGAGATCGATTGGGACTCCCCGCGCCTGTTCGTCCTCCGGGAGATTATCTTCCAACGCGACGGGCAGATCATCTCCGCCTCCGGCGAGGACGACGAGTGGGTCCTCCGACTGCTGGTGCTCGACCGCGACGACATCTCGAAGGTCGTAGACGACACGACGGACCACGGCTTCTCGGTGGACGTCGCCCGAATAACGAAGATGGACCCGCAGACCGCGAGTCCGGGCGAACTCACCGAAGAACAGTACGAGACGCTGCTGAAGGCCGTCGAGAAGGGCTACTTCGAGATTCCTCGCCGGACGACGATGGAGGAGCTCGCCGGGGAGTTCGGAATCAGCCACCAGGCGCTCTCCGAACGCCTTCGGCGGGGCCACCGGATGCTCATCGAGTCGGCGCTGGAGGGGCAGACGCTCAACTTCGACTGACGGCCCGCACCGCGCGAGACTCGCGAGACTCGACGCCGCGACGGTGGGGGAGGGCCGACGAATCTATCCGCGGCTAACCCGAGTTACGACCGTGACCGACAAAATCGCTCGCGCCCGCGAGGAGATTGAACGCGCCGGCGACGAAGCCGAGAGCAACGTCAGAGAGCCCCTCATGTCGCTCTCCGACGGGCTAAAGGAGATCGTTGGCGGTGACAAGACGCAGGACACCCGCCCGCACGACGACCGCCTGCGCGAAGTCGAGCACCAACTGGACGAACTGGAGGACGAAGCGGAGGGGTCGCCTCGGGAGCGAATCCGTCGAGCGAAGACTCTCATAGAGGACTACCGACAGAACGCCTCGACGGAATAGTACTCGAGGCTGAATCCCACCGCGACTGAACAGTACGTTACAGACATAACACTGTAACACGGACGCGGCGGCGAGCACCGCAAAAAACGACCGCATCCCGTCGTCAGCGTCCCGAACCGACGACGAGGGAGGTCGCAGCGTAAATGGCACGCGAGATGATGACGAAACACCGCTGGCGGATGGGTTCCGTGTTAGCTCCGGACGAACTCGTTTGCTCGTTCCGATGTCCGCGGTTCGACGCTCTCCGTCTGGCAGTCAACCGTCGTGAACGTCGGCCAGTCACCCGTTCGCGTCAGGCCGTCTCCGTCGGTTCGGTCGTCCCTGGTGTACTATGTTACCACCCACCACTGATAGACGCTCAGTTCGCTTTACCTTGACGGCCGTCGGCGCGGCAGAAATCGTCCCTTTCGCCCAAATCGTTGCTCGGCGCTCGGTTCCCCGTTTCAGGCGTGCTGGTCGCGGCTGATGACTCTGGCCGAGATGTAGGTGACCAAGATGAGCATCAGAAGCGGGAATATCGTGAGGAAGTGACTCAGGGCGGTGAGAAAGAGGTTCTCCTCCCACGGCATGTAGAGAAGGAAGAACACGACGAAGAACGCGAGGATACCCATCGGTATGATGTTCACGACGATGTCGAGAAACGTCTCTCGGTCAATTCCTGTGGCGCCAAGCGAGACCATATTGACCCATCGTTCGAGGCAGGACAAAGTAATTCCGGCCGGAACGGGCTCCGAACGGTGACCTACTCGACCCCCCGAGACGCTTTCTCGCCTATTTCCCTCTCGGACGGGCGGGCACACCCTCTAGCGAACAAAATATCTTGTACTCTCCCGAAAAGAACACACTATTTTAGTACGATTCCTATCTAACTACATACGTGAGGTTTCTTAGCCTAAATACGCTGATTTTGGATTGTCACTCGTTAAAATCGATGGTCATCTACGTATCGGATATCTAGTACCGGAAAACCGAAGTACGAAGAATTCAGACGGAAGCGGCCGCGAGTGAAGCATCCGCGGGCGAGAAGAGGACGCTCTCCGAATCTATCCTGTCCAATCATCTCTCCGATAGATGAACAGCAATACCGCACACTCCGCCGGGAGAGGCGAACGCGCAGGAGAACTGCCGCAAAAGGAGAACCGTCGAACCGACGGTGATCGTGCGTACGGTGTCTTCGCTCTACGCTTCGCTCAGTTCACCTGCGACGTTCCGTTCGCCACCATGCTCAGGAAGAACGAACTGAACACGGTTTGAACGCCGAGGATGATGATTGTCATCGCAAACAGGTTCGGCATCGGGGCCGGCAGTTGCGTGTATCCGGTACTGGCCCACCGAGCGAGAGCGGCGGCGACATAGAGGGCGCCGACGCCGCAGAGGAGGAGCCCGAGAGTCGCGCCGTGTTCGAGGCGGAAACTATCGCGCAGTCGCTTCGTGATGGGGTCGCTCGGCTTGCGGATGGGGTCGGTCGTGTAGGAACTGAACAGCGCGAACGATCCGACCTGGTGGCCGATGACGGTGAGGACGCACCCTGCAAAGGCGGTCTGCATTCCGAAGTTGACGCCGTAGACCTCGGCGCCGAGGAGTGACCCGAATATCGTCAACAGGCCGACGAGCGAGAATCCGACCGCCGGGGCCGAGAAGAGGTACCCCGGCGCGTTGACCAGCATGAACCGGATGTGTCGCCAGCCGTCGCGGAAACTATCGAGCGTCGCTTCCCCGGTCCGCTCGTGGTACGTGATGGGTCGCTCCGCGATCTCTAAGTCGTTCGCCCCCGCCTGCATTATCATCTCGCTGGCAAACTCCATTCCGGTCGATTGGAGGTCCATCTGCTCGAGAGCGTCGGCGTCGATGACGCGGAATCCGCTGTGAGCGTCGCTCACTCCGGCGTCGTAGAACGTGTTCAGGAACTTCGTCAGGAGGGGATTGCCGATGTACTGATGAAGCGGCGGCATCGCCCCGGATTTGATTTCGCCGCCGAGGCGGCTTCCCATCGCCATGTCCGCGTCGCCGTCCGCGACGAGGTCGTACAGCTTCGGCAGCTCTTCGAAGTCATACGTCGTGTCGGCGTCGCCGATGGCGATGTAGTCCCCCCGGGCTTGTTCGAATCCGTGGAGGTAGGCCGCGCCGTACCCCGCTTCGGTCGGTTCAACGACGTGCCCGCCCATCGACTCCGCGATCTCGGGCGTCCTGTCGGTCGAACTGTCGGTGACGACGATCTCCGTCGGCACTTTCATCGTCTCCACCGCCGACTTGACGCGGTTGATGCACTCGGCGATTCCCTGCTCCTCGTTCAACGTCGGAATGACGACCGAGAGCGTCGGTTCGAGATCACTCTCCGGCGTGATGAGGTATCCTTCATCCGGATCGCGCCGGAGTTCGGATTCGCCGTTCGCATACTGCTGTTCTGTCTTGGTTCCGTTCTCGTGGATGGTCGATCCGGAAGTCGAGTCCGCCACTGCTGTGGCGTTCATCGCCACGTCCCCCGCGTCGCGGACTGTCCTTCTTTGACCGTTTACGTTGTCTCCGTTTGAATTCATCTCTGACATCTCTTCATTTTGCTTACTGACATACTGTTTTCTGCCTGGTGGGTTCCCCACCCTTTCTCCGCTCTTCACCTTACCTCGTACCGCGGTCCTGTCAACTAATTAAGGTTGTTATGTACGACACCGCACACTAAAATCAAAGTTTCGGTGCCGTCAGTTGACTGTCTGATTGTCTAATAAGCCTCGTTCTGAACGCCAAACAGTACATGATATTATCAAATTCATACATAGCTATGGTAATAAATTTTTTTAAATACGTCTGACGTTGTACTCCGCTCTCGGCGTTCGCTCCAGTCGCAGACTGGGCGTGAGAATCGCCGAACGAGGTGGATGCCCGAATCGGCGGAGTACCGTCGAGAGAACCAACTCTCTGACCCATCGGCGTTCTACTCGGAATCATCGGAACTATCCGTTTGGAACTGCCGGACGAGTCTCTGTGCGGCCTCCACCGCCTCGTGAACCCGCCCCACGTCCTCCGTTTGTCCGCCGTAGACGGCCATCTCGTACGTCTCGACTAGCGTATCGAGTTCGTCTCCGGCGGCGATACCGGAGCGTTGGCAGGCGCGGTAGAACTGGCGGTGGGTCTGTCTCCGATGTGACCCATCGAGCATCGGTGACACCGCGTTCTGTACGGAACGATACGCCAGCCGAATCGCCCGTTCGAATTCTCCTTGTTCCAGCAGTTCGTCAGTCGAGAACACCGCCGTCGGAGACAGCACTTCGGGTACGTCCTCGGGTTCTTCCTCGCTCTCGTCGTCATCCGACGTCTCATCATCGGAGGATCGAATTCGATGGAGTACGTACCCTCCCGCGGCTAGTACTACTGCCACGATCCCGAAGACGAGAGATGGGGGGAGGGGCCCCCTGAACACCCAGCTAAGAAGTAATTCAACGAAGCCGTTTGGACTATTGATTGCTTCAAGGCCCCTGAGTTCCTCGGGGAGCGGAGCGGTCGCATTCGACGACTCGAGGTTGGATTCGGAACCCTCGAACGTCGCCTTCACCGTCGAACCGCTGAGGTTCTCCGCCTCAACTCGAAGCTCGTAGCGACCGTCTGCGTCGGTTTCAACGCGTTCTATCGCCTCTCCACCGACCGACACGCGGACTGATCTCCCCTCAAGTCCTTGTCCACCTTCGACGGTCAGTCGGCCGGTCGCGATGAGATCTGATTCGTTCGCCCGCACTGAGAGCGTCGTGTTTGTCGGTGTCGGTTCTACAACGATGCTTTCGCTCTGGGTGGAGACGGCGACTGCGCTGCCGTTCTGGGGTCCCTCAACGCGCAGCGGGCGTTCGCCCGTTGGAACGGACGCGGAAATCGACTCGTTCGCCGCAAACGACCCGTTGGCCGTCGTACGGTTTGTCGCAAGCGATTGGTTACCGAGCGTTAGCGAGAGTGGGTAGCCCGGGACGGCTCGGCCGTCAACCGAGAGCGTCCCTCGCGCAGACACCTGTTCGTTGTACGCGACACGGTCAGTCTGATTGTCGATGGTGACGGTAGCGTTCACCTGCTTGACGTCGATTGGGAGCGTCCCGTTCGATGCTGTATAGAGGGACGTCTCGGTAGGGACGTAACGGACACTTACGTTCGAGGCGTTCACGGACAACGTGGTCGGACGATACTCGAGCGCGAATTGGCCCTTTTCGTCGGTCTTCGTCTCGTACCGTCGATTGCCGACGGCTATCGTGACTGTCTGATTCGCGACGGAACTTCCGTTGGCCGCTATGAGTTGGCCGCTGATGCCCATCGGATCGACGAATGAGGCGTTGGAGTCGTTGGCGGTGAGCCGCAGCGTTGTCGCTCGGAGTTCTGTCATCACGACTTGGTTGCCGGTGGCGGAGATGTTCTCCTTCACCGCCGCGATCTGCTCCCGTTGGTCAGAGAAGTTTTGTTTCGTCTCCTCACTCAGGTTCGCGTACGTCTCGTTAAGGCGGTCTGCCGAACGTTCGGCCTGCGTCGAGATGTTGTTCAAGCGATGAGCCAGTTGTCTGGCCTTTTCCTCGTCGCCGCGGCGTTTGGCGTCCTGGTACGCTTCGTACGTCTGATTGAAGTCTTGGGCCGCCAGCGAGAAGTTTACTGTGCTATTCCGCGCGCGCTCGAAGTCGCCAGCCGTCACATTGGCATCGTCACTAAGCTCCACTTCGACTTCCTCGTACTTCTCCAACGACTCGAGGAACTCCTCGTCCAGTTCACCCCGTGCACTGGCGTATTCTCCCTCGCTGATTTTGATGCTACTCTCGTTGAGGCGGGCGGCCATCCGATCGGAGAGAGCGCCCCGTAACTCCGTGAGCGTCTCTTCGTTGCTCACGTTGTCAGGGTTCACGTGACGAACGGTCGAGTTGTTCGTCGTCGAGTCGTTTGTCTCCGTGTTCGTCGCCGAATCGTTTGTCTCCGTGGCGTTTGCGGGTGGCGACTGTTGTGCGAAGTCGTCAGCTCCCTTTGGTTCGGCGGCTTGCGTCTGCGCTACTGCGGGACCAACGATTCCACTTCCGACCAGAGAGAGGGCGAACAGGAGGGCGACTGCAAGCGATCGACGAGAGCCTTGCACGATGATGTTCTCGTGGTGACGGCATATATGTTCTTCCGTTGTCGAGAGCAAAACATTCAATGGAGGACGCCCAGATGAGTATCTATGGAGTTGACCCGACGAGGACACGCAGTTATCGGCACGGCCGGAACGCTGCTTCTCGTCGGCGTCCTCGGCGACAGGCCTCTGGCCGTCGTTGGTGCTGCGACGCTCTGTGCATGGCTTCTCGTTGTTCAACACCGCGCAGTGTCACGCTTCGTCGCGTGCGACGAATCGCTCTCGGTGAGCGTAGCGACGGAACAGCTAGCTCTCCAACCGAACGAGAGAGGAACGCTCACGGTCGCTATCGAATTCGAGGAGACGCAGCGCCTCTCCGCCTCGGTAACGGTTGAGTGGCCGGTCGGCGTCGACGGAGAACGGCCGACGCTGATGGTCGGGCCCGAAACGAACCAAGCGGAGACGACGTGCACGTTCTCGGCACCCCTCGCCGGTCAATACGAACTGCCTGAGTTGCAGTGTAACTACACCGACGAGAGCGGTCTCTTCGAACAACGCGTCGGACGATCCGAACACACGAGTATCGTCGTAGAGACAGCGTCACTCTCTGACCTACAAGTCGGCGGCGACGACCTCGCCGCAAAGCTGTACGGCGAGCATCCGAACAATCAGAGCGGGTCCGGAACGGACGTAATGGGGATTCGGCGGTATATTCCCGGTGACTCACTGAGTCGAATCGACTGGAACTCGACCGCTCGCCTCGGCGACGCGTACGTCCGAGAGCTCGAAGACGAGTCGTCAAACCAGACGCGAATATTCCTCGACCGCCACGAGTCGATGAACGACGGGCCACCGGGCCGGAAGAAGTCCGACTACATGCGCGAAGTCGCTCTCGGTATCCTGCAGATACTCGAACGTGACTACGACCCCGTCGGGCTAACGCTCATCGACGAAGGCGGCATCCAGTTCGACAGCGATATCCGCGAGACACCGCGGCATTATCGCCAGTGTCGCCGCGTTCTGAACGCCGACCGAGACCGCGTCGCCGAGACGCGGAGTAGGCGGCACAACGAGGGGTGGACGGGAACGCCGTCTAACGTCGCACAGCAAATCGGAGCAAGACTGAGCGCACAGGACAACGAGTTCGCGACGGTGCTCCGACCGTTCTTCGAGGCGTCCGGATCATACACCCAACGGTTCGACTCGGAACCCTTGTTTAACGGACTTCGGGTGAAGACGTCGACGGAATTGACCCGCGGGTGGACCGTAATCTGTACGGACGACACTCGACCGCAAGAGACCCGAGAGGCGGTGAAAGCGACCGTCAGCGAGGGAACGCTCGTCACTGTCTTTCTGACACCGACAGTCCTCTTCGACGGTAGCTGGGCGGACACAGAACGGACGTACGAGCGCTACGTCGACTTCGAGACGTTCCGGAAGCAACTCAATGCGATGCCGGGTGTCCACGCGTACGAGGTTGCACCCGGAGAGCGGCGTACCGCAGTCCTCGAAGCGAGGCAGAACGAGCGCGACGACGAGGGTCTAAACGGAGGTGAGAACCATGCCCGAGCGTAGGGACCGAGCGATTCGATTCGTCCTCCTCCTTGGTGGAACCGCGAGCATCGCGGCGGCGTGGTGGTCCCTCACCGGCATGGGTGGCATCCTCTTGGCGTTCGCCGTCGCTATCGTCACCGCGGTAAGCACGCGGTACTACGGCGTCGCGATAGCGCACCTCGTCACACTCGCACTTACGTGGGAGCCGGCGTTAGTCACCGTCGCCCTCCTCGAAGCGGGGTCGTTCGCGTATCTCGCAACCGACCTCGGCGCCGATCGCCGCATAAGGGACGGGGTCGCGTTAGCCGTCGCCCTCGTGGTCTTCACTGGCGGTGTCACGGCGGTGGCCCGCAACGTCAGCACGCTTTGGTCGGCTGCCGTACTGATCGCTGTCACCGGCGGCCTTGGCTACCTACTACACCGGTACGGTGCACTTCAGCTCGATATGTTAACGGAGGGTAACACGTGAACAACGACAACAAGAGAGAGCGACGAGCCAAAAACGGCACGTCCGAGGGATCGCCCGCCGAACAGACGAACCCGAAGAACACCGAGAGAGGAGACGCTCGCCGCGTCCGTCGAACGGCGAATCAGAATGAGAAGACCGACGGTGACGAAGCGACTGACGCTTCGGAGGTGCGCCGACTCAAAGCCGAGAACGAGCGTCTCCGTGAACAGTACGCCCAGAGCCGTCGGTCACGACATCGGCGGACAGCCCTCGGTCTCGCCGTTGTTGGTCTCATCGCAGGCGGCATTGCCGCTCTCGTCCCGAGCGTTCGCGGCCCTCTCGTCGCCGTCGCTGCGACGGGCATCTTCGCCAGCGTGTTGACGTGGTATCTCACGCCCGAACGGTTCGTCCCCGCGGACGTCGGCGAGGCGGTGGTTTCGCCGTTACTGACGAACGAACGGGCCGTCGTCGACCAATTGAACCTCTCGGACCGGCGGACGTACGTCCGAACTGAGGACGGTCCGCGCGTCTACGTTCCGCGAACCCCTGTCGAGGGCGTTCCGTCAGGCGTGGACCTCGACGGCCCGTTCGTCGTCAGCGACGACGCGACGACGTCGGGCGTGGCGTTCGTCCCCAGCGGCGCAGAGCTCTACCGCGAGTTCGACGAGAGCGACCCCCTAGATGGAGACGACGAACCAGAAGCAGTCGTCGCTCGTCTCTGTGAGGCTCTCGTCGAGACGTTCGAGCTCGCCCGGTCGGCCGAATCGACGGTCGAAGCGACGGACGACGGTACCCACGTGACTGTCGAACTATCTGACCCGGCGTTCGGGTCGTCGGCCGACTTTGACCATCCCGTCAACTCGTTTCTCGCCGTCGGCATCACGACGGAGTTCGGTACGGCTGTCACAGCCGACGCGTCACGCCTCGATGATGGCCGAGTCGTCCTGACATACCGGTGGCCCGCCGGCCAAGTTGAGGCGGACGGCGGATCTGGCGAGTCCGTCCGAAACCGGTGATGATCAGACGGAACTGAGCCACGGTGGTATCCGAGAGCCTTCTGCTACGCTCGTTTCGCATGAGGCTCGTTTTGTTACTCAATAAGTACTACCTCGGCTCGGCGGAAATACACTCGTCTAATGTATTGCCGCGAACAGTTACGAACATAACACTGTAACGCCGAGTATTAATTAAGAAACATTATGGACCTGAATATCACCGACAGCGGCCAAGTAGCGGATAGACGGCGAAAAATCCGCTTGAATCGAGGGCGCTTAGACGAATCGACTTGACGGAACTGCTGTCACTGTCCTTCGGGGATGTCGATGCTCCCCTCCGGGGGGTCCACTGACTCGACGACCGTTCGGAGAACGTCCGCCGGGTCCCTCTCGTTGAGTTCAGCGTCGGTCGTGAGGATGATACGGTGGACGAGCGCCGGCTCGACCATCGTGAGGATATCGTCCGGAATCACGTAGTTGCGCCCCTGAATCGCCGCGTACGCCTTCGTCGCGTTGAGAAGCGAGAGCGTTGCACGCGTGGATGCGCCGTGTTGAATCTCCGTGGACTCCCGCGTCGCAGTCACTATGTCTAAGAGGAAATCGCGGACGGCCTCGGCGACGTGGACCTCCTCGACGAACTGCTGTGCATTAAACAGATCATCGATACTGACGACCTGTTCGACGTCCGTGGCGCTGAGTTCTGGACGGGAGTGGAAGCGGTCGATAAATCGTCGCTCGTCGCTCCACTCCAGATGATCCATCGTGTACTTGAGTTGGAATCGGTCCCGTTGGGCCTCCGGGAGTTCGAATGTCCCGTCCATCTCGATAGGGTTCTGCGTCGCGACGACCATGAACGGGTCGGGGAGCGAGAACGTCTCCCCGCCGATAGTTACCTGTCGCTCCTGCATCGATTCGAGAAGCGCGCTCTGTGCTTTCGGCGTCGCGCGGTTTATCTCGTCCGCAACGACGAGATTCGAGAAGACGGGACCGCGACGCACCTCGAACTCACCGGTCTGTTCGCGGTAGATCTCCGTGCCGGTGATGTCTGCCGGAAGGATGTCTGGCGTGAACTGGATGCGGTTGTAGTCCAATCCAGTCGCCCGAGCGAACAGGTTCGCTGTCATGGTCTTCCCGATACCGGGGACACCTTCGAGAAGGAGGTGTCCGCGAGTAAGCAGCGAGACGGTGAGTCCCTCGAGAATATCGTCGTTCCCGATGAGAACCGTTCCGACCTCCTCGCGAATCGTGTCGTAGAGTTCTACAGGCTCATTCATCTTCGTCACCTTCTCTCCGCTCTGTGTTAGGTTCTGCTATCGACGCACTGTCGCCGGGTCGTTCCGAGTCGGCAGGCGACGACGAGAGCGTCGGGAGGCGACCGGACTGTCGAAGGCCGACGACGAGTAAGCCAAAGAGACCGAGACCGACCTGCATGGCCGACGAGTCCTGTAGTCGAATGAGGGCGACGCGAAGCGGCGGTTGGGACTCCGAGTGCGAGTAGTCCAACAGTACGGTTTCGTGGCCGTCGACGAGTCCCGAGACGAAACGCGGGTTGTCCGCGCGTTTCTGCATCGCGTTGATGAACAGACTGGGGTCGCTGACGGCGATGACGCGTCCCTCCCCCACCTGATCGGCGGCGACGACGGGGTACGACCGGAAGGGTTCGTCCTGGTCCGGTTCGTCGTCGCCGTCAGTATCGAGGTAGGCGAACGAGGACGTTCGGACCAGTACCGTCCCATTCGTGTTGTTGAGGACCGTCCCGTGGTTCAGCATGATGGATTCGACGCCCTCGGTCGTCGCGTTGTCGCTGACGTTCGTCGCCTCCGGCATCGCCGTCGTTGGACCATGGTAACGCAAATCATGAACAGTCCGGCCGTCAAAACGCGTCTCGACGCCGAGGTCCGCTAATAGATCGTTTCCAGTGTTTCCGTAGTCCTCTGCGACGACGAGTGTCCCACCGGCCTCGACAAACTTGCGGAGTCGGTCCGCCTCCTCGTCAGTGTACGTACTGTCGGGCGCGATGACGAACGCCACGGTCTCGTTCGGGTTGACATCGTCGTACTCGTCTGTCTCGAGTGCGACAGTCGTTGTCGCGCCCGCCTCCGTCGCTGTGGAGCGAACGGTCGACGATCCATCCCACTCCGCGTTGTACACGCCGAAGGCTGCGGACGACATCGTTGCGGCGAAGATAAGGGCGACGATGCAGACGGCGACAAGGCCGACGAGAAGCGCCTGCGGAGTATCCATATCTGGGAGGCGCACTCAGATCACCTCTATTGGGAGAATTGCGAGTATCCTGCGGACAACGACGTATCCGAAGCCGATGATTCCGAGGACGGTTATCCACCGCAGACGACGTCGCCACCGTGGCGTGACCGAGAAGGGCGCGGTGAGTTCCGTGACGGCGAGAAAACCGATCAGCGAAACGACGAAGAATAACTCGTACGAGAACGCACTGAGGACACTCAGTACGAACAAACCGGCGAGCATCCACGCGAGTTGGGCGTAGACGAACCGCTCGCGTCGAGTGACGGCCATGGTTGTCGGTGGCGTTCGCCACCTATACGTAGTTTTCGGGTCGGAGATACGAGTGGTCGTACGAACGAAGCACCTATGCACGTTCGACGGGGACGAAGAGCTAATGCTTCCGTGGGCTCACGCTGCGTTCGGCTATCTTCTCTATTCGATCGGCTCTCGAATACGCGCTCATCGCCCTCCAGCGGGTGTACCTGTGCTCGCACTCGTCTTTGGGACGCAGTTTCCTGACCTCATAGACAAACCCGCCGCGTGGACGTTCGACGTGTTGGCGTCGGGGCGGAGCTTCACCCACTCGATTTTCACGTTCGCACTCGTCGTCGGCATCCTCTGGATAGCCTTTGACGACGTTCGTTCTCGAAGCCTCGTCACCGCATTCGGCGTCGGGTACGCCTCTCACCTTCTCGGCGACGCTGTCGGCCCGCTTTCGCACGGACACGTCGGACGTATCGGGTTCTTGCTGTGGCCGATACTACCGGGGCCGCAGGGCAACCACACGAGTTTCCTCCAATTCTTCCTAACCCGTCAGTGGTCACCGATGCTGGCGTTCGGAATCGTCCTCACCGTGTTCACGCTCGCCATCTGGGTGAAAGACGGGATGCCCGGCATCGCTGACGTGTTCTTCACAACCTCATCGGAGAAAGACGGGACGGGCTACGGAAGCCGATAGCTCACTCGCCCGACGCCGTCTCCGTCACCCGCGGTTCCGAGACGTTGATCTATAGGTGGGCTTCACGCTACGCGTTCTCGATAGTCGATTCAGCCGGTGTCTCGCCGTGGTACACCACGTACGTTAATCGACGGCGATCGCTCGTCATCGTTGGCTGTACCGACTGTTGCCGCTACCACGCCCGTTGTGTTCGAGCGCCATGCCAGCGCTCCGCGGCTGTTCCTCTTCGAGAACTGTCGTCACTATCGCTTCGATGCCGGTCGCGAAAAAACACTGCAAGAAGGACCGCAGAAAGGGAAACAGAGAGAGGAGGAGTCAGCTTAACTCGGGGTAAAGCTGCTCAGCAGCTGCGTCGTCCAGCCGACGAAGTCCTCGTCCGACGTGGAGTCTCCGGTGTCCTTCTCGTCCGATTTGTGTTCGGACTTGTCGTCCTCTTTGTTCCACTTGCCTTTGCACTTTACCGTGTTGACACCGTAGAACGACGATCCGCTCTCGACGTCGAATTCACCCGAGAGGATGAATTTGCTCTTGCCGTCTCCGAGGAGATGGGTCACCTTCGACGCGGGGAACTTCGCGATGAGTTTTTCCCCGTCCACCTCCACCTTGGTGGCGTGAATCCCATTGAGGGACGGTGCCACCGGTTGGTACGGAGTCAGCCTGACCGACTTCTTGTTGACATCGCTGAGGTCGAGACCTTCCTCGTCCTGCTGGAGCTTGGCCTTGACGGTGAAATAACCCTTCTTCCGCGAGTTGAGACGGCTCGGCGCTTTCACGTAGGCCGGAACCGCAGCCGGGAAGTCGAACTGCTTCGTTTTGGTGTCACCGTCGACGGGATACTTGACCGTGAGATCGTCGTAGTACACGTCGAGGACCTCTTTGTCCCGTATGCTCCCGCGGCCGACGCCGACGCCGACGAGTTCCGCATCCTCGCCGAAGCGGTCGACGAAGCTGTCGAACGACACTCCCTCGTCGCGGAGCCGGGTGGCGATGTTCTCGACCGTCTTGCTCGACAGGAACCTGCTGTTCGGTAGCGGCACGGCCCTCCACGTGCCCTCGCTCCCTCGCAGCGCCTTCGAAACGTTGAACGTCTTGAATTCGTCGTCCGACTCAGAGTCGGAGTCGACGCCGTCGTCCACGGTGATGACCGCGAGGTACCGCTGGGACGTCGGCTTCGCGTCCGAGCCTCCTTTGACGGTCTGGGCCGCGTACAGGCTGTCGACTTGGGACTGATGGGTCGACGAGAGGCTCTCGTACGACTGGTCCCAGCGCTGTTGTGCGATCTCGTCCTTCGACAGTTTGCTGTCGTCGAACTGGTTGACGTACACCTTGGCCGTGACGGACGACTCTAACGTCGTCTGGCTCAGGGTGAGGTAGTCGTGTCCGAACGCGTTCTGCGAAATCTCGTTGAGCGACTGGAAGTCAGCGTCGAACTGACTGCGGTATTTCTTGTCGACGGCGACCTGCTGTTTCGGCTCGAGGTCGAGGAAGTCCTCGCCGTACAACTTGTTCGCGAGTTCGTCGAGCGTCTTCGACTTCGACTTCGAGGGCGTCTCGACGACCGCGTACACCTCGTCGGGGGCGGCGCCGGTGTTCTCGGGTCCTTCGTAGTAGTCGAAGGATACCCGCTGGTCCGCAGTCGCCGTCCCGAGCGTGAACGGTTTCGACAGGCGCGCTCCGAGGTTGACCATGCTGATCGCGTAATCGCCCGTCTTCGACCCGTTGGACGTGATGTGGACGACGCCACTTCTGTCCGACGAGTCGTCGGTGGGGTCGCTGACGACGTGCATCTCCGCGTCGTACGAGGAGTTCATGTCACCGTCCCAGACGAGGGCGCGACCGTTCGGGAGTTCTTCGCTCTTTACCCCGTCATCTTCGTCATCTGTACTGGATCCGGCCGAGACCGAACCAACGCCGGCCGTCGAACCGACGGCGAGGGCGCCCGATGCAGCTAGTCCTCTGAGGTACGTCCTTCGATGTATACGCGTCATTGTGTGGCTCGTCTTAATTGACAACCACATCACATTTATAGTATTTTATTAGATATGCTAGATCTGCAGTGATTGAGGAAAGTCGCGGTCGGATACCACTTGCGTACCGATCACATGGTTCGCACTCGCTATCGCGTTACACTCATATCCTGATGGTCGATGTGTAAAAACGTACCGTCTCGAAGGTCGCTGGGTGCTGAATCCGCCAGTTTTCACCGCTTACCGGCGGAGGTCGACGTACGCCGGGATACGCGATAACTGCCACCCGACGACGGCGGCGCTTCCGGTGCCGATGGCGAACGCTATCGTGCCGCCGACGGCGTAGACGACGGGCGGCGTCCGCAGGAGGGATTCGAGGCCGACCAACCGAACGACGAGGTCGTTGGTAAGACCGACGGCGAGAGGTGTCGCGAGGAGACCGCCGATACCGCCCCCGAGGCAGATGAGAAGCGCTTGCACCCCGACGATGCCAACCAAGAGGCCCCGAGAGATACCCATCGCCTGTAGCGCCGCGAACTCCTCGCGTTGTTGGTAGACGACGATTGCCAGCAGGTTCACCGTGAGTGCGAGGCCGACGATGACGGCGAGACCGACGAGGACGAATCCACTCGCGATGATGAGAGCGTTCTGTTGGAGGATGCGCTGGAGTTGCTCTTGGTTCGTCCGGAACTCGTACTCGGGGTGTCGTGCAGCGAGTTCGTCGCTGACTGCCTGAGGATTCGCACCGTCTTTGAGGTCGAGCGTGAGGAACGTCGCCGGGTCGGTTCCGGTCGTTCCAGTCACTGTCTGCAGTTCGCTCAGGTGGACGGCCACCGTCGGCGTCCCGAGGAACTTGGAGAACGTGGGCGAGATGCCGACGACCGTAAACTTGTGCTCCGAGACGGTCTGGCGACTACCGCCGACGTAGATGGTGTCTCCGACGGAGACGTTCAGCAGTTCCGCCGTCCGCGGGTCGATGATCACCTCGCGAGTCATCGGGCCGTCGTACGACCCGTTGGCGTAGTGAACGTCGCCGCGCGAGAACTCGGAGCCGTTCTGGATCTCGACGCTTCCGGTGTTCGGGATACCGACGCCGGTCAGGAGTTTCGGCTCCGTATTCTTCGACGCCGCATACACCGTGTGGAACAACACCGGCGCGGCCGTTTTGACTTGGTCATGTTTACGGAACTGGCTCCCGAGGCGGTGCGCGTTCACGAACTGGCTCTCCAGCGAACCACCCCCCTCGGCGGAGAACTCGACCGGTCCGCCGGTCACCCAGATGTCGCGCCCGGCGGCGTCGAACTTCCGCTCGCCGGTGTCGATGACGCCGAATCCGACGCTAGCCAGAAGCGTCGTCAGAAGCACCGCTAGCGCGATTCCGACGACGGCGAGTGTGGTCCGTTCCGGGGCGCGGCGCAGTTGTGCGGCCGCGATACCCACCACGGCTCGCACTCGACTTCCGAACATTTATTGCAACACCTCCGTGACCGAATCCGACCGCCACGCGACGAGAATCGGATACGGCGTCGCCACGAACCCGACGACGACTGCGACGACCATGGCGTAGACGGGGAGCACCGGCGGGAAGAGCGCGAGCGAATCGATGCCCGTCTGTGCGAGGACGAGTCGGTTCAAAACGACGATGCCGGCACCGCCGAGGAGACAGCCGAACAGACCGCCGACGACGGCGACGGTCAGCGTTGAGGCGGCGACGAGTGCAATTCGCATCCGAGTGTCGAAGCCGACCGATTCGAGAATCGCGTAGCGCTGTCGGTCGGCGTCGATTTCGAGCGCCATCGTCGTCGCCAAGAATAGCGTCGAGACGACGAGCGCGATGGCGAGCGCCGCGGCACTCACGGCCAACGGGAGATCCGAGTTGAACAGGCTTCGCGTGGCGAGTCCGGAGCGGGCGACGACGGACGCGCCGGGGTAGACTTCCTTGATGTTGGATTTCGCCGACGGATCGTTCGTCTGGACGAGGAACTGGTCCGCGAGGTCACCGTCGTCCGCGCCGGTGAGCGACTGTAACTCGCTCAGATGGAAGACGGCGATAGGAACCTGACCCTGCGCCGTCTGCGTATCGGTTCCGTTGACCGCGGTGGTGGAGAAATCCTGTTTCATCCGTCCGGTTGAGAGTCCGAGTACCGACAGCGAGTCGCTCTCGGAGGCGTTCAAAACCTCGGCGGCTCCCGGGGAGAGAACGACTTCGCCCGTGAATTTACCGTCGTATGATCCGTTCGCGTAGTAGGGATCGCCCGACGACAGCGGAGCCGTGGAGACACCCGCGATAGCCGAATTCTGGTCTGACGGAATGACGCCGACGGCGAGAACGAACTCCGGTTCGGAACTGTGCTCGCCCCGCATCTTGACGAGTTCGACGAGTACCGGCGTCGAACTCGTGACGCCGGCCACGTCCTGTAGTTGACTCTGTCTCGCGTGAACGTCGCCGAGTTGCGCGCTCTCGGCGCTGAACACCGTCGTCTGTGTTGTTCCGCCCTCGGGGACGAGCCAGTAATCCACGTTGTCCCCGTAGACGGTAGACTCCGTCGCGAGTCCGAAACTGAGGCCCGTGACGACGACGAGCAACGCGACGGTGATGGCGACGATAGAGACGGTGAGCGCCGTTCGGTTCGGCAGGTCCGAGACGAGACGCCCGACGACGCGACGAACCGCGAGGCCGATGAGTCCTCGCCACCGGGCGATTCGCGACCCGGTTCGAGACGGGTCGTCGATGCGAGGGTCGTTCGTCATTGGGAATCGTCCCTGCGCCCGTCCACGAGTCGGATTCGGCGGTCGGTGCGGTCGAGAACTTGTTCGTCGTGAGAGGCGACGACGACCACTCGATCGTCGCTGAACTCGATGACGTGGTCGAGGATGCGTGCGCCCGTCTCTCTGTCGAGTTCGCCGGTCGGTTCGTCCATGAGGAGCACTTGTGGGTCCGTGACGAGAGCGCGTGCGATAGCGACGCGCTGTTGCTCGCCGCCGCTGAGTTGGCCGGGAGTGTGCGTCGTCCGATCGCCGAGTCCGACTCGGTCGAGGAGGTCTACCGCGCGTTCGCGACGCTCTCGCTTCGGGACGCCAGACTGAACCAACGGGAGGGCGACGTTCGCGCGCGCCGACAGGGACGGCAGCAGTTGGAACCGCTGGAACACGAGCCCGACGTTGCGGTGCCGGAGACGGCTCCGTTTCTGTGCTGACTGAGCGCCGATATCGACGCCCGCGAGTTCGACCCGTCCGCTCGTGGGCGTCGAGAGACCCGCGAGGAGGTGGACGAGCGTGGACTTTCCGCTTCCGCTCGGGCCTTCGATGCCGATGAACTCGCCCGCGCGAACGTCGAGGGAGACGCCGTCGAGGGCGCGGACGGTCACTCCCCCTTGTTGGTGCCACGGGAGGAGCGAGGTGCCGCCTCCCCGACGATATTCCTGAACGACATCGATGCACCGGAGGAGAGTCTCCGGACTCCCTGATAGGTCGTCAGATTCGACAGAGCGTGCTCTCGTCTCGCGTTCCATAAACTGTCGTCCGTGAGTTCAGAGGCCGATGGTATATGGTTTGTTCTTGTTGGTAGATTCGCCACCGGCAGTGTCTCTCTCGCCCGTGCCTACACAGTAGCTCATGCCCACGCCCGAGTGGCTCGCAGAGGATAGTTCGTGGTCTGAGAGGTCTCTATCAACGAGCTTTGTCTGCGGGTTCCGAATCAAAGGTATGATTCACACACCCGCTGGACACCCTCTTCGAAGGAAACCTCGGGTTCCCAGCCTGTTGCTTCCTGCATCTTCGAGATATCGGCCTTGGTATCGTGCACGTAGATATCGAAGGGATTCTCGATGTACTTCGGTTCGATATCGGTGCCGAGTTCCTCGTTTATCATCTCGACCATCGTATTGAAATCGTAGCTCTCGCCCGTGCCGAGGTTGTAGATACCCTGCAGTTCGTGATCCGCGGCGAGTTCCATACCGCGGACGATGTCGTCGACGTGCGTGAAGTCGCGAGTCTGGGTGCCGTCGCCGAACAACTCCGGCCGCTCGCCGTTGGCGATCTTGTCGGCGAACTGGGCGACGGTGTTGGCATACTTACCTTTGTGCTCTTCGGCCCCGCCGTAGCCCTGATAGACCGAGAAGAACCGCATACCAGCAAGCCGCATGCCGTAGTGATGATGGAAGTACTCGGCGTACCTCTCGCGGGCAAGTTTCGACGCTTCGTAGCCTGTTCGGGCCTCGATAGCCATATCTTCAGGGGAGGGCTCAGTTCGTGAGCCGTAGATAGAGGAGGTCGTCGCATACACGACTGTTTCACACCCATCTTTGCGCGCCTGCTCAACCGTATTCACAAATCCTTCTACATTCACGCGGACACCAGTAGTTGGGTCGTCTTCATGCATCTTGTAGGAGGATAGCGCAGCGAGGTGAAACACCACATCGACATCCTCTGTCGGGAGATCCTCATCGAGAACGCTTGTGTTGACAAATTCAACGCGTTCATCAAGGTTATCGGCAGTACCAAGATACAGATCGTCGACTGCGATAACGTCGTTATCTACCGTGAGATGGTTAGCGAGATTCGAGCCAATAAAGCCGGCTCCGCCAGTGACAAGAACACGCTTATCCTGCATGACACTGAGTTGAGGGAACGCACCCAAATAGATGTTGATCGACAACGCACGTGTACTACAACGGCATAATCCACCGGTGCCTCAAATAGGTAATTTCGTCACTTATTTGCTCAAGACCAATTAATATCGTCTGATGGACGAAGTTAAATGGATCTCGGAGGAGGATTGGGAAACCATCGTAGGTCAAATTCCGATAGTTTCTGTCGACCTTATCGTACTCCATAAGGGCGGAGTTCTATTAGGCAAACGTGAGAACGAACCGGCCAAAGGGGAGTGGTTTGTCCCTGGAGGGCGAGTGAACAAAGGGGAAACGCTCGCTGATGCGGTTCACCGAATTGGCCGAGAAGAGCTCGGGACCGATGTCGAGATCGTCGACTCCCTCGGTGCTTACGAGCATTTTTACGAGACCGCCGATGTAGAGAGCGCTGGCGGAAAGCACTATGTGGCAAACGGATTCGTCGTGAAACCCAAAAGTACCGACTTCACCCCCGACGCACAGCACTCTGACTTCCGTGTGTTTCACACACCCCCAGCTGACCTCCATACATACACAGCTCAGTATCTTGAGGATACTAGCGAACTTAGTGGATTTTGACGATGACAGAATATCTCCAAGTCTGATAATTTTATGAAGGAAAAGTTAGTTAACCCTCCTATACAATGGGATATTTGATGAAGCTAGAATCGCAGTTAGCGGACCGTCCAGTATTCGTAACTGGAGCTGATGGATTTGTTGGTTCACATCTGGTCGACACGCTTGTGGAGTATGGCGCTGATGTTCACGCATTTGTCCGTGCAACATCTAGTGGTGAACTTAACAACATCGTACATAGAGCAGATCAAATTACGGTTCACCGAGGGGATCTACGAGACAGGCACTCGGTTCGAAAAGCGCTTTCCGCACTCGAAGGCCACGACGATTCGATAATCTTCCACCTTGGAGCACAGGCCCACGTGGGAGAATCCTGGGACCGGCCATATGAGACAATCGACACTAACATTTACGGGACTCTCAATCTTCTCCAATCCATCGTAGATCTTGACCTCGAGATCTACAAGTTCGACGTTGCAGGAACAAGCGAGGAGTACGGAAACGTCCGAGAGGAGGTAATCGACAACCATGAATTTAATGACGATGGGGGAGTCCTTCTAAGTGAACGATCACCGGTCAATCCAACGAGTATCTATGCGACGTCGAAGCTCGGAGCGGACTTCCTCACGATGAATTATTACGACGCGTATAATTTGCCGACCGTCACAACGCGGATGTTCAACAACTACGGCCCTCGTCAAAATCCGCGTTATATTACTGGGACGATTATAACGCAGGCGCTTGAACGCGAGATCGTTGAGCTTGGAAATCTCACTCCACGGAGGGACATGTGTTATGTGAGCGACGGCGTTCGCGGACACCTCCACGTCGCACTTGAGGGAACTCCTGGCGAGCAGTATGTCTACGGCTACGGGGAGAATATTTCGATGCGGGATTGGACCGAAACAATCTTGGATGTCGGCCGTGAGCATGGGTACTGGGGTTCCGTGGAGATCGTTCAAGACGAGGACCGATATCGACCTGGAGATAGTGACGTCGAAGAGCTCTTAGTCGGATATGAGAAGCTTCACAACGAAACTGGATGGGAACCCGAGGTTAGCTGGCGTGAAGGGATCCATCAAACCATCGACTGGTACGCAAATAATAAACCGTCTTGGTATGGGCGGGTGGATTGGCGATGACGGAGAAGCACGATTACTGGGATGACAAAACGGTTATGGTTACTGGAGGTGCCGGATTCCTCGGCAGCCACCTTGTAGAGCAATTAAAATACAGGTCTGATCAGGTAGACATCTTCATTCCGCGGAGCAGCGAGTACGACCTCCGGAAGAAAACGGACATCCAACAGGCGTTCGATGATTCGGAGGCTGACGTCGTAATCCATCTCGCTGCATCCGTCGGTGGCATTGGTGCAAATCGAGAAAACCCCGGTCGCTACTTCTATGATAACGCGATCATGGGGATCGAACTCATCGAACAGGCGCGGCAGTACGGCGTTGATAAGTTTACGATCCTAGGAACGATCTGTTCGTATCCGAAGGTCACGGACATTCCGTTTAAGGAAGAAAATCTCTTTGACGGATATCCCGAAGAGACGAATGCACCGTATGGTATCGCAAAGAAGGCGCTTCTCACTCAATCGAAAGCGTACCGGAAGCAGTACAATTTCAATAGCATCTATCTGATGCCAGTCAATCTCTATGGACCCCGCGACGATTTCGATCTCGAAACTTCGCACGTGATCCCCGCGATCATCCGTAAGTGCATTGAGGCCCGTGAGCGCGGCGATGACTCGATTACTGCGTGGGGGACAGGTGAACCAACTCGGGAGTTCCTTTACGTGAAAGACGCCGCAGAGGGGATTCTCGATGCAACTGAGTCCTATAACAAGAGCGACCCGGTCAATCTTGGGAGTGGATCCGAGATTAGTATTCAAGAACTTATCGAGTTAATTGCGGATCTCACAGACTTCAACGGTGAGATCAAGTGGGATACCTCTAAACCGGACGGTCAGCCACGACGTCGACTCAACGTCTCGCGAGCGAAAGAAGAATTTGGATGGGAAGCGGACACAGAGTTTGTCGACGGCCTCAAAGAAACAATCGAGTGGTACGAAGAGAATCGAGACTGAATATTACTGTTTAACGACGGCTGCAGGATTTTTGTCACTTATTCGGGTTAACAATTGATAGTAGCGATCAATTGCTACGTCTTGAGTGAACTTCTCTTCGAAGACCTCGCGGGCGTTCTTCCCTTGCTCTTTGACGAGTTCGGGGTTCTCTCTCCACGTTTTGATTGCCTCAACCACGCCATCGACATCTTCCTGCGGTACTTGGATCCCTGACTCCGCTTGCGTGACTATCTGGGCCTCATCATCATAAGGCTGAGTGATAGTGAGGATAGGCATCCCCGCGGCCATTGCCGTATAGAGTTTACTCGATACGCAGATTCCCTCAAAGCCCTCTCGAACAGTAACCACCGACACATCTCCGGAGGTAAGGCTGTACGGGACATCTTCCCAGGGCTGATACGGAAGGAATCGTATGGTGTCTCCTGTCAACTCTAGTTCTTCTGCTAACTCAACGATATTGTCTTTGTTGTCACCTTCGCCAATGATGACGAAGCAGACATCATCTTCTTTGAAGTTAGCTGCTGCCTTGACGACCGTTTCAAGATCGTGGAACTCAGCGATGTTCCCTGAATAAAGTACCGTAAATTGATCGACAAGATTGTGCTGCTCACTAAACCAGTTGTTCTCCTTGTCTTTCGGTTGAATAAACGATTCATCTGCCCAATTGTCGATGATTGCAACATCACTTTCCTTTAAACCCGGTTGTGCACTTTTTACGAGCCGATCCCTCATGGCAGGCCCAAGCGCAACAACGTTTTTCGCCCTCTGGAGAGCTTGGGCATCGAACCAAGTCCATATTTGATCGATAATTCCTCCTTCTTGAATATATCCTAGTTCGACAGGTTGGTCTGGGTACACATCGTGAACAATATACGTGTAGTCCCACTGACGTATCTCACAGACAATCCACAGTAAAGCCGGTAAAAACGGAGGATTCGAGACGAAAACTATCTCTCGTTCCTTCTCTGGTTGGCTAATAAGTAACGTTATAGACATCCAGATTGAGAATACGACCCAGTTGAAGAGCCGTCTTACAAGAGACGTTTGTCTTACTTGAGGAGCACGTATTCGCTTTACGAGAACTCCATCGTGAGTCGACACACGCGGCTGTTTCTCGTTTTTGCCACTGTGGTAATTCGGCTGGCCCGTGTAAACGGTCATATCGAGCCCTCGTTCCTGAAGACCAATTGCTAAGTCCGTCATTAGCTTACCCGTTGATGCTGTATCCGGATGATAGTATTCTGTAACTAACACCGTTTCTTTTTCTGGTTTCATATCTGTATGTAAATAGAATACGTTTAAACTATAGGTATCCCAAATCCTCTAAACGAGACTCAACATCATCTTCCATTTCATTTTGAAGGTAATGTGCATCAACATCTAGTTCATTGAGCCTAGAGAGAACTGCTTGACGAACTAATCTACCTTCTGAGCTATCTGTCTTCTCTTGAACAAATCCATCCTTTAAATTGAAGAGACGGTGCTCATCTTTAATCTCGTTACCTTCGTATAACCAGTTGGTAGAGCGTGCTCCCACAACCACCTCTCCCTGTACTTCATGTTCTGCCATAATCATCTCCCTTGGTTCATCTCTCCCCGGTAGTCGTCCCTCGTACTCAGTAGGAATCTCAACTTCAAGGACATCATGTATGAGTGGTGGTATATCAAGTAGACTTATGAGTTGATCTTGAGCGTCTCTTAAGTACTCAGGACCGTTGACAACAATAAGCGGTACATGGAGTAGTTCATCGAACATACGCTCTGGTTTTCCGTATAGTCCGTGATCACCGAAGAGTTCGCCATGATCAGATGTTACCAAAATCGTAGTCTCATCATATAGACCTTGATTTTTAAGCGTCTCAACTATCCGTTGGATTTGGTCGTCCACATACGCAATAGAGGCATCATACAAAAGTCGTAGTTTCTTAATCTCAACTTCAGATAGGGATTCTGGATCGCGAAGAAGAGCAGAATACAATTCAGAGACTTCAGTTTGTGTTACATCTTGAACTGTATACTTCTCGCGGTATTCTTCAGGTGGAAAACAGGGATGGTGGACATCCATATAATGTGTCCAACAGAAAAATGGTTGATTTGCTTCCTTCAGCCATTTAATCGTATCCTCTGTAATCACGTCTGCGCTAACGTAAGGACGTGGCTTTCCCTTAATAATCTGATACGATTTTTTGATAATATCCGTGAGATGCAGAATATTATCTATCTGAGCCAATTTTTGATTATTGATCTCTATACCTCTTGGGAAAATTTTCGTTGCTATCCCCATTAGGGCATTCTGATAGTCTTCAAAGCAGTCGAACCCGACATCATAGTTGAAGTGCCTTGACAAAAATGGATTACACTGAAAAGCTGCCGTTGAGATCCCTTCTGATTGGAGATTTTGAGCCACTCTTGGTCGTTCCTCTGTCAATGGTCCTAACCCGCCGTAAGATAGCGGATACGTCCCCGTGATCATAGCAGGGAAAGATGGGGTTGTCCCAGGTCCAGTAGCGAAGGCATGGCTAAATGAAATTCCGTTTTCAGACAAGGCAGCCATCGTCGGTGAGTTTGTTTCGTTTGAGCTGTGTGGCTCAAATGAATCCTTCCGTAAGGAGTCGATAGTGATTAAAAGTACGTTCTTAGTCATTTACTCTCTGTATTGCTCATTTTCCGTCACCCAATATACATCTTATGTATTACTCATTTCTAAGGGTCAGTGATAGCCGAGTGCTTCCAATTGGCTGGCAGTTTCGGAAGTCACATCGCTCGGTGGCTCAAGCGACGGTTTCATTTCTCCTGTATCCTCAGCGGATGTTGTGACCCAAGGAACACGTCTCACTGGAGATCTTGGATCGCCCGCAATGTGAGCGTAGCAATACTGTTCCCCAAATCCGTCTCCATGGTCCGCTGTAATAACTACCTTATCAGCATCAATATTATTCAGTAGCGGTTCTACGCCTTCTTTTAATACATATCTCAGGTCACTAACATGATTACTGAAAACCCGTTCTCTGTCCCCACCATTTTTCAGATATGTAAAGGGATCTTTCTCTTCGGGTCTGAGCTCTCGACCTTCAGAGATAGCTTGTGAGATATGTGGACGATGTGGAGGCATATAATGGATGATCATTCGTTCAGGCGATTCTTCACGGTGTAATTTAACAGCGCGTTGAGTGACATCATATGGAAGGACATGGTTATATCTGTCATCCGTGGCGTACTGCCAGGGTTGATCAATGAGCTGGAACTCATCAGCATGTACTGTATTCCAGTCTGTCCATGCAAAGTACGCTCCCTTATCATCCTCTGGAAATTGCCGATCAAAAATTGTGTGCTGAACGTGTGGGTTCGCAGAGACTAAAACGGTTTCATTAATCTGTTCTATATTTCGCTCACTAAACGTGTGAGCAATCCACTCACTACTGGTACTTCCAACTGAACGTATACTATCAACATGGTCAATGAAATTGAACCCGTCTGAGACCTTTTTCATCGCATCGACACGAGCAGTATCTAGGACAATTAGCACATCCCACTCCTTGTCGTAAACATTTTCCCCAAATTCTATACGAGAGAGAGCAGACATAGACAGCCCAACATATCCGCGGTATGCAGTTTCTAGGAGTTTCCACCAGCCTTGATGAGCCTTGTTCCTTATCATTCTGTTAGAGTTAATTCGCAAGAGACATGAGAGTATCGGATTCGTCATTTAGAAATAGAGAAAAACCGGTATTTAATTATCCCCCTTCTGAATACTTTACTTCATGAGGATACTGAGAACAACTGCAACCTTCTATCCCCACGTCACAGGACCATCATATCAAGCATATAGGATATCAGAAGGGTTAGAGGATAGAGGACACACTTCACCTATTTTTACGTCAGACTATAAGCCAGATTCCCAATTAGCTGGCTATCCACCTTCAATTGAATCGATCTCTGATTTTGGATTTGAAGTTAAACGATTTCCATCCGTATTTTCATTTCACCAATACCGAGTACCTCCTACCGCGCTCATTGAGTATTTAAAGGACGATTTTGATCTCGTCCACTGTCATGGATACCATAGTGCTATTAAAGATGTTCTATTTTTCGGCTTATTGATCAAAGATAAGCCGTTTGTACTACATGCACATGGGTCATTTGGAAAACACAAGGATCCAACGATCGAGGAGGACATCCATCTCAGATTATACGATTTGTTCGGAGAAAGAACACTACGTAGGGCTGATGCTGTTATTGTTTCTAGCTCGCAAGAAAGGAAAGAAGCGATCCAGTTTGGAGTTGACCCAGATAAAATACATATTGTTCCCGTTGGGAAGGACTTAGAAACATATACGAGTGTAGAACGTCACATCCCCTCGGATGAGCTTAGGATATTATTTGTGGGTCGCCTTGCTCCTCGACGTAATCTTGAGTTAGTCCTTAAAGGGATCAAACAGTTCCAAGATACACATCCTAATAGGAATCTTGAATTCCGTATCGTCGGAGGAGAAGACTCGCTCTCTGAAGCCAGCGGCGGCGGTTATAAAAGAGAGTTAGAGAGGCTCGCTAAACGTCTCGGAATAAGTGATGAAGTCAAATTTGTAGGACCAAAGTATGGTGATGAACTCATACAGGAATTCCGGACTGCAAGCCTATTCGTGAATCCGTCTCACTATGAAAACTTTGGTCAAGCGACTCTAGAGGCAGCGTTTGCAGGCTTACCTATTATTTCGACTCTAACAGGAGTTGCAAGTGATTTGCTCGAAGAAGGGAAGACAGGATATCCAATCCAAGACGCAGAGACTCTTAGTAATGCTTTATCCCAATTCGCTAAGGATTCCGATCTTATAGAGGAAATGGGAAATGCAGCTCAGCAAAAAGCGGTCGACAATTATACATGGCCACAGATCATAGATTCATACATTGAAATATATGAATCATTGATTTAACGCTAGAAACCGTAAGAAGATATCTGAAATTTTTGAAAGAAGCTCACTCTTGATCTACGAATTGTTCTAGCCAACAGGGAGGTAATGTCAGACAGGGGGTATAGAGCTACTCATCGATCACACCGCGATCTCTCATCAATGATATGAATTCAGAGATAGAGAGGATGATCACAGAGAATAGATAGAGAAGTGAGATCTTCGTTAGTTGGTACTTTGTTCTGGGCTCTGGTCTAAGATCAAGTGAATCAATCGATTCTTGTACCATACGCCTATTTTTTTCTACTTTTTCATTGTATTTGCCCTCCTTATTTAATATATTGTCAAATGACGATCTTAGATTCTCTTCGCTTAATTCGTTCAAATCTTTTATGTACTGATCTTCCTCATACCCTAGCTGTGTAAGTGTATCTCTGACTTTTGGGAGGTAAGAGATCCCGAGAACAGGTGTCTGAGATGCACTAGCCATTATTACACTGTGGAGCCTCATTCCAACTACTATATCCATATTACCGACTAATCCAAAGATTGTTTCTGGCCTGTACTCCTTTGAAAGCACGTGCCCATCGTTATTCATTTGTTCTTCGACCTTTCTAGAGGTCACGATATCGTTGTCGCTTCCCGAGAAGCTGAACGGAATGAACACGACCCTGTAATTATGCGTTGAAGCGAGGTAGTCCAAGAAGTTCGCGAGTTCTGAAATTCTCTGCTCGGTGAGCCCAAACTCCCTCACAGATACACCTAGTAAAGGTCTATCTTGGGTGATCCCGTTATCATTGAGTATCTCTTTAATATCTTCTGAGTTAGAGCTCCGTAGCGAGAATACAGGATCGGCAGATACGCTAACGGAATCTTGATTAACTCCTAGTGAAGCGACACGATCTTTCGACTCTTTATCCCGAACGATGACCGCATTTGCAAGCTGAAGAAACTTGCTTGTCAATTTTCGATTGAGGGGGTTGTTAATAGGTCCTATGCCGACAAACAAGTAGACTACAGGTGTATTTAACCAATGAGCGACTAATGCTGTTTGTAAATAGCGTACGATTGTTATGTTCGAATGGGCGTCCTGTAGCAGTCCACCGCCCCCAATAACGACAACATCAGATGATCGCACTGCTTGAATTGTCCTCTTAAAATCCGTCTTTGGCCACTTTGGACCAAAGTTTGGACGGTAGACTGGTTCTATATCCTCTTGGGAAGTAACGTTCTCTGGGTGTAGCGTGAACACCCATACCTTCTCAATATTGTAGGTATTCTTGAAAAGCCCGATAATTGATCTAAGTATCGCTTCATCACCAGTATTTTTCGAACCGTAAAACCCAGAGATACTTATTTTCATGATGAATTCATCTCCTACCGTCTATTTAAATATTCTCAAACCATCACAACCAAATAGCACCGTGAGTAAGATAATTCACATGAAGCCGAGAAGCCATATGCGATATAATCTTGAAAGTCTCTGGGAACAGGTTTTAACGCAGGGTGGACGGTTGGTGAACTTTGGGGTATCTCCTTACGACCAAGAGGGGGATGTTCTGATAACTGCTGATGCGTGTCGATACCATCTGTTTGAAGAGTTTGCTCCGAAAATTCCTGCTACAATCACTTCCAATCTCTAGAATCTATCTACTCCTGCAATAGTTAGAAATGAAGATCGATATCGTCACCCCGACATTCCCTCCAGAGGATGGAGGTATTGCTACACTAATCTCAGACTATGTAATATACTCTAATTTAGATATTACTGTAATCACTGATGTGGACGGTGCAAGCTCATTATACGGTGATAAGATAGAGATCATAGAAGTCAACAACATTCATGGCGCAGTAGGACTATTGAAACTTGCTCTATTAATCAGACAGAGGAAACATCAGACAGATTGGTTTCACTTTGCACATCCCATCCAATCTTTTGCTGGGTATATAGCTGGCGTCAACTATTCCGTCCACGCTCACGGTAAAGAACTGCTTGTTACCCAAGAGACACCTCAGTCTCGAGCTCAGCATTTCGTCACGAGAGTTGGCCTGAAGAATAGTAATACAGTTATTGCCGTTAGTGATTGGACAGA
This sequence comes from Halopelagius fulvigenes, assembly GCF_055398025.1. NCBI lineage: Archaea > Methanobacteriati > Methanobacteriota > Halobacteria > Halobacteriales > Haloferacaceae > Halopelagius > Halopelagius fulvigenes. The sequence continues at coordinate 19,476 of NZ_AP043843.1, read as the reverse complement.
AAGAAAGCTCGCAGAGCTTGGTATTAACAATGTGACCGTTATCCACCCGGGGATTCCCTCTAGTACTATTCGATCTTCTGATAGTCAGATGGCTTCTCAAAACAAGCCGTCAAATCTAATCAAGGAACAGTTTAACATACCAAGCAAGGATCCAATACTTCTTACTGTTTCTCGTTTAGATCCCCGGAAAGGTCATGATCTAGTGATCGAGGCGATGAAGGAATTCAAATGTCATTACATAGTGTGTGGTAAAGGTGAAATGCAGGAGTCCCTCAAAAGCCTTGCTGAGCGTCACTGTGTCGACAACAGAGTTCACTTTGCGGGATATGTAGATGAGGATATGCTGACCAAGTATTACGACCTCTGTGATGTGTTTGTGATGCCAAGCAAGCATCTGGAGCAGCAAGGAAATATAGAAGGGTTTGGTATCGTTTTTCTTGAGGCAAACGCAAGAGGTAAGCCCGTAATTGGTTCAAACACAGGCGGTATACCTTCTGCGATTAAACACAACTCAACAGGACTCATAGTAGACCCTTCGGTCGCTGAGGTGAAGGATGCGATTGAGGAACTCGTATCGAACCCCACTCTCCGGGAGGAGATGGGAAGTCAGGGAAAACAATGGGCCCAGAAACATACCTGGGAACAGATCTCTAGTAAAATTGACGAACATCTCATGGATACATATGATCAATCTCAGAAGAAAAGTAACTGAATTGTTGGATGACAACGTACGCAGACATTCGTCATTTCTAATTTTAACTTCGCTATCAAATGCTGTCACTGGTCTAGTGTTCTGGACAGTAGCAGCACGATTATATTCAACTGAAGATGTAGGTATGGCTACAACTCTATTTTCAAATCTATCGCTACTGCTGATGATAGCTCAATTTGGAATCCCACAATCGATTATTCGCTATCTGCCGGAAAAGGACACGGATGACCTTGTTACTACCTCTATGATAATATGCGGTAGTACTTCTGCAGTGTTTGGTCTAATATTCATTGTGATTTCGAAACCATTATTGAAAAGTGATATACTAGTTGGAATTTCAGGGGTGTTTTTCATCCTATTTCTTATATCAGATATGTATGAAACTGTTCTGGGTAAGTGTTTCATGACACTGAGAAAGACAGAGAAGTACCTGATACAGAATTTGATTTTGGCTACACGAATTCTCTTCTTACCTATTTTTCTGATATATGGAGGTGCAATGGGTGTGTTTTCTTCTATTGGTGCGTCATTCGTTATTTCAAATGCTTATTCATGGTATAGTTTGAAGAGAGAGGGTCTTCGTCGGGGTGACTTCCGTAGTGACCTTGTTAGAGAATTACGGGATTTCTCCCTGGGGAATTATTCAATCGGTTTATTCCTCACAGTTCCCAACCATGTCATGCCATTGGTAATCCTTAGGAGCCTTGGTCCTGAGAGTGCTGCCTTTTTCTATATGGCAAATAAGATCGCTTCACTGTTATATACTGTTCCAATCGCATTTAGCAGCTCTGTCTTCATAGAGGGGAGTCATGGAAAAGAAATTCGGACTATAAGTAAGCAAGCCATTATCTCAAGTATTGGACTAATCCTCCCAGCGTTGATAATAATATCCATTTTCGCAAAAAATATATTGGGGATTTTTGGTGATGAATACACTACTGCCTCAACATTATTAATTTACCTCTCCATCTCGAGTATATTCATCACCGTTTTTCGGATTTATGTTTCTATCGAACGGATCAGAGAGAATATATCCCGCCTCGTTATCTTCAGTTTTGCAATTTCTGTTGGAGTTATAGGTATAGCTGGTCTGGGCCTCCCCAGATTGGGGATACAGGCCGTCGGCCTTGCGTACATACTGACATATGGCATAGCCTCACTTATTGTGAGCTTCATAATTCTTAGATGATAAATCAGGATGAGAGCGGTCATCCTTGTTACCGAAAAGGGAACGCACCTTTGGCCACTTACCGACACAAAGCCGAAGGGCAGGTCAATCTTGCCAGTGAGCCAACCCCCACATTGTCTCAATCAGTTAATCGACATAGGTACCGATAAGTCTGTTATGGTGATCGCTTGCCTTAAAGAAGAAATCATGGACCTGACGTTATGAGCATGAAGGAATCTCCTAATTATCTATACTCATCAGCTCCCAACAGAAAGAGCTCGCCCACGCACTCCTTATAGTTGAAAGGTGCATCGATGACGATTCCATGTTCATCCTTAGAGAGAATATGTGGGAGGAGGCCTCTCGATACGGAGCCTCTGGTACCAATAAATACAGCGAAATTACAGATGCCATTGAGAAGCCAGAGGATCCACCATTCAACCTGCTCATGACCGGCTTCTATACGTTCACAGAAGGATCTTCCACGCCTACCATCCGGTCTACCCTCTAAGAGGGTATTTGAGCGTTATTGCTGATTATTTAGCGGTAGATTGCTTCTAAAACCCTCGTGAGTACAGAGTGCTCTAAGCCGATATCTTCTATCTCTACTGGAATAGTAGCCCCCGATGGGAAAATTTTTCCTTTACAAAAGTAACTCTGTAACGCTTGAGTAGTAATGGTTCAGCCTCCAAGAAATCTTCTGAATTCTTGTCTCCTTACAGGAGATTCGGTAGATATTCCCTACGTCGCAGAGAGCGGTCTCCTGTTCTTGAAAGAGAAAAACGTGTTGTAGTTTTCTCGAGTACTCGGCGTCATCTCCGCTGAAGACATCCCTGCTTCGGGGACAACGCTATCCACGCCAAACCCACTCTGGCTTATGCCGATAAGCCAAAGTGAGCGTGGAGATCCGGAATACCGTTTTCTTAGGACTTGTAGACTACGAATTTGTTAGAATCACCTCAATCCAAAACCGGGTAAACCATATATCGATATACCAAATACGCTGTGTCGTTCCTCATCTTCAGTCGGCGATTTCTTTGGGAATCCCGACGGTCTCGACGAACTTATCGTCCTCAACGCCGGAGTTCGACATCGTCCCGTCGCACGTCCACAACTTCCGTCTCGAGGCGCAACTCTACAGCGAGGCCGGCAGGGTCGCCGCCCTCCGCCGCGCCCTGGACAAGCTCGACACGAGTACGACTTTGTCGTGATCGACTCGCCGCCGAACCTCGGCCCCTCGCCGACGGGACGCTCGTCGCTGCGGGACACGTCCTCTTCTCGAGTCATGCGAACACCACATCGCTCAGGACTCGCTCCGCATCCTCTTCGACGAAATCGACACACTCGAAGAGCGTCGCGAAGGTGTGTCGGTGACGACCGTCGGCACCGTCCTCAACGAGGTCGGTCAACACGGCGTCGCGACGGACGTCCAGGCGTAGTTCCACAACGTCTTCGGTGACGAGACGTCTTCGAGGTGTCGGACTGGGCGGTCGTCGGGCACGCCATCGAGTACCGCCAGTCTATCTTCGGGTACGACTCGGAGGATGCAGGTTACCCCTGGGATGCAGACAAGGCGAGTGCCCTGTTTGACATGTATGACCAGATCGCAGAACATGTCGAGGGGTACCGATGACGGACGACTGTGCTCGCGACGAGATGCGCAGTCGCTTCGATGTATACGAAAAAGGCGAGGGCGAGACAGAGGACGCAGAAGGTACGCAGCCTACACAGGACACGGACAACGTGCAACAGACCGGTCACACGCAGAACGCGAGTAGTATAGATGACGTGGACGATGCTGAGGACAAGAACAATACACGTGACCGCTCACAGAAGGAGAGATCTCTCTGAATATCTGTATGTTTATCATTCCTTACTTCTCGAATACGCTGTGGCATTACCATTTGTGTACACTTTATTGAATGTGTCAGTATTGTCCCACTTCTGCATGAATCTCTCGTTCGCTGGTTTAAATGGAGTGAGTGAAACGTCAAGAATCGCGACTTCAGTCTGCCGACTTGTTACTAACACGGTGTAGCTGTCCTCCGAAATTCGTTCATCCAAGACGTCACTAGGGTTTTGAACATCGTAGTAAACATTATCGAGCAACATCTCTGTCTTTTTGGGGTCCTCTCTTCGAGAATCAACTGTATATATTCTCTCAGGACCATATAGCATAAAAGAGGTTGAGAGCCGATAGTCACTGAAGACTGCTCGATCTGTTGGAGTATGACTTCCGACAGTCTCGATGGCCTCTGCTTCGGTGGTCGAAATCTGGTATGAGAGCGCTGGAGGGTATAGTGCAAGGCTGACTAAGCAGAGACAAATGGCTACTACTCCGAGAGTGCGAACTACGTTCTTGAACCGATGAGACGGCGCAGTAATAATAAGATGTGCGAGTAGAACTCGGCTAATCGGAATGCTAATCTGAAAAATACGTGACCGAATTCCAGTAATACCTAGCCAAATAAAGAGACCGCCAGCGATTATCGTTTGGGCACCATAAATTGCCGTAAACCCCTCATCTACTCTATCTGTTTTGTGGTGGTAGAATCGATACACAAGAAGAAGTCCAAAAAGAACAAATAACAGAATTATTGTCACTGCATTCACCAACTGAAGGTCACCGTAGAGTGGATTACGTTGGTAGAGATACGCTGAAGCAATGTCACTAGTAGAAGATGGGCGGAGAATCGACTGAAGATCTCCAAAGACAGATGCAAATCCTACAAGTATCCTAGTTGGTTCTAAGATCTGATTCTCAACAAGATAAACTGCAACGACTAACCAAATGAATAGGCCGTATCCTGCGAATTTTTTGAATGAATCGTGTCCTCTAATATACCCTACAACACCAATTGCACCAACAATAGTTAGTAGGTAGTAGGACCAGGTGTGATGGAGTGGAAAATACGACACCAAAAGGACGACATACACTGCTGAACGTCGTTTACCAAACCGTCGCTTACTGCTGACATCCACTAAGATAAGAACAACAATCAAATGAAACAGGACGACCGCAGCAGCACTACGTGCAGTTAATCCACGCATCCCGGCAAGCGGTCGACTCGCCATCGGAAATAGTGCATACATTAGCACAATTGCGGCATCAAAGCTTGAGAAACTCCCAGTAGAGACACGACGCCGCAGATGTACAAACGTGTAGATTGTTAATGGTATCAGAAATAGATATGGCCATGGAAACAGCTCATGAATGCGATCTGCTTCGCGAATCCCAGTTGTCCCCGTAATGAGATTCACCTGAGCAGAGTAAATTACGTTCATGACGTCGTGCAGAGCGTTATCCCGAAGCGCTCCTACCCAGGTTGGCCCTTGAACTTCTGGAGGTAACCTTCCCGTTGCAAAAATGTGTTGCCGCCCATAGGAACTAATTATTCCAAACTGAGCAGGTAGAGATGAAGCTCCCCAAACTCGGTGAGTAATAAGAGGATAAGCCAGACAAATTACAATAATGAAAATCTTAGAAATACGGCTTCTATCCACCCCTACATTACTCATATGACGCCATACGTGAAAGACGTATTAATACTACACGGTTCAGACCATTGAGAACTAGTCGAACGCACTGCCGTCACCTCGCAGTTTCCAATATCTGTTGTTTCCACGGTCCCAAACGGTGACGCCGGGTGTCCAGTTCCAGTCAGACACAGCGGGCGGACTCCTGGCGATGTTGTCCCACCCGAGCCCGTTTATGACGTTCAGGTTCGCGTTTCCGGTCGTACTCTCGCTTATTATTCCGCCTGCCACATCTTGCACAAGGTTTTGAGTTGCGTTTGCGTTGAACTCCACTCTATCAGGGAAGGAGCCATGAGTATGGCACTCCGAAACAGGATTTAAGAACCGTAGCCCCGCAGAAGTACATTCCTTCTCGGAGATTCCCTATACCTGTACGTTGTCAGCGGTGATGTCGAATCCGAGCGGTGGTTCGTTCGTCGGGGTATATCCCCCGTATGCTTTGGCGACGGTTTCGCCAATGAGCGTGTCTCTGTTCCTCCGATTTTGTAGGCACGGGTGGGACTTCAGTCGCTCCCGAGTCGAGCCCGATCCCGACAAGCAGGTCGTCCTGTCCCTGCGTGATCCCCGTTCTTCAGGTCGGGAGTTGTAGCGGACTGATAAATTTCGTTATAGAACAAACTTGCCCGTCCAGTCGTCTTGACTGCCCAAAACCCGGATTTATCTCGCATTCCCATATCCAAATCGGCCGGTATTGTCCACCTATTCAATCACGTAGTTCCCGGCTGTGTTAGGGGCTTCGTCGATGTTGGTGTCCCACGGATAGCACTCATCTCTGGCAACTCGAATCACCGAACCACCCGCCGCAGTATCAGCGTCAAACCAGCTTCGATGTGGTATCTTCGTAGTTAGCAACGTCAACGACAGGAATCATATCACTGTACACGCAGGCGTGTGTGCCGTTGAATCGGAGACGGAGAGCGGGACCGAGCGAGAGCGTAATCTGTTCGTTGTAATCGAGTCCATTAACCTTGCCGCAGATCAGTAACTCGGTGATGACATCGTTGTTAGAACCGTCGAAGGGGGGCCGTTAGAATGCAACGACGACTCCACGACCTCGTCTCAATTCTCCATGCTGCGAATTAAAAGCGAAGGAGATAGCGTCTCGACTAACGGCCGTTTGTTTACAACCACTATCCCCGTGTATTTTGGACGGTAGTAGTGGGTTCGTGACGTATTGGATCAGGAGGTGCCCGTGGTCCTAACGTGGACCATCGGAGCGTGCTAACAACATCGTTAGAACACGTCTCCTTCACCTCCAGTTGTGTTTGTGGACATGGTCGAGAAAAGGACGTCAAGGCGGTCGTTTGCGTTCGTGGTGTTCTCCTCGGAAGCCTTGTTGGCCTGTTCACCCAGGCCATCGGTATCTTCATCACCGCCATGGATGGCAGCTTGGACATCCTCCATCGCGTTGTGGAGCCCCGTCTTCGGGGTAACGAGTTTGTTCACCTTTTCGGTGTCGTCGAATTGGATGAGACCGTCTGAGAATTGGTCGACCGCCTGCATCGCACGCTTGACTGTCTGAGCAGCAGGGTAGGTCGGATCAGCAGTAGCCTCAAGGATCTCGTGGGCGTCCGTCGACCGGAGAACGTAGTGCTTCTCGGTGACGGTAACAAGCAAGCGGAGTTCGTCCTCGTCGTTGTTCCCGGCACGCCGGACCATCCGACCGAAGAGACGTGCGCCACGTCGCGGAGAGGCGTTGTTCCCGAGACGATCCTCGCGACCGTTGACGATGTCCAGCCACATTTCGTGGATGGGGAGCATTGTTTCGCGAACGTCCTCGGTGAGTGTAGCCGAGCCGGGACTCCCACTCGTCTCAGCAACTCGATCGATGATGGCACCGTTCGACTTCACCTCCTGGTAGAACTCGTCGTCCACCGCATCGGACCCAAAGACGACGGTATTCAGTCTCTTGCTGCGGTGAGACGCATTCGCCACAGACATGCCAACGGGGAGTTCTCCAATCCAGAGATCTTCGATCCGAGTGGCTTCATCGTTTCCCCGGAACTTGATGGATGGCCGCGCCTTGAGTTCCTCGCGAAGGCGTTCGTTCTCCGTTTCGAGCGCATCAATCCGAGCTGTAAGCTCGCGAACGTCAGCAACGATCTTTTCGCGGGAGACCTCAGATGGAAGGCTAGTGGGAGACATCAATCCTCGGAGTCAGTACCCAAGTGAGTTTCCCATCGAAGCGAACGACGTCCACCAGGGAATCCTCGGCCATTATGACTTCCCCTCCCTCTGGAGCTCGATCATAGGCACCCGATCGCCTGTGACCGTGATGAGACAGGGTTCCGCAACGGCTTCGCGACCGAGTTCACGCCAGACGGTGTGCGTGACAGAGTACACTTCCTCGATACACCAGAATTCAACCCCAGCAACGGCCGCACGCTCGAACGTAAGACGTCGCCGAGGAGCTGCTGTCGGGAAGTACTCGATGACGATCTCATCACTCACGGGCACTCACCTCTCCTACGAGAGTGTCGCACACGCTCTTACTGCGGTTGTCAATAGCGACATCCGTAGCGGTGCGGTTTCTCGCTTCAAGCGTCTTCCACCTACGGTCACGACAGACGATCTGAGACATCTATTCATCCTCCAGAGACCGCCCGTCACTATCCAGAGCCAATCGCTTCAACAGCGTTGAGTCGACGTGAGTGAGCACCATCTCACAAGGAATCTCTTTCTCCCGGTGAGCAAACTTCACGCGCTCGCGGTGTTTGCACGGACCTGGGTTATACCGATCAGAGGGGCACTCGCAAAATCCGATGATTGGATTGACGATGTACCGACGGTGTGCCGAATAAACTGCCACTTCGCAGTCGTTGTAGCACGCAGGATCATCGTCGACCACAATCATGTGCTCGGTGAGCGCGCGCACTTCGTCAGCAGTGAGGTCGTTGTGTGGGTCAGAGACAGTACGAGGAACAGTCATCAGTTAACCCTCCACACCTTGATGGAGTGGTGCATGTCGAGGATGACTTTGCCCGTGCGCTCGCCCGTCCACGCGTCGCGCTGATTGACGAGGAGGTAGGTGTTGGCGTTGGCCCAGTCGCCCTCCACCTCGACAGCGTGTTGGGTAACGGGCTCCGATTCGATAGTTAGCAGGTCACGGGTGCCGCTGTCGCGAACGACGAGCGGCTTCGTGCGGTCGTCCCAAACGACGCGGTCGCCCTCTGAGAGGGCGCGCACGTCCCTGATGACGGTGTCGATACGGTTTTCTTCCGGCAGAGTTTGGTTCTTCATGCTCGGTTGCTCCCGAGCACGGTCGGGTGGTGGAACACCCGGCCACCTTCTGCGATGGCCTCCCGTGCTCAGTTACATCTACGGCGGCATCGTACTAATAGGTATGCATGCTCGCAAACGTTTGAATACTCACACACGTTTTAAATTGTCAAAACGTTTTTGAATACGTAAACCGTATGTACATATGCAATGGGCGGTCAAACGCGTGGCCTAATGGGACGTTCTCGCGCTCTCCTGACGGCCACGGATCGAGAATACATCGCAAGTGACCCGGATCCTGATTCTGATGAGGAAAACTATCGGTACCAGGCAATCTCGCGCGTGCGGGACAGATTCGACGAGTTGGAGCAGGATGTAGAGGTGTTGGAGGAACATCATCCGCAGTTGCTTGCTGAAATGCGAGAAATCGTATGTGAACAGAACGATGAAAAAGAATAGCACCTGTGAATACTGTGGCGACGATTTTCGAGGTGAAGCTGGCCTTCGAATCCATCAAGCACAGGCGCACGACGATGAAACGTCGGCGGTTGTCCCCTGTACGTGGTTCGGGGGCGATGTTGCTGTGCGGTGTAGCAGGCCTCTGGACGTACCGGTGGGGAGGAGCAAACGGCAAATACGAGCGGTCCACGTCTAATAAGCCTAAAACGCGTCCTTCAGTCGGCTATCTATGACGTATCTAATTTGGTGATCCCCGGGACTACTAGCCTGACGGTTACGACGGCGCCGACGCTGCTACCCGAAGAATCGAAAGACTACAGGCAGTTTTGACATACGTCACACATCCATCCGAACCCTCTCGATGAAGGTTGTCGCACCCCCGTGCAACTTACAACGCATAGACTCCCACCCCCGAATGAGAACCGTATTGCAGCGCAACCGTTTATACGAATCTCTCGGCTGTTTTCAGGCCCTCAGTCGGAACAACATGATGGTTCTCCGAACAGTACTCGAGTATCCCCACCGCATCCAGCGTCGGGAGGTGGTTGTGGTGAAGCTCCACCGCCACTCGTTCGACATCCCAGTCGGTCAACTCGTCGAGCGAGACGCCCTCTCTCTCCGCAGTGACCCATCGGGCAAGAGACGAGAGAGTAACAGGGCGGTCTTCCCCGGTAAGAATACTGACGACGGCCCGTCGGGTTGCATCGCTCAAGGCCGCGAAGTAGTTGTCAATCGATTGTCCAGTCAGAGTGTCGTCTTGTGTGACCCCCATTTCTAATTCTCAGAATCTCACCCACCATTAAGTACTTTGTCATCGAGAGATTAGTGTGACACAGACTGTTTCCTATCTTTATCAGACTCGCCTGACTCAACAGAGATACTGAGGCTGACAGCGAGGTCCCCTTCTTGCTCTGTCGTCCACGCAGTCACGAGGGGAATGGAACTCTGACACAGCCATTTCAGGAGCAATCACAGCTCACAGAGATCCTGAGTGCTGCGTCCGGCCGGGAAAGACGCATATGCATTAAACGATCATCCCAGTAGCCAACGGCTGTGTCCGCGTTCAGCCTCGCTCCGTTTCTCACTAAGAGCGTGTGTCCCTGTTAGGTGTCTCTGACTTCTCGTTCAGCGGTAGTACCGTCAGTAGGTAGTTCCTGCAGACTGATCGTCTCATGACTGGTGACTGTGACCTCGTACCCCGCGTAGATGAATGAGAGTTCACCATTTGACAGCTGTTCTATGAGCAGATCCAACATATCAGGGTCGATAGCGTTGGAGAGACGAGGAAGCTCTAAAGCGTCGCTGTCACTGGTATCCGCGACGAGCTGGATAACTCGATCAGAGACAGGTGCTTTCATTTGTTCGATACATCATCAAGGCAAAGACATCACATAAACGTCCGTCAGACATCTGTCAGTACAAATTCGAATAGAGGAAACATACGTATAGAACATGAGATAGATGCCCGCTACTGCACTATTTCATGTAGTATCTGTACGGTCAGTTCGTGTCAGATACTTGGTTCGCGAGCAGACAACGCATAGCTCACGGGCAGAAGCCAACGAAGACACTCGTCCCTCACCTCCGAGCGCGTCACCTCTGCCGAGAAAAAGGCAGGACTGTTCGAGCACCTGTACTGTGTGTCGCCCTTAGCCGGGGAGAAAGATATTGAGAACGGCAACGACGACGCCAGCAAGCCCCATTCGAATGCCAGCGACGTACCACCGCTGACGCGAAATCGACGCCATGTACGCCCCAAATATGAAGAGGATGCCGACAGCGACGGCGACAGAGAGGATCGTCGCATGGAACAACGACAGTACTGCCCCTTCGAGCAAGAACGGCACAAGCGGTATCACGAGTCCAAGCAGTGGACCGAGCCCACTCATGAGTGCGTTGACGACTTGGTTACTCATTTTCTCGCGTTCGACCTGCGTATCGCGCAGATCGGTGAGCATCGCGTTCTCTGTTTGCTGAATCTCAGCCTGCATCTCTGCGCGTTCGATCTCCCAGACACTCCAGACGCCAGATGTGCAGAGGCCGACGGCGGCCCCAAGACCAATACTCACGACGGTCAAGCCGTCGGGCACTCCAGAGAGATATGCCCCAACGGTTACTCCAACCCCTGTGAGCGCACCGTCGAATCCATTCGAGACGAAGTATCGCCGCGCAATTGGTCCGATGCTAGCGGTTCTGATCTGCTGGACTAGCGACTCCGAGTCCGGATCAGGGTCCGAGTCTGTACCCATCAGTCCTGGGGCGTCTGCTTGTCCTCAACAATATACTCACCATATGCAGCCTGATCGACTGAATGAACACTTGCACCTGTGTCTTCGATCACCGCAACAACCGTGTCGTAGTCGATATCTTCGCCCTCAATGGTGAACTTGACGTTGCGCACCTCTTCATCCATCTCTAACAGAATTGCGTTCACGCCGCTCACGCCATCAGTTTCTGCGACTGCGTCGGCGATCGAGAGCATAGCCGGTTCGTGTGGCTTGAGGATATCTACGACGAGCTGACGAAGGGGAGCCATACAGTACTATTACAGGTTCGCATGATATGGATGTGTTGCCGGTCTTTTCGAGAACGCTGCAGGAGCAGAGGTCGTGGGCCGTCGGCTTCGTCGTCCCCTCCGTCGCGGTCATCGGCCTGTTACTCGTCTAGACGCAGGTCGGGGAGACAGCCACGACTCCTCCAGCCGCTCCTCGATCCCGTCTCGACGGCGCGTGAAAACGACGAGCTGTTGCCGCCTCTTCACCGACGGTCGATGCAGTGAAACGTACCACCAAAGGCACAGGCCAGGACTCTGGAGGTGGGTCGACCCGCCTCTGACAAGTCGACGTTCACTCTCGCGCCACGGTAGAGGTTCTCTCCCCAATCGTGCTTGTGACTCCCCGCATCACTCACGTATAGGCGGTTGGTAGTTCTTAAAGAGATCTTCAGGAGACACTTGGTCACTCTTTGCAAGATACGGCGCAACGGCATCCTGTACCCACTGTGGCTCAAAGGTCGTCTCGATCTGTTTTACTCGGCCATCGCGACCGCGTGATTCGATCCATGTTTCGACGAGCCCCATTGTCTCGAGATCCATGATAACTCCCCGAACTGCACGTTCGCCAAGGTGGAACTCAGCGTTAAATATCCCCCATTGCGTTGCAGCAGTAACCTGGGCTGTCGTGACAGGTTGGGCGGTCTCCTCCCTACCTCGATGATACGAGATAATTGCGATGAGCACGTAGAAATGGTTGAAGGGCAACCCCATGAGCTTCTCCTGAACTGCCGCCTGTTCGGTCGTCTCGAGATTCGTTGTAATGCACTCTTCGGTCACCACCTCTCGCCCCTCTTCGGTGGCGGTCTCGCCGGCCTGCCGAAAGAGCGTCAACGTCTTGCGAACGTCTCCCCAGCGGCGGGCAGCCTCGAGAATTGCTCGTTCACGCACAGGAGCTGGTAATGCTCCGTCACGAAACGCCTGCTCAAGTCGCGGCTCGAGAATGGCGTCTAGTTTGGTCTGCCCATAGGGTGGGAAGAAGATCTCCTCACCGCTCATCGCACTCCGGACTCGACTGTCGAGTCGGAGGTCAACGTTCAGTAATTCATTACTGAGCAGGAAGACCGAGAGGTTCAGGTCTCGTGATAACCGCCCTTCACCCCGAAGCAGGCGATAGAAGAACTCGTTGGGATCGTAGTTCGAGTCCTGGGCGATATGGTCAATCTCGTCGAGAATCAGGACGGTGTAGGCGGGGTACGCTTCGAGTGCCGTCCAAATCCCCTGAAAGACGCCATCCAATCCCGCGTACGCCTGCTTTCGTTCGCCCGTGAGTTCGAGGAGGATCTCATTTGCGGCGCTGAACAGCGTGCGACACTCCTTGAGGTTGACGTACTCGACGGCACAGCAGGGAGTGCGTGCGGCAAACTCTCGACAGACCCGCCGCGTCGTCATCGTCTTGCCCGTCCCCGGAGGACCATAGATCGACAGTGTCGTCGGCAGATACCCCTCGTGGACCCCGTTGAGGATGGTCGCTAACTGCCGCTCTTGGTCATCGCGGGCGATGATCTCCTCGGGTTCGGCAAGCGGGTCGAGCGCGCCTTTGTCGGCGAACACGCTCTGGTCGGGGCGTGTCCCGTCGAAGAGGTCGTCGTACTTGGTCATGGGGAGAAGATCGATTGGAGGGCGTGTTCATATGACATGGATTGTGTTTTTTTGGCGAGTTCCAGCGGAACTACGAGTGTGTATGTGTCTCATCGGCGCGGCGCTATGTGACCCTTTCGTCGAGGACGGCGGGGAAATAACGGTTCTCCCCCATCAGAAGTCACTAACGACGGTGCCTCCCCAGGACGGACTCCCCACCGATGAGCCGCGTTCGCCCTGAACGCGTGCTCATATACGCACGGAAGACATCACGACCGCCCGCCCAAGCGGTCGTCACGAAGACCGACCGACTTTAGTGAGCAGTTCCCGGTACCATTATCTAATGAGTGCTGACATGGATTGGCGTCTCCTCCTCCCAAAGTCCATCCGGACGTTCCCGCCGGATCTCGTCGCCGTCCTCGTTGTCGTTGTGGTAACATGCGGCGCCGTCACCATCCCAGGCGTTCGCGAGACACCGCTTCGCGTAATCGTTGGTCTCCCCTACGTCCTCTTTGTCCCTGGGTATGCGTTCATTGCTGCCCTGTTTCCAAAGGCAGGGGGACCAGCCGAAGCCGAATCGGATGAGTCCCCCGCACGCGACGAATCGGGTATTGACAGTCTTGAACGAGTTGCCCTGTCGTTCGGGACGAGCATTGCCATCGTTCCGCTGATTGGTCTCGTGCTCAACTTCACCCCGTGGGGAATCCGCCTCATGCCGATTATTCTCTCGGTCAGCCTCTTTACTGTCGGAGCGGTAGGCGTTGCCGCGCGACGACGACGAGCAGTCGCTGCTGACGAACGATTTACCGTACCGTACCGGCAGTGGGCGGCGAATGTGCGGACTGAACTCTTTGAACCGGAGAGCCGGTGGGATACAGTATTCAACGTCCTTCTCGTCTGCAGTCTCCTTCTTGCAGTCGGGAGTGTCGGATATGCAGTTGGGGTCCCACGGTCTGGGGAGACGTTTACGGAGTTTTCTCTGTTGACCGAGAATGAAAACGGTGAACTGGTGGCCGATGACTACCCAACCGAGTTCACCGCTGGCGAATCCAAGTCACTCTATGTCGGAATCGGCAACCATGAGGGAGAGAGAACCTCTTACACGGTTATCTCGCAGTTACAGCGTGTCCAGGTCGAGAATAACTCTACGACGGTAGTGGAGCGAACCGAACTCAGTCGGTACACGCCAACGGTCGCTGCGAACAGCACCTGGCGGACACAGGATACCATCACGCCGCGTATGACTGGGGAGCGATTGCGATTGACGTATCTGCTCTACAAAGGTGACCCACCCGCCTCGCCGACTGTAGAGAACGCGTACCGAGAGGTCCATCTCTGGGTGAACGTTACTGCACCGCAGCAAGGGCTGTGAAGACGCGAGAGAATACAGTGTAACCGCCGTTCTGTCCACTAACGTTCTATCGGAGGACCATCGCTCGGTCGCTCGCCGCCGACTGCAACCGTCCTACAGAAGATGGAGCTGTCGCGCTCGATACTACGAGGATGATGAGCGACGACCGGGTCACGGAGGCGACCTCCGACCGTGGACAATTGAAGAGAACAGCAGGCTCTCTCTGCGCCGTTCCAAGAGAGACGTACCAGGTCACTCACCACGCAAAAGGACTCACTTCGCCGAACCGTCGAGAGATCGGACGAGCGTCACCAATCCGGCTCTACCGACCGACCGATCGCTCGTCTGCCTGTCCACTCTGTGAAACACGGGATAGAGACAGTGCTGGCTAAGACAGACACGAGATAACAAAGAAGGAGTCGTCAGCTGCGAGGACGACAGGAGCAGTTACCGTCTACTGCCGTCCCGATCGTCTGTGAGAGAGTGAGCGCTTCTCTCAGTTATCTCTCCTGCGTCGCATCCCCGCCCATCCGGCGAGGGTAACGAGGGTACCGACGGTGATACCGAAGCCGAACCCTGGTGCGGACTCCGTCGTCTCCCCACCGGACGCGGTCTCGGTTGCGGCCGAGGTAGGAGTACTCTCTGTGGACGTCGCCGTCTCGGACGGAGTTGCCGTCGCCGTCGAGGTTGCAGTGGACGTTGCAGTCGAGGTTGCGGTGGACGGCGACGTCGATCCGTCCGTCGCCGCGGACGGGGTAGACGTCGCGTTCGCCGCTTGGACGCTCACGTTCCCGACGGAGGCGTTACCGACCGAGACGGTGTGCGTCCCGGGCGAGTCGAGCTTCAGCGAGAAGTTCACTTTGCGCCGTTCGCCAGGCTCCACCTTGACGGTCCGGTTCACTCCGGTCGCGTTCTGGTCTACGTACACCTGCGTGTCCAACTCGCCGCTGGCGTCGCCGGTGTTCTCGACGACGGCCGAGACGGTCACGGGTTGACCCGCGACGGGCGACGACGTGTTGATGGTCGCCTCCGTGACGTTCACCGAGGGTTCGCCAGCGGAGGATGAACCGCCACTACTGCCGCCTGCGATGTTTCCGGCGTCGTCGTCATCGTCGTCGTCTCCGCCACTACTGCCGCCCGCGGCGGCTCCAGCATCGTCATTTCCACCACCACTGCCGCCTGCGGCGGCTCCAGCGTCGTCATTTCCGCCACTACTGCCGCCCGCGGCGTTTCCGCCGTTGTCGCCTCCGCCACCATCGCCGGTCACGTCGACGGAGCCGCTACCGATGTTCACACCGCCGTCACTGCTGTCATCTCCGGACGTCTCCGTCGGGGCCGGCGTGGGAGAGGACGTATCGGTGGGCATCGCCGTCGCGTTCGGCGTCGATGTCGTATTCGGGGCAGACGTGAGCGTAGACGTCCCGTTCGGCGTGGACGTCAGTGTAGACGTCCCATTCGGCGTCGCCGTCGAGGATTCGACGCTCACCGTCATGTCGTCGTACGTCTGCGGTGAGAACGTCTTGCCGTTTCCGTTGGCGAACTTCGTGTCGCCCTTGGTGAACGAGATTTTAGTCGAATCGCCTGCTTTGCCGGTCACCTTGAACGTGATCGTCGCCAGTACCGGGTTGTCGGTCTCGGACGACCGAATCTGATTGAACGAGACCCAGCCCGCGTCGTTGTTCACGTTCGCCACCGGTTTCTCGAAGTCCGCGCCCTTCGAGACCGACTCCACCGTCACGACGCTCGGGTCGAAGGTGACGTTCGCCTGATAGCCGCGCACGCTCGTCGCGTCCGCCCGAACGGTCACCGTTACCGTCTTCTCGCCGGGCCCCCCGGTGACGGTGGTGTCGTTTCCGAGGGAAATCGCCGTCGAAGTGGACCCCGCCGAGGTGACCGCCACCGGCAGAGCGCCCACTAGAACGACGAGGGCGCAGGCGACGACGAGCGCGTTCGCGTGTCTCATTGTCCGCCCTCCGTCGCGTCTTGAATCGAGACGACGTCGCCGATATCGACGTCGCCGTCGCCGTCGACGTCCGCCGCCTTTTCGTCGATATCGACGTCCTCGCCGGCCACCGACCGCTGGGCGAGCTCCACGTCGGAGTCGTCCACGTCGCCGTCGCCGTCGACGTCGCCGTCGGCACCGCCGCCGCCGGACGCTCCGAAGCGTTTCTCGAAGGAGAGGTCGAAGCTAAACTTGCTGTCGCCGTCGTTTTCGAACTCGTTCCGGGAGGGCGAGTAGGTACGCACCTGGATCCGATCGGGGTTACCGCCTCCCGGTCGGAACTCGATGCGTCGGAGGAGACCGTATCCGCCGTTCGTCCGCTCCTGGTAGTTAGCCAGCATCTCGTAGACCTTCCCTCCGGAATTGTTCGTCGACACCTGATATGATTCGCCGTCGTTGGGGGTGTGCCAGTGGCCGCCGATGACCATGAACACCTGCGGGTTCGGCGCGACGAGTTCCTCCCAGACGGTCTGCCCGGAGTTTCCGTACCCGTTGGTTTCCTGAACGCTCGTTGTCCGTTTACCGCTTACTTTCAGGTACGAGTGCGTGGTGAGTATCGTCGGCCGGTTCGGGTTGTTGTCGAGTACCTGCTGGGCCCATCCGAGGGGCGTCGACGGATCGTCCGTGCTCCCCGGAGGTTCCCACTCCAGTCCGAGGTGGAGGAAGTCGTACCCGCCGGCGGAGAACAACTGGTAGGTGTTGAGGTTCTCACGGTTCGGGTTGTCGCTAGTCGGTCCGGCGCCGCCGAACCAGCTTCGACCCTGGTAACGCGAGGGGCCGAAGTACTTCTTGTACTTGGCGCTGGAGGAAGTTCGGTCCGCCATGCCGACCCAGTCGTGGTTCCCCGGAACGACCGAGTACGGGACCGTCCCATCGAGGGTGGAGAACGCCTTGTCCATGTACTTCCACTCCGCCTCGACGTCGGCGTGGTCGACCACGTCGCCGGAGTGAGTTACGAAAGCGATGTTCTCGGAGCCGCGGTTGTTGGCGATCCATTGGGTTTGATCGCCCGCGTACGGGGACTGGCGTTTGGCGTAAATCTGCGTGTCCGGGAGGGCAACGATGGTCCAGTAGTCCGAACTCTGAGCGGTACCGAGTGTCGAACCGAACGCCGTCAACCCGGCGCCGGCTCCGAGCGCTCCGAGAACGCGTCGTCTCGTCGGGGCCGACAGGGAGGCGTCGGCGTCGCAATCATTACCCATCCGTTTACACCCTCATGGAACCGCACGACTGAACGGTTAGCGAGGCACTCGCCGATCGATCGACCGTCGCTCGCTTCCGCGACCGACCGCGGTCCGGAGCGAGCCCCCGTGACAGTTCTGGTTGCTCACTAGTCAAACGGCACTCTGTGTCATACATCACAAGTATCCCTGAGAAGGGGTATTCAACGAACCCCGATAGTTATACCTTAGTTAAATTACAGATCCGTTGGAAAATCGTCGGAGACGTGGAAACGTGAAACGAAAAGGAGACCGCGCCGCAGTAACCGGTGGCGAGGCGAACGACCGCCGTCGCACCGTCGGGCGCCGAGAAACGGTTTCGGGTTAGTGAATCGTTTGCGCCGCCCTACGCGTTTCCAGCGACGTCACGGCCTCCACGAGGGCGGAGTCGAGGCTGCGGTCGCTCCAGTTACGTTCTCGCGGGATTTTCGCGCAGTACGTCGGGATGTCGTCGAACAACTCGCGGAATATCTCTCGCTCCCGGTCGATTACCCCTTCGAGCGTCGCAACCATGTCGCCGCCGACGAGGGCGTCATAGGCGTGGAAGTACTCCCGCATGCGGCCGTCCCACTCGTAGTTGGAGATGGCGGTGGCGCTCGACATCGCCTCCTCGGTCGATACTCGTTCGACGGCGAGGGTGTCCGCGTCCGGGGCCGCCTGCAGGAACATGATGTTGTCCACGGTCGATTCCTCGACGAACTCAGTGTCGGGGGACACCGACCTGACGTCGTTGAACGTCCGGTCGTTGTCGGCCAGGAGCATCTCGTTCAGGTAGGCGACGCCCATCTCGGGCAGCGACCCGCTCTTGTCGAACCGCTTGTCGAGGAATTCGTACACCTCCTGACGGACTCTGTCCTCGAGCCCATCGTGGTCCTGTTGGCGTTCGAGTTCCGGGAACGAATCGAAGTTGTACGGCCCGAGGTTTACCCCAAGCGGATATCCGACCGCGGACCCGTCCGCACCGACCCACAGGCGGTCGTCGGAGAGGAAGTCGGCGCCCTCTCGGATCAACGAGAAGAGCGTGTTCGTCTTGCCGGCCCCGCGCCACGCTGGGAACACCGTCGTCTGCCCGTCGAGACGAACGCCGGAGGCGTGTATCAACGCCTGGTCGCGTTCTATCCGGTGCTCTCGGATCTTCAGTTCCATGGGGTACGTCAGGTAGAACGGCTCGAAGCCGGTGGATGCGTGGATTCGGTTCCAACCGGGCTCGACCGCCATGTAGTCCGAGCCGTTGCAGACGACGAACTTCTCGCCTGTCCAGCCGTAGTAATCGTTCGGGAGGCCCAGAACCGTCTCCGGGTCCACGTCCTCGTTCGTCTCCCGAATCACCATGTCCGGTTCGCGGTCGGGCGAGGAGACTCTGAAGTGGTCGAACATCCGCCGGTACTGGGTGGCTGTGCGGCCGTCCTTTCCGACCACCTCCACCAGCAGGTCGTCGAAGAAGTCGTAGTAGTACTGCGTCATACGTTCTCTCCCCTTACGTCGGTCCCGGGGACCGGAGACTGTCTCTGAGAACGGTTCATTGTGGGTGCCGATAGGCCAGAGTCACCTATTGTTATATTACCCAAAATAGGTCACATATCGAGAGATGACTGTATGTTGAGAAGAGTATTCTCCGGAACGAAACATAACTCAACCGTTGTTTGAGCCCGGTTTGACCCGCTTCCCCAGTAAAA
>NZ_AP043842.1:0-90334 GCF_055398025.1 Halopelagius fulvigenes | reverse complement strand
GATGAAGCCTAAGATAGCTGTTGGGATGAGGTACGGTAACATCATTATCGCCCGAACGAACGTTGAACCGCGGAACGTTCGATTCAATAGTAGAGCAAACCCGGTACCGACAACGAGTTGTATCGCGACTGACCCACCGGCGAAGACCAGCGAGCGCCGTATGGTCGCCCAGAACTCCGAGTTCGTCAGGATCTGCTGATAGTTGCTCAGTCCTGCCCAGTGCCACACGGGCGAGAAGGCGGATATCTCGAAGAACCCCGCCGCGACTGCCCACCCGATGGGGATGACGTTGACGAAGATGAACAGGAGAGTGGCCGGGACGATGGTGAGTACTCCCATGACCCACTTGTCGGAGAGGATGTCGAAAACCCGCCGTTGGTACTCAAGGCGAGACCCGCTCGCGACGTTGTTTTCCCTCTGTGTTACGTTATTTGCTTTTGCCATTGTGGTTAGTTCTGAGCGTTGTCGATGACTGTCTGAAGTTCCTGTGCGTATTGGTCGATCACGCTGTCCGGATTCGCGTCCTTAAGGACAACGTCGCTGACGAGGTTCGGGAGCGCGTCGGCGCCAGTGATAGTCCCCGCGAACGGGTTCGGTGGGTCTGTCCCCTCAATGGAACTTCGGAAGTTAGTCGCGACCTCCGTCTGGTACGCTTTCGTGTCCTTAGGAGTGTACGCCTCCGGCAGGTTTTCGAGGAAGGTCTGGTACTCGTCGCTCTCTCGGATGCCGGGGAAGGCGGGCACGTCGTGGACCGGATTGAGCTTGTAAAGTGGCAGCAACTGTTCTTTCTGCGTCATGAATCGCATGAGTGTCTTTGCGGCCTCAACGTTGGATCCTCTGAAAGTTCCCAGTCCGTCGATATTGCCGTCGGTCGTCCGCGTTCGTTTTTTCGGCATCTGGGCCGCGTGGACGTCCGCGGCAAAGTCGCGTCCGTCTTGGATCGCGTACATCTTCGGCCGGTAGCCGATGTAGTTCCCGGACGCAGACACCTGATTTGGAATCGCGCGCGCCCAAGACGTGAAGCCAGAGTCGCTCGCAACTGGTGAGTACTGATGTTGTTCCTTCAGGAGATTGAGTGTCTCTATCATTCGTCCTCGATTCTTGCCCTTATGGAAGTTGACGACCATCTTGTCGCCCTTCCACTTGGCGATGGAACACTCCGCGGTTCGGAGCCAGGCCCGGAGGTGGTAGACCGCATGGTCTCCCGATCCGGCGGGGACGTAGGTACCGTGGATTCCATCAAGTTCGTTAACTTTCCGGGCGTACTCGGTCGCCGTCTCCCACGTCCAATCGGGCCGTCGGTCCATTCCGACCTCTTCAGCAAGGTCGCCACGCCAGTACCACGCGACGACGTTAAGAAACGTTGGGAGCGTCCAGTGCTCGCCGTCCCACTTGACGTGTTTGTACGCCGTCCCGAGGCGTTCTTCAACGTCGGTGACGACATCGGAGACGGGTGCGAGGATGTCCTGAGACTGAAACGCTGTCGCGTTCGTCTGACTCATGGCGAATATCTCCGGGGGCGTTCCCGCCTGAATCAGTTGCGTCACCCGTTGGACGCCGGACGTCTGCCGACCAACGTACTCGACGTTGATATCGGCATTTGTCGCGCTCTTGAAATCCGATGAGATACCGTTCCAGAAGTTCTTAACTGGGTCTGCTGTCTCGTCGATGACTATGTGTACCTTCGTTCCGCTCAGGTCAGGCCACTCACCGCTCGACGAGCTACCGGTCGTCCCCCCACCGCCACTGCCACCGTTTGGAGTCTCAGTTCCTCCGCCCCCCTGTCCAGAACAACCTGCGAGTCCCAGAGTTGACGCTGCTGCGACGCCCTTTAAATACGCCCGCCTAGAACTCCATGTCTTGCATTGTCTTACCATATCAATTGTGAAGTGCGTACTCATACTATTTATAATTTGGCAACGGTACTGTTCCGATAGTGGAGGACGTTGCTACCTCCAGGCACGCGGACGAAGATTACGATACACCCCGTCGGAACACGCGCGGTTCCGCCGAGATCCCACGAGAGAACGTAACCGTGGGCGGACTCCGAGAGCGTCAGAACGACCTCGGGTCGACCTCCGTCTCGTACGAAGTGAAGTCCACCGCCGTCGGTTCATTCGGGTCGACGTTGACGTCAACGAGTGTCGGTCCGTCGGTTTCGAGCGCCCACTCTGTCGCTTCTCGAAGATCGGACAGAGTCCGCACCTTTCGGGCCCGACATCCGTATCCTTCCGCGACTGCGGTCCAGTCCGGTGACGTCCACTTGAACTGGTGCCGGTTCCCTTCATCCTCCGGATGCATTGCCTTACTGATGACGCCATAGTCGGCGTCGTTGAACAGGATGACGACCAAATCGAGGCCGTACTCGGCGGCGGTGTGCAGTTCTTGGGCGCACATCATCAGACTACCGTCACCAGTGAGTGTGAGGACCGGTCGGTCGGGTCGCGCCAGTTTCGCGCCGATTGCACTCGGTAGCCCGACGCCCATCCCGGCCCAAGAACCGGCTGTAATCAGTTCCTCGCGCGCGTACGCCTCAAAGACATTCTTGCTCCAGATTCGATGTCCACCGATGTCCGTCGTGACGACGGTCTCCCTTGGGATAACCTCTCGGACCGCTCTGAGGAGGCCCGGTGACGCGACTGGCGGCCCTTCGTCAAGGAGTCCGGCGGCTCGGAGACACTCGCCGTACTCCGTACGCACGGCCGTCGCTAGCTCCGATCCGTCCCATCCGGCCGCTACATCCCGCGAATCGAGGTTCTCTGCAAGCTGTTTGCACGCTTCGCCGACGTCAGCGACAACTGCAATGTCCGCGTCGTAGGCGGCACCTATCTCGGCCGGGTCGAGGTTGACGTGGACGAGCGTCTCACCCATCGGTATCGACCAGTTCGCCGTGTTCGGCCCGTCGAAGTTCGTCCCGAGTGCAAGGACCACGTCTGCGGTCTCGAACACCGTCCTTGCGCCAGCCGGGAGGTCCCCGCCCGTGACGCCGAGGAACCGGTCGTCGTCCTCGGAGAAGACGCCTTTTCCCTTATACGACGCGGCGACTGGTGCGTCAAGAACTGACGCGAGTTCGGCGACCCCATCCGGCCCATCCGGGGAACGTCGTGCGCCTCCCCCCACGTACAGGAGCGGTCGCTTGGCGTCGGCGAGACAGTCAACCACCCTCGCGAGTGCGTCGTCAGCCACATAGTTTATCCGTTCGACACTGACGTTCGCCGCAGGAGAATCGATTGGTTGCGCGAGCATCCCTCGCGGAATCCCTATGCGGACTGGACCGGTCGGCGGGGCCAGTGCTGTTTTGATACCCCATTTGATCTGTTCTTGGAATTGTATTGGCGACTCAACAGTAATGTTCGCCTTGACGACGTGGTCGAACGTTTCGTGTTCGAGTTCGTGAATCGGGTGCCTGCCGAACTCGTCGTGGTTCGGAATCGGCGAGATGTGAAGTATTGGCACGTTGTCGTCGAGCGCATTCTTGAGTCCGTGAGCCGCGTTGGTATCCCCGGGGCCGGGAACGGTAATCGTGGCCGCTACTTGATGGCTGGCCTCGTGATACCCCCACGCAACGTGGGGAACCGCCGTCTCATGGCGTGCCATTACGTATTCAATGTCGTTTCGTTCTGCCACGGTCCGGTCGAGCGGCAACGTCTGGGTTCCTGGAATTCCCACCAGGAGTTTGACACCCACGTCTACCAACGTCTCGTATAGATATTCGCTCCCACGCTTTCGAGTCGCTGTTTCTTCGGACATATATGATTTACTTCGAGGACCATTATAATTGGTTCCCTGACCGATCGTTCGACTGTCGGATACTGCGTTAGTCGATGAGGCGGTTGATATCGTCGTCTAACTTCCGATAGAGTTCCTCGGCTTTGGCTTCGTCCTCGGGCGAGAGGGAACGAATCGGCTCTCGGACGAACCCACCGTGGAGTCCAGCGAGTTCGAGCCCCTTCTTGACCGCTGGGATGCTGACTGCGCTCCCGATGGTATTGTTCTGTCCCGTCCGGTCACGGAAGTTCTGGTACGGAAGGCAGATATTCCGAATTTGTCGTGCACGCTCCCAGTCCTCTACAGAGAGCGCGTTGAACAGTTCGAGCCCCACTTCGGGTCGGAAGTTACTGACGCCCGCGGAGAAACCTTCGACGCCTTCGCTCCAGTAACTGACCGCGTAGGGTTCGGCGAGTCCGTCGACCCAGACAACGTCGTCGGAACCGGCGGCGATAGAGGCACCGAGTTTGACGGGGTCTTTAATTGCGTACTTGATACCAACCACGTTTTCGAGCTGTGTGAGGTTGGCCAAAAAGTCGACCGACGGGTCGAACGCTCGGATGTAGGGTGTAAATGGAGTGTCCGTTACGGACGCTAACTCGTCGAAGTAGTCCAACAATCCCTGTTCGTGGACGTACGTGTGGTCGGGAGGCATAATCATGTGTCCGTCGACCCCGAGACGGTCGTATGCACGAATTAGCTCCTGTGCGTTATCTGTACATCCGCCGACGCCAGCGAGAATACATGCGCTGGAGGGAAGTGCATCGATGCTCGCTTCCGTAACCTCGACACATTCATCCTGCGTGAGCGAGTGATATTCGCTAATGTTGGCGGCCGAGAGGAACGAACGCAGACCCCTGTCGTAGAGTGATTGCGCGTTCTCTCCGATTTTCCAGCTTTCTATCTCTCCATGTTCGTCGAACGGTGTGAGAAGTCCGGCGGCAACACCCCGCAGACGCTCCTTCACCTCGTCTACTGCTAACGGCATAAAAAAGTATTAACGTATTGGTTCATAAGTATTCCGCCCACGAACACTATGCATTCGTTTGAAATCCGATGGGTATCGAAGCGAAGACAGGTACTAAACGGAAGTAATTCAGTAGTTCCGATAAATAGTTTTCGTGGACGTGGAGAAGTCGAGTCCCGCATCGCCCTGTTCTCGATAGGTGTCCTTGTTCTGGCTACTCGGTGACGTGGTTAAGTCACTGAGATCACGTGCCTTCTGTGCGTAGTACGCGAAGATGTCGATTGCCCGCTGAACCTCACCGCTGGCCTCTGACCGTGTTTTTCCCTCCTCACGAACGAGCGTCTCGGTCGCTTCTTCTTTGCGCCGTGAGTGCGTCACCCGCCTGATTTAGAATCGCACCGCGTTCCGGACTCGGCGTGCTTGCCCACTCCTTCTACGTATTGACGGCGTCCTCAATTGCGGTTTCGACGTCCGCCGTCGTGGAATTTTGGAACTGAGCGACTACTTCCGTGTTGTCTGCAGGGTTCACCACCCCGAACGTCTCTCCCTCTCCCGACTCGGTCCACTCCCCGTTCACATAATTGCCGTACTCTGTCATCATGTCGTTCGAGCGCTCTCTCTTCTAGTATGCCACTGTTTTTGCAGTATCGACCTGCACAGGTCGTTCTTCGAGAGAGAACGAACTCACGACGAAGGCTGATATCTAAAAGTACCGTGAGAAACCGTCCACCGCTCGGAGTGACGTATAGGACTTACTTCGATACCGGCGTGGTTTTCGTCATCTGTTGCTGCGCCATATCTTAATAAGCGGAAATAATTATCAATCACGAATCACTCTTCCCACGTTGCAAACAATTGGTTAATCACTTTGACCGAACCGAAGAAGTGTGTCGACAGAGCAGGTACATGCTGCTGATAGACCATGCCGAATTCGCTACTGGAGGAGTGGTGGTGAACAGACAACGCGAGCACACAAGAAGAGAAGTCGAAAAGAGGAGCAGCAGTTACGAGTAGCGGGAGTTGACTT
Source organism: Halopelagius fulvigenes (assembly GCF_055398025.1). NCBI lineage: Archaea > Methanobacteriati > Methanobacteriota > Halobacteria > Halobacteriales > Haloferacaceae > Halopelagius > Halopelagius fulvigenes. The sequence goes on along the minus strand of NZ_AP043842.1, from coordinate 84,572 downwards.
CGATGACATTAGCCGCCTGCGCTATCTGATCGTTTAGTTCGCTCTCCATCCGTTCGTCGGTCATTCGCTTCGAGGGTCCGGAGACGCTCAGTGCCCCCATCACCTCGGCGTCGGGCCCTGCAACTGCCATCCCGATACAACGAACGCCGCGGATGTTCTCCTCGTCGTCGATCGCATACCCGCGTCGTCGGGTCTCCTCGAGGTCTTCTTTGAGTCGGTCGGGATCAGTTATCGTCCGATCGGTTTTCTTCGACAGTTTCTGCTGTTCGAGAATTTGCTCGCTCCGTTCAGCGGGGAGTTCGGCTAGAATCGCCTTCCCGAGCGAAGTAGAGTACATCGGCATCCGTTTTCCGATTCGTGACGCTGTTTCTACGGCAACTTCACCGCGTGCCTTCGAGAGATAGACAATGTCACCTTCTTCTTCAGCTGCGAAATGAACGACTTCACCTGTCTCTTCTGCAAGGTGCATCACTTCCTTCCTGACGATTTTATGATCGGCGATCTGGTTTTTTACCTCCTCAGCAATCTGGAGGAACTGAAGACTCAGACTGTACGTGTGGCCCTCTTTGACGACGAAGGACTCGTCCTGTAACGTGGCTAGATGTCCATGGACGGCGCTTTTTGCGAAGTCGAGTTCGTTCGAGATTTCTGTGACCCCTGCACCCCCCGAGGTACGAAGTGCATCTATGATACGGCAGGTGTTTTGGACCGTTTCGATCTTTCTTGAGCTATTTGTTACCATAGTAGTAGCACTCCGCTGGAGGAGTATAACTCTTGTTCTCGACGAAAGAACGATTCTGGGCGATTCTTCCTCCAAATTTCGCGTTTTCTCATCAAGTGTGTCATACAGCCTTAACGTCTGTACTCTACCTTCTTCTTAACAGTTCACTATTTGTGTCGTTCTCTCTGAGATAGTCCTATATAAAGGGTATTGTAGTCTCTGTTCCACTAGGTCTGACCATCGGTCTGAGATGGAAATCCGCCATTCATTACATCTGTTATGGCAATAGGTCGTAACTCCGCGCTGATTCGTCGCTCCGACGTAGCTTTCCATTACAATTTTAGTATTGTAATTCTAGCCTCTCTGAGGAAACGGGTATTGCTGTTCTCCGGCCGAGAACGCTGAGCACGGACGTAGTTCTGTCTTATTGTATTGCCCTTGAGGGGGAACGGCACGGTGTAATAGTGTTCTCTGCGAATTATGACGCTCATTACGGACATGATACTGTAATTTCTCCGTATGTTTGAGGCTGGTGGCGACGGGAGCATTTCGTTACTGTCGTCCATATTTGGGTAGAGGTTGTCGACGATAAGATTCAAGTAGTCACTCCTATTGAACACCTCGTAACATCTCTCCGGACCCCCGTTATGAAGTCGTCCCCTGTCGAATATATATCCCGATTGATGGTTTGTAGAAATCCATATTGCCAAGGTCTAGTGCGGCACAACTTCGGAGGATGGAAATCGGCGTCGTCGTCACCTTCGCCCTCGAGAGTCACGGTTTCCCCTCTGGTACGCGGTGTCTACCTCGTCGAGATACTCTCGGACTGAATCGCCGCGGGAGGGTTCGGCATCGTCAGGACGCTACTTACGGATGCCGGCGCGGTGACACCGACTGCCGTGGGGTTCGTCGCCGACGGGTTCGGGTTCCGGGTCGCGTTCGCCGTTCTCTCTGCCTCACTGGTCGGCGGGGCGACGGTCGCAATCGGACTCCTACTCGCCGGCGGCGAGACGAACGACGGGTGAGGGAGTTCGTCAGTGTACTGCGCCACCGCCGGGCACCCTTGGTGTACCGATGTCGGTTGGCCTTCTCGCTTTCATGTGGATTCGTGCAGTGACCCCCTCGCCGAATACAACGCCGGTCTGTGAGTGGCATTACAATCATAGGGTTGTACGGAAATTGTCCATGTACTCCGAACGGAATCGTTCAATTACGGATCTGTGAGAGCGGACGAAAGCCGAGTATCGTGTATAGGCTACGACGACATCCAGTTAGTGCTTTTGGTAGCCTGGGTTCTCAAAGGCACGTATGTCGGGATCCTCTCCCTCGATATCCCGAATGGAATCGAGTAGTCGATCTCGGAGTGTGTCGGCCACGTCACGGTAATCATGACGACCGACAAGGTTGATCTGTTCTTCGGGATCTCGCCGGAGATCGTACAGGTACCGTTCTAAGTAAATGTCACTTGCAGGTACACCGTTTCCACCGCGCCATCCATTTATTGTTGGCGCTGCGACGGCGTACTTCCATCGGTCGGTACGAATCGCTCGGCCTATTTCGGCCTCGCTGATCTGGATGAACGCTTCGCCGTCTCTGTCCGGGTCGCTTCCCCGGATCACCGGAAGGATGCTCTTTCCGTGCATCTCATTAGGGATTTCTATCCCGGCCGTATCGAGGAGCGTCGGAGGTAGATCGAGCACGCTCGTGACCTGTTCGATGGTTCGACCCTGGTCGAACCCGGGCCCCGAAAGGATCGCTGGAACACGAACTGCCGATTCGTGCGCAGTACGCTTGTGTTCCCCGGGCCGCGTCCGGAAATGACAGCCGTGATCGGAGGTGAACGCGACGACGGTGTCGTCTCGGATGCTCTCGCGTTCGAGCGTCGAAAGTAACCGCCCGACGCACTCGTCAATGCGTTCGATGATTCCGTAGTAGTCCGGCAGTTCCTGGTACCAATCGCCGGGACGGTTTCGGAGGTCTGGTGGGACGTAGGGGTTGTGTTCGTGCCGTTCAGCGTATCCGTCCGGGGCGACGAACGTCCACCTATCGTTCTGATAGTGGGGCTCTACGTATCCAACCATAAGGAAGAACGGTTCTTCGAGCGTTTCGATAGCCCTCTCAGCGTAGTCGGTGAACGCGTCTGCGCGATACCCCTCGAACTCGACGGATTTTCCCCTATCGTCGTAGAGATATCCTTCGTCGGGATGAGTAGTGAACGGGGCGACATCGGCCGCAAGCCAGTAATCTTCGTAGCCGCCTCGGAGTTGAGGCGGTACAGGCTCGTCGAAGGTACTGGCGAGATGCCAGCTTCCGACGAATCCAACATCGTAACCGGTGGCTGAAAAGTAGTGCGCCAGCGTCTTCTCTTCCTCGTCGAGCCGAAGCGAATTGCGCCATACACCGGTCTCGGTAGCGTACTTTCCCGTTTGGAACGCAGCTCGAAATGGAGCACAAAGCGGCTGCGGTGTGATCGCCCGTTCGATTCGCGTCCCCTTCGTTGCGAGTTGATCGAGTGTCGGCGTGAAATTGACCGGCGAATTATACTCGCCTACCGTATCCCACCGCTGCTGATCGGTCAGTACGAGTAGCACGTTCGGTTTCGTGGGCTCGCCATCTGTCATCGCATTTCTGTAGTACTTGATTCGACATTAAACCTTAGCCATTACCCGCTTATTGTTGGTTTGTTCGCGCGTTGCAGTTTGGATCCGTGTCCCGCTCCAAGCCCTCATCGTCTCTGAGTCACTTACTGTGATTGGAGCCGTGTCTCGATTGAGTGGACTGTACTTCCTAGGAAAGTACCGATATCTGAATTGATAGTTTGGTTCGACATTTCCGACGTCTGGATTGTAACGGTGATCGCCCCGACTGCACGCTGGTTCTCGCCCGTGAGAGGTGCAGCAATGCAGCGAAGTCCCTCAATGTATTCACCGCGGTCGTACGCCTGCCGTCTATCATAGACCTCTTGGAGTTCTTCCGAGAGCGTCTCTCTGTCGGTAATCGTTTGGTCCGTTAACTCGGTCAATGTGACACGATCGAGTATCCCTCGTCGTTCGTCTTCGGAGAGGTACGCCATAATCGCCTTTCCGCCGGCCGTAGCGTGAATCGGAAGGCGTTCTCCGACGCTGAACGGCAGTGGGTCCGCTGAGGACGGTGAGAACCGGATAGCGTGGAAACAGTATTCGTTCTCTAACAGCACTAGGCTCGTGGTTCGGTCGGTCGTGTTAGCGAGCTTCTGTAGCGGATCTCGGGAAATGTCAACAAGTTCGAAGTGAGAACGTGCTGCTAATCCAAGCCCGAGGAAGCCCAAGCTCAACCGATAGAGTCCGTCGTCCTTGACGACATAATTTATGGACTGAAGCGTCGTGAGATGCTTATGAACGGTACTCTTCGGAAGATCCAATTGAGTAGCTATCTCCGTTACGCCCGCTCCGCTCTTCCGTTTCAACTCCCCTATTATTCGGAAACTCGTTTTCGTTGCCTTGACCGTCCGTGCATCCTTCGGTGAGGCGTCGTCAGTTCCCATACCTCTACTTCTACTTCCTAGATTATGTATTTGTTCATGCAGTGTGAACGGACTTCACTTGCATCTCTGCTCTACGAACAGATGTCCCCACGATAACCGCCTCGAAGGAGCTTCTCGACGTAACTTTTAAATTGTACACTGATAGAGAGGTGGCGAATCCAGCTCTTTCGTTTACCAGGCATGAACGCGATGTCCACACTCACTAGTAGTTGCGACGATATCGATTTTAGGCGAGGTCGTCAAAACGAACGAAGTAACGTGTTCTGTGTCGGTAATACAGTCACCGCATGAACTCCCGAAGAATCTCCACGTTTTCTTGTAGAGATGTCGTACAAGAAGAGTGGTCGAGGGGCGGCAGATTACTCGCGGTCGTCATGAGAACGGACGTCTCCGAAAGATGATGGCCTGTCAGCCTGGTCTATAGGCTAGTCGGACCGGCTCTCACATCTTTCTCTAAACTCGCTCAGTGCGGGGAAGCAATCGAACGAGATCCTTGTAGAGACGGAGTATCGGAAATCACGACCGGTCTCGGAACTGCGATGCCAGGTCCTCTGCCCATTTCTCGTTCGCGTGACGCGTCCGACCTGCGACGTGGGGTGTATGGACGACGTTATCTCGCCCTAGGAGGGGATCATCTAGCGGAAGCGGCTCAACATCGAAGACATCTGCAGCGAGTGCGATCTCGCCGTTGAGGACGCGTTCGCGGACAGCGTCCATATCACAGATTCCTGCGCGAGTGACCAATAGGAGAAGACTCCCTGTAGGGAGCCGCTCGATGTGGTCTCTCGTGACGAGTCTTCGCGTCGAGTCGGTCAGTGGAACCATCGGAGCAAAGATATCTGCGTCTTCGATGAGTTCATCCATCCGATAGACCTGACGAGCACCCGTCCGGTGGAAACAGGGTTGATCAGCGTAGGGGTCGTACGCGGCAACATCGGCACCGAAGTTGTCGGTGTAGTCCGCAAATCGGCTTCCGATATTTCCGACACCGACAATTCGTACGTTCTTTCCCGCGATGGTCCCGTGGACGTGAGTCGGTGGGTTGTTAACGTACTGGTGACCTTGCGCACCCGGCGCATCGTTTTCGAGAAGCTCTACGTCCCAATCATCCTGTGAATTCGTGATACTGGTATGTTTTTGCGGAATCTGGCGCAATGCCCCGATCGTGAGGCCCAATCCCAGTTCTGCGACGGATTGACTCCAAAATCCCTCGGATTGGTGCGTGTACGTCGTCACACCCCGTTCTTCGAGTAGATTCGAGACCTCGGAGTCCATTTCGTACATGTTGTCAGTCATCACCGCCGCTTCCTCTACCGCCTCTAGGACATCGAGGCATTCGTCGGTTACCGGTACGCCGAGCGAGACGATCCGGGTCAGTTCCGTTAGATCTTCGCCTTCAAGGACTTCTCCGAGGGGTCGCTCGTCGTCCTCGCTTAGGTGTATGAATTCCACTGGTTCATCTTCTTTCTTCCACAGCTTTCGGAGGTAGTCCGCGGCACACGGCCAGACGTCCTCGTAAAGCGGATGTACGACGATTGCACTAGTCATGGCGCAGTTGGCACTTTCGATACTGAGATTAAATAACTAGGGGTGGCTCGTGAATTACGTCAGTCTCCGAAAGCGTACAATTTGATTGGCAATGACCACTATATTTTTTGCTCTCTACTCACATCTCCAAGTAGATGTTCGACACGACAGTAACTATCCCAGCGGTATTTGGCGATCGACCCCTTCTGGAAGGGATTCGAGCGACCGGCGACCTCGGTGTCAACGCAATTGAGTTCTTCGATTGGGAAGCTAACGATATCGAAGATGTTGTCGCCGTTTGTAACGACGAAGGTCTGTCTCTCGCAGCGACTCTGAGCGCAGGCGGAGGTTCGACGGTTGAGGATCACAGCGCTCCGGCGATGACTCACCCCGACTGCACGGACGAGGTGATAGAGGACCTCCGACGGTCCATTGATACCTGCGAACGGGTCGGTTGTCCGAACCTCATCGCGACGGTAGGACCCGACCAAAACGGAATCGACCGGACAGTCCAGCGTGAGAACGTCGTCGAGATACTGAACACCGTCGCTCCCCACCTCGAGAATTCGGGAGTGACGCTCGTCCTTGAGCCTCTGAACACCCGCGTCGATCACCCCGAGTACTTCCTCACAAGATCGGATGAAGCGTTCGATATCGTTACATCGGTGGGTAGTTCCAACGTAGCTGTTCTCTTCGATATCTACCACCAACAGATCACAGAAGGCGATGTCACGCGACGACTCACAGACAATATCGAGCATATCGGCCACGTTCATATCGCCGACAACCCAGGCCGCACTGAACCGGGTACGGGCGAGTTGAACTATGAGAACATATTCGCCACACTCATCGATGCCGAATACGATGGATACGTCGGTTTCGAATTTATTCCCGAAGCCGATCCTGAGGACGCGGTACGACACGTAACCGATATTGTCCGTAAGTACCGCGGGCGGTAGATTCAGTATTACTACCGCCGTTTTCGATTTGCCTCCGTTCCGCTCGCAAGGGAGCGTTCGCCGCTTCCCGTTCCATCGTCACGATATGACCCTCGACGCCTCCACACCGCCATCTGTTTTATTCACGTCAATATGCTATCTAACTATTCCTACGATTTATTAGGGTAGAATCTTATCGTCAGAGTAGACCATGAGAGACTCGTTCACAGAGGAGAGAGTATCCAACCCCGATCAGGGACTCAACAGACGGAGCGTCCTGAAGCTGTCGGGGGCTAGCTTAGCAGCTATGTCCGGCACAGCAGGGTGTTTGAGTTCTGGAGGGGGAGGTGGAAATACCGGTAGCCAGAACGATAACGTCAAGTTCTGGCACAAAGAGACGGGGTCTAAATCCTTGATGAAGAATCTAGCCCAAGGGTTCGGGAAGGGAAACGTTACAGTCAACTCGTTCGCCGAGTCGAAGATACCGTCCCAAGTTCAGTCTTCCCTCTCGGCTGGACAACCCCCAAACGTTCTCCAATCGAAGATTCGGTCAGCGCAGCTACTGAACGGAAACAATGCGCTCTCCGCCAAAAGTGCACAGAACGTTATGGAGCGCGTCGGATGGGACAACTGGTTCAGCGGACCGAAGAGTATCGTCGGCGGACAGGACGCGTATGCGATACCGTGGTACGCGTGGATCCTCATGACGTTCTATCGAAAAAGCGAGTGGGAGGAAAAGGGCCTACCCGAGCCAACGACGTGGTCAGAGATCGAAGAATGCGCAAAAGCCCTTCACAACCCGGATAACAACAAATATGGAATCGGTACGGGGTCGAAGCACAACTACTACACTACCGAGTGCTTCCAAAACTTCGCGATGTCTAACGGTGCTCGCGTCTTCAACTCCGACGGCGAGATAATCTTCGATAGCGACGAGATGGTCGAAGCGCTCGAATTCTACGCCCACCTCCATAATGACTACGGACTCCCCGGTCAGAATAGCTATCCGACCATCAAGCAGATGTACTTCCAGGAGAACACTTCGCTGGTTCTCTGGTCGGACTGGTTGTTCTCCTCGATCTGGAACGAGGCCAGTAAGGAGATGGCAAAAGATACAGGAATCGTGGGTCACGTGAAGAAGAAGAAGAAGAGCACGTACGGGACCGTAAATACCTTCTCGATCCTGAAAACGCAAGACGAACAGCAGATGAAGGCGGCAGAAGACTTCGCATATCACATGCAACAGGGCGAACCGTACCTTCGCTGGTTGCACAGCGTCCCGCTCGGCCCGAACCCCACGACGAAAACTACGGCGAACAGTAAAGAGTTCAAATCCGGCAAATACGCGCCCGATGACGCAAAAGAGATGTTCAAAGTGTTCAGTGAAGAACTATCCGTCATTCGCGAAGGATTCTCGACCCTCAAGCGCTTCGGAACCGTAAACGGGAAGTCTTTCTCCGGTTACGGCGCAATCACGAGTGAACTGCTGATCTCTGAGGCGGTTACCCGCGTGATCAAGGGCGAAGACGCTCAGACGGTTGCAGAAGAACAAGCCGAGAAGATGCGTAACGTGATCAGTAACTGAAATAGCCACTGCGAACCACAACCGGAAAACAAACCAATAGGAATCAGCATACATGGAAATCATACAACGGATACCTGGTTCGAGGTGGAAACGTCGATACGATGAGTTACCCCTTGAAGAGAAAGAGAAGTGGCTCGGTTGGGTACTCATACTACCATCGGTGTTCCTCGTGGGGCTGGTCATCCTGTATCCGCTAGTGTACAACATCTATCTCAGCTTCCACACAGTCCCGTTACAGCCGGGTGTACCTCTCGAGTGGGTCGGTCTTCAGCACTACCATTCGCTCATCCAAGACCCAGAATTCTGGTCTTCGATCAAAACGACCGTCATCTTCACCCTAGTAAGTTCCGTCCTAGCGACTACTCTCGGACTGTTGGTCGCACTTGTGATGAACCGGGAGTTCCCCGGTCGAAAGTACGCGCGGAGTATCATCCTCCTCCCATACGTGATCCCTATCGTCGCTGCGGCGTTCACCTGGCGTTGGATGCTCAACCCCACAGCCGGCGTAATTCCGTATGCCGCTACCGCGTTTTTCGGGATGGGTACGTTTGACGTCCTCAGCAGTAGCGACTCGGCCCTCTGGACGCTCATCATCTTCGACGCGTGGAGATACTATCCGTTCGCGTTCCTGATGTTCATCGCCCGAGCTCAATCCATCCCCAATGAGATGTACGAAGCGGCTAAGATCGATGGTGCAAGCCGATTTGCGATGTTTAAGGATATCACCCTTCCGGAGATGTCGGGTGTTATCGCCACGACGTTCCTCCTCAGATGGATCTGGAACTTCAACACCTTCACGGACATTTGGCTGCTAACCCATAACGTCAAGACGTTACCCGTCTTCACGTACCAAACGGCGTTCGCTAGCTTCAAGATGGGGCTCGGTGCAGCGGTATCAGTGCTCCTGTTAGTGTTCCTCATGACCTTCGTGGTGATCTACACCCGTATGCTAGGTGAGTGGTGAAAATGTCTACCGACAACCTCAGATCTACAATGAAGGCGTCGTACCGAGAAGCAAAACAGTCCACCAAACGGGCGTTCCGACACAACCAGATTGAAACGAGTTGGGTCGAACGCATTTGGCTAGCTGTGCTCGTCGGGACGATCGTATTATTCTCAGGATTCCCGATTTGGGTTATGGTCATCACTAGCTTCCTGCCAAACGACAGTATATTCAGCCTTCCGCCGACGCTTCTCCCGACAGATCTCACCTTGGATCACTACCGGTTGATCCTCTCCCCGGAGATCATCCCGTTCGTCCAGTTCTTCATCAACAGCCTCCTCGTCTCGCTTATCGTTGCTGCACTTTCCGTAATAGTGGCGACGTTCGGCGCATACAGCTTCTCGCGCCTCGATTATCCGGGGCACCGAATCATCTCGCGCGGCGTTCTCATCGTGTATATGTTCTCCGGGATTCTGCTCGTCGTTCCCCTGTTCAAGGTAATGGCCTGGCTCGGTCTCGTTGATTCGCTCGCGAGCGTGGTACTTGCGTATCTCGTGTTCGGATTACCGCTGTCGTTGTGGCTGCTGGGAAGCTACTTCAACAGCCTACCGATAGATATCGAAGAAGCGTCGATGATGGACGGATACTCGCGAGTCGAGACGATCTTCCGAATCACAATTCCCCTGAGCGCCCCGGCGCTCGTGGCCGTGTTCCTCTATACGTTCCTGATCGCTTGGAACGAGTACCTCTTCGCTAGTATATTCCTGAAGACGCGGACGAACTACACGCTACCGATCGGGATCGAGGCGATCTATGCCTCGTCGGTCACTAATACCATCTGGGGGAATCTCATGGCTGCATCGGTGCTGGCCACGATTCCCGTATTGATCCTGTTCTTCAAACTGGAAAGCTTCCTGACTGAGGTCTCCTTCGGATCTGGAAAGTGATAACGATGGGCACGCAACAAAACACCGCCGACGGCCTTGACGGACAGACGGATAATAACCAAGACATCGAATCGATCCAAGAGAGCGTCAAGCTGCGTAATCTTCGGAAAGAATTCGACGATGTCGTTGCGGTAAACAACATCGATTTGGAGGTGAGTGCGGGTGAGTTCGTCGTTCTGCTCGGTCCGAGTGGATGCGGGAAGACAACGACGCTTCGGATGATCGCCGGACTCGAAACGCCGACCAGCGGAACGATAGTTATCGGTGGACAGGACGTGACCACGGTACCGCCGCAAGATCGGAATCTTTCGATGGTGTTCCAATCGTATGCGCTCTATCCCCACTTAACGATCCGAGAGAATCTGGAGTATCCGCTCCGGAAGATGGCTCTGAGCGTGGATGAGCGGAGTAGAAAGGTGAATTCGGTCGCTGAGATGCTCGGAATCAGAGAGCACCTCGACAAGAAGCCCGACCAGTTGAGCGGCGGTCAGCAACAACGGGTGGCGATCGGACGGACGATTGTCCGTGAACCGCGCGTCTTCCTTATGGACGAACCCCTCTCGAACCTCGATGCAAAGCTCCGAGTGGAGACGCGGGCAGAGCTACAAGAACTCCAACAGGACCTCGGTGTCACCACCGTCTACGTAACTCACGACCAAGAGGAGGCGATGAGTATCGCTGACCGTCTCGTGATAATGAACGAGGGTCGAATCGAGCAGACCGGAACTCCCAAGGAGATCTACGAGAAGCCGGCTAATACGTTCGTCTCCGGATTCGTCGGCGAGCCGGCTATCAATCTAATTGATATCTCTAAGGGGTGGTCACGGCGGTTAGGTGGCGATGTCCCCTCGCAAGCCGAGACTATCGGAATTCGCCCAGAGAACCTGTACGTCGAGGGTAACGTCGACTCCGACGTTAGGGAGTCAGTGGATCTCAGCGAGCCCGTCTCGCTCACTCTGGACTTGATCGAACCGCTAGGAGACACGTACGAGCTCACACTAACTGATGAATCGGATACGCTCATCACCGTCCTCAGCCGCGCAGGTCGTACGCTTACCGAGGGGACAGATGTTGAAGTTGTAGCCGACATGAGCAAGGTGCATCTGTTCGACTCAGAGGGAGAGGCGATACGATGAAGAACGAGACCACCGCCCGCACGGAAGACCTCCGTCGGAGGGACCGATAATGGCAGATCTGGAACTGAAAAACCTGTTCAAGCAGTACGACGATGCAAAGGGTACCGAAGTAGCAGTTGACCGTGTCGACCTACGGGTGGACGACGGTGAGAGGTTGGTACTGGTAGGACCGAGTGGCTGCGGAAAGACGACACTGCTCCGGTGTATCGCGGGCCTCGAAACGACGACGGATGGGAAAATCGAGATCGGCGGACGTGAGGTACAGGACCTAACGCCTAATGCCCGGGACATCGCGATGGTGTTCCAGTCCTACGCCCTGTACACGAAGATGACCGCCCGCGAGAATATTGGATACGGACTGAAACACTCCTCTACGCTATCCGCATCCGAGCGCGAGCAACGCGTCGAAGAGATGGCCGAGATGCTCGGAATCGAAGAGCTCCTGGACAACAACCCCTCCGAGATGAGTGGAGGCCAACAGCAGCGTGTAGCGCTCGGACGGGCTCTCGTTCGTAATCCGGATGTCTTTCTCCTGGATGAACCGTTAGCTAACTTGGACGCGAAACTCCGAGCGCACATGCGAACCGAGCTTCAGCGGATACACAGTGAACTCGACGTGACGATGGTGTACGTGACCCACGACCAGAAGGAGGCGATGACAATGGGCGATAAGATCGCTATCATGGACGATGGCGAGGTTCAACAGGTCGCCTCGCCAGAGGAGGCCTACGACCATCCGAACAACCAATTCGTGGCGACGTTCCTGGGGAGTCCCTCAATGAACATCATCGACGCGACCGCCAGGAAGGACTCTAAGGGGGTGACGTTCACTCACGAGAACAAGACCCTCGCTCGGGTTTCTTCCTCGTATATCGAGGGGATAAACGACGGGGATGATGTCAACGTCGGACTCCGTCCGGAGGACTTGGAATTCACCGACTCAGCAACGGGGAGTTCCTTCACGTGCCGCGTCACTGTCCGAGAGTACCAAGGGAACAGCAACTATATCCACTTGAAATTCGCTGATAAGGAACTGACCTCAAAGGTACCTACTAATGTCACTCCAGACGTCGGGGATGATCTCGAGGTTACTGTTGCCTCTGAGGACATCTATGTCTTTGACCCTGATTCCGGAGAGGCACTTAAAACTAAACAGCCGTCTCGGGTTGCCCCTTAGAACTCCTTTAGAACACAGTATTTAGCAGCACTCCGACCTCAGATGACTGGCGATTTCAGAGAGAACTGACTATCAAGGCTGTGTCTTAACCACTCACCTGCCAGTTGCTTAAATAGCGTATCAGCGATCCTATTTCGTTTCTAGCCGGGTTTGCGAACGTTGAAGGACAGTGTAACAACTTCCATTTCTACCAGTAGTTGAGACCAACATTCTCAATGCATACGGCCTCATAGCAAAGCTGGAAACGCATTCTCGTTGAAGAGGCTGTGACGGCGCTCGTCGACGAACTACAGTAAGCAGCTTAGTTCTGCTAAACCCCGTGAAAGAGCCTATAAGGAGAGCGTGTTTATGTAACGAGTCGAGAATGACACCAACCATCTTCGGTTAACGTGTCGGTGGTACCCCACTCATCTACGATAGTGAAATCAGCGTTCTATAATCGTGTAGCGTCTGCTCCGGCGATATGCCATTGCACCTCGACACCGCTCTCAAGCCAATTTCGATTCGACCCACATCATTCATCAGGGCCTTTGGAGAGAAGTAATCGTCCATCGGGACGCAAGCCCAGAGTGAATTGATATAGCGAAACAGGATATAGGAAGGGAGAATACTACGCTAAAGTGTCGGAATATAGCAGTACGACGTTTCCCTTGAGAAATTTAGAATACAGACGTTCCACTTACGTGTAGTGGAGTACACGTAAGTACATTCAAGGGGGTCGCCGCTGTACCCTCATCGAACTCGATGCGACCCACGAAATCCCCAGGTTACAGCCCACGAAACACCTATTCCGACACAGGAGGCCGACGATGAGCGTCGACGAGACAACTGAGTTCACCGAAACTGTCGGCCGCTACCTCCGCTCCAGCGGTGACTCCAAACAATACCGCGACACCGCCGAGACTGTACTTGGACAGTTCGAGACGTGGCTGCGGCGCCGCGACCTCAACTCTTTCGAGGACCTCGAACGCGACGGCGAACAGATCATCCGACGGTACGCCGACCGACTGAACCAACGCGTCGAAGCTGACGGCATCGCGGCCTCGACGGCGCAGATGTACTACAACGTCATCTCTGGGTTCCTTGGATTCTGCGTCCGCGACGGCGTCCTCTCGCGGAACCCGGCGACGACGGACCGCGCCCGCGAGCCCCTACCTCGCGACGACCAAGACCGCACTCAGCAGTTCTGGACCCCGGACGTCCGCCGTCAGCTGGTCGAGTACACGAACGAGCGAGCGTGCGAGGCCATCGAGGAAGATGGCCTCGACGCGACGCAAGCGGTCCAAGAGCGGGCGTTCGTCCACGTACTCGCGTACACAGGCGTCAGAGGTGCAGAGGTCTTCCGAGTAAGCGGCGACGACCGCGAGGGCCGACAGGGACTAACGTGGAGTCGTGTAGACCGCGAGTCGTGGACGTTCCGAGTCTGGGGGAAATCGCAGTCGTGGGAGGACGTCTCGGTGCTGGAGCAAGCACGGGACGCTATCGAACGGTGGTACCGGGTGCAAGATCCGCCGACGGACGGATGGCCGGTGTTCCCGACCGCTCACGCCCCCTCGAAGTACACCGCTGTCCGGGAAGCACGAGAGGATGCAGAGGAGTTGCTCGCGGACGCTGACGTGGATGCGGTCCTTCGGGAGTACGAGATTGCGCCACCGGCGATTACGACCCACGGTACTCGGAAGGTACTGGCGCGAATCGCCGAGAACGCCGGTGTTGAGGTAGACGGCGAGGCACCGAGGCTACACGGTGCTCGTCGCGGACTCGGTGATACGCTGTTCCGGAAGGACCGGGGACTCGCGTCGGACATCCTACGGCACAGTAGCCTCTCGGTCACGAAACAGGCGTACTCACATATCGACGCTTCTGAGCGGGGGGACGCGGCGAGCGAGCTGCTTGATGAGTAACCCCGGAAGAGGCTATGGGTGGCTCTGATGAAACCCTCAACGGCTGACAGTAGTAGTGTGCCGATACAGAGGGTGTATCCATCATGGAGACCTCGTTTGTTTCGTCATCTCGACGCTGAACTCACCGCGAAGTAGCGCGTGCGAACTTATCGGAGTTCACCGACCGCAAACGCTATACGGTATAGATGTTACTATTCTAATATGTATGGGATGGTTGGGGATTTGCTTGAAGATTGGTATAATCCGAGTATTCAGTCTGCGGTTATTCTATTGATGGGTTCGAGTTTTAGCCTCTTTCTGTTCCTCAATAGTCCCGATTTTACGAACCCGTACTACGTTTTCGGAGTCGGAGTAATGGGCTTCACAATTACAAGGGTTAGTTAGTAAATACATCAGTATATTCACCAACAATCCCTTACAATTTAAAACTACAGACCAGAAAATAGCCTCATGAGTGATTGCTCAAACCGAGCACCGGATTCAGCCGATGCGTGAACATGCTGTTATTCTCCCTGGCCAACCTATAATCGAACGAATTATGGACGTACCTTGATATGGTAAGCCATGGTCGTACAAACTGGTCTCGATAGTGACGTATCTCTCGCAGCCAACCCCTTCCCGAAGATCGCCGAAATCGCGTCCCAAGAGGGGTCGATCGTTGTCATCCCCGTTGGGAGCGTTGAGCAACATGGAAATCACCTCCCTGTAGCCACCGACTCCATCCTCGCGTCCGCCGTCGCCACGGCCAGTGCGGAGGACGTTGCCGACGAGATTCCATTACTTGTCGCACCTCCTGTCTGGACGGGCTACTCCCCGCATCACCTCCCCTTCGGTGGGACGATGACGGGCGAGTTCAACACACTCACCGATCTTCTAGAGCAGATATCCGACGCGGTACTAGAGAACGGCTTCGACGCGTTGCTGTTCGTCAACGGTCACGGCGGTAACACGGCGCTCATCGACGCTGCGGTCTCAACTATCGGCCACGCCCACCCCAACGCGGAGATACTCGGTATCACGTATTTCGACCTCGCTCGTTCGTTCATCGACGACATCCGTGAGAGCAAGACGGGCGGGATGGCCCATGGCGGCGAATTCGAGACGTCGCTCATGCTCCACCTCCGCCCGGGACTCGTCGGGGACGACAGATCCGCCGAGTACTGGGACGAACAATACGATCTCGGTGGACAGGACCTCCTGGAGGGCGGACCGCTCTCGGTATATCGGTCGTTCAACGAATACTCCGAGAGCGGCGCAATCGGAGATCCTAGCCTCGCAAGCGCAGAGAAGGGGAAGGCCATCTTCGACGGAGTGCGAAGTGAATTAACGACACTATTCTCCGATATCCATCGGGCTAACTCCGCCGATTAAAACGTGAATGGAATGGGTTATTGGACTGATTAGGACTGCGGTACACTGGCAATAACTTCGATTTCGACACCAATAGGGACGGGGAGATCACGCACTTCGACGGCGCTTCGAGCGGGATAGGGGTCGCTCATGTACTTCCTGTAGACATCGTTCACGGCGTCGTAATTGGCCATGTCGGTGACGAACACTGTGGACTTAACGACATCACCCAGCGAGGCACCACCCGCTCGAAGTACCGCATCGCAGCAAGAACTGGCCTTTGAGATTCAGATCAATCATCCGTTCGAATGTCTCCTCAGTACACCGATGGAGGAGGTTAGCCGATTCGTCCGACGCGCCAGCGTTGTTCACCAGCACTCGAACGGCCCCAAACTCGTCGACGGCCGTATCGACCAGACCGCGTACGGCGTCGCGGTCGGTCACGTCACACTCAACGGGGACGACCCGACCGTCGTGGGCGTTGGTGAGCTCTCTCGCAACCGATTCAACACCCTCATACGAGGGCGAACAGATGACGGCATCGCCGCCGGCTTCGGCGAACTGTGCGGCAACGGCGCGGCCGATACCGCGTGAACCACCCGTGACGATGGCTGGACGATCGCGTACTGATAGTTCGACCCTGGCAGATTGACCGTTGAACACCTCCTGCTTGAAGCTTCCTCTCCCATCACCGAATCCGATAGTGGTCGACCAGTTCCGAGTCCACTGAAACGCCGAGTCCGGGAGCGCTCGGAGTCGAGAGACGCCCGTCTTCGAGTTCGAAGGGAGTTTCCAGAATATCGGACTCCCATCCGTAGTAGGTGGAGTCCGGCGGTAGCGAGAATCCCGGAATCCCGCTCCAGCGTGAAGGATCGCGGCCGTCCTGATCCCGAGATCAAACGCACAGTGGTGCGTGAAGGGGATGCCTGCGTCTTCGAGTACCGTCGCCTGCTGGCGAAGTCCGCTGATACCGCCGGCCGGAGTTAAATCGAGGACGGCAGCGTCCATCGCACCGGCCTCCAAGAGCCGTTGGAGGTTGTGTGGACGGTAGGTGTCCTCATTAGGTGCGATGGGCTGTCGCAATCGTTGGCGGAGGCGCGCTAGCGTCCGATGGGAATCGACTCGAATGGGCTGTTCCATGTACTGGAGGTGGATCCCTGCCTGCTCCAACATCGACCCGACACGAACGGCCCGATCCGGCGTCCATCCTTGGTTCGGGTCGAGCCTGAACTCCAGTTGTCCGTTGGTCTCCTCGTGCATAGCCTTGATTCGTTCCACGTCTTGTCTCCAGTCTCGACCAGCTTTCGTCTTCAGGACGGAGAAACCAGCGTCAAGGGACTCCTGGGCTTTGATTCGAGACTCCTCCGGAGAGAGGATACCCAAACAGAACGCGACGGGAACCTCCATCGCGGATGCGTCATCCTCGTTGAGGGCTTGCCGATGGCGTTGAGACGACTGCGATGGTGCCGTCCAACCGCCGAGTAACTCGTATACCGGCCGGTCGAGCGTTTGTCCGACGATGTCCCAGCAGGCGGTTTCGACCGCTGCGAAGAACAGGTCGACGTTCGTGTACTCGACGAACACCTGTCGACGGAGACGCTCGATCTCGAACGGAGACTGCCCGGTGACGAGCGGACCAACGCCGTCTTCGATAACTGCCTCGGTCGCGGCCGGTGAGAGGAAGACGCGCATCTCTCCCCATCCGGTTAGCCCTTCATCAGTGTCCACCCGGACGAGGACTCGTTCCATCGTCTCGACTCGTCCGTGGTTAGTGACGTATGGACCGATGCCAAGATGTTCTTCAAGCGGAACAAGGGGTACTTCGACAGTAACTGCAGTCACATCGCTGATTTCCATGCGTTTCGGTTGGCGGGAATAGAGGTAAATAATCACCGCCTAGGAACTTTCGAAGCGTGGAGGGGAGATGAACTGACCGTCAAGCGGAGTTTCCCGATCCGTTATTCCTCCGTTATCTGTATTTCGAGTTCCTGGTTCTCCCCTTTGAAGTAGAGGTGGTGGTGTTCCGATGCAACAACCTCACCGTCGACGGAGATCTTGATCCGATACTCCAAGAGATTAGTCTTGTCTACGAACTCGAACCGACCCTCGGCGTCCGTCTTGGTCGTTGAGGACTTTACGACTCCTTCGAGTGGAATTTCTCGGAGCGTGACGGTCGCGTTTTGTACTGGGTTGCCATTCGAATCTACGACGCGCCCTTGGACGTGACCATCGTCGTTGGTATCCACGTATGCGACAGCCCCTATCGAGGCAATCACGATGACTGCTGCGAGTATCGTGAATCTATTGAATAGCAGTCGCCGCCATGTGATCATCTCGGTTATGAGTTTAAGTAACGGCGGTTGTTTCATGATTTCATACTCCCGAGCACCGCGCTCTTAATGAACTGCCGTTGCAGCAACAGGAACACGATCAGTAACGGGATGAACACCATGATCGCGAACGCGTACTGAAGTGCCACGTCGCCCGACATCTGACTCTGGAACTCGGCGAGACCGAGGGGGAGTGGTGTATGCTGTGTGTCCCTGACTACGACGAGTGGCCAGAGGAACGAGTTCCATGAGAAGATGAACGCGAAGATGGTGGTCGTTGCTAATGCTGGCTTCGAGAGGGGCCAATAGACACCGAATAGAATGTACAGCTCCGAGGCTCCATCGAGTCTTGCCGCTTCGGCAAGCGAATCCGGTATTGACGAGAACGAGTCGTGCAATACCAGTATATTGACTATGCTCACGGAGACAACTATTGCAATACCGATGTAGGTGTTAACTAGACCCAATTTTTGCGTGACCAAGTAGTCAGGTAGGAATATAGTCTGGAACGGTATCATCATCGCGGATAGAATGTACGCCCACACGTACTTTTTCCCGTAGAAGTCCTTTGTCAGGCCGAACGCGGCCAGCGAACAGAACAGCAACTGGCTAGCGATGGCTATCGCCGTCACGATGAGACTGGTGATAAGGTAGGTGACGAACGGAATCGCATACCAGACGCGGACGAAGTTGTATAGGCTAGGATTCTCGATGAGAAGCGACGGTTGCCCCCCGTACAGTGACCCAGAGGGCCAAGTCAGAGCGACCTTTAACAACCAGTAGAACGGGAAGGTGAAGGCAATGCCGAGTACGAGTGCGAGGAGGAAGAAACCGATGCGGCGATAGAACTCCATTGGACTCTCCCTGAACTGCTCGATTCCACTCCGGACGTTGAGATCCGCTTTCGTGAGGTGATTGTTTATCTTCATCAGTACTCAGTCCCCTGAAGATGTTGCCCAATGAGAGCAATTCCGATCGCGAGCGCGATCATGATGATGCTCAGGACGGCAGCGTATCCGAACTCTCCGTAGAGGAACGCCTGCTTATAGATCCACGTCAAGAGTATCTCTGTCCCATGTCCTGGTCCCCCGCCGGTAAGCACCGTTATCAGGTCGAACAACCGGAACGAGATCACCATGCCAACCAAGAGACAGACACCAATAGTCGATTTCAAGAGCGGGAGCGTCAGGTAGAGGAACTGCTGAACCCGACTGGCACCGTCTATCTTCGCCGCCTGATAGAGCTGGGTCGGGATATTCTGTAATCCAGCGAGGAGAATGACGATATAGAACCCGACAGTCTTCCAAATCTGGATCACGAAGACGGCGACGAGTGCCCAGACTGAATCGCCGAACCACGAGATGTTCTGTTCTATGATCCCTGTCTGGAGGAGGAAGTAGTTGATAACCCCGTTCTCCGTTTTGAACATATACTGCCAGATGACGGCGATGGCGACCATCATCGTGATGTAGGGGAGGAAGAACAGGGACCGAAATGCGTTTCGGCCCGGGAAATTCTGGTCTAACAGGAGCGCGATACCGAGTGCGATGGCGATCGATACCGGGATTGTCCCGAACAACACGATCGTGTTCAGCAGGCTCCTCCCGAAGACAGGATCCGTCAGGAGCGTCCCCCAGTTTGCGAGTCCAACGAACGACATATCGCCTGTGTACGTCATCTCACTGAATGAGAGAACGAAGTTGTATATCAGCGCAATGTACTTGTAGAGGAACAACCAGACAAGGACCGGTGAAAGAAACACCGCCACGAGGATCGTCCTCTGAGCCTTTTTTGAGAGGTCTAGGGACTCAATGAGCCGCGTTGGAATCCTCGAAATCGTACCTGTGATTGACGTATTACTCATCTTCACACCTTCTCTCATATACTACCATAACCGATATTGAATTTTGTCGTTTATTGATCCGCCGTCGTCTCGAAAGCAGACAGACTCACTATCTCTGTCTTGTTTTGTACTGATCGATTCGAAGTGACTGAACATCCTTACAGAGAACTGTTCACCTGCCTTTCGGCGGATTGAATTGCTTCTTCGACCGATTTCTCGCCGAGTGCGGCAGCAGAGAACTCGTTATCGAGAGTCTGCGCGATCTGGCTCGAGGCCTCAACGAGCGGCGGCACCCACACCTCGGAGCTGACGTTATCCCACAGCTTGTACAATTGGACGAGTAGAGGGTTTTCGGAGATGAACTTCTCGTCGTTTCGAAGCTCTTTGAGCGCCTGCTTGTGTGGGACAAGCACCGTCGTGTTACGCAGGAAGTCCTTCTGTCCCTTCTTGTTGAGGATCGTTGAGATGAGGTCGAACGATGCCTCTTGGGCGGCCTTCGAGTTGTTCGGCTTGACTACTCCAAGGCCATGCATCGTCAGGAAGCCGCCGAACCGTTCGTTCGACGGTGATCCGGCGACGCCCATCGTGTCCTCCGATACCCAGTCGCTACCGGAGTTCTGAATGAGGCGAAGCGCCGAGGAGGAGCCGAAGTACATCCCCGTGTTCCCCGCGCCGAACTGCTCGGCGGCAGGTTTCCAGTCGCCGGTCCACGATACTTCGGGAATAACGCCACTCTCAGTGAGTTCACGGAACCGACTCAGGATCTCGTGTGTCTTCTCGACGTTGAATGCGGCTTTCGTCTGATCCTCGTTCAGTACGTCGATGCCTTCGCTCCAGAACCACGGCCAGATCTGCCAGTCATACCGAATGAACGTGAGTCCGAACTCAGCTTCCGACTTCTCGACGAGTTGTTCCGCGATGTCTAGGTACTCCATCGTCGAGTAGAACTCCTTGACCGTGGGCGGTTCGATTCCCGCCTCGTCGAACCACTTCGTCCGGGAATAGGTCGCGTTGGTACTCATGTAGAAGGGCATCTGCAGCAGTGACCCTTCATATGTCATGACCTCGATGAGCTTATCGTAGTACTTATTCAGGAACTCCTCGTCGGTGAATTGATCTAGCGCCACCCACACGTCGTCCTGCGCGTACCGCGTATACGTCGCCATCTGGGTGTCGAAGATGTTCACCGGATCGCCGCTTTGCAGTCGGGACTGGAAGTACGAGAGGATATCTTCGGTCGCGGGACCCCGGTCCGTCCACTTCGTGGCCGGGTCTGCGAATTCGTATTTGTTGTCGTATTCGCTCACGAAATCACTGCGCCACTCCTTGATGTAGTCCTCGAGGAACGGGAGGTTCCAAGTGAACAGTTCGACTGGGCCTTCAAGCGCCATATTGCTGTTACCGTTGCCTGCGTTTCCGCTGTTCTGGTTGTCACTGCCCTCAAGACACCCGGCTAATCCGGCGGTCAGACCGCCACCTAACGTAGTCAGACAGGTCCGGCGACTAAGCTGAGCACTACTCCGTAGGCTTTCCTGTGACATCGTTAGGGTATGTGACACACACCCATTTATAATTAATCATTGACACCAGGGATTTATACCTGGAATTAACTCAGGCCGGGAGATTCACACGTCCACGGGTTAACGTGGCAATTAGAGTTCGGCCGGACGATATCTTCGAGCCGTTGGAGCCGGCTGGATTCTCGACTGTAGGTCTCGATCGAAGTGGCTAATGAACCAATGTCTATGCTTTAGCATACAAGCTCGACGATCAGCACGGTCCAAGCACTGTGAGAGATATGATTCTGTGCTGTTCCGTGCATTCAGATCCGTTTTTGAACAAGGGTTTCATCACCCTCCGCCGGCGGCGATTGATTCACCAGTGCCTCTGTCGTACCAGCGTCAAATACGTGTATCCGATCTTCGGGAAACAGTATGGAGAGCTGCTGTCCCTCCGAGACGGATTGTCTCGCTTCGATGCTCGCGATGTGTGTCTCACCGCTGAGCGAAAAGTAGAGCAGCTGCTCCTTGCCGAGCGGTTCGACCACGTCGACGGTCACCTCAATCGCGTTTTCGACATCCTGCTCAACGAGACGAACGTCTTCTGGTCGGATCCCCAGGATTGCCTCCTCGCGGCTGTCAGCCCATCCCATATCCAACTCGCTAGACGGCCTGAACGTGAACTCGGGATGTTCAAGCGTTAGATCGTCGGTCTCCGTGACGGTGATCTCGATGAAATTCATTGATGGCGAGCCAATGAATCCCGCGACGAAGGCGTTCGACGGGGCATAGTAGGCTTCTAACGGCGTCGCGATCTGTTGGAGCTCCCCCTCGTTCATGATCGCGATACGGTCGCCCATCGTCATCGCCTCCGTCTGATCGTGGGTGACGTAAATCGTCGTTACGTCAAGCTCTGATTGGAGCTGTTGAATCTCCGTCCGCATCGTCGTCCGGAGTTTCGCGTCCAAGTTTGAGAGCGGCTCGTCCATCAGGAAGGCTTTTGGGTTCCGGACGATCGCGCGACCGAGAGCCACTCGCTGTTGTTGTCCTCCTGAGAGGTCACCGGGCATCTTCTCTAAGAGATGTCCGATCTCCATGATCTCCGCCGTTTGTTCAACCCGCTCGTCGATCTCTTCGTCCGAGAGTTCCCCCTGCATACGGAGGCCGAACGAGATGTTCTTTCTGGAGGACAAATGAGGGTAGAGTGCGTAATTCTGAAACACCATCGCGATATCCCGATTCTTCGGTTTGACGTCAGTGATGTCAGTATCCCCAATAGAAAGCGTTCCCGCCGACAGCTCCTCTAATCCCGAGACGAGCCGAAGCAAGGTCGATTTCCCGCTTCCGG
The DNA here is from genome assembly GCF_055398025.1 of Halopelagius fulvigenes. Classification (NCBI taxonomy): domain Archaea; kingdom Methanobacteriati; phylum Methanobacteriota; class Halobacteria; order Halobacteriales; family Haloferacaceae; genus Halopelagius; species Halopelagius fulvigenes. The sequence goes on along the minus strand of NZ_AP043842.1, from coordinate 61,801 downwards.
AGGGCCCAACGAGAACGAGGAACTCGCCGTCTTCAACTTCAATCGATACGTCATCGACTGCGATGATCGTGTTTTCGTCTCCGGCAAACTCTTTCCGGACAGACTCGAGGCTTACTGTCGCCATACGACGAAGAACATAGCTCTCACTGTTATTCTTTTCGGTCGATTCACCTGTGGTTCGGGTGTTGAGCGTCTCACGAAAGGAACTTCCAACTAGTACTGTCGCCCGCGACGTGACTCCGTGACGCTGATACTGCGTGATCGAACTCAGAATTCAAGAGACCAAGCGAACGGTCGAGACGGTGTTTCTTCGGTTCGACATTAATACAGCGTATAGCTCTCGTACTGACCGCGGTAGTCGGTAAGGTCTACACTCCAGGAGTCGATGAGTCCGTTAGCCACGTCGATAGGGGCGACGGAGGGGTCGACGTCTTCGACGGTCTTACGCACGTACGCACCGCCTGCGAGTTGATCGATGAAGTACCCGCCGTTAAATTCGAGCCACGACGTATCCGGGTACGTCTGAAACGCAGAGACGAGCATCGTCAGACCGACCCGGACTGGGGAGATTTCGTCTCTATTGAGGACGTGAATCTGAACGCCTTCGATATCTTGACGCTCATGCTTCGAGAACGTCGGCGTGAAGTAAGCGGGACGGAAGCCGACACCGTCGAGTCCTTGTGCGTTGAGAGTGTCTGCCCAGTCGTCGGCGTCGATCCACGGAGCTCCGATCAGCTCAAAGGGCTTTGTCGTCCCCCGACCTTCTGAAATCGAGGTCCCCTCGAAGAGACACGTCCCCGGATAGAGCGTCGCTGTCGTGATCGTCGGCATGTTCGGCGAGGGTTGCACCCACGGGAGCGACGTCTCGTCGTACCACGTCGAATGGTCCCAGCCGTCCATTTCGATGATGTCGAGGTCTGCGCCGATGTCGAACCTCTTGTTGAGGTAGCGGGCGAGTTCGCCCGCCGTGAGTCCATACACGATAGGGAAGCCGTACCCGCCGAGATCAACGTGACCGTATGAGTCAGCGATGTTGCCGACCGGTTCGACCGGCGCGATAGGGTTCGGACGATCGAGCACGACAAGCCGTTTGTCCGCGTGAGCGACTCCTTCGAGCGCGTAAGCCAAGGTATACACGAGCGTATAGAATCTGCAGCCGACATCCTGTATATCGTAGACTAGCACGTCAACGTTCGAGAGGTTTTCGTCGATGCGCGCTTTCCGCTCGCCGTACAGGCTCTTCACGGGAAGACCAGTCCGCTCGTCGATGTTTTCTTCGACGGTGACGTCGGCCTGGATGTTACCGCGAATGCCGTGTTCCGGCGCGAAGAGCACCGTCAAATCGAGGCAATCCATCCCATTGAGGACATCAATGGTCGGTGTGAGGTCGCTCGTTACCCCAGACGGGTTGGTAATCAGTCCAAGACGCTCGTCGGCGAGGAGATCGGCCTTTCCCTCGGTGAGCGTCTCTATTCCGAGGCGTACCATGACAAGCGGTTCAGTGGAGCCGCTAATAAATGTATGCATCACTCCACCGAAGAGGCCGCTCTGATGACCGAAACAGACACCGCCGGCGTCCCGTTTTAGACTCCGGCGAGCCAAGAGAGGTGCGCTTCGGTCATGAGCGCGTGATTGTAGACAAAGAGGCTTCCCGGAGTAACTTCTTGAACGGCCGCGACCGTTCTCTCGAACTGTTTTTGCGTCGGTGTGACGTCCGGATCAAGCGTCACGGCGGCGTGAATCTGCCCGTCGAACGAATGCCGAAGCGTCTCGACGCAGTCTCGTCCGATTGCCGTATCGCTAGTGTAGCAGAGAGCGGTTACAGAGTCAAGACCCGAGAGCCGGGATAGGTCGACGCCTGCGGGCACACCGTCTGTTGGACCGTGGCCGAGTCCGTCAGAAACCAAGTAGTTCAACGACACCGACCCGCTCACGGCCGCGAGTTGGTCCACAAGGTCCGTGATAACGCTCGTGCGGAATGAGATGAGATCGGCTAGGTGGTCCATCTCTTCTGTGAGCGCCTCGAAACTCGGGTGTGGATCGTCGGGTGCCGCGAGCGATTCCCGGCAGAGGCGTCGCACCTCAGCCATCGCCGCTTTAAAGTCGACAGGGTGCTCCGCGGCCGCTGTCCGACAGCCCTCGCATCCGCATTGAGAGAGGAGTACCCGACCTGTCGGCGACGAGATTGCGTGGTTCTTCGAGTGTCCAAACTGCTGGCCGTGCCCGTGGAGGACATCCGGAAATCCGAGAGACTCCAGATCGATGCGCGAGACGCCCCGGTCGGCGAGCGACTTGACGACGGCCGCCAGATACGCCTGTACCTCGGGATAGGAGGGACAAAGAGCGTGGTCGTGTGAATCGCCAAACGCGCTCTGGATGCGGAATTGGTCGTTCGCAGTGCCGAGGCGGGTATTGTGCATGCAGACAGTCCACGCGCCGACGACAAGATCCCGTTCCGTGGCCATGTCTACGAGGGACCTGACGGCGTCATTCTCCCCATATACCTCGTTGGTCGGCGGGTCGATGGACGTTTCGGCGAACTTCTCCGAATCAGGAGCGAAGTAGCAACCGCCTGGGAACCGTTCGAACAGCGACTCCGGTGACTGGGGATCGAGTGTCTGAACTGAATGGTAGTAGCTAGCAACCGTGATACCATCGACGCCCGCCTCGGCCAGCGTATCGATGGCTGTTGACGGTTCACGAGCGAGAACTGTCCATGGGTACGTGAAGACGTGCGTCATTCGTCGGTTCGATATTGCTGCACTTTCTCTTCGTCGACCGTCACGCCGAGTCCGGAACCGTCTGGAACTGGGATTTCCCCGTCGGTGACATCGAACGGCGTTTCGAGCACGTCGTCCTCCCACCCATAGTACACCGAGTCGGGCGCAAGGTTGATTGCCGGGGTGGCGGCCACCGTCTGCAGGACCGCCGCAGTCTTCACTCCGAGGTCGAATCCGCAGTGGTGCGAGACGGAGACTCCCTGCTTTGCGGCCATCACAGCCTGTTCCTGTACAGCGAGAATCCCGCCTGCAGGTACAATATCGACGACGGCTACATCAATGGCGTCCTCGCGGAGTAACTGCGCGAGATTCCGTTCGAAGTAGGTGTCTTCGTTGACGGCGATAGGGGTTTGAGTCCGAGAGCGCAACCTGCCGTAGGTTCCATACGTGTCGATGCGACACGGCTGTTCGATGTACTGGAGGTAGATTCCTTCATCCTCAAGGGCGGCAATTGACCGAATCGCCTCCTCAAACGTCCACCCCTGATTCGGATCAAGTCGGAACTCTAACTCGCCGTCTGCGGCGTCGTCCATCGCCTGGATCCGATTAATGTCGGTCTGCCAGTCCGGACCTGCCTTCGTCTTGAGGACACCGAACCCGGCGTCACTGGCGAAGGCGGCGTGCTCGCGGGACGTCTCTGGGTCGAGAATGCCGAGACAGAACGCGACCGGAATCTCATCGACGACACGCCCACCGAGGAGCTCTGCGACCGACGCACCGAGTCGCTTTCCATGGACGTCCCAGAGCGCCATCTCGACCGCACCGAGGAACGGATGGATGCGAGTGTATGGGAAGTAGAACGTCTCAAGAAAGCCCCGGATGTCGCCGACCTCTCGGCCGACAAGTTCGGGGGCGATCACGTGATCGACGATGGCTTTCGAGGCTTCCGGGGACTTCATCGTGACGAGCATCTCACCCCAGCCCGTGATGCCCTCGTCGGTGTCAACTCTGACGAGGAGCCGGTCGACCTCCGTGACCGAGTCATGGTTACTCCGGTATGGTGCGAGGCCGTACTCCTCCTCCAGCGGCTTGACCGCTATCTGGACGGGGATGGCTTCGACGCTACTGATAGCCATTGTAGATACGACCTCGCTTCTCCTATAAAACTCATTCCCCTTTCCGGCACGCCCGTCAGTGATGAGAACTGTGCAGGGACGTCACCAGCGAAGAACCCGTAACCCGTTCTTGAGTACTACTGGCCCCGGTTATGTTCCCTCATGTCGGAATTCGGGGTAGAGAGCTCGTCGTCGTCTCGTTCGGATTCGGCTTATTGTCTTCTCTTGAGCAGCGACCATTCATCTATTCGTTTGACGAACACAGGTCTGCTCGTCCACCGGAACGTTCACGAGTAGGTAAGTTTGAGTTCGACAATGTTGGTCACATCGTGGAGCGTCTCGAGCAAATTCGAGTCGATCCGTTCTTCTGAGAGGTGGCTAGTCGGCCCCGAGAGCCCGACTGATCCGATAACGCGGCCATCGTTGGATCTAATCGGCGCGGCGACAGAGCTGGAGCCGATGACACGTTCCTCTCTGTCAAATGCAATGCTCCGTTCGCGCGTCTCCGCCAATTGCGTCAGAAGGGTCTCGCGGTCGGTCACGGTCTGGTCTGTGTAGGCCGGCAGTCCGTGTCGTTCGATTATCGTCTCTACCCGGTCGTCGGGAAGGTACGCGAGGATGGCTTTCCCCAGTGCAGAGGCGTGGAGTTGGACGCACTTGCCTGGCGTGATGTCGAGGGGCACTGCGCCGGGGCCATTTTCCGTGTAGAGGATCACTCCTCTCCCCGCTTCCTCAATGAGCAGGCTCACTACTTCGCCCGTCTCTTCAGCCAGTTCGTCGATCTCCGGCTTTGCGACGGAGTACACCTTGCGGATACTCCGCGCGTACTCGCCCAAGTCGAGAAACTGGAGGCTGATACGATAAATACCGTCTTCCTTCACCACGTAACCACGCTCCATCAGCGTACTCAGGTGACTGTGGACGGTACTGTCGGGGAGGTCGAGCGCCTCGGCTATCTTCGTCAACCGCGCCCCGTCAAGCTCTCTGAGCGCTTCGATGATATCGAGGGACCGCTGGGTCGCTTGCACTGGGTTCTTCGCTTCGTAGCTCATCGGGGGATAGAGACTCTATTTCGAGCCGAGCCGGAAATATTCTTCGCCTCTCATTGTCACATCTATTGAACAGCCGATATATAGCTCTATAGCTGCTCTCCGTGCTGTTTTCTATCTTCCCGACAGCTGTTTTACCATCGCTGAATTTGCTGGATCGTCTCGCGTAACCACGAACGGGCTCAAACGTTACGCTACTGTCAGTGTGAGATCGGCATTACGAAACTACAAATGTAACAGTCATAGAAACATAATTTCATGTGACTCATATAGTAATATTACTGACATCCATGTCCAAAACGTCTGCAATTGGCCCGCTAAACGCTGTACTCCGGCAATAACCAAATAAACGTCGAGTGCTCGGTTATTGATGTGGCGGTCGTACCCGAGGTATCGTTAGAATTGTTCACGTTCATTCACCAATGCTGAAAAAAGATAGAGTCAGGCTCTCTATATCAGGTACGTTTCACCCATCTATCCGTAGGGGTTGCGGATGAACCTAGAGAGTAGGCTGATGAGAAGGACGGTTACACCGGCTGTATAGCTCTCCGCATAGACGGACGGCTAAAAGACGCTCAGATGTCGAACGACCACCACTAGTTGAGTGGTCGCGCTATCAGAATCACTGAAACCCCGTCATAGACAGGAGTGACACCCTCTCGACCGAGATTCAAGAGGTAGGCAACGACTTCCGAGAACAGACGACTCAGGGCGGCGAATCCGGCTCTGGGACATCGTCGACGTCGTACATACGCGACTCCAATGACTGTGGTAGTCCAGCGGTCAGTCCCCCATCGATAACGAGTGCCGTGCCGGTGACGTAACTGGCTGCGTCGGACGCGAGAAACTGGGTCGCCTCTGCAACTTCCTCGGGATATCCGAATCGGCCGAGTGGATACTGGTCATACCATGTCTGCCGCGTCGCTTCGTCCCACTCAGTCTCGCGTTTTGCGGCCAGCGCTTCCGACTGTATCGTCCCTGGGCAGATGACGTTCGACCGGACGCCGTAACGTCCGTACTGTGTCGCGATGAGCTTCGAAAAGCCGAGAATACCGCTCTTTGCGGCAGTGTATCCCGTGAGCCCGATTCCTGTGAGACCATTTACCGAGGACATGTGTATCATCGAACCACCGCTGGAGGCGACCATATACGGTATGGCCTCGCGCGCGCACAGGAAATGGCTCTTCAAGTTAAGATCGACGAGGCGATCCCACGCAGCCTCGTTGAGTTGGTGAAGGTTGTCGTCACCCGTTGACGCGCCAGCATTGGTGACCAGGATGTCGATACTGCTGTACTCTTCGACCGTCGCGGTCATGAGCGACGACACGTCCTCGGCGTTAGTCACGTCCGTCTCGACAAAAACGGCGTCACCATGATCTGAATTAACGTTCCCGACAGTCTGGCGACCCCCCTCAGTATCAACGTCGGCGACGACAACCTGTGCGCCGCTTTCGACGAATTGCTTGACAATCGCTCGACCGATTCCGGCTGCTCCACCGGTGACGATGGCAACAGCATCGTCTACACTGAATGAATTCACGGGTGTAATGCCTCGAACAATCTATTTATGTCTTCGCCCTGAATGGGTTCATCGTTCCAACGGGAGAGACTGAGACGGATTCTCGGTGATCAACCTGAGAATTAGCGCCGACACTGGGAGGCTATACTCGCAATGACATCTAAGTTCTTCTGTAGCTATTCAGATCATAAGGCGCCGTTCAGATAGCTTCGCAAGTTGGCCTTCGTTCTTATAGAAGTGGATTTTGTCCACAAAATAGTATAGACACTAACCGCTTGTCCATCTCAGGGATATAGAGACGGTTGACTCTATTTACCGTTTGAAACTGCTTTTCGATTAGTCTCAGTTAAAATGGTCACCTCAAAATATAGCCCCAATAGGACAGTGAAGGCTCAAACAGGATGTCTTACTGGGAACTACAGTCTCAGAATGTATTGTTTCCTGAGGAGATTAGAGTAAGACGGTGATGTTAATCAATTTCTCTGCCGTTTAAATCATGGTATCGAGAACAGAACCGTATCGAGAATATTGTAATTTAGATACAATACAGACCTATTGATTTCGATAGCGGTGTCGTTGATCGCTACCCAACTTGGCTGCGTCGCCAGTAAATATCACACATTATTATGTGTACATTTGATAGTACGATACGTTGTATGACGTTTGCCTGCATCTAGCTCATGATGCAGATATCTGGCCTTGTTGAAACCCTTGCTGACAAACACGACTGGTGAGTAGCGAGGAGGAAGATGGATACCTTCCCGAAGTCACGATTTCTCCGGTTCGTCGAACGTGCTATCACGCTGGCCCGTCGTGCTGTTGCTCGGTTCTCGACACGCTATTCGCGGAAGCGATTCACGCTCCGACAACACGTCGTCTTGCTCTGTCTCAAGGTGAAGAAGACGAACTCCAACCTCTTGGACTATAAGAAGCGAAACGGATATGCCTCAACCACCGTTCGAGCGAGGTCAGTGAGAAGGAGTACGAAGCTGAGCTGGAACAACGCGAGAAGGAGATTACACACGTTAAACGGTTGCTCGACGGCTAAGAGCTGTCTACAGGGCACCTATACTGACTTTTGACAGAATCGCCATCCCGCCATTGGTAATAAAAATATTCGTTCCCGTTAATTTTTTCTTCGTCAACGTCGCCTTCGTCGGCACTCCGTCCGGCATCTCGTCACCGTGTAAATCCATCACGAAATCTTTCTGCTGTTCAATTCGTTTCTTCCGCCGCTTATCTTCGGCGAGTCGTTCAGCAAGTCGGGCGATATCGTCCAGCTGCTCGGGAGTAAGATCCTCCAGTTCTTCCTCGAGGTCATTAGGCACACCACGCATCGTTCTGTTGGTTACAACGCATCGTTGTTGGTTAACTCTGCCAGGAGGACACAGACACAGCAGATTTCACGAGCTCTCTATTCAACAAGCTCGTTCAGTAAAACAAGAAACGGTCGGCACCCCAGTCACACACCATTTTTCACGAGCTCTTTTACAACGAAGCTAGTGCTAGAAACAAATCCTATCCTTTCTCTAAACTCACTCTAGCCACGTAAGAAACAGTTTTTCACGTTCTACGGACTAGCTCACACTACGGGGTAATAAAACTTTGTCAGACTAGAGTGTCGTGTTTGCCGTACAGTTGAAGCCACCCCCTTCACTCGAAACGGTAACTCGTGAAAACCGCTGTGTGAGTGGTATATAAATAACCGAGGGCTCGTGAAGCTCATGAAGCTCGTGAACGCATGGTTTTATAATCCGGGGTGAGGAAACGAACGCCTATCCAGACGTATGGGGCTTACTGAATTCACACGCGACGACCCAATATTCACCGACGAGTCCGTGCTCCGGGACTCGTACCGGCCGCAGGAACTACTCGAACGAGACAAAGAACTCGGTGAGTACCAATCGGCACTCCAGCCGATCATCAACGGAGCACCGCCGAAGAACATCTTCCTCTACGGTCAAACCGGTGTAGGGAAAACTGTCGCCACACGGCTAGTGCTGAAGCGGTTGATCAACGACCAAGAGAACTACGACGATCTTGATATCCAAGTCGTCGAACTGAACTGTAAATCTGCGTCCTCCAGCTACCAGGTCAGCGTTGACCTCGTGAACAAGTTCCGTGACGCGGAAAGCATGATCTCCTCCACCGGGTACCCGGCCACCCGTGTCTACCAGATGCTGTGGGATCACCTGAACCACTTAGACGCCACCCACGTCCTGATCGTGCTCGACGAAATTGACTCGATCGGCAGCGATGACGATATCCTCTACCAATTACCGAGAGCGAACGACAACGAGAACGTTCAGGACTGCTGGGTCGGAGTCATCGGTATCTCAAATGACTTCACCTTCAGAGATAATCTATCCGCCCGCGTGAAGGACTCACTCTGCGAGGAGGAAATCCACTTTCCGCCGTACGATGCCGGGCAGCTGCGAACAATCCTGCAGCAACGAGCAAGCAAAGCGTTCCGTGACGACGTCCTCAGCGATGACGTAATACCGTTGTGCTCAGCGTTCGCCGCCCAAGAGTCCGGGTCTGCCCGACAAGCGTTGAAACTCATATACAAGGCCGGAGACCTAGCTCGCAGCCGAGAAGAAGAACGTGTTGAAGAACACCATGTGCGTGATGCTCGGACGTTGATCGAGAAGGGGAAGGTGCAGGACGAACTGGAGTCTCTTCCGATTCAATCCCAGTTGACGTTGTACTCGCTGTTGCAGTTAGAGGTTGAGGGCGAGACACCGTGCAAACGAGCGGAGATCTACGACCGTTATCAGGTTGTGGCTCAGATTGTCGACGCCGACGTAGTGAGCGACCGGACGATCCATGACCGTATCAGCCAGCTCCGTCTGAAAGGGTTCGTCGAGCATGATGAGCGGAATGATGGTATTCGAGGCGGCAGCTACTACCAGTACAGTCTCGATGTCCGCCCGGAGATCGTTGAGGATGCGTTACGTCAGTCGAGCAGGGTAGCCGAGCTGTTCGATTAGCTTTCTAACTCTTCTAATTCTTCTTTGACTTCTTCACTTTCTAATTCTTCTAATTTATCTAACCCGAGTTTGACGATCAGCGGGTAGTAATGACGGGTCTTCTTGATTGAGAGCCCGTAATCCTGCCCGAGCTCTAAGTCGAGGCGTTTGTACCCCATACCGAATCTGTCAGCGAGTTCGTTGTCGAGGTAGACTGAGTGGTTCTGCCACTCCTCCTTAATATTAGAAACCTTATCCTTCTTTGCTTTCACTGAGTTCTTTGAAGTCTGCTCCTTCGCAGAATTCTCTTCGTTCTTTTCTTTCTCGTCTTTCTCGCCTTCGAACCGTTCTGCGAACCGGTCCTTGACGGAGTCGCTGGTATCGTTCACCATTAGGCCATCACCTCAGATTCTTCTTCGACGTCCTCCGCCAGCTGCAGATAGTTCTCTTTCATGTCTGTGTCCTCGGCTTCCTCACCGAAGATCGAGCCACCTGCACTTAGTGAGCGTTTGACTGCTGCTCGATGCCGGATCTTATGTACCGGACAACGGCCCTCGAAGGTGTCGCGGAAGAACTCGATATTCTCCTTTTGATCGTTATCAAGCGGATAGTGAATGTTCGAGATCACAATTGCAGACTGCTTGATCTCCACTCCATACCGTTCTTCAAGCGTCTCGATCTGGTTGAGCAGGATATCGAGAGCGTGGATGCTGCTTTCCATCGCCTCGACCGGAATGATCATATTCTGGCAAGCCAGCAAAACGTTGTCATTGATCACTCCGAGGCTTGGCGGGGCGTCGACGATGATGTAGTCGTATTCTCCTTCGAGCTGTTCGAACAGCATCATCAATCGTTCGCGAGGTTTCCAGCCGGCGGCGATCAAGTCCTGCTGCAGGGAGAACATTGAGACGTTGCTCGGGAGGACGTCGAACTCGGCGTGCTCTAGGATGATGTCCTGTATGTCGTAGTCCGTAGGCTCGTTCATCGCGTCGGCGAGGTTCGGGGTTTGAGTGTTGTATTCGCCCGTGAACCCGAGCGTCCGTGTTGCGAATCCTTGAGGGTCAGTATCCACCAGTAACACGTTGTTGTTTTTCGATGCGAGTGCTCCTGCAACGTTTAATGCATTCGTTGATTTCGCCACGCCACCTTTCTGATTCGAGACAGCCAGTTTGACAGTCATATCTTGTCGAGTGAATTGACTTCTTTGCACGTAAATCTTCGTCAGACATCTGTGATGACTTTGAAGGCAAAGAGTTCAAAGAAAGACTTGGTGTAGTAGAGGATTTGAAACAAAATATCGGGTTACAGCGGCTGTATCACGGGGATCCGAGATTAGGAGGTATGATAGAGATGGATCTCGAGTCTCTGAAATCGGGCTCAGCATCGAACAGCTTTCGGATAGACGTGAGGCTCTTGTTCAACAGTACGAGCCTCTACACCCGAAGCAGTGGAAGGACAGCATCAAAGCAACCACTGTCCCGATTGGGTTATCTGCCGTAGTTCCATTGACGGTTAGAGGACTGCACGGGGTTGGCTAGATAATGACTGTCCCGCAGTCAGTAGTGGTTATTGAACCTTTGCTCGTCTTCTTTGTTTGGCTTGTCGGGTCCTTCTGGACTCTACACTTTGTCTGGGTTCAAGTCACCGAAAATAACGACGATCTGCCGGAATCACCTCTTACAGACAGTTCTGAAACCAGTAGACAAGCGGAATCCGCTAACACCGAGTCTGAAGTGGACTTGGAGGCTGAGACTTCGACCGCTGACAATCATTAGATCCCAGCTCAAAACCAACCTAAGTAGGATCAGAGACAGCACTACCGCTATTCCGGAGTCGCAGTCCCTTCGTCTTAATAGGCTATTTTCGGCAACAGTCTCTAGCTACGTAGGGCGTATTTTAGATATAACGAAGTTATCTCGTACTTGTCACGAACACATGCCAAACGATAACTCCGGTGTGGTGAACAGGCGTCGACTCCTACAGCTGGTCGGTGGGACGACCGTCGGACTTGGCCTTTGGCCGGGCGCGGCAAGCGCTCGTGCATTCACGTTCGATGGCTGCGAAACGGTCCGCACCGACACGGATGGCAACTTCGCAGTCGTCGACACCGGTGACGGCTACGAGGGTCGGGAACTGTCGTCCGCTTCCCGGCACGATACGCCGTGGAGCCACGACCAGACGTTCTGCTACACTGCGGCGGACGGCGAGAAGGTTGTCGGCTTCATCGAGGAGAACAGGTACAGGGGCACCTGCGAGGGGGACAGCTGCACCCTCCACGTGAACCCGAACGACTGCACCGTCGTCGGTGCTCGAGAGATTCTGGAGAGGCTTGACGGCGACACCGTCGGCATATGCGATAGTGTGATCGAGCCGGCCTGCAATCCGTCGCTCCCACAGGCCGACTGGGTCGACTTCGCTAGGACGTACGTCAACGAGCGGAACGCCAGCGCCCAGTCGCTGGTCCAGACGGCCGACCGCGGGTTCGCCCTCACGGGGTGGCGAGAGACGGCCAACGGTGAGCAGGACGTCTACCTCGTAGTGACCGACGGCGACGGGAACGTGACGTTCAGCCGGACGTATGGCGGCGAGCAGACCGAGGTGGCGTACGACATCGTCGAGACGAGCGATGGGGGGTTCGCTCTGGCGGGGTTGACGACGTCATTCGGGGCCGGCGACTACGACGCCTGGCTTGTCACGACCGATCAGGCCGGGGACATCGTGTTCACTGAGACGTACGGTGACGACAAGCGGGACAGAGCGAAAGCCGTCGTTCAGACTGCTGACGGAGGATTCGCGCTGGGCGGCGACACGATCTCGGATGACACTGGTAGCAGCGACTTCTGGCTCGTGAAGACCGACGAGACGGGAGACGAGGAATTCAGCCGGACGTACGGTGGCGAACTCAGCGAGACAGCGAACGCGATGGTGCAGACGAGCGACGGTGGGTTCGCGCTGGCCGGGACGACGCTCTCGTTCGGCTCCGGCGGGAACGACTTCTGGCTTCTCAAGACGGACGAGGAGGGCAACAAGGAGTTCGCCGAGGCGTTCGGCGGTGAGGGGTTGGAGGTGGCGTCCTCGCTGGTGCAGACGAGCGACGGGGGGTTCGCTCTGGCGGGTTCCACGACCTCATTCGACCAAGGGGGTGGCGACTTCTGGCTCGTGAAGACCGACGAGACGGGGAATGAGGAGTTCACCAGGACCTACGGTGGCGACGAGCTGGACCTAGCGGACGCGGTCGTCCAGACCGACGAGAGGGGGTTCGTTCTGGCGGGGTTCACCGAGTCGTTCGGCGTCGAAAGCTCCGACATCTTCCTGGTCACAACCAACGCGATTGGCGAGACGATGTCCGAGCGGACATATGGCGGTTGTGGGGACGACCGGGCGAGGTCCCTCGTGCAGACCGCCGACTGCGGCTACGCCCTCGCCGTCGAGGTGGTCGGCCAAGGACGTGATCGCGCTAGCGAGATAGCGCTCGTGAAGACCGTGGCCGATCTCAGGTGACCCCGGCGTCGTGGGGAGCGATCGTCTGGTCGGGCCCGGAGCACCTGCCGAGGGTGAACAGGCGCTGGATGAATTCGCGGGACGCCTTCTTGAGATTGGTTCAAACGCGGTCGAGCGGCCGGTGAGAGACGAACGCAGATCGCTCGAGGCACGATTTCAGTGTTTCCTGGGTGTATCACGCGAGAGAATCGTGTCCCGGATCTAATGATTCCAATTCCCACGTTCTGGGCTACTACCTCGCGGGATACGCACCCTATATTTAGCATGACAGTTGAATCCTATCACTGATTGATGGCTTCAACAGAGGCAAAAGATCAACTCGAAAAGTGGCCTACTCTCGGAGGGCAGGTAGTTGACTCCTACATAGATCTCTGACACTGCCTCTAACGAGCGCTGTCACCAGCAGTTGAGGAGTTCCTCCACTTCGTCGGAGGTCGAGCTATTGGTTGTCTGGGCGTGGTGCGTTCTCGTACCTGTGAGAAGTGGACGTCCGCGGGCATGATTCAGAGATCTCTACACCTCCTCCAGGGTCAGATATCGATGCCAACAAGAGTCTCGTCTGCGGAATCAGCGCTCAGACTCAGGACATCACTCGTCAGCGTATGTCTCTAGGGGGAGTCGATCAAGACCAATAGTATCGTAGTCTTTCTCACTCGATAATACCGTGTCCTCTTCCGTCGCAGCAATGCCAGCGTGAAGGGCGTCGAACGGAGTCATGTGGTATTCCTCAAGAAACGTTGCAGCGGCGAGAACGGCCTCCTCGTGCTCCTCAGGTTGTATTGGGACTAATTCGAGAAGGTTAGCGATTGCCCGTGGGGCGTCAATCTCATATTCAGACTGCTCTCGATCGTAAAACAGCACCAGTATCTCTGCATAGGCTAAAATGGAGGTGTGAATATCGTCTCGGTCCTGGAGTGCATGGAGGGCCGATTCACGGAGCCAGTCCTCATCTTTGACTAACGCTGTTAGAAAGTCGGTCTCTACGTACACGATTCAGCCCTCTTGCCGCCGTGACCGTTCTTCGTCTTCTATCTCCTGCTTAATATGCTTTCGAGCGGCTGTTTTCAGCTCGTCGGCGTCCTCTCCTTCGAAGGCGTCGCCAACAGCTGCGCGAATTCCTTCTAGTGGATCCTCGTCGACAGGGAACAAAGCGACGTGGCTAGGAAGCTCGACGATTCGGTACTTGTCGCCGAACCGCTCCCGGACATCCTTAGGGAGATAGATTCGCCCGCGCTCGTCTGTAGATTTCGACATTCTCTCACCAACTACTACGGGAAGATTCTAAAATCTTCCCGTCAGACAAAATCATTTCCCATGCAGTCATAGCATGAATCGTACAAAACTGTGGATCGTCGACGACTATCAGAGAGGATTAGAGGGAAATACAGAAGAGCCGACATATGAAGCAATTTCTTTACTACTTCATGACGTTCAATTGTCTTCGAGTTCCAGAAGAGGAATAATCTCTCTGATGAATTAATTCGGATTGTCTTGCGTCTCCTGCTCAACCGTCGGCTGGAACTCCAGCGTCTCGTTGACGACCGGGTAGCGTTGCTCAGTGGCCATAATATGTAGGGTAAGATTACGACCTTTTAGAGACGATTACAGGTTTGGTATGCCGGCCCAAGCCCTCTCTCCTAGTAGTAACGGCTCAGCAGGTACGACGGACCACGGACGCGTGTTCTAAGAGACCGTAGACGATGGGACCCGTCGTTCATTCGCATCCAGACCCACCGACGCACGAGCGCCATGAGCACATTAGTAGCGGTCCAGACTCCTCACATTAAGAGGATGGACGTTCTACAGGCCGTATGGAACCGCGCCGTCGCTATAACATGGTGTCGCAGAGAGAGGTGGCGCAGGCTGTTTACCGGTTCACACCAGCCGGAACGCAGGAGATCGCGGATGTGATCGGACTCTCCCGCCAGTGTACCGCACACCACCTACACGCCCTCGAGCGCCGAGAAAAGATATGGAGGAAGAAGGTGGGCCCCACGAACGCCTGGATGCACCCTCGTGTCATGAAGGACCCCGACGGCGATACGGATACGGATGCGGAGAACATCGAGCCAAGAATTCACGGTGACATCTACCGCACCGCGAACGATCAGCCCTTCGGCTCGATGCCCAACAGGCTGTATTGAATGTCTTTTGCTCCGTAGCATGAGAACAGAACGTTTCGCACAGACCTTGTACTGCTGACTAACTGCACTTCCGGTGTCATGCTAAGTGTCCGGACGTCCTTCGACGGAGTCCTGCAAAAAACGGCAAGAGTAGCACTTTCAGGCGCTATTGGCAATGAACTCAGGCTCGGACTGTCTGGAGGTTGGGTTGAGAATGTAAGACGGAAAACGGTAGAGATGAGTGGCTTCCGTCACGATTTCTCGCGTTTTTGCTCCGTGGAAAACGTTTGTGAGAAGCGCCAGCCAGTCGATGGAAGAGTCGACAGCAGGTCTCAGCGGGGGTAGACGTGGTCGGCATGGAGCCACACCTTCGTCGGGCCGATTTTCTTCGACCATACCCACGGGTTTGGGTGACGGTCCTCGATGTTCTGAAGACGGTAGTCGGTCGCTTGTCGGCTCAGCCCGACGTAGTCGGCGACCTCCTTGGTACCGGCGGGGGTCAACTCCTTCACGGCTGCTTTGAGATCTTCGTCGCTTACCTTACTCTGCGGAGCGGCCATACTAGCGGTTCTCGCGGCTCGATCTTAGGTTCACTCCTCGCCCGAGCCTTAACCAACATTTGAACCAGTTTCTCTCGTAGTGTAGGTTAAGACTGATGGGGTGTGCACCCCACTCGTGGTGTTCCCTGTTCTATAGGGCACTCATGCTAGCACCTATTTACCAGTGAAATGCCGTCGCTGCTGATTCAGGCTATCTCTCTCGCGCAGTGGGTCGACGTGCGAGCTGTTACCATCGTGACACGCCACCTCACCAAACGTTCCTACGAAGTCATTGATGTCACGAAATTCACCAGGGTTTAAGACGAACAGGGAGACGTCGTCCATCGTCATCGATTCCTCTAGTAAGTCCTCCTCGGTGGGGAATTCCGCAGGCCTATCGTACTTTGCTGGATCAGCGTGGCTCTCGTTTTGGACAAGGATGTCGAACGGCCAAGGGCTTTCATCGAATCACCTCTACAGCGATACGCACTGCACTCCTGATACACTCAGAGTGATTTCCCTGACCAGATCTCGTCAAGAAGAATTCGTAGGTATAGAGATAGTGTTCGATCTCACTCAGCGCCACCCATGTCGTGAGCGGAATCGGCGGGCAGTGCAGATCGGTACGTACTACTATTCGATTGACTTCACGGTATTGCTGTAACCATCCTCTACAAGACGGTCTATAGGTTCAACGCTTCTCATTAACTAAGCGGGGGACTCCCAAGCAGATACATCAGATGTTGACGAGGAAACCGAACCGCAGGAGAAAGAGAAGATGACGGGGCCGGCGTTCGGCTACGACGACGTGAAGCAACGGCCACTGTATGCTCGAGAGTCGTAGTGGGACGCCTTCGAGGACGCCCTCGCGCTCGAGGGGGGAGCGCATCCTCCGGAAGCACGACGTTCAGGACGCGCCGAAGCGGGAACTCCACGATGCGGCGCTGCGCGTCCTAGCAGAGCATCCAGAGGAGATTGCGACGGCGCTATTGGAGGAGCGGGGAATTAGTCCCGTCGACGTTTCGGAGTAGTACCTCTCCGCTGTGAGTGTCCTTTAATTCGCTCCCTTGACAGTAGGCTAACTACAGAATGTATGTTATAATCCCGGTCTGATATATTGAGTATGCTAGGGCGATTAGCGCACTCAGGATATATGTAATGATCCCAGTCTGATATATTAGACTTGCTAGGGCAATTAGTGCGCCAAGGATAGCAAAGCGTTGGGGCCAAGGCTCATATTCTTCAACCTTAGACTGCACATGAATCTCAACTACTGCACTAGATTGGAAAGCATCCAGCCGGTCGCTATACAGGAGGAACATTTGGAAATCGTAATCTCCTGGTTCGGCATCTTCAGCAATGTCCAACTCGACCTGAATTGGGGCATGTTCACTCCAGTCCCCTTCTGCTACAATTACTGGATAGAGTCTTTCTAGTGCGTTATCTTCTGGTGGTGACTCAAACCCCGGATTATCAATGAAAAGAAGTTCAGATAGGAAGAGTGTGGCTGAGTTGCCCTGTATCTGATGAACAAGTTGATTCCCCTCCTCAAGAACTGGCCCACCAAATGATACATTCCCCTCATTATCCTTATGGAACGGAATTACTATTTCTCCTCCCGATAGAAGTGAACTGTAATCAAGGAATACTGACATTTTGTGTCGTTCAATCTCACCGTATCCCGTTAAATATACGCTGAAAGTTGTCTTCTCACCCTGTGATACAGAAATTCTATTTGTTGAGGTGACAATCTGGTACTTTGGTGTCGCTGTAGGTACTCTCCTTAGTGGTCCCTTTAGGTCGAATGTTTTATCCATACGGTATCGAACAATGTATCCATGTTAAAATTTCCTGTAATTTACTGGCATGTACCGGACGACTAATTCCTAGCCTTTCTAAATCCCAATACCGCTGCCAAAGATGACAGAAAACATACACAATGTTCCCCGGTAAGAATAGAACGAAATTTTAGCTGAAATGCACCCCGCTATAATACCACCAATGGCACGTCGAATTAAAAACCGTCTCAGTTACTCAGTAACCGATGATGCCTGACTGTTAAACAAATATTCTCTGTATATATGGTTGAGACGTAGATAATTGGTCGAGTTAAGTACTATACCAACGCTTTAACGGTGTGATGGAGAAGGAATAATTCCACGGTATGACTGCAAGGACAGGACCGAGCGGATCGTATCGTGTCTTTACCGTCGTCCCGGGCGGGCTCAGGTGACTGTCTTCGGCGAGGTACACACTTGAGAATCGGCGTAGTGATCACAAACCCACGCGCACTTGTCTACCTATTTGACCACTTGCGCGATCGGTTTGCCCATGTCGCGCGTCATCAGTTCCCACAGTTCGCGCTTTCAGTCTCGGAGCACATCGCCTACGTTAGCAAGGAGTTCCTGTCGTTCGCGCATTGGCGTCTCTTGCCACTCCTCAAATGCATGAGATCGACCTCACCGATTAACGGAGCCTCACTCCCTATTGTTGAGGTGCTTTTTTTGGATGAATCCGCCGTATTCGGGGACGACCGGGACGTCTTCTGCCGCCGATTCTCGCCGGCGCTTGAGCCAACTTTGGACTTGAGATTCGACCATATCCATGGCCTCGTCTTCCCCATGCTCTTCGACCAGAGCCGCGAAATTGAGGGCGTCATAGTCCCGGTACTCCTCGTACGGAATCCTTCCGCTCCAGTAGAGGTGTTTCATCTCCTTGGTGGACATACTCTCACCGTCCTTATACTGCGCTTCGACCGTGTCAAGCGACACTGCAGGGTCTGTCCCGTGGACTTTGAACAGAGTGCGTGCGGGGTCGACAGAGAATCCTTGAGAGACGTATTCCAACTGAACAGCTTCAGAGACGCCGTTGTCAAGTAGGGGATAGAATACGTGGTCTTGCAACCCCTCTTCGGGGCTGTACTCCGAGAGAGCGCGGTATAGGAGTGTGAAAAGTGCTTCAATCCCATAGAGGAGAGGATCGTCGCCCTCCTCGGTGCCGACGAGGTCGCTGAATACGGGTTCTAAGATACTATCATAGGAGTCTGCGAGGAGTTGAAAGTCGATGAGGGTATGACGGAGGCGCTGGCGGATACGGTACTCCCGCTGGCGCATTGCGGCCTCACTCTCTTCGCCGTCTAAGGTCCCCATCAAATGCTTGCGTTCTTTTTCGTTCAAAATCCCCTTCGGCCGTGCCGCGAAATCGTCACTTGACTGTCCCATAACGCAAATACGTTATCTCTAAATTGATAAATCTTATTGTAGAGGAGCATAGAGTAGTAGATGGTCAATGAGCTCTCCTCGAAGCGATGGCGGCTCAGTATGGCTCCGGTAATGAGTGACAAAGCCCAGAGGCGCAAGCAGCAAACGAGATGGCAAGCGCTCAGGGACGTATCGAACACGCCGCCGGGGAAGTCTGGCAGGACCCATCCCGGTTTCGGCGTGCGAAAAGTACCACGACGCGCCGATTACCAATCGACACGAATGAATCGGATTCCAACCGATTCGCGGGAAGGCGCTGCAACGCCTTCAGTGCAGACCGTAGGCACGGTCTGTTCAGTACTTCGACGTACTGAACTATGATTCTTGTGCCTTGGTCTGCCCGCCGAGTGGTCCACGTACGGGCCGCATACTGGCTGAATGACCACACGACACGCTAATACGCACGATTTCGACGCCCTAACGACTAACGTTTCAACGCGGCGAGTCCGCTGGCGGGAGGACCGCAAGACGGCCGTCACCGTCCTCGCGTCCGTCCGATACAGGGTCGGTGTCGTCGAACACGTCCGCAGAACGACCGTCCGTCAGCGCGGCGGCGAACCGACCTGCGACGTCAACGACGAGGCGACGTTCGAGGACTTCCCCACGTGGGTACGCCGCGAACTTCAGTCGGACTCCGGGGTGTCCCAGTGGCAGTAACCCCGACCCCGCAGATGCCGGCGAGCGCGGTCGCCCGCGTTGACGCAACTGATCGAACTGCCGCCCAAGTATGGCAGGCAATCGCTGAGAGCGAGGGATTCCGCAACGCTCTTGTCGACGCTGTCCGGGATGTGCTCGCTGGGGTTCCCCGTCTCATGCGTCCGCATACGCTCAAAGATGCGGGCGTCACCGCCAGTAGTGGGGTGTACGCTACTATCCTCACGTCTCTCGACCGTCCAGCGGAGACGTGGCGCCACGCTTTGGCGCTGGAGACGACCACCCGCTTCGGGAGTTCCGGGCTGACTGGTACTGGTGACTGCCTACCCCTCGAAGGACTTTCAGAGGGGCCGCTAGCCGCCCTCGACGCCGCTGACGCATCACCGACACTCGCAGTCCGTCTCTCCGCGTCGTTTCGAGAGCAGGGCTACGAGCGTCGTCACGATGTCGTCGCGCTCCTTGCCCGCCTCGGAGAGGTGTGCGATGTCCGCGTCGTGACGACCTGCCTCACAGCCCGCTGGATGGCACGCGAACACCGCGGCGCACTCCCATCCTCGTTTAGGGAAGCGGCAGTTACCACCCTTCGGGGTGAGCCCCCCATCACCGAGCGTGTTGACGCTGCCCGGGACGTCCTTGATCCAGAGGATACCGCGGTCGCCATCCTCCGCACACTCGCCGATGAACCAGGTGAGACGCTCTCTTACTCTGAACTTGTCGAGAGTGTCACCGTCA
Organism: Halopelagius fulvigenes; assembly: GCF_055398025.1. NCBI lineage: Archaea > Methanobacteriati > Methanobacteriota > Halobacteria > Halobacteriales > Haloferacaceae > Halopelagius > Halopelagius fulvigenes. The sequence goes on along the minus strand of NZ_AP043842.1, from coordinate 41,620 downwards.
AGAAGGCACGTGTCTCACAGATTCTTGGTGACCTCGAAGCACTTGACCTCGCCGAACGGTTCGGCCCCCGGACCGACAAGCATGTCGAACTCCTCCCAGCGGGAACCGCGTTTGTGGACGCTCTCGGCACCGAACGCGGCAGACAGGTCGAACTTGACGCCGAGTTTAGCGACCCCGGACAAAACTCCAAACAGTGCCGTGTAACCCCGCAAGCTCACGGGGAGGGGGAAGGAGAAGCCACCGACGCAACCGCCGGGACAGCACTTTACCGTACCCGGTACGCTTCCCGCACTGAACACCACGCCGCTGCCGCAACAGCCGCAGACGGCAGTATCACCGCTGCCGAGGACCTGTTTGACACCGAAGAGATCCGAACACGGTGGGTATCGTATAATCCTTCCCGCAGTGAGGGGTACATCGCTGTTCGAGCGTCTGGACCCCTTCAGTACATAGTAAGCACGGCATTGAGTTTAGCCTCGCCAGAGTTCTTCGACCGGGCGCTCCCCGTCTCCCGGTTGAACAATATTGACGACTCGGCGGCGACACTCCGAGATGCAAGATGTATTGGCGGCGTCTCTGACGAAGCCGCCAATGACGGGCAGGTGCTCCGTGATACCCTCGTCAAATGGGGCAAGGTCCTCGCACAGATGACGACGAAGCTGAAACATGGTAAGTACGACGACCGCAATCGATTCCGCGGCGAGATAATGCGCTCAGCACACGGCCTCGCCGGGAGTATCGTCCATCTCCTCGATACCGCCGGCATCGACCTCGTCCGTGAACTTCGTGTTCCACAGTGGCTGCCACACGAGAAGCTGGCCGCCCTCGCGAAGACGGTGAGTCTCGCGACGGCAATCCAGTCGAAGTACGGTGTATTCACCGTCTACCGTCAGGTGTTCGAGCAGCGAGAGGAGAAGCGTCGGGCGGCTCTCTCACCGGACGTTGACGCCGCCAACCCGTTCGGTGAGTTCATCGGTGGAATGGTGCTTCGAGGACCCGACGCGAACCGCCTCGCCCGCCACGTTGAGGGGCATCTCGCTACGCCGGGAGCGATTCACGAGGACGCCCCAGAGATTGCTGTCCGCGTCCCTGTTGGAACAACGGATCGGTCGGTATTTGCCGAGACGGTCACCCAGATGTGCCAGGAAAAGAACCTCGCCCCAACTCGCGAGGCCGTCACCGTTCTCCGAGCTCTTATGGAGTCACCGTATGCCGTCGCCGAGGCCCTCTATGCACTCGGAGCTGAGGATACGGGTCGCGGCCTCTGTCTCGACGAGGTGCGGATGGCACTTGCCACCCTTGACGCCGACCGCATCCTCCCTGACGCCCCGCCGACCGCCAGGAAAGCAGTGCAGGTACTTCTTCGGTCGGCGACGCCGCTCTCGCAGGCCGAATTGGCTGAGGCGGCAGACGTCTCGGCACGGTCCCTCCGGCGGCACGTCGAGTGCCTCGCGGCGCTCACCGTCGTCCAGGAGACTGACGAGGGGCTTCGCTTCGCTCTCCCAACTCGCGATGAGCGGGGTGCAGATATCCGCCCGGCCGTGCTCGACGATCAGAACGCAGCACGGCAGGACTTACTCTTCGACGTCGCCCTTGCGGTCGTCGACGATACTGACCGATTTGGTGATCCAACTGACCACTCTGTCAAGCGTTCGGAGCGACATTCGATGAGGGCCAGCTTCGAGGGGCGGTTTCTGGGGTCAAACCCTGGATGAGAACCGCGAGGTTGTTGTGCGACGAGCCGGACCCCGTCCCGGAGACAGTAACGGTTGGGAAGAACCCGACCCAGACGGCACTCCAAGAGGTGAACGTATGACCGTTCTCAACTTCACCGACTTCGATGACGTCCGGGAGTTCATCAACGCACTGCCAGCCGACGAACAGGACTTAACGACGGAAATCGTCGCACCGCGTGTCGGTTGCACCGTACAGACCGTGAATCGCCATCTGAAGAAAATAGTCGACGCCGAGGCGAGGCCACAAGTTGAGCTCCCAATCTGGTTGTTAGAGGTCTACCAATTGATATCTCGCCATTTTATCGTTCGACGGATTCTGGATGAGGATATCCCGCAGTACTCGCTCTCCCTAAGAATAGAATAACAGCGAGGACGTATGAGGCGACTGAAAACCACAAATTCAGTAATAAATACTAACCCCATGGCACCCCCCTCCGACGAAGCGGACGTCAACGCCGGCAAGCGATTAGGACTCCAATACGGTGAGCACGGACAATGTACAGCCACAGCGCGATCAACCGGCGAACGGTGTCAGCGCCCTGCGACCGGCGCACACCAGAAGTGCCGCTTCCACGGTGGAGCGTCCACCGGACCGAGCGATCCGTCGGAGTTAGAGGGTAACCAGCACGCCGCGGGAAACTCCGGTGGTGGTGCACCCCCGATGAATACAAACGCCAAGAAGTCGGGTGCGTGGTCGGATTGGGAAAAGGTCTACGAGCGTGTTGACGACGACGACCGTGAGTATATCCACTGGATTGCTGACGACGCGGTCGAGACGGCCCGGGAGTATGCTCCCGATGTCGAGAAAGATCGTCGCGAGCGTCTCGCCCGAGAATACGCCACGCTATACATCCTATGGCGCCGAGCCACTGTCGACACGTTCGAGCGGGGGATGGGACTTGTCGAGACGTACGACCTCCCCGACGGTGGGACGGTGACGGCGCCGAAGGCAAACCCAACGCTTCGACGTGGCCTCGACATTAGTGGCCGCCAGCGCACCATCGCCAAGGAACTCCGTTTGTTCCCCGGGTTCCGGGACTCCGACTAACCCCGAATGGCCACATCTGTGTTCACTCTCCCGTCAAGTCGATCCAGGTCAAGCTCCTTCAGAATGCTTGGCGACGCGCTCACGAACCACACCTCCTAGATCCCCTACTAGAGCTACTACACACTCGTACGTTAGACCGTGTACGACCGGTATGGGGCGGTGGTCGGGATCCTCTGTCGTATGACCGGTTTCGTGATTAACTCGACGATTTGGCGTTGGGTGGTTTCGCCTACAAAGAGACGAAGACCCCTAATGCCGAGTGTAACCCGTCACGCCACATCGTCACGGTCGTGTTCTCGAAAGGGAGGGTGTTAGGTAGCTTCGTCGGCGACAGCGGGAATGAACCAGTCGAAATAGAACTCGGTGACCAACTGATGGTGCTCTCGGATGACCTCGACAATGTCGATCTTCTCGGGGTTGTGCCTTGCAGCGTCGATCGAGTCTAGGTAGTCGGTCTTCCTACCATCCGATTTCAAATAGTCTCGGAACGGCTTACGGTCGATGAGGAACGAGTGGTAGATATCGTACTCGTCGTCAACCCGCGTCATCTCCTCCCAGCCCGTTAGGCTGAGGAACACCCGGTTCGGGGACTTGTGAGTCATATACGCGCGTAGGCGGCGAATCATCTCGTCTCTTCTCGGGATCTTTCGCTCGTAGAGTTCCGAGTAGTATCGTTCCTTGAATTCGTCGTCGAACTGTTCCCTGACATTGTTCGCGCAATCGTATAGTGAGTACGCTGTCGCGTAGTAATTATGGATAATTCTGGTCGCTTCGTACAGGAATATCGTCTTGTTCGCGTCAAGCGGTACGTCCTGTTCCATGTATGGCGTGGAGAGGTCAACGCTGTATTCGTCGCCGAAGCCGCTGAATTTGTCCAGGGGGTCTTCGATCTCGTCTATTTTTCGCGACCACTCATCCACCTTCAATTCAAGGAGTTCCTTCTGCCTCTCGAGCATGAAGTGGGCGAACCATACCGACCGTATGTTGTCCTGCACGTCCTCGTTGAGCGCGTCCCAGTCCTCTGCTGATGGCATGTTACCACATCACGCCCCTGGGACTTAACGCTATTTTTTGGAGTAGCTCATTAGCGCACCTCACTGGTACTAACGTACCCGTGGATTTCGTACGCTAAGTGGGTTCCCTGCACCCCTTATTCCGGGGCATAGAACCCAGAAGGGACCGTCATCTGTTTACCTCACTTGTCCCTATTCGAGGAAAGCCAAGTGGTTTTCGACACAAAACCGCACGACTGCGAGGAGGTCGCCGAGGGCGAGGTGAGTGTTTCGCCGGCGAGTTCGACCGTCGAGGAGGACGACGGCACGTGGTTCGCCTACGGCCGGGCTCAGCGGGGCTGGTCCGCGACCTACATGTTCGTGGGCGAACTGCGGCGGCTCCATGTCTCCGACGATACCGAGGTGCTGTTGGACGGCGAGCCGTACGAACTGTAGTCCGACGCATCCGCTATTTTTCACGGTTTGTCAGCCTGCCGTGAGAGATATCTACTCGGGAGGGGGGTTTCGGCAGGGGCGGGTTCACTGGAAACGGTGGTCTGTGCGGGAGAAAGTGTCAAATTGCGGTGTGTGGAGACGCAACGGCTTTAGCCCACCCCTCCAGTGCAATTGTCATGGACGAACGAAACGAATATTGGACGACTGAGTCGGTCTACGTCCTCATCGGAGGTGGTTCATAGATGTCGGACGCTCACGACGACGATGGCGATGACGACGAGAGTCCCTTCGGACTCTTCGGCCTTTCTGACACGTTCAAACACATCCAGAAGACGTTCGAACCCGTCAGGAGAGTCGCGGCTGACGCTAGGGAGACGTCCCGTCCGGTTCGAGAACAGGCGAACAACCAGTGGGAGACGTTCAGAGCCGCGGAGGGGTCACTCGAAAATGTCGCTGCTGCCAACGAAACGGTCATCAACGCGACTGCCTCAGCCCCCAATGCGATGCCCGACCTCGAATCGCTGTTCGCGTCTGCGCAGAAGCTCGACTCAGTGACAGCGGCGCAGGTCGACGGCCTCGCCAACACGATCGGGCAGGCCGAGACGCCGACTCGCGGTGTGTCGAGGAGGCGGCGACGGACGACGACAGCAGCATCGGAGGCGACTCCAGTGTTTGGCCTGCGAGAGTACCTGCGGCTGTTTGGATCACTGATCCGATCGGTCATCAACACAATCACAACCAAGAGACAGCGAGAATTGGCTACGAAAGCAGCTATTGGAATAGTGGCTGTCCTCATCATCGCATTTCCTCGGCTATCGCAGATCCCCCTCGCGCCGGTCAGGGCTAAGAACGCCGTGTCAACGGTCAATGAGTGGTTCCCGGGAGACACGGACTAAGACTGCTCGCTAACGCCCAGCTTCGGCTTCTATCTCACCCATCGCCTTCCAACTCCGCCATCTGTTCGTCGAAGTCTGGAAGTGAGGTTTCGTCGTCGAGTGTGAACTCTTCAACGTCTCTGCCGGTCAACGCAGCCAGCACCTCTGGCGTCGTCTGCTCGCCGTCGCGCCTCGGTTCGATCCCTACCAATTCGAGACGGAAGTCGTCGACGTGGATGTCTGCCTCGAACGAACCTCCTTCGCAGAGAACGACGCGGTCGACGCACTCGTCTCCGACATACACCTCGAAGTAGGCGAGGTTCTCTGTCATCTTTCTCCCCCACTTGGGCTTTTAACACTAAGAACAAGTGGAATTGATACATGGCAGTAATCTCACCTACTCTTAGCTTCTGCTCGTTTGAGGATTTGTTTCACTTCCCTGTAATTTTGGAAGTTTTGTGTAGGATGCTCTTTCTCCGCTGATTTAAACGCCCCCGAATATGTTCCAGTACCCCTCTTAGCTCTAGCTGGGAATCTCACGCTCTTTTGCTGGTCTACTAATTCTACCTCTACATCTTCTCCGGGAGATATCTCCACCGAGTCCTCATTTATATACGATCCGTCAATTATTACCTTAGGTGGCTGTTTTACCTCTACACACCTTATAATTCCCGCGACGAGGACGTGAACGCTGTGTTCGTCAGGCCGAATTCTCACGCTGAGTCCGTCAGTCGCTATATCAACCTCTACCCCCGGTTGTCTTGCCATAGCATACCGGATGAAATGATAACACATTTAGTTTCGGCTTGTTGATCTTCCTGTAGGTTTTCTATCCTCTATTCCGCGTGAACAAAGTAGATGTCTGACGTATCTATATGAACGGGTGGAACGCAAAGAACGGATAGAACGGCATGACCGTAAAGATAGGAATCACGAATCAGAAGGGCGGCGTCGCCAAGACGACCAACACCATCAATATCGCCGGGGCGCTCGCCGACCGCGGTCTCAACGTCCTCGCCGTCGACGCTGACCCACAAGGCTACCTCACTCACCGACTCGGCTTCGAGGATGCCTACCTCGCTGAAGAGGACTCGTTCTACGAGGCGTTCAAGGACCCATCGAGCTACGATGTCCACGACCTCGTCGTCCAACACGCCGAGTTCGACCTACTTCCGAGCAACATCGATATGTTCCACCTCGAGCAGGACCTCATCGCCGCGGGGATGAAGCCCCGTCTCCGCTTACAGATGCTTTTCGAAGACGTCGACGAGTGGGACGCCATCATCATCGACGCCCCGCCGTCACTCGGGCCGATCAACGATAACGTCGTCCTCGCGACCGGGCAGCTCCTCGTCCCTGTTGAGGCGGACGCATCGTCGCAACTCGCCGTGAACCACCTGCTCCGTCAGTTGGACACGCTCGAGGACAACTACGGAACTCGTATCGACATCCTCGGACTCATCGTCTCGAACGTCGACTACCCGCTCGATAATGAGCAACGCGACGCTATCGAGTGGTTCGAGAGTCGCTTCGGTGAGCACATCCCCGTCCACGTTGTCCGCCGGCGTGTTGCCATCAAGCGCGCCGTCGACGCTGGTCAGTCATTGTTCGGCGAGGGCGTTGACGAGTGCGACATGCGCGACGTCTACGCCACTATCGCTGCGGAGGTCGCCGATGCCTGACGATATCGACGAACGTCTCTCCCGGCGCTTCGGCGGCGAGAAGAAGGATAAGAATGACACTCGAGCAAAGAACGAGAAGAACGACTGGAACGATAGTAGCGAAGAGAACGAGATGAAGGCAGACCCCACAACGGCGAGTGAAGAGAGTACACAGGGGGACACGAACGACAAGAACGGCACTCGTTCAAAGAACGGGTGGAACGTGACGAACGTTAAGAAGGAGTGGACACCCCGGAGTATCTACCTCCCGGACACTATCGAGGAGGATCTCGGCCGGACGTTCAAGCGCCTCGATCTCGATCTTGACATGGCCGGTATCGACCGGGAGTTTCGGAAGACACGACACTTCTATCCGCTGCTCGTCGCGCTCGGGATGCAACGTATGGAGGAGATGGAACCGGAGGAACTCATGGAGTTCCTAGAAGAGTTAGAACGCAAAGAACGAGAGGAATAGCAGCAAAACCCCTGGCAGTTGTGTAAGGGTCTCGGAAGAGGAAGCGGCCCACCCTCGTACTTAACCAACAGCCGAGTCCACTGACCACCGTCTGTTGGTTAAGACTGCAGCTAATTGACGATTTGCCGCTTTATGCTTTCTCTGTACATAACACCGTGGTTGAGCGAGTCACATGACCCACCTACGCCTTGTATTCAGCACGGCTCCTGAGACCTATCAATGAGTGAGGGTTTCAACAGAGTCACCTATACCCTCGGCAGGTGTGATTAACCATATGACACTTCATACGCCGCTTGCCGATCTTCCGTCAAGTGCCCGTTCGAAGATTGGGGCCCCCTCACCGACAGCGAGACAACCATCGCGGTCATGAAGCGGAACGAAACGCCGCTTTTCCAACAGACTGAACCATGGATGATACTGACCGAGATCCGTCTCCTCTGGTATAACCGCTTCCTGGGAATGGAACGAACATCAGAAATCCGCCTTGGTAGCGTGACTACAGTCGAATATCAGATTGACTTCTTCGACCGCGGTCGACTCATCCTCACCGGCCCGGGCATCGCCAGAAAAGAGTGGATCGGAAAACAGCGACGGTGATGAGTTCGTGCGGCTACTTCGAGAGTAGATTCCCGACCGCGTGCCGCCGCAGTGACCCCGAAAAGTGACTATGCAGATGCGCCAGAAACACATCCATCCTCGGAGGGCGGGGGACTGAAACGAGAAGTTGATATTTCTCCTTCCTCTTCCTCGTCCTCGAATGCTGTAACAGACTCACAATAACGACAGAGCTACTTCATTCGCACGAATTTCGACGTATTCGAACTTCAAACATCCATCTCGCCGGGAGACTACTCCTCTGCCGTTTCTTGGAGATGTTTTTCCCAGTTCTTCAACGCAGGTTCCGGGCCCGGGATCTCGGCTTCGAATGTACCACTGACATCATACGATCCTTTCTCGTCCTGTACAGTGAGGCTGCATTCGATGACTGCTAAGTCGTGTTCAATCAGCGGTTCAATATCAGTCTCTGTTTCCAGGTCCAAACGCCTCCTGGACCGCTTCGTACGTGCAGGTTCAATCTCCTTTCCTACAAGGGACTCGTGGGAACGGGGAGTGTTGAGATAGATGGGGCCGGAGTCGCCTACCTCCCCATTCTTCTTGAGTCCTGTAAGGCGGTAGTCCTCAGAACTGACGTACGCCCCCTTTTCTCCTGAGTTGACCAGTCTAAGAGCCATGTTCCCGGTCCATCGTGCATTTTCATCGATAGACCCACTCCCTGCTTTGAAACTGACTTCCGAGTCCTTCTCAAGTGAGAGTGTTACATCGGACCGAGTCGGCTTATAGTGGCTCAAATAGAGATTCCACAAGCTCGACACGAGAACAGCGGTTGTGATTAAGACGCCAACTACGCTGACGATGAGCGTGGATTCAGAAACCGACGGAAGAAGGGACTGAAGGTCCAACACGGATTCGTCTGAGTGTCTTCAGTACACCCAATAAACGCTGTCATTCACTCGCATATGCGCCTCAGAACTCAGGTTCTGGAGGCGGACTAAGCGTAATTTGAGCGCGTGCAAACACAGAACCGTGGGACAGAGGCGTCGTGTTCTCGGTAAGAATCCTCGGGTGAAGTGAATTGTAACACGCTGTTACAACCCAGTGAGCCGGGTGAAACGCCTGCATTTCCACGAGAGGACAGCTTCTCGCTTTTGACCTACGCTCTTGGATGCTGTAACAGACTTACAACAACGGCAGAGGCGCCTTAGACGTTCGAATATTAGCGGTCCCGCGGAAAAGAAGCGGAAAACGAAGCGGACCTTACGGTAGTCGACCGACACTAACTACCTACACTCACCCTGAGGAGGGGGTGAACGTGTAGGCGACGTGGAGTGTTACACCACGCCGAGGGCGTTTTCGCCCCCAGTACGTCCGCGTGCTGTTGTAATCCTGTTACAGCCTGGTCGTGTTAGGCACCTCCCGAGTTGTTCTCACGGTAGAGGTCATGGGCACGGTCCTGGAGTGCCGTCGGAAGGTCGTCGTACCGAAGCTTGAGTTTCTTCGCCTTTCCCGTGTTCCGCTCACCGCCACTCTTCATGCGGACGAAGTCCTTCTCCTCGACGAGTTCTCGAGCGATGGTGTAGCCGTACTCCCGTGAAATGTCGATGTGGTTCGCGTCAGCCACCTCGTGAACATCTCCGTACGCGAGACCAGCGACAGCCGGCGCGTTCTTTTTCCGACTGGAGACTACACCAGGTGCGTCTCGGCCATTGTGGGGACGCTCTGGCCCGACAGTGACGCCGATGATTGGCGGGAGACGCTTCGGAAGTGGGTTCGGTCGGAGCGCGCCGAACAAAGGGCGCGAAAGCAAGCGGCCGAGAAGCGCCAAGAGACGGCCCGCGCGAAACTGGCCGAATACGAGGACTCCGACGCGGAGTATGCCGATTACGACACAGTGACGGCGGCCGTTGAAGCCCTCGACGTCCGCGACGTGGCGGCGCACTATGCCGCCGAATGGGATACGGACCCTGGGCGCGACCCGCCGCGCTTCGCCGCGAGTTGGCACAAGAGTCATAACACGGGAACGTCCTGTTTCGCGGACTCTGAGAAGTTCGTGGACCTCAAGGAGGGCGATTCCGGGGGTGGGGCGGTGAAACTGGCCGCGCGGGCGACGGGGATAATCTCACACTGTAGTCAATCCGTGACCGGCGAGGACTTTCGCCGGGCCGTGGCCGCCCTTCCGTCGGCCGGGTTCGACGTGCCGCTTCTAGAGCGGAAGGGAAAACCGACGCTTGAAGAGGCCGGATTTGGTGGGGAACCACAGACCGCGGAAGAGGCGGCGCGCAAGTTCCTTGCTATGCAGGAACTTAACGGAGAATAGCCGTGTCTGCCCCTCTCCCTCCCATTACGAGACACCCCATGGAGGAAATTCTCCATCTGATAAACAATCAACCCCATGGCGCTGGTTGTAGCCCGGCCGATGCCCTCCTCGAAAACAACCTCATGGGAGGGGGTATTCCGACGGACGCCCCATTACGAAACCAAACCCCATGGGAGCGGCGCGCCCGCCCGGTGGCTACCCCGTTCACACAAACAATCAATTCCATGAACGTCGGGGTACCCCGGGCCGATGACCCCACTGGCGAGGCCTTAGTTTCTGCCTCTCTCCGACACCCGATGGCCGATGAACAGCCTTCCGACCGCCCGATTTGCCGACTCTACTCTCAGACACATGGCCGATTCCTCTCCTATCGCAGAAGCCCCCGACTCTCAGAACCGCACGTATCTCGACTTTGACCCTGACGACGCCTATGAGTTAGTCACCGACCTCGCGGCAACCCAACTCTGCCCGTGGTGTTTTCACGAACTCCGACGGGAGTTTCCCGACGGGTACGCCGACGCCCCTGGCGCGGCCCGCGACTATGCCCCGGAGACGACGGTCGACGGCCGCCGGAAGCCCGGGGGCGAACAACTCCACTGCCCGGAGTGTGGTATCCTCCCGAGTGACGGCGTCCCGGCCGGGGAGTCCCGAACCAAGAAACAACTGCACGAATGCTTTGACGCCCTCGCGGCCGTCCTCACGAAGCGGCACGACGCCGACCTCGCCACCGACGTCGGTTACTGACGAACGGTTGCAAAGTAGAATGTATGGTCTTATCAAAATCTGGACGAGTGTCACCCAACTGGTCACACAACTTTATCCGCCGTTTGCCCTTAGAATATCAGAATGGTGCGATACCTTGTGACGTATATCCTCAGCGTAGTGCTACACCACATTTCTTGATTGGGATCCACTCGCCGTCTCTTCAGACTGCAAGTTTAAATTCGTCATTACCACAAGAACACATCCCCTTAGTCCCGATCGGACGGTACTCCCCGTTCTTCTGTTCTTGGGCTGGATAGATGCTCTTACAGTCGGTGCATTTTGCAAATACCTCTGGCTCACCCCCTGTTTCTGGATGTTTCTTTGTCATAATGGCTAAGTCTGGGAACTCTTCAATCTATGCCACCCATATCATCACAGCAGACAAAAGGCTTCTCCAGGAGTTTCTGACACTCATCGACAGCAAAACGCCGTCGAGACCGTCCTCTCCTGCATAAATCGGAGGACCGGGGACGAAGAAGAAATACGAAATCGATTGATAGAGGGTTAGTCTTCGAGAAAGGAAAACTCCGTCCCCCCGCATTTCGGGCACGCATCTCCCCCTATTGGTTTCGGACCTAACGAACAGAACGCTAGAAGCGTGCAACCGCATGACTCACATCGGACGTGGGTTGTCACACGCCAGACACTGATTCCACTTGGATAGGCATTTTTGCTAAGTATCAAGGTGAGAGGTATACGTTCTTTCGAGGAAGTAGACCACGTCCCGTTCCCGATTCGGTATATCAGAAAACCGAAGAGGAGACTGAGGCCCTCAGCGGCGTTCCCTTGAGGGTCAGCGTCGACAGGCAAGGTGTCATGGCACAGGCGTTGAGCGCACCGGTGACGTTAATGGCGATAAGAGCCTTCCCGACGCCGCCTTTCGTATTTCCGACGGTGAGCCAACGGGCCTGTTCTCCCTGTTATGCCAGTGGTGCCATAGTCGCCTATGGTCGCGTAGGTGACAAACTTAGAAGACGACGTCACGGACACACTGATTCCGACTACTACTGCCACAAAGATGGCGAACACCCCGAAGATGGGAGGACGCCCTCGTCGCCGTCCGCCGCTGCACCACCGACGACTGACCGACCCCGGGGGTTCGCGGCAGTAGAGCCCCCTCTGTTGAGGTGTCACCCTCTTCCTTACATAATCAGCCACTAACCTTTCCAATTAACCCGTCTTAACCCTTATATGGCCTCATCTACGCAAATTATCGAGAATATAATCTCTGAAATAAATACACCATCACGTGATCTTCCGCCTCTCTACGAAACAATTGACCCTGAAATACTCGCGGAGTTCGTTAACTCGGTGGAGGATGAAACCACTACTATCATGTTTTGCTACTGCGGGCACAAAGTAACTGTCCGAGGGGATGGGGAGGTAATGGTCACGCAGAGGATTCCTTCTCAACTGAAGAATTAGTTTCGTCATTCCTATTCTTCTCGCTGGCCGTAGTGCATTGGCCCGAGTGCCTGCCGCGCGGCGTGTCGAAGGGCGCGTTCACCGTCGGACGTCTGAGCACCCGGAGGCGGCACCCTCGGTGCAGGTAATATCCCCGCGACGACGGGCAACCTCCCTGGCGCGTCCTCGTCGAGTACGGGGAGTTCGCCGGCGTCGTCGAGCGGCGGGCAGACGATTCAGAAGTACGAGGACAACCGGTCGGTAGAGGTGACGGTTGAAGGCAACGGCGACGAACAGTGCATCCGCGACGCCGTCAAGCGCGCACTCGAAGAGGAGCGCCGGCAGAGTCGCCGCCGCACCTCACCGATGAACTGATTCTACTCGACAGTCCGTGGGGTGGAACAAGCGTCAGCCGGCGTAGTCGTCGAGATTCTCGACGGTGACCTCTTCGACCGTCTCGCGGACGTAGGCGAGGACATCGTGTTTCACGCGGCTCATTTCATCTAACTCATCGGCCGACGCCACCGCCGCGGCGGTCCAATTGGGCTGGCACGTACAGACGAGTCCAATGCCACTCTCGGCGTCGACGAGGCGGTAGGTAAGCGGCCTGACGTCCGTCTCGTCGTAAATCAGCCAGTAGTAAATGACCGCGCGGCGAATTTGGTCGTCGCGGTCTCTGCCGTCGGTATGCGTGTGGGAGGTTACAACCAATTCACCGTCGTCGGTGAGCGTGACGTCCTGAACGGGGACGCCGTCGTCAGCGAGAAAATTTTGATACGTCGAAGCGACCGACATACTACTCATACATACCGCTGTTCAAAGAGCCTTTTCTCGGACCTAGAGACATGTACGCCGCCGTTTCGGGGAAACAGTAGTTGGGGAACCCGGCTTCTTTATCCGAGGTTAAACAGAACCCCAAATAGATTAATATATCAAGTGAAGCATGTGAACTAAACAAGCTCTATTCACTAGCCAACCCCAGAATCCAAACAGCCCCATAGCCATTCTGATCATGAACGGTTTACCAGCTCTCTGCGCGGCTTTATCCGTCGGGGACGGCCTCTATCCACGGAGTCAGATAGCGTACCTGATCAGTGAGCGCGACCACGTTCTCGTCTCGGTCGTACTCAAGAACTCCTCCAGATAACCAGACCACACTAATCGACTCGACTAGAGACTGTCTTCCGACAGCGGGCAGCTCATAAGAATTTCTTGACCACGTGTTCGTTCGCTGTGGTCTGCTTCCACCCTTCTCGTGAGAACTCGAGGTGCTTGATGGCGTTACGAGCTGCGTAGCGAAGGAATTCGCTTCGGGAATTGAACCCTTGTTCTTCCCACGTTGCGTCGATGCCCTCGGTCGACGGACGCGAACGAACTGTTTGCGCAAAAATATCCAATTCACTATCTCTGTATCCGTCCTACGAGGCCACGGACAGTTCGAAGCCGAATGCGCTCTTGGATCCATTTGTCCGTCCTACCATTTAAATACGTATTATTTATCTCTCTTACCGATTCTCCCCTTCCTCGGGGCGACGTTCTGTGATTGGTACGTCTGTCCGCGTGGTCACGTCGGTGTAGCAGTTCTCGCTGTGACTCCCCGACGTCCATCTATACTCGATTCGATACCGGGAATCCGAGTTCTCTCGGCCTCGTCTCGGCAGCTTCGCCAAAAATAAGGTTGAATTTACTCACACAAACTACGATATACCGTGAGGTTATTTTCCAGTACTCAAATATAATAGATTGTATGAAAACTCCGTAATCTCTCACCGCCCATTACAGATCTAGTACTGTAACTCAATGCTTATCCCATGTATACTAACCATTTCGTCTAGCGTTCAGATATAGTGGACACCGAATTGGGGGCAGGAACACGTTCGATGGTTCCGTTCGAGGAATGCTCGGATGGACACTCCTCTTCCCAGGTAGTCTGCCCTCTTAGTCGAACTTGAGTTCGGCTCAGGTCTGGCCCGCCGGGTTTAGCATCTCTTCTACCAAGAAAACGGTCTACAGGAACGCTATGAGGTGTTTCGGAGAGCCTTCCGAATCTTGTTCGCCGAGCTGATGATGAGGCCGGGAATGTCCTGCTGAAAGCGTTTTCCGGACATACTCTCGGGCGGACTGAGCACGTATATTGCTCCGAACGTCAGCCCCTCGGGGTCGGTGATTCCGGCGGCGAGACCGCGCAGGTCAGTCCGCCACTCTTCGCGGTCGGACGTTAGTCTGCGTGTCTGTGCCGTCTCAAGTTCTTTTCGGAGGTGCGGCAGATCAGTAATCGTATGTTCGGTGAACGGTTCGACATCCTGCGCGTCAAGTACCGACTCCAGTTCGTCGTCCGGGAGGTTCGCCAGCATAGCTTTCCCGGGCGCAGTACAGTGGAGAGGAACGGTCTCTCCCTCCGCGACCGGCGGCGTCTCCACCTTCTGACCGGTTGACTCGTAGAGACAGATTCCCGCGTCGCGTTCGATCACCGTCAGACCGGCCGCGAGACCGGACGTCTGCGCTAACCGGTCTACCTCCCGTCGGCCGACTCGGTAGAGGGGAAACCCGGAGCGAACGGACGAGCCGATCTCGAAGAAGCGGAGACTGGGTCGGTACTTGCGGTGCTCTTTGACTACGAAGCCAAGATGTCTGAGCGTCTCCAGATGGTTGTGGACCGAACTCTTCGAGAGTTCGACTTCGTTCTCGACGGTGGTGAGGTTCGCTTCGCCCAGTTCCACGAGCGCATCTAACACTTGCGCGCTCGTCGTCGTCGCCTTGACGGGCGGGTCGCCGTTCTCTCTCATGTGTCAACGGATACAGCAACGGCACATATAATTGTTCACTATTTCCGAACAGCGCGCCCGAATTTCGATTCACTATTTCCGGATAGTCCGGCGGGGGAGCGCTACCACTCGGCGATGCTCCCGTCGTCGTGATACCACACCGGGCTCTGCCAATCAACTCGCGACTTCGATTGTTCGCGGACGAGTTTCTCGTCGATTTCGACGCCGAGGCCCGGGGCGTCGGGCGCGGAGACGTACCCCTCCTCGAATCCGAACACGCTCGGGTCCTCGAGGTAGTTCAACAGGTCGTTCTCAGCCGTCTGGTGAATCTCCAGATTCTGCGCTTGGACGATTGCATTCGGCAGCGTCGTGTCCAACTGGACGCACGACGCGAACGATATCGGTCCGAGGGGACAGTGAAGCGAGACGAGGACGTCCTCCGACTCCGCGG
Source organism: Halopelagius fulvigenes (assembly GCF_055398025.1). Lineage (NCBI taxonomy): Archaea > Methanobacteriati > Methanobacteriota > Halobacteria > Halobacteriales > Haloferacaceae > Halopelagius > Halopelagius fulvigenes. Next base: position 26,117 of record NZ_AP043842.1, on the reverse strand, counting down.
CCGTCGCTATCTTCCTGACTTCGGAGATGCCGCCCGCGTGGGAGGGCGACGGTTGAAGGACGTCGACAGCACCCGAACCGAGCGTCTGCTTGAAATCCCATCGCGAGTAAAGCCGTTCCCCGGTCGCGAGCGGCACCTTGGTGTGCGACTCGATGCGCGGAAGCGTGCCCGCGTGTTCGGGAAGCACGGGCTCCTCGTAGAACATCGGGTCATACTGGTCGAGTTCCGCGGCGATCCACTTCGCCATCCCACTGGTGACTCGTCCGCGGAGGTCCACCGCGACGTCCACGTCGTCGCCCACTTCGTCTCGGACGGCTTCGAGCCGGTCGCGGACGTGTTCCACCGCCGCCGGCGTGTCGATTCGCTTGAGCTGCGAGACGACCGAGATCTTCAGCGCCCGATAGCCGTTCTCCACCTCCTCCACCGCGGCCCGAGCGACCGCGTCCGGCGTGTCGCCGCCTACCCACTGATAGACGCGGATTCTGTCTCGCGCCCGCCCGCCCAGTAAGTCGTACACCGGTGCGCCGTAGTGCTTGCCCTTGATGTCCCAGAGCGCTTGGTCGATTCCGCCGAGAGCACTCATGAGGATCGGTCCACCGCGGAAGTGCCGCCCGCGGTACAGCGCCTGCCAGTGACGCTCAATTTCGAGTGGGTCCTTCCCGAGGAGATAGTTGTCGATCATCTCTTCGACCGCCGCCTTCGTCGTCTTCGCGTGCCCCTCGACGATCGGCTCCCCCCAACCGCAGACGCCCGCGTCCGTCTCGAGCTTCAGAAAGACCCATCGGGGCGGAACCTCGAACAGTTCATAACCCGTGATTTCCATGTCCGGGACGACGCAGGGGACCATAAAGTAGCTTGTGCGACCCTCGAATGCGATAGGCGCGTCGCCCGACCCGCCACCGAAACGACGCACCGCGGCGCGCGAGTCGCACCACCCATAGAGTTAACACCTCCTGTCGAAATAACACGACCATGACGGTGAACGAACCCAGACGAGTAGTCAGCGAACTCGGCAAACGGATGTTGTCCGACGGTCTCACCAAGGGGACCGGGGGTAACATCAGCGTCAGGACGGACGACGGGAACGTCGCCATCAGCCCGTCAGGGATGCCCTACGATGAGATAGAGCCTGAAGACGTCCCCGTCCTCGACATCCACGGCGAACAAGTCGAAGGCGACCGGAAACCGTCGAGCGAGTACCGAATGCACACGGACGTCCTCCGTGAACGTGACGACGTGGGCGCAGTCGTCCACAACCACTCCCCGTACGCCAGCACCTTCGCGAGCATCGACGAACCGGTCGGCCCCTCGCACTACCTCATCGCGTTCGTCGGCGACCAGATCCCCGTCGCATCCTACGAGACGTACGGAACGGCCGAACTCGCGGAGGTGGCGCTCGAGACGTTGGGTGACGAGTACAACGCGTGTTTGCTCAAGAACCACGGCGTGCTGGCGACCGGCGCGACGGCGGAGGATGCGTACGAAGTGGCGCTGATGGTCGAGTACTGCGCGCGCATCCACTACCAAGCGCTCAGCGTCGGCGAACCGTCGCTGCTCCCCGACGAGGAGATCGGCACCTTGGTGGAGAAGTTCGCCGACTACGGGCAGGCGAACTCCGACGATGGCGGAAGCGAACCGTCCGCCGGCGCTGACGTCCCCGACGACAGAATCGCGGAACTCGAATCGCAGCGCGCGGCAGTGAGTCGGCACGGCCGAGAGATGCTCCGTCAGGAACTGACCGAGGGGACCGGCGGAAACATCAGCGCACAGAACGGCGACCTCGTGGCTATCAGCCCGTCGGGGATACCCTACGACGAGATAGAGCCCGAAGACGTCCCGGTCGTCACGCTGGACGGCGAGCGGGTGGCGGGGAAGCGGGAGCCGTCCAGCGAGATTCATATGCACACGGGCATCCTCCGTGAACGCGACGACGTGGGCGCAGTCGTCCACAACCACTCCCCGTACGCCAGCACCTTCGCAAGCCTCGGCGAACCCGTCCCCGCCTCGCACTACCTCGTTGCGTTCGTCGGCGACCAGATCCCCGTCGCATCCTACGAGACGCACGCCACGCAGGCGCTCGCGGACTCCGCGCTGGACGCGCTGGGCGACGAGTACAACGCCTGTTTGCTCGAGAACCACGGCGTCGTCGCCGTCGGCGACACCGTCGCGGAGGCCTTCGAAGTGGCGCTGATGGTCGAGTACTGTGCGCGCATCCAGTATCAAGCGCTCAACGTCGGCGAGCCGTCGCTGCTCCCCGACGAGGAGATCGACACCCTGCTGGACCGATTCGCCGACTACGGGCAGGACCACTAAGGTGGGGTCTCGAACGCGGTCGGCGCGTGTCCGCCGGCCGCCTCGATCCAACTCTCGCTCGTGACATAGGTCGGTAGACCGCAGCGGAACCGCCGAAGCGACCGTGCCCGGCGTGAGAGGCCGTATTCCGTCGGCGCAACAATTATGGTGGCGGTAGCCGTGAGACCTCATAATCAAATGAGTCACTCAGTAGTCGTCATCGGCGGGGGAGCGACCGGCACGGGAACGGCCCGCGACCTCGCGATGCGGGGGTTCGACGTGACGCTCGTCGAGCGGGGTAACCTCACCGAGGGGACCACGGGCCGGACTCACGGACACCTCCACAGTGGCGCTCGCTACGCCGTCAGCGACCAAGAGAGCGCGATCGACTGCATGCGAGAGAACCGGATTCTCCACCGGATCGCCGGTCACTGTATCGAGGACACGGGCGGGTTGTTCGTCCAACTCGAGGGCGACTCCGACGAGTACTTCGAGGAGAAGTTAAAGGGGTGCGCCGAGTGCGACATCCCGACGGAGGTCATCTCCGGCGAGGAGGCCCGTCGCCGCGAACCCTACCTCACCGAGGAGGTGACGCGCGCGATTTGGGTCCCCGACGGCGCGGTAGACCCGTTTCGGCTCTGCGTCGCCAACGCCGCCGCCGCCGTTGACGAGGGCGCGACCGTCGAGACGCACGCGGAGGTGGTGGATATCGTAGTCGACGACGGAACCGTCACCGGCGTGAAAATCGAGCGGCAGGGACCGAACTACCTCGGCGAGGGGAACGAGGGCGACGTCGAGACCATCGACGCCGACTACGTCGTCAGCGCGACCGGCGCGTGGGCGGGGCAACTGGCCGAGATGGCCGACATCGAACTGGAGATGGCCATCTCGAAGGGAGCGATGGTCGTCACGAACGTCCGTCAACTCGATACGGTCATCAACCGCTGTCTCCCGAAGGGGGAGGGCGACACCATCATCCCGCACGAGACGACGGTTTTGCTCGGTGCGAACGACGACCCCGTGGACGACCCAGACGACTACCCCGAAGAGCAGTGGGAGGTCGACATGATGATAGACATTGCCTCCGAGATGGTCCCGGTCGTCGAGGACGCCCGCATGATCCGCGCCTACTGGGGCGTGCGACCCCTGTACGACCCCGACCCTGCATCGACGACGGACCCCGGCGACGTCACCCGGAACTACTTCGTCCTCGACCACGCCGAACGCGACGGCGTCGAGGGATTCGCCTCCGTGGTCGGCGGAAAGCTGACCACGTACAGGGAGATGGCCGAGTCGGTCACCGACCACGTCTGCGACGTCCTCGGCGTCGACGCCGACTGCCGGACGCACGAGGTACCGCTTCCGGGAAGTAGCGACCCGTCCGCCCTCGACGAACGCATGGACAAGTTCGACCTCCGGTCGCCCATCGCCCGTCGGAGTTCCCAGCGACTCGGCGACCGAGCGCCGGAGGTGCTGGACGTCGACGGGCCGAACCCGACGGTCTGCGAGTGTGAGGCGGTCACGCGCGCGGAGATATGCGACGCCATCGACCAGGTCGGCGCGGACCTCAACGGCGTGCGACTCCGGACGCGGGCCTCGATGGGGAACTGTCAAGGCGGGTTCTGCACGCACCGCATCGGGGCCGAACTGTACGGGGAATACGACGGGGAGACGGCCCGGGACGCCGTCGATGAACTGTACCAAGAGCGGTGGAAGGGACAGCGACACACGCTCTGGGGGGAACAGCTCTCGCAGGCGATGCTGAACCACATGCTCCACGCGACGACGATGAGTCGGGACGCGAACCCCGCCGTCAGCGACGACGACGTGGACTACGGGGCCTTCGATTCGGGGCCGACCGCTCGTACGACGGAGGGTACCCGTGGCGATTGAGAGCGACGTCCTCGTCGTCGGCGGGGGACTCGCCGGGATGACCAGTGCCGTCGCGGCCGCCCGAGCGGGCGCGGACGTCCGCCTCGTCTCTCACAAGAAAACCTCGCTCAGACAGGCGTCGGGACTGATCGACGCCCTCGGCTACGTCCCCGAGCGGTCGTCTCCCGCCGGGCAGTCCGAGTACATCTCCCAAGAGCGGAAGGACTTCCGCGAGGTGCGCTCGAACCGAGGCGAGTACAAGGGGCCGCTGGTCAGCCCCTACGACGAGTTCGGCGAGCTACCCGACGACCACCCCTACTCGCTCGTCGGCGAGGAAGCGCTCCGTGAGGGCCTCTCGCTGTTCGACGAGTTGCTCGGCGACGCGTACGCGGGCGGACACACCGACCAGAACGCGCTCGTCCCCACCTTCGGCGGAGCGGTGAAACCGACCGCCCGGTACCCCCGTTCGGTGGCTGCGGGCCTCGCAAGCGAGAACCGGTCGATGCTCGTGGTCGGCTTCCGGTCGTTCACCGAGTTCGACGCTCGAATGGTTGCGGACACCCTCGACGCCGCCGGCGTTCCCTTCGACGTCGCCGGGGCCGAAGTCAGATACGCGGAGACGTTTCCGGCGGACGCGAAGGTGACTCGCTTCGCGAAGGCGCTCGACCACGACGAACACATCGACGGCACGCCGGCCCGTCGGGCCCTCGCCGAAGCGGTCGAACCGCATGTCGGAGACGCGGAGCGGGTCGGCTTCCCCGCGCTTCTCGGCGACGAGAACACCCGCGAGGTCCGCGCCGAACTCGGCGACAGACTCGGGGGCGACGTGTTCGAGATTCCGATGGGACCGCCGAGCCTCCTCGGACTCCGGTTGGAGGACCGGCTGTACGCGGCGCTCGACGACGAGGGTGTCCAGTACGAGACCGGAAACCCGGTCGTCGGCTACGAGACAGCCGACGGCGCGCCGGATCGCCTCGGATCGGTTCTCGTCGACCGGAAGGGGAGGGAGGTGCCGTACGCGGCCGACACGTTCGTCCTCGCCACGGGCGGCCTCGTGGGGAAGGGACTCGGTTCCGACCGAAACGCGGTGCAGGAGCCGGTGTTCGGCTGTCACGTCCCCCAACCCGAGGACCGCTACGACTGGTTCGTAGACGACGCGTTCGGCGACCACGCGTACGCTCGGTTGGGAGTCGAACCGAGCAAGGCGATGCGACCGCTCGACGCGGGCGGCGACCCGGAGTTCGCCAACCTGTACGCCGCCGGCGCGGTGGTCGGCGGCGCGGACGTCGCGCGCGAGAAGTCCGCGAGCGGCGTCTCGCTGGCGACCGGAATCATCGCCGGCCGTGAAGCCGCGAGAACGGACCGAGAACCGACCACAGATTCGAACACGACGGAGATACGACGATGACCGACCGAACCGACGAAACGGACGACACGCACCGACCAGGCGACCAACCTGAACAGCACCGAGTGACCGACGGCGGCGTCACCGCCGCCCCCGGCCGCGAGGGCGCGATACCGGAGGAGGACACCAACGTGACGGAGGTGTTCCCGGAGGGGAACCTCGACCTGCGGGCCGGCGCGGACAACTGCTACAAGTGCACGACGTGCGACACGTCGTGTCCGGTCGCGGAGGTGGATGAAGAGTTCCCCGGACCGAAGTTCCAGGGCCCCGAGCAGTGGCGACTCAAGCGGAAAGAGGACGCCGATATCGACGGCTCCATCATGTCGTGCTCAAACTGCATGCGCTGTGACTCGGCGTGCCCGTCGGACGTTCCGCTCTCGCAGATGCACAACGAGGCGCGCGGCGAGTACGTCGACGACCAGATGGACGCGCTCTCGACGGAGTACGTCCGTAACCGCATCCTCTCGAACTACCGCACGTCCGCCGAACTCGCCTCGAAGGTACCGCAACTCGCCAACTTCGCGATGAACTTCGGGCCCGCGCGGTGGGTGATGGAGAAGGTCCTCGGCGTCACGAAAGAGCGGGAGTTCCCCGAGTTCGCCGAGCAGACGTTCCGCGAGTGGTGGCGCGAGCGCGGCGGCGCGCACGTTCAGAGCTCGGAGAAGCGAATCGCCTACTTCCACGGCTGTTACTCGAACTACAACACGCCCGAAGTCGCGAAGGCGATGGTCCGCGTCTTCGAGCACTTCGGCTACGAGATACTCGTCCCGCCGCAGAAGTGCTCCGGAACGCCGATGTTCGCCAACGGGATGCTCGACGACGCTCGGAGGGACGCGGAGACGAACGTCGAGAACCTCGCGTCGGCCATCGCCGACGGCGCGGACGTCATCGCCTCCTGTACCTCCTGTTCGCTGTCGCTCCGACAGGAGTACCCGGAACTATTCGACATCGACGGCGTCGAAGACGTCTCCGACAACACGTTCGAGGCGGTCGAGTACCTCCGCATCTACGAAGACTTGGAGGGCGAACTCGCCGACGCCGAACTCGACGGACAGTCGTTCGGGTACCACGGTCCGTGTCACGCCCGTAATCAGGGACTCCACCGGCAGGCCGTCGAACTGTTCCGTGACGTCGACGGCGTCCGCGTCGAGGACGTCGGCGACTCCTGTTCCGGCATCTCCGGCACCTACGGCTGGAAGGAGGAGAAGTACGACACCTCGATGAAGATAGGCGAGGAGATGTTCGAACACATGAAGCACGCCGAGGGGGAGGCCGGCATGACCGAGTGCCCGACGTGCGCGATGCAGATGGAACACGGCACCGGCTACGACATCTACCACCCGCTCGAGTTGCTCGAAGACGCACTCGTCGACTGACGGCACCTACCCGCGCCCGTTCGGCGAGGGAGGCACGGGATTTATGTGGATACGCGCGGTCTATGGTCGTGTATGGTTGAATCCATCCCCCTAGAGACAGCGACGCAACTCATCGAAGCGGCCGAGGAGCGAGCCGACGAGATAGACAACCCGATGGTCATCGCGGTCACCAACAGCGAGGGGAACCTCGTCGCGCAGCACCGAATGGACGGCGCGTGGTTGGCCTCGGTCAACATCTCCCGAAACAAGGCGTACACCTCCGCCGCGCTCGATATGCCGACCCACGAACTGGCCGAGGCGTCCGAACCGGGGAACTCCCTCTACGGACTCGATACGCGCGACGAGGGTCGCATGGTGGTCTTCGGCGGCGGCTATCCGCTTGAGAAGGACGGAGAAGTCGTCGGCGCCATCGGCGTCTCCGGCGGCGAGGTATCGCAGGACCGCGACGTCGCCGAAGCCGGCGTCAACGAGTGGAACGAACTCGTCGAATCCGACGCAGTCTCGGCTGACGACTGACGGTCGCGCTCTCTCGTCCGTACGGCGCGAACGACCCGCGAGTGTCCGTTCTTCTTCTTTCGGCGCTCCGGATGCGGAGTCGCCGCTCGAAGCACCCCGAGCGTCGATAGTTTTAGACCCCTCTCCCGCGTGGGTCGCGTATGGTGTCCGTCACCGTCTGGAACGAGTACGTACAGGAGCAAACGGAGGACGACGTCGCGGAAGTGTACCCCGACGGGATTCACGCCGTCCTCGCGCCGGCCCTCAGGGAACGGGGACACGACGTTCGGGTCGCGACGCTCGACGAACCGGAGCACGGACTAACGACCGACGTCCTCGACGACACGGACGTGTTGGTCTGGTGGGAGCACCGGGCGCACGAGGACGTCGAGGACGAGATCGTCGAACGCGTCTGCGAGCGCATCTACGACGGGATGGGGTTCGTTCCGCTCCACTCGTCGCACTTCTCGAAGGTGTTCAAGCGACTCATGGGCACCCCGTGTTCGCTCGCGTACCGGGAGTCCGGCGAACGCGAACGGGTGTGGACGGTGGACCCGAGCCACCCAGTCGCCGACGGCCTCGACGAGTCGTTCGTCGTCCCGGAGGCGGAGATGTACGGCGAACCGTTCGCGGTGCCGGAGCCGGACCGCCTGGTGTTCGTCTCGTGGTTCGAGGGCGGCGAGGTGTTCCGCTCGGGGTGCTGTTACCACCGCGGCAACGGGCGGATATTCTACTTCCGTCCCGGTCACGAGACGTACCCGGTGTACGAGGAGTCGGTTGTACAGGACGTCATCGACAACGCCGTCAGGTGGGCCGCCCGGGGCGGCCGCGGCGAGACGGCGACCGAGAACCGCGCCGTCGGGCCCTCCGAGTAGCTGCCCGCATCACGGGAGTCTCGAACGTCTGTTTTCGACGCGACCGTCGTCACTACCTCGGACGCGTGTCTCCCCTCAGAGCGCGGGGACCCACGAACTGCCCGGAAACACTCCGAGCGCGGCCAGCACCGCGACGAGGAACGTCCCGAAGACGATGGCCGCCGCGGGCGGGTCAAGGTGGGTGTCACCGTGGGCGTAGAAGACGCGCTGGAACAGTTCGCCGAACAGTGCGCACGCGACGCCTATCGCCGCGCCGACGAGCGCTACCTCGATAAGCGGGAGAGACCCGACCGACGTCCCTTCCGGGGCCATCGCGAACGCCGCCGTGCTGGACGGCAGCGTGATGTGGTGCGTGACCGGGACGTTCTCGATGCCGATGCTCAGGAAGACGAGCGAGAAGGCGCTGATGCCGAATCCGAGGTAGACACTCCCCGTCGCGTAGCCGATGTACGCGCCGAGAACGCCGACGACGAGGCCGAGGAGTCCGACGTTCAGCCACTTGTACTGCTGCGGGAGCCACGGCTCAACGAGCAACCGGTTCATCGGGCCGCCGTGGGCCTGCCCGCCGTCGGTCACGCCCTGCCCCTCGTTTCGAAGCCGCTCTTCTGCGAACGGCCGCATGTTCAGCAGGCCCTCGCTGGGCTGGCCGATCAGGTCGTAGCCAAACGCCACCCGGTGGAGGACCGCCGAGAGGACGACAGCCATGGCGATGGGGTCCCAGGGGAGTGCGAACGCCATCATCGCCTGCGCCATCAGGTACCCGGCCACACCGAACAACCCGCCGACCAAGAGGACGTCCGGCTTCGTACCGAACGCGTAGTTGATGTCCTTGGCCGGGTGGTAGTCGAAGTCCGTCTCCATGTATCCCCGCTTCGCGGCGTACGCCGAGGCGGCGGCGCCGGCGGCGAAACTGATGTGGGGACCGAACACGGGGCCGAACGCGATCGACCCCGTGAGTCCGAGTGCACCGACCTGCGCCGGGTCGACGTTCGCCGCGGACGCGACGGCTTCCGCCGCCACGTTCCCGGCTTCGCCGGCGATGACCAGAAAGCCGGTGAAGATGAATGCGGGTTGACCGCCGATGGCCGCGCCGAACGCACCGCCGGCGAACGCTGCGACGAGCATACCTCCGGCTGTGAGTGCGGATAAATCGACCATTCAGCTCCCCCCAACGGTGTCCTTCCCGACGACGGTCTTCTTGCTCGGGCTGGCGGCTTCGGCCTGCTCCATCTGCCGGAGGTCTTCGAGCGCCTTTACCCGCTCGTCCCATGCCTCGAACGTCGCCTCGTAGGCGTCGGTGTACACGTCGTACCAGCGTCGGTACTGGCGGACTTTCTCGGGACGCGGCTCAAACGACTGCGCGACCGACGAAGTGGCGTTGACCGCCTCTGCGAGGCTATCGTACGTCCCCGTACCGATACCGGCGAGCAGCGCGGCCCCCTTCGCGCCGAACTCGGTGCCCGCCGGGATGACAATGGTCGCGTTCAGGCAGTCCGCGAACATCTGACACCAGAAGTCCGAGTTCGCACCGCCGCCGCTAAGGTATATCTCGTCGGCGTTCTCCGGGAGGTGCTTGTAACAGTCACGCATGGCGAGCGAGATGCCCTCGTACACCGCGCGGACGAGGTGCGCCTGCGTGTGCTCTTGGGTCAGTCCCATGAACTGCGCTCGGGCGTTCGGGTTGAGGAACGGAGCGCGCTCGCCGGCCGAACTGAGGAACGGGTGATAGAGGAGTCCGTCGGAGCCGACGGGTATCGACTCGACTTCCTCCTCGACGAGGTTGAAGCTGCTCTTGTCCATTATCTCCTCGATGGCCCAATCGAGATTCGGCGTTCCGGTCATCGAGGACATGAATTTGGTCCACAGACCGTCCTCGACGCCGAGCGTCAGCAGTATCCCCGCCCGTTCGTCGTCGGACGGAGCCTCGTCGAGGACAGTCTGATTCACCGACGTCGTCCCGACGATGGACGACCCCTCGCCGGGGAGCGCGGCCCCACTTCCGAACGCTGAGGCGGCGATGTCTATGAATCCGGAGACGACCGGCGTTCCCTCCGGAAGTCCGGTTTCGACCGCCGCGTGCTCGGTGAGTCCGCCGACGACTTCCGTCCCCGAGACGAGTTCGGGTCGCATCTCTGCGACTTCGGGCATTCCGACTGCGTCCAACACCTCGTCGGAGTACTCGGCCGTTTCGGCGTCGACGTAGGGGAGCGACGCGTCGCTCGGGTCCGTGGTCAACTCGCCGGTGAGTTTGTACTTCAGCCAGTCCTTACAGAAGAACACCGTGTCGGCCTCCTCGTAACTCTCCGGTTCGTTCTCCTTAAGCCACCGGAGGATGACGAGGCTGCTTCCCGGGAACTGCGTTCCCCCGCAGATGTCGTACACCTCGTCGGAGACGCCGTTCTCCTGCCACTCCTGCACGTAGGAGTTCGCGCGGCCGTCGGACCAGAGGATGGCCGGTCTGACCGGGTCACCGCGTTCGTCCACCAGCCAGCAGCCGTCGCCCTGTCCAGTGACGCCGACCGCCACGACTTCGTCGTCCTCGTCCAGTCGGTCCTCCACCTCGCTGAGCGTCTGAGCCGTCTTCTTCCACGTCGTCACCATGGACTGCTCCGCCCATCCGGATTCGGGGCGTTTGACCGCGTTCTCGACGCTACTCTTGTAGAGCTCTTCGCCTTCGAGCGTGAAGGCGACCGACTTGATAACTGTCGTACCGGCGTCTACGCCGATAATAACTTGCGACATCATAGAACATTATCATTATTGACAGTAAATATCTTATGGCCAGTAGGACCGCAATCCTGGTGCTGCGAGCCCATCTATTCCTGCTGACGGAAAAACCCGGACTCGAAGGTAGTCCACTATCGGTGAACGCAACGCCCTGACTTCACAGAGTACCGCCGCCCTCTCGCCGTCAGCACTCGGTGCGTGATAGCGTTTACCGCGCTCTATCCACTATTACGAAACGAGTACAATCGACTGCGAGAGGATTGTCTCGTCCTGCATGACAAGAATAGACGTGTAATGGGCCGGCGTTATCGCTAGCTGATTCCGCTGCCAGATCGCATCTTCGGGAAAGTCGGGGTCCGTGAGAGCGGTTCTGGGGCGGTTTCGTCGGTAGATGTCGAAGATACCGCGCAGAGGAGTCGCTTCCGGTCAAGATTTTTTCTCGGCGCTCGAGGTTTCGCCACCGATTGTTTAGCGTCGGTTGTTCGGAGATAGTGGACGCAACCCTGACGAGTGCGTACGTGTCGTCGAGTCCTCGGTACGTGAAGCTAGACCAGTCGGCTTCGGTTCGGAACCGCGACGTCACCTCCTCCGAATCGGAGATTGTTTTCCGCTCGCCGGTGGTTTTATTCGATTCGTCGGCGTATGATACGCTATAGCAATGCTCACGAGATACGAACCCGGCGGACGGTCTGAACTCTCGACGGCCGTCGACGTAGATCCCGTCGTAACGGACAGAACCCAACCGACTCATCGACACGCACACGAACCATGAAAACGGTCGTAACGGGCAATCTCAGTCAGAGCGCGCTCTCCCGACTTCGAGACGATTTGGGACTCGACGTCGAGTACCGACCTATCGAGGAGCGAGAGGGCCGCCTCCCCGAAGACGAGTTCCGCGCCCTCGTCGAAGACGCCGAGATACTCATCGTCGGGTACGAGGGCGTCTCGGAGCGAGTCATCGACGCGGCGTCGGACCTGCGACTCGTCGCCTCCACCCGCGGGGGCCCGGACGCCAACGTGGATATCGAAGCCGCGACGGAACAGGATATCCCGGTGTTGTACGCGCCCGGACGGAACGCAGTCAGCGTCGGAGACTTCACGTGGGGAGAGATCATATGCGCGATGCGAAATATCGCTCACGCGCACCACCTCCTCCGCACGGGGACGTACACCGGAACGCCGCAGGCGGACGCCGCCTCTGGCGGCGAACGCGAAGACGTGACGTGGGGGATGGGTCGGGAGTCGCCATACGTACAACTGAAGGGCCAGGAGTTGGCCGGGAAGACGGTCGGCATCGTCGGACTAGGCGCCGTCGGACGAGAGGTCGCCAAGCGAGCCAGCGGGTTCGAAGTCGACCTCTTGGGCTACGACCCCTACATCGACGCCGACACGATGGGCGAGTACGACACCGAGAAAGTCGAACTCGACGTACTACTGGAACGAAGCGACGTCGTGACTGTCCACGTACCGGTCACCGAGAGCACCCGCGGGCTCCTCGGACCCGACGAGTTCGAGGCGATGAAGGAGAGCGCCTACTTCATCAACAACGCCCGCGGTGCCATCATCGACCAAGACGCGCTCGTGGAACAGTTGCGGTCCGGCGGTCTCCGAGGCGCCGCGCTCGACGTGTACGACATGGAACCGATCCCGGAGGACCACCCGCTCCTCGAACTCGACAACGTCATCACGACGCCGCACCTCGGGGGAGCCACGGAGGAAGTCATCGAGCGCCACTCGGAGATGGTCGTCGACGACATCGAAGCCTACCTCGACGGCCGGGAACCGTCGCACGTCGCCAACGAGGAGACGGTGAGCAAGGAGTAGGCGAGCGACCCCCTCGTCACCACTTGACCGTCCGCTCTATCCGTTCGAGCGATCCGACGACGCCCGAGCGCTTCTCCCACACCTCGGTCATGTTCTCGCGGGTCATCTTGTACCACTCGTAGATATCGTCGTACAGGTCCGCGTTCTCGGGGTCAGGGCTGTACGACCGTTCCGTCGACTGCGTCTCTTCGATGGCCGACTCAATGTCGTCGTACAGTCCCACGCCGGTCCCGGCCAGTAGCGCCGCGCCCTTCGCGCCGAACTCCTCCCCGCTCGGGACGACGAACTCCGCGCCGGTACAGTCCGCGAACATCTCGCACCAGAACTCCGACTTCGCGCCCCCGCCGCCGACGTACACCGTGTCGGGCGTGTCGGGGATGTGTTCGTAGCAGTCCTTCATAGCGAGCGCGACGCCCTCGTAGACGGCGCGTATGAGGTGCTCCCGTCTGTGGTCGGGACCGAGTCCGACGAACTGCGCCCGAGCGTCCGTGTTCAGGAACGGCGCTCGTTCTCCGGACGCGCTCAGATAGGGGTGATAGAGGAGTCCCTCGGCACCGAGCGGGACGTTCTGGGCCTCGGTGGCGGCCGCTCTGTAATCCCGTTCGCCACGGATTTCCTCGAGCGCCCAGTCGAGGTTCGGCGTCCCGATCATCGACGCCATCACCCGCGTCCACCGACCCCCGAGACCGAGCGAGAGCGTCATGCCCGCTCCGTGGGGGCTCGTGTCGGGTGCGTCCAGTAACAGCTGATTCAGGGACGTCGTTCCGACGACTGAGGAACCCTGTCCGGGCTCGGACACACCGCTCCCGTACATCGAACAGGGCACGTCGAACAGGCCGGAGACGACCGGCGTCCCCTCTGGAACACCCGTCTCTCGTTCGGCCTCAGCCGTCACCTGCCCGACGACGTCGGTCGGTTCGGCCAACGGTGGCAGCAACTCTTCGAGCTCCGGTGCGTCGACTAACTCGAACAGTTCCGAGGAGTACTCGACCTCCTCGACGTCCACGTACGGCAGGGACATGTCGCTTGGGTCGGAGGTGACCGTCCCGGTCAGCTTGTACTTGAGCCAGTCCTTACAGAAGAACACCGTGTCGGCGTCGTCGACGACGCTGGATTCGTTCTCCCTGAGCCACATGAGGATGGCGAGACTGGACCCTGGGAACTGGGCGCTGCCGCAGATATCGTAGATCCGCCCACCGACGAATCCGCTCTGCCACTCGTCGATTATTTCGTCCGCGCGTCCGTCGGACCAGAGGATCGCGTCGTACGCCGGTTCCCCGTCCTCGTCGATCAGCCAACACCCGTCGCCCTGTCCGGTGACTCCGAGAGCCGCTACCTCTTCGTCCTCGTCGAACTTGTCCATAATCTCGCCGAGAACTTCAGTCGTCGCCCTCCACGTGGCGTACATGTCCTGCTCCTGCCACCCGCTCTTCGGTCGAAGTATCTTGTTCTGTCGGCTACTGTGGTACAGCGGCTCGCCATCGGTGGAAAATGCGACCCCCTTGATCATGGACGTACCCGCGTCTATACCGATAAGTCGTTCAGTCATTGCTTGCCTCCCCCACGGTAATGTGCCTCATTTACCATAAAGAATTGGTGTGCCGAGGACTAGAGATGCGTATAATCGGTCGAGCACTCGACCGAGAGACGACACCGGTCCATCGAGAGACGCCTTTTCTCGTCGTACGCGTTCCGAGTAGAAGACGAATGGATTCCTGCCACGTGTCCGATTATTTGTATCAATTCGAACGTCCAGATCTGATAGATTCAGTGACTATCCGTTCGGCCATGCTAGTTCGCGTCTACTCCGTCGCTTCGGGGAGTTACTTGGACGTGTCGGTGGTTACAGAGACGGATACAGACCGATATCTCGATGAATGTCGAATCAGTTCGGATATCTGTATTCGTCCGCTGTTTTCCCGAACGTAGCGCTACAACTCGACCCACGGAAGTGTTTCAGATTCCGTTTCTCACCGTTCTTTTCTACCGCAGTCGAACTGATGGGAGATATATTCTATCGACTCCATCAGAAGAGAGCCATAAATAATTGTACGAATTCGATTAAGCTACTCCGTCAGATACTCCGTAAGGATCGAGATACGAAACCGAACCAAATCGTCTACCACAGACCCGTTCTGAGAACAGCACCAGACGAATTATCTTTGTAAATCACGCGTAGTGATCAGTAATTTCACGGGTTCTAGTCTCTAAAGAGGGGAATCTCGACAGGAGCCGAAGATGTCGATACTGCTCTACGGCCAGTTAGTCACTCTTCACCTCCGCCTTCCCGTTACCGTTCCTCTGTTGCAGGCTCTCCCATTTCTGACTGTCGTTCACGCGGGCCTCAAGCTCGCGTTAGAGTTCCTCGCCCCCATCTTCGTCGGAAGCGGCCACTCTCTCGGGCTCTCGTTTGCGGCAACGAGCCAGTTTGTCGATATCATCGGACTCGTCGCCATCTTCTACGCGATTCTTCGATGAACGCGAAGCGACCAGTTCCGAATTCCCGAGGCCTTGTATCCTCCGACAAACGGGCCGTACTCACCGTCAAGCAGTGGCGATAAGCGAGCTGTGGTCTGCCCCTATAAGAGAGGTCCGCCCCGATGTTATACCAGAACAATACCGAAGGCGAACGGTTCCTCGCGCGTCTCGACGGATCAGCATCCTGCCGGAGCGCCTACTTAGCTTTGTTTTCAACACCCATCTATGACCCGAGTGTACACGTTCGGCCACTCTTCGCGTTCATCGAGGAGTTCGTCTCGGCGCTCCGTAACTACGGGGTTACCGTCGTGGTCGACGTCCGTCGGTTCCCCGGTTCGCGACGGAATCCACAGTTCGGTGCCCACGCGCTGGCCGCGACACTCGACGAACACGGGATCGGGTATCGTCATTTCGAGGCGCTCGGCGGTCGCCGCTCGAGCCCGCGAACGGACTCGCCGAACGGCGAATGGGAGAACGAGTCGTCCAAGCGTACGCTGACTACGCGCTCACCGACGAGTTCCAGACGGCACTCAACGAGTTGGTCACGCTGGCGGACGACGAAGTGCCGGTGATCGTCTGTGCGGAGGCCGTCTACTGGCGCTGTCACCGCCGCATCGTCGCCAATTGGCTCCTTACCCGTGGTTGCGAGGTCGTCAACATCTTCGAGACCGACCGCGCTGACGAACACGAACTAACCCGGTTCGCGAAGGTGTCCGACGGGCGCGTCACCTATCCCGCTGACGAATCGTAGCGCAGTCAGATATCTTCTGGCGGACGAAGAAAGCGAGGTTACAGCCATCGTCATCCGATTATTTACCGAGTAGTCGACTAATGGTCGCCTCTCACGTCATCACGGCCTCAGAGGATGAAGATGGTGCGGCTTATTTCCGGGATAGTCAGTTATCAAGCAACGAGCGCGCTCGCCGGACGTAGCTGTTCGCATCCCAGCTTCGACCGGTACTGATCCCATCAAGGAGGATGCGCGCCTCGTCGACCGTCAATCGGCCTGTTCGAACAAACACTGAGAGGAGTGTTGGCGTCGTTACAAGTCGTGTATTGGCCAGTGAGGCGTGGATCAACCCAAGACGATTGAATTCGTCACAGAGAAAGAGTGTGACACCGATCTCGTTCGCAAGGGTGACAGCTGCGTTCTCACCATCATCGAGTGGGAACTCGGCATCGAGATTGACTGATTGGACCGTGAGTTCGGCAGTTCGACCAAGGACTGCAGTTGCAGCTTCTCCATGCTGATCATCGTACGAGGCGATCTCTTGGAGTTCCTCAATTACCTCGTCTGGAACGAACACGTCATAGCCCTCCAGACAGAGCGAGAGTGGATCAAGATCGAAGTCCGAGACGATACCCAAACTCACGAGTGCGGATGTATCTGCGACCAACCCTGCCATCTATAGCTCGGCGACTTCGTCGACAAAGTCTTCATCCAACTGTTGTTTCAACACCCGGAGGTTCGCTGCCTCTTCAGCGCCGACGAGTGCTTTGAGCTGCTCGAAGGAGATTTCGTCGTCATAGTAGGCAGCAGCGATCTCTTGAGTGAGTGCATCATCGTGAGCGGCATCTTGGAGGTACTCTCGAAGCGCAGTCACGAGGACGTTTGTTCGGTCTTCACCGAGCACTGTAGCGAGTGCGTCGGCCCGGTCAATAAGCCGATTGGGTGCTCGAAACTGCACGCGCTTTTTGTCGGTACTCATTATGTGTACATTGTGAGCCAACGTACTTAGCCGTTTTCGTGTGTACGATGTGAGCCTCACTGAACCTGAATAGAGTCGCTTTAGGCTCCTTGATATCCTCTCTGACGGATCGTCGAATCAAACACACCGCTTGGCCATTACGCGTGCTCTGTGTTCTGGCGTTGATCGTCTTCAGCTTCCTTTGAGTCCGGTATAGTAGTCCTCAACTCCGAGTTTTGTGACGTATATTAGCTGCTTTGTCGATAACTAAGGAGAAGCTGAGTAACCTAAACGAATTACTCGTTTCCAGTTACCCATCAGGATGGAATTCCTTGACGGAGATAGTTTCGATAAACTGCCATATCTGTGGAATGTTGTGCAAATACTAATATTCGATTCAGGACCCATCCACTAAAGTACGACCGACCGAAAGCATAGGTTATTCTTAATTACCTTCAACTAGAAAACGGTGGTTGTAACACGGTTTAAAAGCTGAATCGATCTCTATACGGCATCTCTGCAATATACCGGTCAAATTATAGAACATCGTTAGCCATCAACGAGCCGTACGGAGTAGACCAATATAGGTAGAATATAGTCTCTATATGCTCTGGAAGTAGTTATAAATCCAAAATCGGAGCGCACTCTGATCCAAATCAGGGCATATATCGACTACTAACACCACAATGATAGTAATTTCGCAGCCAAAGGCGCAAGTAAACCAAATTGTCTCTCTAAAACGTCTTATCATAGGTGATCAGACACCTCTTTCATAAAAACACGATATTTTTCTCAAGGTTACTAAAGAGAGATAGTCAGAGTAGGGGGGATTGATTCTCCAGCACTGAGGGATAATCGATATCTGATTCGCCGCTCTCCGAGTTCTGTGAGTCTAATCTTCTTTCATAAAACAATACTATTTCTTCAATCGTCCCGTGGAAGCTTCTACGGTAATCATCTTCGACCGGATTCCATGGGGTTTGTGCGAATTCTCCTGGAACTCCCTCTCTGCGAGGCACACCGAAATTACCGGTGGTGTATGCCCTCGAGTCACCTTGACTAACAACAGGGGGTCCCTCGAGTAACGCTATCTACCATTATTTACCTCCTCCAAGCATTCTGTCCGCATACAACATATTTATATTATTACTAGTTTTTGTGCGGCATTTCTATTTTCGAGTCAGTACTTCTTCCCATCCCAATCCTCGAAGAATATATATTCACATTTGGTCGATATGTGATGATGACGCCGTAGGAGACCAGACACACGGATATCGCGTCTGTAGTATCGAGAAGCCCACGTCGGTCGTCACCGAGACAACGCTCAAACCTATCGAATCGGTTGAGGTGCCGGTCTGTACAACGTGTGAGTTCGTACAGAACTATCAAGCGGCGTCGAATTCTAATCGGATTTGAGTCGAAGTTGGGCCATCCGGTTGGGGCGTAGGGATTCCAGGATTCACCAAGGCCAAACTCTGTGAAGACTGTGCCTCTCAAATCGCCTGCAACATCGCCTACGGCATCTTCGAGAGTGACATAGATGCACGCAGACGCTTCGTTGAACTCATCGACCGCGAAGATCTTCTCACGCACTCTCTACCAGTTCGAGTACGTACCCGTCGGGATCCGTGACGAATGCAATAGTGGACCCCGTTTTTTTGAGCACCGTCGGCGGTTTGAGAACCTCGCTCCCTCGTTCGTCAACGAGATGGCCGACTGTCGTCTCGACGTCGTCGACGCCGACCGCGAGGTGGTCGACGCCGTCGCGCTCGACGGTGACCTCGTGTTCGGAATCGTATTTGAACTGAATCTCTACTCCGTTCTCGCCTTTCACGAAGTAGTTGCGGACGCCGTCCGTCGCGAACTCCCGGGAAAATTTGAGGCCGACGCCGTCGCAGTAGAACGCCTTCGTCGTGTTGAGGTCAGAGACCCAAATTGCTGTATGAAGTACATCCATACCGATTCATCGCCAGTGTGGGTCAAATAAGTACCCTGTCGCACTCTCACACAGCATCGGAGGTGAGACCGCTTAGACGTATTTTTATCACTCGTGGTATCGAACGGTGGGTCGGACATGCCCACAGCGGTCATCTATCACGACACCCCGATAGCGAGTACCATCCGGGACCGGACCGACGACCTAACGGTGGTCGCCGCCGAGTCGAAAGCGGACGTCCGTACCCACCTCGGCGACGCGGATATCTTCGTGACGAATCCGAAAGGCTGGTCAGACGACTTCGTCAAGTACCTATCGGAGGACGATTGGGTGCAAGCGACGAGCATCGGATATACTGCGTTTCCCGTCGCCGAACTCAACGAACGCGGTGTGACGTTCACCAACGCCGCGACGCTCCACGATTCAGTCGTGAGCGAACACGCATTCGCCCTTATGTTCGCGCTCTCCCGGAGACTCGGAGCGACCTTTGACCAACAGCGTGAACATGAGTGGGACCGCGGTGTGGGCGCGGACATGTGGCACTGGGAGGGCCGACGGATGACCGTCTTCGGCCTCGGAAACATCGGTGAGTCTATCGCGCGACGGGCGCAGGCGTTCGGCTTCGACGTGTACGGTGTTAAACGCACGCCCTCGATCTATTCGGGCTCTCTCACCGAGGACCGCGTTGTCTCTAACGAGGACTTTCACGACCTCCTCCCCGAAACGGACCTGCTCGTATTGACGGTGCCGCTCACCGACGAAACCCGCCACATCGTCAACGCGGACGTCCTCGCCGCGCTTCCGGAATCGGCCGCCGTCGTCAACGTCGCACGCGGGTCGGTCATCGACCAAAACGCGTTGGTCGCGGCCCTCAAAGACGGAGAAATCACCGCTGCTGGGCTCGACGTGGTCGAAGAAGAGCCGCTTCCTCCGACGTCGCCGCTGTGGGACCGCGAAGATACAGTCGTGACGCCGCACGTGGGCGGGCGTTCCAAGGACTTCCCTGTCCGGTTCAGTCGGCTGTTTCTCGACAACTACGACCGATGGCTATCCGGGAAACCGTTGGCGAACTGCATCAACTAACGGAATCTCTGAGGAGCGACGAACCCCGAGAGGGTCGATTCTGGTTGCTTTTTCCAGAGCGCGACCCTTCACGATGTGCCGGTGTCGGTGATTTCGACGCTCTCTTCGAAGTCCAGACTAGGCGCTCCGGCGAACAGGGTGGCGAGAGACACGACGAGCAGTCTAGCTCAATTTTCTCGTCCGCTTGATCGACTTATGGGGCACGACTCACCGAGCGAACTTCTCGACCGAGGACATCGTACGGCTCCAAGAGGTGAGGACTGATTGTCTCACTCTACTCAGGCGTTCATGCGGGGTTTGGTCCCCCGTGCGATGCTTTCTTCGGTTCTCCGGTCGAAGACGTGTAGTCCCGAGTAGTCGAATGAGAACGAGACCGGTTCCCCTTCGTCTAACGGGTTGTCAGCGGAGACCGTCGCCCGTACCTCACCCGACGGGCGGTCGATTGTCGCTAATACACGGTCGCCGATACGCTCGACCAGCGACAGATCGCCCGTGAGGTCTCCCTGCTCGGTATCCGGATAGACATTGACAATTTCGGGGCGGAATCCGATGACGACTTCGTCGCCTGCAGAGACATCGCCGACGATGTGTGCCGGAAAGTCGAACTGCGTTCCCTCCACCGTTATCGATATCGAGTCGCGGTTCACGTCGACGACCTTCCCGTCTAAGAAGTTCATGCTCGGGTTCCCGATGAAGCCAGCGACGAAGACGTTCTTGGGCTCGCTGTACAGTTCGTCCGGCGTTCCCCGCTGTTCGATTTGGCCATCATTGAGCACGAAAATCCGGTCGGACATCGTCATCGCCTCCTCCTGGTCGTGTGTGACATATATCGTGGGACGCTCGACCCGCTTGTGGACCCGTTGGATTTCCTTGCGAATCTCGACTTTGAGCTTCGCGTCGAGGTCGCTCAATGGTTCGTCCATCAGGAAAGCCTCGGGGTCTTGGACAATAGTCCGTGCGAGTGCAGCCCGCTGACGTTGTCCGCCGCTCAGTTCGCCCGGATGCTTCTCCAGCAGTTCCGGTATCTGCATTATCTCGGCTGCTTCCTTGGCCTGTTGGTGTTGTTCCTTCCTGCTGACGCCGCGAATCTTCAACGGATAGGAGATGTTCTCCTCGACGGTCATGTGGGGGTACAGCGCGATGTTCTGGAACATCATCGCCAGTTTCCGCTTGTTCGCGGGGATGTCTGTCACGTCTTCACCCCCGATGACGATTTCCCCGCTCGTGGGCGTTTCGAGTCCAGCAATACATCGGAGTGTCGTCGTTTTGCCACATCCAGACGGGCCGACGACCGAAATGAACTCGCCTTCTTCGATTGACATGTTGATATCATCAACGGCTACCTCGACGCCGCTAGAGACGGGAAACTCCTTTCGAAGGGACGTTATCGAGATTGTCATCCTCTATCAAGAACTCTCGCTCATATCATAAAAGATTATCGACGATTCGCTCCGTTGAGTGGAACCTTCTCTCTTTGCAGCAACTTCATAACCGCGGAAGTTGCCTGACCGATAATTTCACACCACCGTGAACTATCGTCGTAGACGATGGATGGACACTCAAATGTGGAAGTACCGAGACTCCGTACTGGTCCTGACGACGCTCGCGTTCGGGACGAGCATGGTCACTCGCTTCGTGATCGGTCTACTTATCCCGGATATCACGGGAGCGTTCGACGTTTCGACGAGCGACATTGGCCTGGTACTTACCGGTCTGTGGGCGGCTTACGCTCTGCCGCAGTACCTGGGGGATACTCGCCAACGCGTATGGAGATGTTGCTGGGGAGTGCCATGATCAGATACGTGCTCCTTTCAGTCGGAACACGCTCTCTCGTCGTGTCGCGGCTCTCCCGGACTGAGTATGAGTTGGGGTGTACCCGGTCCAGTCGTGGTCCATGGACCAACTCGGCGAGGTCGAACAGACCATTGGATGCGGATTGGTTTGTATGTCTACATGATCATCGGTGCCCTCGGGAGCGATGTCGTCGGCATCCTCACCGATGGACTCGGCTAGACCGCAGCGTTCGGCTTCCTGGACCTCCTCATGGCCGCCGAAGTCGACTTCTCGGAGCCAACACCCTGTTGGACTAAAGTACTGACTGCCCAAGCAAGGATTTTTGTCCCATGTAAGAACATATATGTCCCGCTATCCTCACACAAGATATGAGCCTACATATCGTACTAATAGGTGGAATTGCTGCCGGCGCGAAACCGATCTTGGAGGAGCAGATAGAGGTTCCGGCCACGTTTCGTGCCATCTCGGATTCCGACGACGAGGAGGATGTATTAGCAGTCCTGACCGACGCAGATATCGTCCTCGGCGACTGGCCGGCTGCGGCTAACGCGATGTCGGCTCCGGACTTGAAACTCATGCAGCGAGTCGGGGCTGGCGTCGACAAAATCGATCCCGAACGTATTCCTCCTGGTGCATATGTGTGTAACGTCTACAAACACAGCACGGCCATCGCCGAACACGTATTTTCGATGTTGCTCGCTCACCGACGTCGTCTCCTCGAACTCGACGCAGACCTGCGGAACGGCGTTTGGAACTACCCCCGACCGCCGGAAGGCTCGGTCTCCGACATCCGAGGGAGTACACTCGGAATCGTTGGATTCGGCCACATTGGGCGCGCACTGGTCCCCCGTGCTAGAGGCTTCGACCTCGACGTGATGGCCATCCGTGGGAGCGAACCGACCGACGACTTGCCGGATGGCGTGACTTTCCTCGGCGGACCGGACGACCTTGACCGAGTTCTGGAGGAGTGCGACGTTATCGTTGTCTCCGTCCCACTAA
Organism: Halopelagius fulvigenes; assembly: GCF_055398025.1. Classification (NCBI taxonomy): domain Archaea; kingdom Methanobacteriati; phylum Methanobacteriota; class Halobacteria; order Halobacteriales; family Haloferacaceae; genus Halopelagius; species Halopelagius fulvigenes. Next base: position 3,273 of record NZ_AP043842.1, on the reverse strand, counting down.
ACGACGAAACGAGGGGCCTCATCGGCGAGCGTGAGTTCGAGTTGATGGGCGCAGACAGCATGTTGATAAACGTCGCTCGCGGCCCAGTCGTCGACGAAGCCGCGTTCTATGAGGCCCTCGAATCGGAGACTATCGGTGGTGCGGGTATTGATACTTGGTACCGCTACCCAAATGGAGACGAATCGGTACAACCCTCCGAATTCCCTTTCACCAACCTCGACAACGTCGTCCTCACCCCCCACATCGCCGGGTGGAGCGACCAGACCGCGTCTGCACGCTTCGACTTCATCGCCGAGAACGTCGCGCGTATTGCGCGAGGCGAGAAACCCGAGAACGTCGTCTGGGGCCCGCGCGCGTAATCTCGAGGAGTAGTAGCTGATTCCGGTACTCTTTTGCGACCACTCAGGGTCTATCTCCCCATGAGGGTAGTTAACTACGAACTATTCAACGTGCCGCCCCGTTGGACGTTCCTCAAAGTCGAGACGAGCGACGGATCTATCGGATGGGGGGAAATCTCCCTGTCGCGTCAGCGCCGGGCGGCGTCAGGTGCGGTGGCAGACTTCATGGAGGAGTACGTCATCGGCAACGACCCGACGCGCATCGAAGACCACTGGCAGGCCATGTATCGGTCCGGGCGATTCCGCGGCGGGCCGGTCCTCATGACTGGTATCGCCGGTATTGACCAAGCTCTCTGGGACATCAAGGGGAAGATACACGGGATGCCAATTTCCGAGTTCCTCGGTGGCCCCGTTCGCGACCGAATCCGTCTCTACCAGCACGTCCGGACGAAAGCAGAGGTCGCGAGTGCCAACGACGATTCAGACGACCGAGACGGAGAGAATCAGGTTTCCAGTCCGGAGGCGTTCGTCGAGGATGCCCGTCGTCAGATCAATGCTGGATTCGACGCGCTCAAACTGGTGCCGTTCGGGATGCTCGACGCAGTCGCTAAGCCCGGAGACGTCGACCGGGCGCGGACGGTCGTACGCGCGGTGCGCGAGGAGGTTGGCCCCGACGTCGACTTGGCTCTCGACTTCCACGGTCGTGCGTCGAAGGCGTCGGCCAAACAGATGGCAACGGCGCTCGAGGAGTTCGACCCAATGTTCTACGAGGAGGCCGTCACCGGCCCCGAACACGCCAACAACTACCGGGAACTGGCCCGACACACGTCGGTCCCGATTGCGACGGGCGAACGTCGTCACTCTCGGTGGGCGTTCAAGGAAGTTTTCGAGGACGGTGCGGTGGACATTGTTCAACCCGACCTCTGCTATGCCGGTGGCATCTCCGAACTGCACCGAATCGGAACGATGGCAGAGGCCTACGACGTCGCATTGGCGCCGCATTGTCCCTTCGGACCCATCGCCCTCGCCGCCTGTCTGCAAGTGGATGCCGCCATGCACAACGCCTTCATCCAAGAACAGATCGTTCACCGGGAAGACTACCTCGACTACTCTCTCTTATCGTACTTGGAGAACCCCGAAGTTCTCGCACAGGAAGATGGCCATGTCGACGTACTGACCGAACCAGGACTGGGTATCACGGTTGACGAGGAGATCGTGCAAAGACATGCGATCGACAACCCGCAGTGGGAGAGTCCGGGGTGGCGACATCTGGACGGCCGCGTCGCGCAGAATTGAGTTACCCGCGAATCGACCGAGCTTTCTTTTGACCTCACCGCCACCCTGAGCGACGGTACGCCCCCGAGATAACGGTCTTCAGCGTTCGAGAGTTTGTTCGCTCGGCACGGCTACGTACTTTATCGGGTACTCGCTGTCGCGGTCGATTCGGTGGTTCGATACGCGGTCAGACAGCCCGAAGCGCATTGAACTACCGAGAAGGGTGGAAGACGGAAAGTAGACCGCTATCCGATACCGCCGGCCCGGAATCCGCGAAGCAGGTACTTCTGTAGGAAGTACACGAAGATGAACGACGGGATGACCGTCAGCGTACTCGCGGCCATGAGTTGTGACCAGAGGACCTGATTCTGCATCGTGAAGCTGAACAGGCCGATCGTCAACACCCACGACTCGTTGTTGACAAGCAGGATGGTGGGCATAGTGAACTCGTTCCACGCGACGGCGTAGGAGAAGACGGCGACTGCGACCATCCCCGGCTTCGCCATGGGCAGGGCGATTTCGTAGAAGGCCCTGAACCGCGAGGCGCCGGCCATCTGAGCCGACTCCTCTAGCGACACCGGCACCGTCTGAAAGAACTTCCACATCATCCAGATACCGAACGGGAGCGAGACGGCCGTCTCGGCGAACACCAGTCCAAGGTGGCTGTCTATCCAGCCGAGCTGTCTCCAGAAGATAAACATGGGGATGGCGAGCAGGATCGCCGGGAACATGTATCCGAAGAGAATGATACGGGCGAACGTCTTCTTGTAGGGGATGTCGAGGCGCGTCAATCCGTACCCGGCGAGCGTCGAAGTGACTGTCGTCAGTGTGACGACGCCGACAGCGACGATGATGCTGTTGAAGTACCAGGTCGTAAAGTTCGAGTTGTTGATGACGTTGTCGAACGCCTCCAGCGTCGGGTTCTGCGGGAGAATCGGCGTCGGGAGGTTAAACAGCGTGTCCGTGGGACGGAGCGACGTGCTCAGCATCCAAAACAACGGAACGACAACGATGAGGACGCTGAACAAGATGAGCAGGTCCGCGGTCTTGTTGAGAAGCCGCTTTCGGGCGCCGTACGAAAGCGATTCCCACCCGGGGATGTTGTCCCCGTCGAGGCGGAGGTTGAATCGCTGGCTCATTCGACGCGCACCTCCTGTTCAGGTTCGAGAACGTGGAAGTAGATGATCGCCCCCGCGATGAGCATGACGAACAACAGCGTCGAGATAGCGGCCGCGTACCCAAGTTGAAGCTGATTGAACGCCACTTTGTACGCGTATATCGGTGCGGTCGTCGTGATACCGCGCGGACCGCCTTGCGTCAGGACATATATGATGTCGAATTTGTTGAACATCCAGATGCCACGGAGCAGGAAGACGATGAAGATGACGCCCTTGAGATTCGGGAGCGTGACGTCCCGGAACCGCTCGTACGGCGTTGCACCCATAACCTCTGCGGCCTCGTAGAGGCCGCTAGGAATACTCTGTAGCCGGGCGAGTACCATGATTGTCACGAAGATAGAGAACTTCCAGCTGTTCGTGATGATGACCGCGATCATCGCCGTGCTTTCGTTGCCGTACCATGGGAACTTCTCTGTGATGAGGCCGAGGCTGACAAGTACTTGGTTGATAATCCCGAACTGGCTGTTACCCATCCACAGCGC
>NZ_AP043841.1:0-22583 GCF_055398025.1 Halopelagius fulvigenes | reverse complement strand
CTAAGTGACAGATGCTCACTCAGTGAGCCACCACACCGTGTTCCGCCCGCCGATTTGCTTACTCTCCAAATATCCGTCCTCCTTGAGCGTCTGAAGGCGGTTCAACGTCCCCCGGCGTTTGATAGGTACCTGTTCGGCCACCTCGGCGGTTGAGAGAACCGGCTCGTCGGACTCCCGAAACACGTTCAGGAGGTCCTCGTCAGTGACTCGGGGCTTCCGCCCGCCCTTGTTTGAATCAGGCATTGTCCCCTATACAGTGTTAATGCCCTAAAGGGTATTCCTTCTAAGGTCCGAACGCGGGATAATTTGCGAGCCACCCCTCTATGCCGGTAGGTTTATGGTTAATGCCCTCTAAGGTACTAACAAGGAAGGACGGTCCCCTGGGGCGTTTGGAAACGCCCGGCGCTTGGGACGCCGGACTGGCCTTCTGTGGAGCTGAAGACCAATGGAAACTACTGAAACGCAGAACCGAGAAAGCATCGTTCTTGAGACCGACCCCGACGCGCGCGACGTTCGCGCCGTCACCCAGTACCTCACGGTCCTCGACGACGTGACCGCGCCCGCGGACACGCCGTCCCCACTCGTCGCTGACGGAGGGGAGATTACCGTCGCCGAGGCCGACGAGATGCCCGCCGCCGGCCCCACGTTCACCTACCACCGCGAACCGACGGCCGCTGGCGGGGCGACGTATGTACGTTGCGAGGAATGTCACGCCGAAGCGGTCCCCGCCGACCCCGACCGCCTCACGCACCGCGCCGGCTGTTCGGCGCAGCACTAACCCGGCCGCCAGCGGGGGCTCTCTCCCCGCCTGCCCCGGACCGGGGGCGCACGCAGGCGGTCGGTTCGACGACGCCGTCGAGCGCCGGCTGTGGGGCGTCCCTACGGAGGCCGAGCACATGCCAGACACACCCACCAACCTGACCGAAGCAACGTACGCCCAACTCCGCGCCCTCGTCGAGACGCGCGACGACGCCGTCGGCGAACTCGCCGACACCATCCTCGCGTCGAGGACCGGCGAGAAGAGCGATAATCAGCAGACGACCCCGGGGGTTGACGCCCCGGAACCTGCCGACTCCGAACCCGAAAACATGACTGACGACACCACCGACGACGAGACGACGACCGAATCGCCAGAGATGCCCGCCGAACCGAACCCGTGGGAAGAGGTCGGCCCCGCCCTCGCGCACGACGACGTCATGGAGGCCCGCTTCACCCTCGAAGACGTCCTCCACGACGTCGAAGCCACGCTCCGGGCGGGCGACGCCCCGAGCGCCGACCAAGTCAACGCGCTCCGCGACGAACTCCACGCCCTCCAGGCGCTCACCGAACAGACGCTCGCCGTCGTCGCCGACGACACCGAACCGTGGGCGCGCGGGGTGAACCCGCAGGTCTCAATTGGCACGCTTCAGGACGCCGTCTCCTCGGGGTGTGCGATGGCTAACCCCACCGACGCCCTCGACGACGACGCATTGGCCGCCCTCGAAGCTGAGTTCGACGACGTCGAGGCGGGACTCTCGGCGGGCGTGCAACTGTGGGTTGGATTAGAGAACCCTGAAGAGATGATAGAGGAGATGGACCGATGAGTACCGACTCGACGAGAGCGGCCACTGCCGGCGTCGAGACGGCGTCGCCCCCCGTGACGCCCATCGGCATCGACGTCGGGGAGAAGACGCTCGTGGCGGCAGCGACGCCCGATATGGACACCCGCGATGTGTTCACCGTCGAGGGTCACGCCCCGGCGCAGGTGTTCGACTACCTCACGACGGCGGTCGGCGCACTCCAGAGTGCGGGGTTCGAGACCGAGGCCGGAGAGGCCCAACTCACCGCCGCCTTCTGGTACCGTCTCCGCGCGCAGCTCCTCGACACCGTCGCGCGGACGGTGGAGTGGGTGCGGACGCACCCGAATCCGGTTCTCGTCTTGGAGGACTTGGGACGCCACCACCGCCCGCTGTGGGAGATACGCGACGACGCCGAACAGGTCGGCGCGTGGTTACTCCCGCACCTCCAGATAGAGCTTGCCGACCGCGCCATCGACGCCGGCGTCCCCGTCGTGTACGTCGACCCCGACGGCACCTCTCTTGAGTGCCACCGCTGCGGGGAGCGCGGAGAGCGGAAGGGGAAGCGCCTTCGGTGTCTCAACCCCGACTGTGGCGTCGGCGGCGTTGACGCCGACCGGTCGGCGGCTATCACCATCGCCTCTCGCGGCGAGGAGCGCGGCCTATGACGGCGATAAGCTGCGAGCGGTGTAACACCCGCTTCGAGACGGACCGCACCGGGGCCACCGACGAGAGCGACACCACCCGCTGCCCCGCCTGCGGGGAAAAACACGACGTCCCGGTGACCGACGGGGGGAGCGGGCCAAACGAACCCTCGGCGACGGTCGAGGCCGACGGAACGACCGTCGAGATTCACGTCCACATCCACAAGCACGCCGAGTAGCCCGTCTCCGGCGCAAATACTCTTTTCCGGGATGGGTGATGCGGTTTTATTCAGACCCCTCCCGAACGACCGCCAGATGCTATTCGTGGCTCTCGTCGGGTAAGTTTCTACTCCCCCACTCCTGCAAGTGTGCCTGTTTCAGGGTGTGTCGTCGGAGTTCCCTGACCCGTTCTGGCGTCATTGAATAGACCTCGACGCCGTCTTCTCGCTCTCGGTCTGCGAAACCGTCCTCTACAAGTTCATCAAATAGGTCGGAGACTTTGGACGGGTCCAATTGATACTCGTGATTCGACTCGTACTGTTCTACGACACGGTCAGCACTCACTGGCGTGTCGGAGTTCCTATTCATCGAGTGGATGGTTGTTAGGATACCTATGTGAACAGGGGTGAGAAGACCGATTGGTTTCTCTCGCTTCGCTTCTCTGACCGAGTCTCCCGGTTGCCAGATCGTATCTTCAACGCCAAACAAGTGTTCCCCCTCGTCAAGGTACTCGTCCAAAACCTCGACGTTGGGGTCTTCTATCTCAATTCCAAGCTCCTCGCAGTGAGTCTGATGTTTCTCTAAAGCCGCGTCTTCGGATGCAGCGGTAGCTACGAATTCATTAAGTATAGGACCATCAAGGGGCACGTCATCGGGGTGTTTTGACCCTTTGATTGGGCCGCTAATGTAATAGTAGCGAGCCATAACGAGTGTAGTTGATGCTACCATTTCACACTGTCGAATCGCCAAACTACTAACCCGGAAAACGGCGGCGTACATGTACCTAAACCCTCAAAAACACTCATTGAGCAGTAGTACGTACGGTTAGTATGTCGGTTGCGAACACGTTTCAAAATCGTCTCGACGACGACGGTATCCCCGTCCGCGATGTGACCCTCGCCGATGACGGCGAACTGACCGTGACGACCATGGTTCACGACGAGAGCGGGGACCCTTGCGAGGACCTAATCCCGCGGACGGTCGTCTTCTTCTGGAAACTACACGATGTGGCGGGCGTCGGGCCGCTCACCCTCAACCTCGTCGACGAGGTCGAAGAGTGTGTGACTCTCTGCGAATGCACAACCGAATGGGCCGCCGCGGCCGTCGCGTCGAGTGAGAACCTCGGCGAACTCACCCCGACGAAGCGCGACGTCCTCGCCTCTATTCGCGCGGAGGCCGACGTGGTCGGATTCGACGAGGTCGACGTCCCGAACGACGCTGTAGACAAAGGGGCGCATAGAATGTCGGCCTCTGCCGCCACGGAGTTCCGCCGAGTTCTTGAAGGCGAAGGAGTCCCGGTTGAGAGCGCCGAGGTCGAAGAGTCGGGGAGACTCGTCGTTGTTCTCGACGCCGACGACGTCGTTGCCGCCTGCGAGGAGACGGGTGCTGACGGCGCTACACTGGCCGTCGCCGCGTACTGGAGCTTTCACCCCGGCACCGAACTCGGTCCGCTAGAAGTCCGGCTCCACGACGAGACGGGAGTGGCGGCGTCCTTCATCTGTCGTCGGGAGTGGGCCGAAGAGGTCGCCGAGGTCGAAGAGAGGACCGACGACCGAGGAGCTATCTGGAGGGCGAGGAGTGAGTGTCTCCAGCGAGTGTACGATACTGAGATTCAAGGAAATTGGACCGACGTCGTGAGCGCCCGCGGCGAGTGACCCCACCGCTTAGTCCAGTGACACGCATGGCTTTCCACGAGAGAAAGCATTAAGCGCGCAGATTGTATATTGTAAGGTATGCAAGATGTGAATTGGGAGAGCGAACGGGCCATGGCGCGCGACGTCGAAGAGAATCCAGAACTGTGCGCTGCTCTCGCCGTCGACCCGTTTGACGACGAAGACGACGACGCCGAGTAGTCCTTTTAGCAGTCCTCTTCCGGCAGTACATCCTCGAAGAAGCGACGCCACACTTCGAAGAGTTCGTCCTTCCGGTAGATTATGTCCATTGTGATTTGTTCCATCTCCCCGCGAACGCGGTGGGATTCGCGAGTCACGTCTTCGATTTTCTCTGTGGGCCACTCCCCGGGTTCAACCCCGTTCTCGCTGAGGATACGCCGGAGCATGAAGAAGGCCGTACGGTGATTCGCATCAGGGAAGAAGTGCCGACCGACAACGGCGTGCATCCAATGTGCGCACTGATCGGGGAGGGGTTCATCAAGAGGAAACTCACGAAGGACACGGCGGAGGTTGTGATTCCGCGTGCTCCAGATGTTTCGTCGGGTTGCTTGGTAGCTTCCGTACCCGTCGTACTCTATTTCCGTATCGTCGAGGAACCCAGTATTCCGGAGTTTGAAGTTCACCGGGCCGATTGCCGACAAATCCGTGATACGGGGACAGTCGGCCATATTCGAGAGTACACAGACGGGATGCTAAGGGTTACGACACCACGACTGCAAGTACCTTAGTTCATCGGCGACGTCCGCCGACGACTCTGGCGCTTCTCCTCTTCGAGAGCCTCGCGTACCGCCTCTTTGACGCGGGCCTTCTTTGCGTCGCCCTCGACGGTCACCTCGATATTGTTCACGTACTTATTCACCGTCGACGTCCCGGAGGACGCCGTCGACCCCGACGACGAGGATGAGGATGCGGACGAGGACTGGGGCGCGGTGGCAGGGACGTTCCCTTCGCCGAGGTAGCTCCCAACGCCACCGGCACCGCCGCCGGTCCCGGGTGACGACCCGCTGGTGTACGGGTTCGACCCCTCACCCTCGCCGTCGTCGCCTTGGTTGAGTTTGTACTTATCCAAGGACACCCCGCCCTGCTTGCCGACCGCGTCGTCGAGTCCTTTGATTATGTCGGCGACGGGGCCGAGGAAGTCTAACATCGCCTTTGCTCCGTCAATCACTTTGCCGGTGAACCAGTCAAACGCCCCTCCCACGGCGGCGAATAACCCGCCCATCGTGTCAAATGGGGTCAGTAAACTGACGGCGGCATTTCCGAGGCCGATGAGGACGTTAGATAGAATTTTTGCTATATTGGCAAGATACTCGACATATTCAATGACGAGGTTCACGCCGAGAGCGGCGGCGTTGAACAGGTCGTCCCACAGATTCAGAACTGACGCGAGTCCCACGCCAATTCCTATCAATAAGGTAACGGGATTGATTAGCCCGGCTAGCGTCCCGGCGAGAGAGACGGCCGCGGAGATGATGCCCCCGGAGAAGAGGCCACCGAGGACGCCGGAGAGGGCGGAGAACAGCCCGGAGAGCGCGCCCGCGACGCCCGATAGGACGCCGACGGCTTTCGTGACACCGGCGATGCCCACAACGAGTGTGCTGAATTGAGTGAGGACCGGTCCCATGACGTCCGCGATACCGCCGAAGACGTTCCCGAGGGTCTCGGCGAGCGGGACAAGCATATCGACGTACGGCAAGAGTCCCTTTAGCGCGTAACCCACCATTTCCAATCCGGGGAGGATGAGGGACAGGGCGGCTGTTCCGACCTCGGCCAACGCCGGCGCGAGGTCGAGGAACACACCGGCGACGTCCATGGCCATCGGGGCGAGTTGGGCGAACTCCTCCGTCGTGAACCGGATGAACCCCGGGATTGCTTGGAGCGCGCCGGTCGCGAGGGTTTCGAGCGTGGGGAGGACGGTGCGAATAGAGTCCTCCAACGCCGCGAACGCCTGCGGTTCGACGGCAGAGAAGGTGTCGCCGAGGGCGTTGGCGAACCCGTGCAACTCCCCGCTGAGCGACGTCGTCAGCGTGACAAAGTCTTCGAGGACGGTGAGCCCCGCCGACAGCGTCCCGGTGAACAGCGCCGCGTTGGCGTCGTTCTTGAGGGGCTCTAAAATCTGAGAGGCAGTGTCGCGCACCCTGCCCATGAACTCTTGCAGCCCCTCCATCGCCGTCGTCGCCTTCTCGCTCGACGCGGCGACCCGTTCGCCGATGGCCAAAGCGCCGCCGCCTAGAAGGCCCGCGAGGCCCGCGAGGGCCCCACCACCCCCCAGGATGCCGCCTGCCGCCGCTGAGGTTATACTGGCAATCCCAGCGGCGGCAGGACCGGCCAGCTTCGAGACGACACCCAGATTCGCTGCGAAGGGGCCCAGACGAGTCGAGACGCCCGACAGCGAACTCATCGCGCCTTGAAGGCCAGTCAACTCCAGAGCGGCACCCGAGGCCTCATCTCCGAGTTCATCTATACGCGACGCCAACGCGGTGACCGACCCGGAGGCGGCGACCGCCTCCCCGACGGTGTCTCCCATCTTCTCTTCGAGGGCTTCCAACTCGCCCGCCGTCGCGAGGGCTTCCGTCCCCGCGTCGTCGACGGCGGTTTCTAACGTCTCGACGCCCGACGCGCCTTGAATGCCGGCGTCAAGGAGGTCCTTCGCAGACTCAGAGAGGCCGTCAAGTTCGTCGGTCGACGCGCCAATGCGGGTGAGGCCGTCCGTGAGGCCGTCGAGGGAGTCGGCCGACTCAACCACCTCCCCGACCGCCCCGTCCATCTGGCCGAGCGCCTGCGTCGCGTCGAGGGCCTCTTCCCGGGCGGATTCGAGAGTGCCGACGAGGTCCCCCGCGTCGGTCGCGGCGGAGATACGGACATCGGGAAGCGATTCGAGCGATTGCCGCACCTCCGCGACGTCCCCGCGCAAACCTCCCGTGTTTGCCCCCAGTGAGAGGTCGGGGACCGACAGATTTGCAAACGTATCTTGAATCCGGGCGAGGGACCCCTCCGCGTCCGCTGTTTCCGCGGAGAGCCCCGCGGCGAGGTTTGGCCCGGAGAGGTTGCCGAGCGCCCCGCGGACCCTCGCGATGCCGCGCAGCGCCCCGTCTGTCTCGGCGTTGACGGTCAGCGTCTTACGAGACGGCAGTGAGGAGAGTGCCCCGCGGAGATTCGAGAGCGCGCCCATCCCGTCGGACTCGACGCCGACGCCGACACTCCGACGTCCGGGGAGCGAGGAGAGCGACCGGCGCACTTGGGAGAGCGCACCCGTACTCGCCGACGTCTCGACGTTTGCCGTCTGCGACGAGGGAGAGGGGAGACTCACCCCGCCCCCGTCGGGCGTGTTCATCGCGACGGAGGCGGCGACGGTGGTTCCCGCGACGGCCCCGGCGGCGGCTTGGAACGCGGAGAGGGAGCCCGTCGCCTCGTTGGCCTCGTCGGAGACGTTGTCGAGGGAGGTGGCGAGGGTGGTCGTCCCGGCGACGGCCTCGAAGGCACTCCCGGGGACGTTGTCGAGGGCCTCGTCGTACGTCGTGACGGCGGGCGTCCCCTTCGAGAACGACGAGGTCGCCTTCTCGATGGACTCATTCACCGACGCGAGAGACCCCGAGAGTTTTGCGAACGTCGAGTTTGCGTCACTGCTGGCATCCTCGACGGTGTCCATCGCGCTCGCCATCGCCGACATATCGACCGCCGCGGATTCGGCGGCGTCGGCGGCTGCATTCGTGGCTTTCGCCACGTTCTTCATCGCGCGCGAAATCGATTCTTCAGCAGTTAGCTTTGCGTTGAGAACTTCGTCAGCCATAGGAGAGAAAGGAAAGAGAGGGCCGGGACACCCCGGCCGGGAGGTCGAACAGCAGTTGCAGAGGTAGTCAGTCGGTCAATCCGCGGCGTCGGGTGCCGGGCTTACCCCATGACGCCCATGTTGATTTCGTCCTCCAGACCGAGTTCGCGGATGGCATTGCGGAGGAGGTCCCGGTCCGCGCAGGCGACCGCCCGGAAGACGTCGCTAAACCTACTGTGTTCTTCCACCGCGTCGACAACCTCCTCGACGTTGGTGCCGGTTTTGGGGAGTTCCCCCCACTTGCGGAGGTCCTCACCCGTCACGGAGTATTTCCTCGGCGGTGCCTCGCCCATAGTGGCCTGCGCGGACCAAATCCGCCGGATAGCCTGCCACCGTGGGACGCCCTCGCTGCCGTTGAGGACGCGCCCGGCGACGGGCGGGAGGTTCGGCGGGTTGTGAGAGTCCGCCCAGCGTGCGGCGGGTATCGTCGTCTGCGAACGGACGTATGCGAACCCGCTCGAAGAGAATGAGACGTCGTTGAATGTGACGGTGTATTCCGTACCCTCATCGGACGAGTAGGTCACGGCGACCACCTTCTCTGCGAGTTCGCGTACCTCTTCACCGACGACGTGGAGGTCGCCCTCAACGAAGAGGTCCCGAATCTCGTCCAGAACGTCGGCGAGTGCTGCGGCCGCCTCGTCCTCGGGGACAGAGGCGACGCCCGCGACGAGACGGGCCGCGGTCGTCGTGAAGTGGTCGCGGTCGACGCCGGCGTCGAAGAAGGCCTTACTAACGGTGTCTGCGTGAAGAGGAGTTCCGTCGGCGAGTACTTCGAGGTCGAACTGGTCCTCGCCGTTGGGGGTGAGCTCGACGACGACAGACGTCTCGGGGAGGTCGAGGTTGAATGTCAGCGGGGTGTGTCCTTCCGCGGGGAGGATAGTGAGATCGGCGGCGTCGGCGTCGACGTCGTCGAACACGTCGGCGGGGTCGGGGCAGGCCATTTCACTCGGCCTCCAGCGTCCGGGGTGCGTTGGTTTCGGTCTGTTCTGTGGAGTCGGAGAGAAAAATATCGTGAGTCATGGTTGATAGCAAACGGAATGAAGTACGAACAGTAGTCGGTGAGTCGTCAGTCGTCGAGGTCGGGACCGAGAGGGCCCTGATACTTCTCGGCGAAGGCATCGGGTGGGTCCCGTATTAGGAGCTCGAGGACGGTATCGGTCACCTCGTCGGGCATATAACTAAGCGCGAACGCCTCTGCCGGGGAGATGTGCGTGAAAGAGGGGTACCGCTCGATGATGGTGTCGTGGAGGTCCTGCACCTCTGACGTCCACTCCCGGTCCCGGCCGAAGAACTCCGGCGGGCGGCCGGCGTCCGTCCCCTCTTCGTCGAGCGCCTGAAACCACCGGTAGATATCTCGCCCGTCGAGTTTATCGGGGACGTCGGGTTCGAGCCCCTCGACGGCCTTCTCCAGCGACCGGCGTGTGCGTCGCGTCATTCGCCCACCGCCTCGCCGAGAGATTCGAAGATGGGAGAGAACTCGCGGAGTTCGCCCGTCTCGACGACGCGGACAACCCCCGCCTCTTCGTCGACCGACTCGAACTCGTAGGAGAGTAGTTCACACACGGTGAGCGGGGTGTATTCCTCCTCTTCGAGGTCTTCGATTTCGCGTTCGAGACGGCGGCGAGTGCGACGGGTCACGCCTCACCCCCGTCCTCGTTGACGGTGTCGGGCCACTGTCGCACGTAGGGGAGCGCGGCCGGGTCAACGACCGACTCGTCGCCGTCTCGAAGGAATCGGAGGGCACGCTCGGAGACCGGTTCTCCGTAGTACCGCACCATGTTTGCGTACATGAGTTCGGGGAGCGTGAGTAACTCCCCCTCGTCGGCTTCGAGGTCCTCGACAGCACGCTCCAGCGACCGGCGGGTCCGTCGGCGGGTCATGCTTCGTCCTCCCCGACTCCCGGGCAGTCGGACCACACAGACGGGTCTATCTCTGGGGAGCGTTTGACCTGCCCGTGGACACGCACTAACCCCGCCTCCCCGTCGACCGTCTCGAAGGCGTCGGCTTGCATCGCCGCGATAATCTCGGCGAGGTTGGTGTCGGGATAGTCCTCAGTGCCCTCCAGGTCCTCGACAGCACGCTCCAGCGACCGGCGCGTACGACGGCGGGTCACTCGTCGCCCTCCCTGTCCACGTCGTCCTCAGCGGCCTCTGCTTTCTCTCGTTCGTGCATCCGAACGAGGGCTTTGACGAGAGAACCCTTCTCCTCGTCCGCCCCCACTTCGTCCTCGAGCTCTTCGATTTCCTTCTCCAGTTCCCGGCGGGTGCGTCGGCGAGTCACTCCTCGGCCCCCCTCCGGTCGTTGGGAAGGTCGAAGGTCTCCCGCTCCACCGACCGCGTCCCGTCGGGGGAGTGCGAAACCCGGAGTTCGCGCGCTTGCCCGGCGCACTCACCGTCGGCGTCGACGAGGAACCCACGAATCGTTATCTCCGGCGGGGCGTCCGTCTCGTCGTCGCCCCCGTCGGCGGGGTCTAAATCCTCAATGGCACGCTCCAAACTCCGGCGCGTCCGTCGAGGGGTCACGACACCACCTCGTCGACCGGCGTCAGACCGTAGGTGTCCGTCAGCCACTCGCCGATGCCGTCCGGGGTCTCTCTCGCTGGGTCGAATGCGGCGTCGAGGGCATCCTTCTCATCGGGGGTGAGTGGCGGCGTCTCGACGACGTCGACGTCGTCAGCCTCATCCGCGAGGGCGTCAATTCGTCGTTCTAACTCCCGTTTCGTGCGTCTCATCGGTACTTCGCTCGGTTTTGCGTCTCGACGACTCTCTCAACGCGCTCCGCCAGCTCCTCCCAGTCCTTCCGCTCGGTCAGCCATTCTTCGCGGTCGCGAACAACCCGGGCGGCGGCAGCATATTCCTCCTCCTCAAGAAGGCCAGTGATACACCGGTCGAACACGCATTTCGCCGTCAAGGTGCGCCGTCGGCCGAGGTCCTCCTCGACGTGGTCCGCGAGGACGTCGATGTCGTGATTGATGTTCTGCCGGGAGGTGTCGAACTCCCGGGCCAACTCGGCCTGATTTAACGCCGCAGGGTGCCCCACCTCTTTGATACGGCGGAGGATTTCGGCACGTCGGGCCTGCCAACTGTAGTTTTCGGGCGATTCGTCTTCGGGAATGTCGAGGGTAGTGTAGTCTATTTCAGAGGACATTGTCAAATAGTGTTAAACGCAGGTGGGCGACGCAGTCACCCGCTGGCGGCTTCTCCACCAGTGGCGTCCGCGAACTCGGCGACGCCGGTGGGAGTGGAGACTCCCCACTCGGCGCGAAGGTGTGCGAGGTGTCGCTCCTGTTCGTTGACGGTGTCTCCCGAACGGAGGGCCTCCGCCTCCTCCTCGAACCCGTGTTCAAGAAGCGCGTCGTACATGCTCCTGATTCGGGCCTGCGAGGAGTTCTGGGCGGAGTCGTGTTCGGGGTCGAACTCTTTCACCTCGCGGGCGATACGTGTCTGTTCTGCGAGCGTCTCGGCCTGTCGTAGTTCGTTCGCGGCTTCGTCCTCCCCGCGAGCACGGAGACGTGTGTACGCCGAGTGTACGGTGGCCTGTCGGGACGAAACGACCGGGTCCGTCTCAGGGTCGAACCCGTCACTCATGGTCGTCTCCGAGTTCCGCGGTGAGCTCGGCGACGAGGGATTCTAACTCCCCGACGCGCTGTTCAAGGGAAAGGCCGGATTCGACGTAGTCGCCGGCGGGGTGGTCCTCGGAGACGGGGGCGACGGGGTCGGCCTCCCCGACGAGAGACTCCCCGCGCCGAGTGAGCTGCACCCGCCGCTCCCCGACGGCGCGGTCTTGGTAGGTCCGACTCCCGAGGGCCGCCCCGTCGTGTTTGACCGTTATCGCGGCCATGGTTTCGAGGACGTCGAGGTGGTGACTCAACGTCCGCGGCGGGAGGTCGGCGGCGTCACGGAGGACGTCGTCGTCGGCCACCCCACCGGCGTCGTCGATGGCTTCGAGGAGTGCGACCCGCGGGGGAGTGAGGTATGCGTGGGGGTCCGATTTGGGGGTCGGGGAGTCCGTCATTCGAGGTTCCCCCCTTCGGCGTCGACGTCGGCGAGTTCGTCGGCGACGTCGAGGGCCCGGACGGCGTGACGGAGAAGCTGCGTCTTCCCCCGCCCGATGCCCATAGCGCTTCGAACGTCGTGGAGGACGTCGGCGTTGGCGACGGCGTCCTCGAACTCCTCGACGCCGACGTCAATCTGGGGGAGTTCGCCCCATTCGCGGAGGTCCGCACCCGTAACCGGGATGCTCCCCGGCGGGGCTTCGCCGACGTCGGACATGCTCATCCAGACACGCCGAACCGCGCGCCACCGGTCGAGGGCCTTCTCCCCCTCGAAGGTGCGCCCCGTGACGGTATTCGAGAGCCCGGGAGTCGCGGTCGTGTCCGCCCACTCAACGGCCGGGATGGTGGTCTGCGTGCGGTCATATGAGAAGGTGCTCGGGTTGAATCGGGTGTCGGCGAACGTCACCACCCACTTCCGACCGTTGGGGGTATATGTGACGTCTGCCGTCCTGGAGACGACTTTGCGGGCGTGGTCGTCGAGGACGTGGAGTTCACCCGCGACAATCCGGTTTTGAACGTTTCCGAGGGCGGCGAGGAGGGCGGTGGCCGCCTCAGTCTCCGCCACCTCGGCGATGCCGCTGATGAGACGCGCGGCCGTCGTCACGAATCGCTGCCGGTGGGGGCCTTCGCTGAAGAAGGACCCGCCGACCGTCGCCGCGTGGAGGGGCGTCCCGTCGTGCGTCACCTCGACGCGGAACTGGTTGACGCCGTCGCGGCCGGAGAGGGCCACCTCAAATGCGTCGTCGGCCGGGAGCGAGAGGTCGAACGTAAGAGTTTCTGCGCCCGCGGTGTCGAGAATGACGATATCGTCCTCCCCGTCGTCGGGGACGGGAGAGTCGGTTGGGGAGGGGCTCGCCGCCATCTTACTCCATCCCCAAGAACGCAGCTTTTTCACTGCCGACGTTCCGCCCGGCGTCCTCGTCAACGGCTTCGAGGATGTGCTGGAGAGTCTCTGCGTTCTGTTTGATGAGCGCCGCCGTGCGGTCGGCGTCGGAGAGGGATTTCTGCGTCGAGGGCGACGGCGAAGGGGAGTCGAACCCGAGGAAAGAAGCCTTCTTGGCGTCCGTCTGTCGGGTGGGGTCGTCGACGTCGAGGGCGTCGGCAAGAGCGGCCAGACGCTCAGAGTTCTGTTCGGCGAGTTCGTGAAGAGTGGTTTCAGACATGGAGTAGGAGAGTGTTCAGGGAGGTTGGCGGGCGATTCGAGGGCGTCCGTTACCCGGTCGTCGGCGGGGCGTGCATCTCGCAGAACCGGCGGAAGTACACCGCGAGGGAGTCGAACCCGTCGGCGGCGTCGAGGTACACTGTGGGGTCGTCGACCAGCGTTGAGTCGGACTCGGCCATGAGAGTGGCGACGTCCCACTCCCACTCAATCCGTTCGCGACGGAGGCGAGCGGCCTCCGCTTCGAGGGTCTCGCGGTCGGGGTCATGGATGGCCGCGAGACGGCGCTCGGCGGGGGACTCGGCGGTCGGGGAGTGCGACGACGGGGTCATGGGTTCGCGGAGAGGTCTTCGAGGTCGGTTCGCTGGAGAAGGTCCGTGAACTCGAACCGCTCGACGAGGTCGTCTTCGTCGAGGAACGTCACGCCGGCGTCGACGAGGAGGGCGGCGAACTCGCGGTGAGCGGCTTCGAGCTGGGCGGTCTGTGCGTTGAGGTTGGCCTGGAGGGCGTCGCGTTCCGCGCGGAGGGCTTCGAGGTCCGATTCGAGAGCATCGCGCTCTGCGCGGGTCTCGGCCAGCTCTGCTTCGAGGTCGGCGACGGACGAATCGGCGTCCGTCTCGGGGTCAGGGTCGGAGTCAGTCATGGGTTGTGGTGTGTGTGGGGTCGGTGGGGGTGGTGTGTGTACGAAAACCCCGCGCCCCGAAGAGGGGCGTCAACGTACGCGACCGGGGAATGCCCCGGTCACGGGAAGATGAGTCGCGCGGACCGCGGACCGACAGAGAGAGAAGACCCCGAAGAGCGACAGAAGACGAACTCAGTTGCCTCGCCCCGGTATGTACGAGGGTCATCGGCAGGGGGTCACTCACCGCCGGTGAGTTCCAAGAGCGCCTCCTCCAGGTCGTCGTCGAGGTCGGCGAGGGTGTCACACCGGAGGTCGAACTCCCGGACGGCGCGCGCTTGGGCTTCGGTCAGCTCGACGTCGGCAGGGGTGGCGTCTCCACCCGCCGGCGCGTCGGCGAGGTTGTCTATCATACGCGAGAGCTCTCGTCGGGTTCTACGTGGCATAATTAGGCGGTGGAGAAGAGTCGGGAGCGGTCGCGAGGAATGCGCCGGACGATGAGTTCGTCCGTGGCGTCCGCGGCCGCCCAATCGACGTCAAGTTCGACGAGGCCGTCGTTCGCAAGCTCGCGGAGGACGTCATTCGCGGTCCGAACCGGGCAGTTCATCGTCCGAGCGACGTGCCCCGACGTCGTCACTTCCCCGGGAGTGAGCGTGTCGAGAACATCGGCGCGGGCGATCATCATTCCGTGTCGAGACCGAGTTCGCGGCGGATAACGTCGTCGTACGAGTCCCCGCGTTCTTTCCGAGCGTGTAGTTCATCCGCCGTACGTTCGCGGAGTTGAATCGTGGTCGTCGAACTGGTGGTGCTGCTCATTGTATTCAAAACCGGCCCTCCGGTGCCTCTCCAGGTGTTTTTACCGGTGGGTGGGGGTGGGGTGGGGAGGATGGTCTGAAGAGACGGAAGTCTAAGGAGAGGCGTCCCCGGCGGCCAATACGGCCCCGAGGAGACCGGAGGGCTCTATCTGTGTGCTACGTAGCCGAGGCCTATAACTCTGTTGGTTTTGAGTACCTTACAGAGAAGTTATGGCGGGGTGAGTGCCGCGGCGAGGGCCTCGGAGATTACCTCGACACCCTCACCCGACCGGCGCTCGTCGCATGCGGTCCAAATTGCCTCTTCGCCGGCCTCGGCGTCGACGTCGAATCCGTGGTCCGCGAGATGATAGAACGTCGCCAGCGCGTCGAGGGCGTTAGTGTAGTGCTTCAGAAGTTCGTCCTTTGAGCGGCACCGGTCCGGGGCCGGGCCGTCGAGAGACGCGCGTTCACCGCACGTCTCGCGGTCGCAATATCGGCGGCGGCCGGATTCGACCCACGTCACTCCCGCCTGTTCGTCCGGGGTCGGACACGCCGGCGAGGGACGGAGAGGAGACAGGCACCACGCACACAGTGCGTCGTATCGGAGGGCCCGGAGCAGCTCCTCAACGGCCGCGGGAGAGGTGTCGGACTCGGTGAGGTGCTTGCGGGCCGTGTGGGGAGTTCGGAAGTCGGTACGGTCGGGGAGAGAGGTATCAGTCGTCATAGGAGAGGACGGGGCATCGGCCGGTGTTTGTGTGGTACGTTTTGTCACACACACGGCGTGTGCGGGGGTAGAATCCAGAACCTCGCCCGCGTCGGGGTCATCGGGTTGGGGACTGGCGGTCGGGAGAGAGCCGTCGCTTCGAGGGTGGGGCGAACTCGGTGTCTCAAACGGGGACATTGAGGTCAGTCCGCGCCATGTGGCACCGGACCACCTCCGTCCAAGCGGTCGCACCGGTCCCCGGAGAGTCCGAACACGTCGCGCGCCCACTCCAGCCAGTCGAGTGTACGGGGTGAATCGGCCAGTTTCGCCCGTAAGCGGCGCTGTGCTTCTACTTTGAAACTGCCGTTACCGTGTAGAACTGATAACGCCGATTTCAAAGTAGAGATTTCGGCAGCGTAGACACGTCCACGCCGCTGTTCGTACGCTCCAGCGTTGAGGAGTCCTATCTCTTCGAGGTCGTTGACCCAGCTCGACACCGTCCGGTAGGTGACGTCCATCCCGCAGAGCGTCGCGAGTCGGTGGAACCCGCGCTTATTGTACGTCACGGCGTCGCCGTCACGGTTGATGAGCGTCTCCGCGCGGAACCCGTCGATGTCGCCCTCGCCGTCGAGGACGCGCCGGACGTGGCCGAGTAGGTCAAGCGCGCCGTCGGCGACCGGGAGCATCGCCCGGAGGGGGTCGGCGAGTTCGTCGAACCCGACGAGCTCGTCGACGGGGAGTGCCGTGGGGACGTTGGTGAGGAGGTAGACGTGCTTCGTCTCCTCGGCGAGGACGGGGCGGAGACGGTGGACACACTGTTCAATCTCGTCCTCGCGGGCCGCCCGGAACAGGTCCCCGGCAAGTCCGGTGTACTCTTTCGTCTTGATTTGTCGCCCGCGGCCGTCGTCGTCGGTATAGATGTACCTCCGGGCGTGAGCGTCGGCGGCCTCGTCGCGCGTTGAGTGCTCTTCTCCCCCGGCGTCGAGTTCGGGGTCGTCCATCGCGAGGAGTTCGGCGTCACGGCGGAGGTCGTCCATGTTCGGGTGCGGCGCACCGACACAGACGACGGCGTCGTAGTCCGCTCGGTTTAGCCCGCGAGTGGCGTGATAATGCATCCAATCGACGTTCTGCGCGGTGTCGAAGAACTGCCGGATGTTCTGCTTTCCGATGGCGAGGACTTTGTCGTGAACCCGCGCGGCGGTGTCGAGAGTCGACTGTATTCGACCGGCGACCGGCCCGCGCCCCTTCTCGGCACTCTTCCAAATCGTGTTGTAATGGTACTGACCCGTCGTGACCTGCGTAACGCGCATATTCGCCTCTACCGGGTCGTCTCCGGTGACGACGGGGTCCTTGCCGTAGAGTCCGCGGACGGCGCGGGGCGTCGGCGTCGCGTTGAGGATGAGCGGCTTCTCGGGAAGGTCGCTCTTCAGCGGGACGGTGCGAGCTTTGAGAGCGACCGGGGCGTCGGACGAGTTCGTTTCTATCCACGCTTTCGCCCGGCCTCGCGCGGGGTCATGCGGGAGGATGGTGTCGTGCTTTTCGTGCCATCCACACTCCTCACAAGCTCGTGCGCCGTTGTGGAGGTCAGTTCTCGACGAACACCGTGGGCAGTGCGACAGAGAGAGGGGAGCGGCGATGGCTTCCCGCGTCGCCTTACCCGGGAGTCCCGCGGCGATGGCGGCCGCGAGGACGGCGTCGAAGCAGAGCGGCGTCCCGTCCCACTCATCGTCCTTCATGTCGCCGATGATGTTCTCGCTGTACTCGACTTTGAGACGGGCCAGCGTCTCTCCTTTGAGCGTCTCCTTGACGCCGTAGTCACCGGTCCCGTCGGACACCATCCGTTCGTCCCACTCCACGGCGGGAGCGTCGAGCGCGGCGAGAGTGTCCGGCGTCTCCGGGTTCGTGATAACGTCGACGACGTCGCGAGTGAACCTCGCGAAGGCGCGGAAGTTCTCGCCCTGGTCCCCGGTGAACACGCCGGCGAGGTGGTCAAGTCGGTTCCCCGCCCGGACGAGGTCCTCAACCTCTATATGGCGGTCGGTCGACGGCGTCCCTGCCTCTTCGTCGACGATGCAGATTCGTCCGTCGCGGACCGTCTTGAGCATCTGGTACTCTTTCACTCCGACGATGCGGTCCTCGCTCTCTATCTCGGAGAACTGCTGTAGCCACTCGCACTCCTCGCCGTCGTGCGGGTCGACAATCTGGTGGGCCTTGACCGGCCCCACCTCCCGTTTGATGGCTTCGTACTGTCGTCGGTCGGCGTGGTCCCTGGGGAGGTCGTGTACCGGACACATGGACGGGCAGTTCGACCCGTGGCCGTGTGTTGGGCATTCCTCGTCGGCGTGATCGGCGTCCATACATGTCCCCTCTCGCTTCTGCGGGCCGCCGCGGAGGTGATAGTACCCGTCCGGGGTGGCTGAGTCCTGCTGGAACTCTCGGGCCTTTTCGTGGAGGTCGAAGAACACGACGTGCTCAAGGTCACGGACGGCCGCGGCGCGGGCGGCATTCGTCGTCTTCCCCGACCCAGCAGTGTCGCCCCATATCATCGGCGCGTCGCCGTCGAGGAACTCGTCGAACCGGTGTCCCGCGAACTCGTCCCACCGTTGCTCCCGGTCGAAGGGTTTGGGGTCGTACTCCGGCGGGTCGCACACCTCGGGTTCGGGCGGGCCTTCGTCGTCGGCGGGTTCGTACTCGGGAATGTCGAATCCGAGGTTGCGGAGGTGTTCGACGCCGCGCGCCCAGTCCTCGCCATCGGCGATGTCGCCGCGCGTCCAGCTCTCCTCGGCGATGAGGGCCATTTCGACGGCGGTCCCGTGGTGGCCGTTTGCCGTATCCACCCACGTCCCGCGGTCGGTGTTGATGTAGTTCGCGTTCCCGCTGTTCACCTCGCCCGCCCAAATGGGGACGAATGCGCGTTTCCCTGCGCCAGAGCGGTCGGTGAGCCCTGATTCGCGGTCAGTCCACTGCCGGACGATGGTTTTCTCGGCGACCCTCTCAACGTCGAGGGCGTCGATGGCGGCGTAAATGTCGCGGAGTGTCGTCGCCGTCTCGCGCTCGCCGTCGTCTCCGGTCGCCCGCTCCCGACGTTGGCGGGCGAGTGCGTCCTGTCGAGCTTCCCTCTCGCGCTCGCGGGTAAGCCATGCGTCGAGCGCGTCGGTCCACGTCTCGACGTCCTCCGCGTCGTACTCGTCGGCCCAGAGCGTCTCGACGACCGACTCGACGGCGTCGGCGTGGCGGGTGTCGGTGAAGTCCTCGCCCCACGCCCGGCAGTCGTCGATGAGGCCGTCGTCGACGTCGTCGAGCGGGACGAAATCGTAGGTGGGCGTCCGGGCGTCGAGCGGGTGTACCACGCCGTCAATTCGCTTGTGAATGGAGAGCGGGGCCTTGTACTGCCGGTTCTTGTTATTCACACAGTCGGCGTCGAACACGCCTTCGACGGCAGGGACGTCCTCGCGGACGGTGTCCGCCACGTCCCCTAACCACTCGTTGAGCCGTGTCCGGTACTCTCCGAAAATCCGCCCGAGGGCGTCACGGTCGTCGGCGTATCGCTCGGCAATCGGGGCCGTCGACGCCGGCGCTCCAAAGACGTACGCGCCGCCCACGGAGTCGAGAGCAAAGACGTGTTCGTATCCTCCCATCAAGTCGGCGAACGCGGCCGTGTAGCGTGCAAGGGCGTCCTCGACGGCGTCGTGCGTCGCGTCCGGCAGGGGGCGCTCTTTATGGTCGCCTTCGAGGTCAATGTCGGCGAATGGGGCGAATCCCGTAATATCGGCGTACTCGGGAAGGGGGTTCTCGCCTCCCTCCCATTCTTTGCCCCCCTCGCCGCGGGTGAACCGTTGTTCGTCGAGGAGCGCGTCGGTGTAGTTCGTGAGTGCGTACAACGACCGCCCGCCGGTACTCGCGTCCGCGCCGGTGACTATCTCACTGTAGTCGCGTGCCAGCGTCTTCGCGCGCCCGTAGCCGTCGAACCCCGCTTCGAGGTCCTCAATAGACGTCGCGGGGCGTGTCGTGTACCATCCACTGTTCCCCGCGAACGCGCCCGTCGGTGCTCCCTCGTCGCCGAGTTGCGCCAGCGCGTCGAGAGCGGGTTTTGCCCGGCGGTAGTGTACTCGGACGTCCCTGTCGTCGGGAGTGGGCGTCTCGGTCGTGGGGTCGTCCTCCCCCGCCGCGAGACGGACGTGGTCGACGTCGACCGCTTCGAGGGTGTCGGTCGCGTCGAGTGCGGCCTTCACCTCTCGGTCGCTGTAGCCGTGCGAGCGGGCCGTCTCTCGGAGTTCGTCGATGGGGACGGGGTCGTCGTCGTCGAGGTGGAGGAACCCGCGCGTGTCACGGAGGAGTCCCTCCCAGTCGAGGTCCGGGGAGCTCACGAAGACACCCCCAGCGTCCCCTTCCGGTGATAGCGACAGAGGACTCGGTCCCCCTGCCCGTCGATGGTGACACGTTGAAGCCCCGTGTCACGTCTACACCCTAACACGCCACATCCGTCGGCGTGGAGAGCGTCGCCGGAGTCGTCGATTATTTCGCCGTCGTTGTAGTCGTTCAGTTTTGTCGTGGTGGTTTGCATATAACCGCTCTAGGCCCGTTAACGCGGGCGAGACGGCGATGCGGAAAAGCAGACGGGCGGTATCCGACAGACATAAAGCCCGGTATCACGAAATGATACATGGACGTTTGGTGTCCGCCTGCTGGGAGGTGTTGTAGCACCTCTTCCACATGCGCAATCGATTGAAAGTCGATGCAACCATAATTTTCCAAACACGCCGCAACCGGGGATATTCCCTGCCAGGAGAGCCCCCCGGCGGCGTGTTCGACCTGTCCTCCGGAGCCTTGCCCATACAGTTCACCTTCTAGGACTTAAGGCCCGCGGGGCGCGTCCGCCTCCCGCGTAGACTCGTACATCTCCACGACCTCGGTCAGAAATTCGTCGAAGGAGAGAGACTCGTACGGCTTGACTTCTTTGAGCCGTGCGAGCGTATCGGGGCGGACGGCAATAGTTGACCAGTCACGTTCGGCCATAGCTGTTCACGTGGAGTAAAGGACGGGGTATAGTTAAATGTACCGAAACGCGGAACCTACACCGGCACTGTTTTGACCCGCCGTTGTGAACAGCAGTAACGTCATGGGCAACGGGAGACCACGGGGGATTCTCACCCCCCACCGACGCGATTACCTGCGAGGAGAGACCGACATTGAGCCCCAGTCGAATACCGAGCGTGCGATTCGGTCCGACATTCGAGAGAATCTGAAAAACTCGCTTCTCGACTTCCCGATTCTTCTCTATCACCTCCGCGAGGATGATATGAGACAGGTCATTCGGGACGACGACGTCGTCGAGAACCGCTGGCCGATCCGACACACGATTCCGCACCTTCTCGGGTTTGCCTACTGGGCAACGCTCCAGAACCCCGGGGGAGAGGGAATGGAGGACGTCCGTCTCCTCGAAACGATGCTCGAAGAGGGGGTTCGGATGGCGGTGGGGCAAGTTGGAGCTCCGGGGGAGTACACGAAGAACGTCGAGGTCGACATTACGGTCGAACTCGCCGACGAGAGGGCAGAGTACACCGGAGACAACCTCTTCGAGCTCCCGCGCGACGCCCTTCTCCCGTTGCTCCTCGAAGGCGAAATTACAGAGCTTGAATACGCGAACGCGATTCAACGCTTCGAGGACGAGGAAGACGAGGAGGGGCAGGAAGAACCCGACGACGTCGACGAGGAGTGACCCCCGCCGGCGTCCTTGCGGCGTCTATGGGGTTGTTCCGAGGAATGAGAGTCAATGGGGACGCCCGCCGCCGAGGGGACCGTCCGCGGTCTTAACCAACGGGAGGAGAGGAGACACCCTCGGCGTTGGTTAAGGAATCCACGCATGGGCGTTGTTTCCAATGACGCCCCGACCGCCGCGCGTGGGCCCGACTCCCCCGCCTCCCGCGCGCCCAGAAGTTAACTCTTCTTTACCCCCCGGAGTGGAGCTGTCGGGCGATTCGGGGGACTAATAGTTCACCCTACTCCGGCGGGTCGTCGAGGAGGTCGTCGTCTTCGAGACGGTCGCGTATCTCGTCGTCGTCCATCTCTTCGAGTGCTTCGAGACCGAGGCGGAGGACGAGTGGCCGGTAATGGCGGTTCTTCTGTAGCGGCGTCCCCTCCAGCTTGTACGGGCGGTTGACCTCGTCGAACGTCACGCCCATCAGGTTCACCAGCTTCGTCGGGAGGTACATATTCACGTTCGTCTTCTCCTCGTCGCCGCGAAGCCCTCCGCTCTCTGATTCTTCTGACGCCTCTGACGTCTCCGTCGTTTCTGACGTTTCTGACGCTTCTGATGAATCCGCTTCGTCGGCCGATTCGCCCTGTTCTGTTTCAGACGTTTCTGACGTCTCTGATGCTTCTGATGTTTCCGACGTCCGAGAGAGACGCCCTCGGAGCGCGTCACCGCGGAGCTTCCGCTTCTCGTCGCCATTGTCCTCACTCATCGTTGAGGCCCTCCAGGTACGCCGCGACGTCGTCGTAGACGCCGGTCATGTCGCACTCCTCCGGGTGGGCGAAGATACTTACACCGTTGTTCCACGCCCGCTGTAGGGCGACCCTCTTGCGGACCTCGAACACCGGGACACCTTCGCCAAGGACGTCGTCGAACCACTCAAGCATCTTCTCGGCTTCCGAGTCCGTGGTGACCTCGTTTGCGACGAGGGCGACCGGGTGGATTGAAACGTCGAACGTCTCGGCGAGTATCTCTATCTGGTCGAAGAGGATTTCGAGGGCGCGGATGGCGGTTGTCCGTGTGGGCGCAGGGATGAGGACGCGGCGGCACGCCAAGAGTGCATTATCGACGAGGGGGCCGAGGTTCGGCGGGCAGTCGACGATGACGAAATCGTACTCGTGTTCCAAGGAATCGAACGCCATCGACAGTCGCTCCTCCCGACGGCGGGCCGTCGTGAGTTCGCCCTCGAGCTTGAACATCTGGACGTGCGCGGGGACGACGTCGAACTCCTCGTGGTGGCGGATGAGCTCGGGGAAGCGGTCGGTCTCGGCGATATCAATGAGGACGTCGTACAGTGACAGCGCCTCGGTGTCATACTCGTCTTCGTAGCCGAGGCCTTCGGTGGCGTGCCCCTGCGGGTCGGCGTCGACGAGGAGGACCCCGTGGCCACGCTCGGCGAGTGCGCCGGCGACGTTGATGGCGGTCGTCGTCTTACCAGCGCCGCCCTTCTGGTTCGAGACGGCGATTCGTGTTTGAGACATCTCTGACGTCTCCATCGTTTCTGACGTTTCATATAAGTTTGTCAGACAATGAGGCGAGGTTCACTGGAAACGGTGGGGTGTGGCCACTTGCCCTTAAGGG
>NZ_AP043840.1:0-10569 GCF_055398025.1 Halopelagius fulvigenes | reverse complement strand
GTTAAGACACAGTGGTACTCCCCGCGAAAATCGCACGACCGCGGGCGGGGCGTCTCGTCCGGGCGGTCCTCGACGGCGGCGAACCGGCAAGAACCGCCGGGGAATGTATCAGGCGTTCGAGGAGTCGGCGGCGAGAAAGGACGTGTCCGCTGACGGGACTGTCAGCCTGACATTAACCGAGACCGAAGACTTTACCGAACCGGCAGCAAGAGCATGAACGTATGACTTGACGGAGTAACTGAGAACACGCCTGATGGGGAGTTTGGCAACCCACCCCGGCAGGCGCGAAACACGCGGAATCGCGCGTTAAACAATCTGAATCCACGGACGAGGGGACACAACCCCCCCGACGACGACACTCCCCAGACAGGGGGCGTCTACCTGTCCTACGGCGGGAGAGGTGTTAAACAGTTGGGGTTTGGTTGCCTTTCTCCTCCGTTCGTGCGGATTCGCTCCCCGGAAAGGGGCCGCGAACGGATATGACGAACCTCGAAATACTCGAAGACGCGGACGGCGAACCGACTACGAACACGAACACGAACAGCGGCGCGACTACGGTGCAAGCACGTCGAGTGCGACTGCCGGAACGCCGAGACGGAGCGCTCCGGAGTGTGTGCGAGATAGAAGACAGTCACGAATCCCCACGGGAGAGGGAGAAATTTGGTCGAGTCGTCAGCAAATTTGGTCCCGTTTGGTCGACCTCGACCAAATCGAAATCGCCACACGGGGAGGGGGTGAGAGACCATTTGGTCGATTTGGTCGATTCTCTGAGTAGGGCTGAATGTGGGAGGTACATTCCGCGATTCCCTGACGCCCGCTCGCACGTTCCCCCCCTCACACAGAATCGACCAAATCGACCAAATATCCTTTCGCCCCTCCGCCGTGTGGCGATTAGCAGTTGGTCGAACCCGACCAAACGCCGACCAAATCCCGACCAACTGCCGACCAAACGCCCTATCGGTGTGACCGAGGGGGGTGTCTCGGCATGAGTTGGGACTCCGACCGGTTGGAGACGCTGAAGGTCATGGACCAGTGGGTGTGCTGGGGGTTCTACTGTGGCAACAGAGAAGAGTGCGGAATACCGCTTGGACCGGACGCCGATGAATGCCCTGAATGTGGCGGCCGGAGGACGAAGCCCCCAGTTGCACCGTTCGACGGCCGTCGGTACGCGAAATCGAACACTCCGCGGACATGGCGGTCGTACGAGGAAGCCGTCGAGTACCACGAACGGGAGGACACCCACACCGAGGGTATCGGGTTCATGCTCTCCGAACAGGACCTTATCGTCGGTATCGACCTCGACGGGTGTGTCCACCCGGAGACAAAGGAGATTGAACCGTGGGCGGAGGATATAGTCGCCCGCGCGGACAGTTACACCGAAATCTCCCCGAGTGTTACCGGCCTCCACATCTTCGCCGTGGGGATTCTCCCCGACGGTCGGAAGAAGCGGAAGCAAGAGCGGACGCTCGACCTGCCGGAGTGGGTCGTCGAGGAGAAGAACGCCGAGGTAGAGATGTACGACGACGTTCGGTACATGACCTACACCGGGAACCAACTGCCGGGGACCCCCGACGACGCTCAGAAGCGCGCGAGCGCCGTCAAGGAGATTCACGCGGAGTATGTGGCCGACGGCGACGCGGACGCGTCTCCGCCCGCACAGGCGGCCTCCCCGGACTCGGTAGACGTGTCGGCAGACGGCGGCACCGAGTACACGAATGAGTTCGGAACGACGCTCGAACGGGTGCGTGAGTGGGACGGCAAACTAAACGACCTTCTCACGCACCTCGAACCGGGGTTCTCGCTTCCGAACGACGACGACAGCCCGAGCGGCTACGACTACTCGGCGGTCACTAAACTCCTGTTCTGGCGGTTCGACGAGCGCGACATAGCCAACATCCTCCGCCGGTACCGGAGCCGCGATAAGCTCGACCGAGACGACTACCTCCAGAGAACTATCGCAAACGCGCAGCGTGACGTGACGGACCGGTGTGACCCACCACAGGACCGGAGTCCGTCGAAGATGGACGCACCCTCGGAGGTGAAGGTGGCCCTCGAAGGGATGCTCTCCCTGTACGAGAACGACCCGGACCGAGAGATGCAACACCGGGGGAAGATATGGGAGTGCGTGGCGAAAATCGACGCGGACGACGTAGAGAACTTCGCCCCGCGTGTGGCCGACGTGCTCGACGTACAGGAGTACGCCGTCCAGAATCACCGTACGTTAGCGCGCCACGAAGAGGAGAACGGGCCGGTCGTCGTCGAGGACGGCAAGACGTGGCTCCTCCACGGGACGCCGCGACAGAAGTACGAACTGCTCAACTTCGAGTTAGAAGTGCTCTCGTACCTCCAAGTCGAACGTGGCCCGCTTCGCGCGGAACTGAAAGCCACGCTCGAATCCGGGGAGACGTTCGAGAAGCCGATTGAACCGAAGGTGTTCAACCGGAAGGACCGCTTCGACGACGAGATACTCGGCGAACGGTTCGGCACGAAGTTCAACATTCCCCAACTCGGGGATAGGACCCCCTTCGTGAAAGACCTCCTCGACGCCCTCCGTATGTGGGTCGACCAGCAGGACGCACCCCACCGTCTCGGAGTTCGGCACATGGGGTTACACGGCGACGAGTTCGCGCTGCCCGGTCGGACGCTCCGCGCAGACGGGTGGGCGGAGGAACCGGAGACGGTGTACCTCGAACGCGAGATAACCCCGGAGAGACTCGTCGAGATGCCGTCGGACACCGCCGAGTACGATTCCTCGTCTGTGGCCGAGATACTGGAGACGGTCCCGTTCACGCGGGACGCCGAGCGGTTGCTCCCGGTTCTCGGGTGGTTCTACGCCGCACCGTTCCGGCCTCTCATCGAGAAGTTCACGGAGAGTGGTGAGTTCAACCACCTCAACGTCACCGGAGACACGGGAAGCGGGAAGACGACGACGCTCTCGTACCTGTGGCGGTGCTTCGGCATGGCCGGCGAACCGTTCTCGGTCGACTCGTCGAACTTCGCGCAGGTGGCGACGTTCTCCTGTACGAACAGCCTCCCCCTGTGGTTCGACGAGTACAAGCCCAGCGACATTTCGTCGTACCGTCTCGACTTCTTCCACAACCTCTACCGGAAGGCGACGCGCGGTGCCTTGGAGGTCCGCGGGAACGCGGACAAGACGACGGACGAGTACAAGATTGAAGCCCCCGTTGTGGTTTCGGGCGAACAGTCGATACAGGGACCCGCGGAGCGCCGCCGGTCGGTCATGACCCAGTTCCGGACCGAAACGACAGACGCAGGCACGGAGACGGCGGAGGCGTACAAGAACCTCGTCGGCAAAGCCCGCGTCGACGGCGGCGAATTGGAACTTGGGTCGGACGCCCCCGACCCGGCTGAGCACGCGCTCGCATACTACCGATTCGTCACCGGGTTCGACGAAAACCGCCTTCGCAGACTGTGGTACGACTCCCTCGAACACGCCCACGCCCGTGCGGACGCCCTCGGTGTCGTCGATGAATTAGACGACCTCGAAATGCAGGGCCTCCAGACAGTCGTGTTCGGATTCACGCTCTACCACGAGTTTGCGGAGCACGTCGGCGCGGACACGGAGAGCCTTCCGACGGAGGAGGACCTGAACGACGCTCTCGAATACGTTGTCGAGCGCATCGGCCCGGCAGGGAAGCGTAAGAGCCACACCGACCGGTTCATTGAACTGTTCGAGCGCGCGGTCGTGGCGGGGTACCTCGAACAGGGCCAGCACTACGAAATCGTGCACGAGTGTACGCCGCGAGAGCAGGTCCGCATCAACCTCCCCCGGTCCTTCGACGCTATCTCGAAGTACGCCAAGGACCACGACATACGGAGCGAGGACCTTCTGAATGCCCACAGCGACTACCGCGACCGCTTCCGCGAACTGGCCGAACAGCCCGGCTCCTTCGTGAAGTGCACCGACCAGTATACCGCCGGTGTCTCTCAGTGTACCGGAATCTCGACGCTCGGGGCTATGAATGACCTCGAAGGGTTCGACCGTGCCTCTCTCGGAGTCGGCCCCATAGAAGGAGACGAGGAGGTCGTGGCTCTCGTAACCACAGACGACGAGTCCGACACCGAGGGCAACGGAGACGAGTACGAACAAACCACCGTGCGGGTGAAGCGGGCGCTTCAGGATGACCCTCTCACCATGTCCGAACTGTGCGAACAAACGGGGTGTGAGGAGAAACCGGTGAGAGACGCCCTATCTACAATCCAAGGGGAAACGTACCTCGACGTGAGAAAGGCAGAGTCCGACGGGGAGACGCGGTACTACATCCCGTAGCGTACCCTCCCCCGCGCCGCTCGCCACCGGACCGAGAGCGACGGCCACGCCCCGCCGTTTCTTCTTGGATACCTCCGGGTTCTGACACTGGGGTCACGGACCCGCCGCGTCGGAGCGTGAGACGCGGCGTCGCGCCTTCCCTTCATGTGTAATCGAAATTACAGATATCCGAAGACTTAAGTCGGTGGGATTATAATACAGTGCCATAGGACGCCTCTGCAACTGATTATGAGCCAAACTACCGACCCCCGCGGACAGAACACTTCGGACAAGACCACGATTTCCGTCTCCCGAGAGTGTCTCGAAGTCCTGTGGGACCTGAAGCGAAACCGCTACGAAACCCACGAAGAAGTCCTCCGCCGGACGATTCCCGCCTTCCGCGACGCCGAGGAGAAATGAGCGGACGCCAGAACCACGCCGTCGAGACGGCCACGCCCGACCTCTCGGGACCGACCCCCGGAGACTCGTCGAGCGTTCGCGTCGAGACGGACGCCACCGGGACGGACTACCTCGTGGTTCCCGGCGTCCTGTTTCAGTCGGGCGTCTACAGCTACCCCGACGGACGCGGCGGAACGACGCGGGAGTACCTACCGAAAGAGGAACTGGCCGAGAGCGCGCCCAAGTGGAACGGCGTGGCAGTGACGCTCGGTCACCCGACGGCGAACGGGGAGTACACCGGCGTCTCCGACCCCGAGAGCGACACCCCGGTAGTCGGTATCCTCCAGAACGTCGAGGCCGACGGCGACCGTCTCCGAGGAGAGGCGTGGATAGAGCAGGCCCTTCGCGGGAACTTCGGCGGCGACCTCGAACACGCAGCCGACGCCTTCGAGCGCGGCAACGTCGTGGAAATTAGCCCCGGCTACGTCCCCGAGTTAGTGACGCAGACGGGTGTTCACGACGGACGCGGGTACAACGCGATACAGACTAACCTCACGCCCGACCACTTCGCCCTCCTTACGGGACTGACGGAGGAGGGGAACTGCTCGGTGTCGGAGGGGTGCGGACTCGGCGAACCGAGAGCGAACGAGACTATCACTATGAGCGGAATGAGAGCCAACCACACGCGCGCGGGAGAATGCTCCTGCGGCGGACACGACGAGAGCGACGAGAGCGACGAGAACGACACCCGGACGAACGAGGAGATACAGGCGGACCTCCACAAGGAGATAGCCGCCCTCCGCGAGGAGCAGGCCGAACTGCGCGACCTTCTCACCGAACGCGAGGAGAGCGACGACGCCGACGCCGACGACCGGCAGAACACCGCGCAGAGCGACGACGACGACAAGCCCGTGGGCAACTTCCTCGGCGTACAGTCCACCGTCTCGGCGCACGACCGCTCGGAACCGAGAGTCAACACTGGATACGGCGGTTACAACGAGTGGTTAGAGGCGCAGGCCGCCGAGAAAACGGGCAAGGAGACGCGGGCGAACACCGGGACCGACGTGGGGGCCGGGAGTCTGTCTGAGTGGGAGGAGCGCACGGAGAACGTCGTCACGAACGCCGACTACTTCGCCCTCGAAAAACCCGAGAGCATCGCCGAACGGAAGGCCCGCAAGGAGCAGGAGGTGCGCGAGCAGCTGGACGAGGAGGACGTATAGATGCCCGCGGTATGCGCCGAAGGGTACCACGACGCGGACCTCGGCCCCGGGGAGTCGTTAGAGTTCACCGTCAGCACGAGCAAGTCCTACGCGGAAGTCGTGACTCTCCTCGTCGACGACGGCAACGACGGCGGCCCCGCACCCTACACCCTCGCACGCGCCGTAACCACGAGGGGAACCCACGAGTGGATGACCTACGAGGTGACCGGGACCGAGGAGGACCCCTGCACCGAGCGGATGCACCGCGACGACTCGCTCCCGACGGCGATGCGGTACACGCTGACCCACGTCGGAGAGGAGGAGTCCGCCCACTACCGGGTTTACGTGAAATCGCACTCCTAAACGCATGGCCGACGGACAGACGACATTCAACGCGTTCGCCCGCGGTGTCACGGACGACACCGAGAGCGACGCCGACGCCGACGCCGACGCCGCCGACGACGGCCGGGCGGACGTGGCCGAGGCGGGAGAGACACTTGCACGCGTCTACGAGACGCTGACCGGCGAGGAACTCGTCCCTGCCTCGACGTTTCACGTTGGGACGACCGCCGACGCTGCGCGACTTACGAAACTGAGCGCGTCCGTCGTCGAGAACGCCGTCGAGGAGAGAATCCCGCCCGGTTACAGGCCCGAGAGAGAGGAGTGGGTGCAAGACGCCGCCGCGACCCTCGGACGTGTCTACGCGACGCTGACCGGCGAGGACGAACCGATTCCGGAGGAGGCGTTCGACGCCCTCGACGCGAGCGACATTGCCCTTCTCACCAAGGCGACGGCCTCGATGATAGAGAAGAACGTGACCGCCGACGCGGAGGACACGCCCGTCGACCTTCCCTACTACCAGTGACGCACTCACCGATGACCCCACGACGAGAAGCGCGGGAGAGGTGTAGCTGTTCATCCAGCGGATTCGGCGCGGTCGTCGTCGACACTCTCGTCTCGGTGCAGTTCGCTCGGCATCTCGCGTCCTCTCATGGGGGCGCGGCGGTGCCTTCCGAAACGACCGAGATAAGCGGTAGATAAGCGGCACTTACGAACCACCCCGAACGCGCTCAGACGCCCGATTTTACACGATACAAGCGAAAATGACCTCAGAAAACGCCTCTCAGACGGGAAAACCCGCCTCTCACGCGGCGGCCGACGAGTACGACAGTATGCTGGCGGAAGTGGACGCCACGATAGAGAGCCTGCGCGACGACATCGAGAACGGACGCATCCGTGACGTGGACCGCGAGAAGGTCCGCATCCAGCAGTACCGCGCCCTCGCCTACCTCATTCGCACGAAGCAGAAGGTCCTCCAAGACAAGACGCTTCAGGAACTGGCCGAAGAGATAGAGGAACTGAAAGAGCAGCGGGACACCGCCCGGGTGCGACGGTGACGACGCCGACCGAAAAGCGCCTAAAACGCGACCTCGAGGAGGTGAAAGGCGGGACCGACCCGGCGGCGGGAGACGTGTCCGTCGAGTGGCGCGACGCCGACCCCGAAGCCCGCCCGGACGGCATAGAGTTCGACGCCGACGACGCGACGCTCTACTACGACGTGTGGGGCGCACAGAGCGACTGTCTCGACACCATCGAATCCGACGACTACGACCTCGTGGCGTTTCTCGCGGGGTACGGCGCGGGCAAGTCCGTGTTCGGCGCGCGGTGGTTGATAGCGAACGCCCTCGACTACCCGGAGTCGTCGTTTCTCGCCCTCGGCGTGGACTTTCAGAAGGCGCGGAACACGACGTACCCTAAACTGTTCCAGCAACTCCCCGGCGAACGGACGGATTCGGTGACCTCGACGTTCAACGGGCCGGAGTCCTCGCCGATAGTCGCGGACTACAACCGGCAGAGCCACCTGCTCACCCTTCACAACGGTTCGACTATCCTGCTCGGGAGTGCGGACAAGTATTCACGCTACGCGGGCGCGGAGTTTGGTGCCGTGTGGGCCGACGAACCGTCTCACTACGGCGAGGTGCTACACGACCTCAACGACATGATAACGACCCGTCTCCGGGGCGTGGACGGCCCGAAGACGCAACTGTGGACGCTGACGGGCGAAGGCTTCAACGCCGCGTGGGAGATTCTGGAGAAGCGCCAAGACGCCGAGGGCGACCCTATCGGTCTCGACATTAACGTTCTCACGGCGTCGATGCTCGACAATCCGTACCTCACGGACGGCGACAAAGAGCGATTCCGCCGGAAGTTCGAGGGGACGGGGAAGGAGCAGCAGGCGCTTCACGGGGGCTTTGCGGCGGCCACCGGCCTCGTGTATCCCGCGTTCGACCGCGACACGCACGTCCTCCCCCGGGACGAAGCGCACGCCCTCGTGACCGACGGGTGGCGCATCTACGGGTACGACGCCGGATGGAACGACCCGCGTGTCCTGTTGGAAATCGGGAAGACCTCGCAGGGGCAGTTGGTGGTCCTCGACGAGTTCCACGAGTCGGAGACGCACGTCGAGGACGCGATAGCGTGGCTCAACGAGAACGGCAAGCCGAAGGGAACCATCTACGCCGAACACGAACCCTCCGAGATTATCAAGTTCCAACAGGCGGGCTACAGCGCGGTGAAAGCGGAGAAGTCCATCGACACGGGTATCTCGGAGGTGCGCCACCGTCTCGAAGTAGACGGCGAGATGAACACCCGTCCGAAGGTGTCCCCGACGTTGGACGGCGACGGCGACCTCGTGACGTTCGACTCACGCCCCGCTGCGGGGCTGTACGTCTCCAAGGAGTGCCAGCACCTCATTCGGGAGTTCTTCTCCTACAAGGAGGAACAGGTCGGCAAGTCGACGGCGACGGACCACTGTCTCGACGCGCTCCGCTACGCGTGTATGGGCCACGGCAAGGGGCGACCGAAGGTCCCAGCGACGTGGTAACGACGGCGGCACGAGCGGCGCGAGGGCGCGTCGCCACGCCGTCCGGCGGTCGGTTATATGCGAACGGGAATTGGCTCTCGAACGCGCTGTTTCTCCCCGACGGTCCCGAATTTCGTACACTCCGTTTTGCAGAGTAGAACCGACTTGTAGGGACGGTGAGGTGTCCCCGTGTCAGTCGTCGCTCTCGACGCGGCGGCGGACGGCGGCGGTGGCGTCCTCCCCGTCGGGGGTCACGAAGCGGAGGGAGAGCGACACGTAGTCTCTAAGCAGGTCGGTGAGCGCGGCGTCCGACAGGTCGGCGTCGGCGATGGACGCTCTCCACGCGGCGCTGGCGAGGACCCACGGGGGGACCTCGACCTCGACGGGGACCTTGACGGAGTGGTGCGGGTCGGGGACGCTCTGTTCTCGCTGAACGTCCGGCGGGTAGCGCGTCCGGGCGACGGCGCGTTCGGTGGCGGTCGGCAGGGTGGTACGGGGCAGGTCGGCGAACAGGTCAGAAACGTCGCCTTTTGTTTCACGGGTCATAATTATCAGTGGTAGAAGCGCGGAAGGGGTGGTTTCTCCCCCTCCGTCCCGGGGTTCACGTCGGGTTAGTCGTCGTTCTCAGCGGTCACGTCGGCGGGGGACCGGAATCCCGCGCGGTAGCAGGGGAAGCACGGCAGCTCCTCCGCGTAGGGAGAGCAGTCGCACTCCGGGGGACGCTCACCGGGCGTGAGGGGTTCCCGTGGTTCGACGCGGCCACCGTCGGCGACGAGACGGCGCGGGGTGTCCGACCCGGTGAGAGTGGCGAGTGTGAGGCCACCGCGGACGTGAATTCCTATTTGGTCGTCCACGTCGGCGACGGGGACCGCGGGGAAGGGACGCTCACCGCGGATGATAGCGACGCGGCGGGCGTGCTTGCACAGTTCGTCGTCGAGGTTGTGCGTGGCGTCGGGGCAGTCGCACGCACCGGTCCGGGCGTCCACGGTGTACTCACCGCCGGACTGTGAGACGACGCAGTACAGGTCGTCGGCGTCCTCGACGCGGGGACCGTTCGGGAGGACCGTCATGTACTCGGTGACGGCGCGCACGTCGCGCGGTTCGGGGTCGGTGGTGAGAGCGATGCCTTCAACAGCGTCGGATTCGTTGTTTTGCATGGTCTTCGGCTCCTTAGAAGGCCAATCCCGGGTGTTGGCGCACCCGGGGCACTTCTACGCCCCCGAGGGGACCGGCCTTCTACACCCATACATACGAGTGCAAGGGGCTTAAATGTGCCTTGAAGGTTCAACCACCCGAGGCGTCCGAATGCATGGGTTTATGTACTCCCATGTCGTACGTCTGCATGGAGACGTTTGATACCATGCCCTACGACGAGAGAGACGAGACGACTAAACGGTTCACCAGAAAGTTCTCCGACGAGGACTTTCTGGACGCCGTGCGCGACGGCGACGACGCCGGCCTCACGACGCGGGACGTGGCCGACGCCGTGGGGTGCAAGTACCGCACCGCGCACGCTCGCCTGAGCGACCTTGCAGAGGAGGGGCGCGTCGGCCAGCGGAAGGTCGGGAGCGTTCTTCTGTGGCTTCCCACGGAGGAGCAATGACCGACTACCGTACCGTCGTGGCCCCCGCGGTGTTCACGGTCCTTACGGTTACCCCCTTCGCGGACGAACCGGAGTACCGAGAGTACGAGGTCGGAAGTGACGACCTGCCGCTGTTCTTGGAGAGCATGGCGGACGAGCAGCACGCCGAACGGGTCGTGACCGTCGAGCGCGGGGAGCGAGAGGACGAGCAGTGAGCGCCCCCTTCCGCGGTCCACTTGGCCCTACGCGGTTAAGA